>NZ_JBHUKS010000024.1:85567-237555 GCF_042684085.1 Amycolatopsis silviterrae
TGCTCCGGAAACGGTACGGGGCCGCCGCGATGTGCGACGGCCCCGCGTCCGCTAGGCCAGCTGGGGCCCCCTGGTCACCACTTTGTGCACGTCCGCCGGGCGACCGCCCGCGACGTACCCGTTGACGTGCAGCGAAACGCTGCGGATCGAACCGGAGTCGCCGCCGGTGGAGTCGACCACCTTGAACGTCCACGTGCCGTCCGCCGGCACGCCCGCCTGGGTCTGCGGCGTGACCGGGCGGTAGGTGCCGGTGTACGGCGCGTCCGGCGATCCGGTCGTGCTGAACAGCTTGGCCGCCGAATCGTCGAACACCACCTGGCAGAGGTTGTTGCCGCTGCCGCCGCCCCGCTGGAAGAGCGTCGCCGTCGCGCCGGACGGCGAGGTCAGCGTGCCGGCCAGGTCGTTGACGTAGGTGTGGTCGATGCCGACCGTGGTCGCCTTCTCCGCGGTGGTGCAGGTGCTGCCGTCGATCGACAGCGACACCTTCGACGCGGGCCCGACGCCGCTCACCACCAGCGGCACCGAGGCGCCCAGCGACGAGTTGTCCGGGATCGCGACCGCCGGTCCGGCGTAGGCGAACGCCTGCGAAACCGGCGACGGCGTGCCCACGGGCAGCCCGAACGTGCTGGTCCGCGGCGAGTACGAGCCCGCGAACGTGACCCGCGCGTTGAGCACCACCGGCGAGCCGAGCTGCTGGCTGGCCGGAACCGAGACGGTGAAGTCGTTGACTCCGGTCTGTCCCGGGCTGATCGTGCCGTACGACTTCGCCCGCGGCGCGACCGTGACGCCCGGAGTCGGCGAGGTCAGCACGACGCTCGTGGACACCGCGGCACCGTCGCCGTTGTTCTTCACCGGCAGCGTGACCGTCGCGGTCTCACCGGGGTTGAGCGTGCTGCCGCCGCTGGGGCCGCGGACGGTCGGCTGCGCGGCCTCCGCGTACGGCTGCGGGCTGGCTCCGGTGTAGGTCAATACCTTGTCCGCCAACACCACTCCGGCGCCGGCGAGGTTGTCCGGGCCGGGCGCTTCGATGTCCACCGCGGTCTTCAGGAAGGCCTCGCGAACGTCCGAATTGGACAGTCCGGGGTTGCCGGACAGCACCAGGCTCGCGATCGCGGCCGCGTGCGGCGCCGCTGCCGAGGTGCCGAAGAACGGGTCGAATCCGCTGACCGAGGTGTGCACGCCGTCCGCCGCGGTGATTTCCGGCTTCTGCCGGACCTCGCCGCCGGTCGAGGACACGTCGCCGGGCGTGATCGGGGTGCCGTTGGCCTCGTAGAACACGCGCCGCGGACCGTCCGAGCTGAACCGCTCCGCCTTGCTGGCCCCGGAATACGCCGACGGATACGGTCCGGTCGGGTTGGCCGGGTCGCCCGGTTCGAGCGGCCGCCCGAACGCCGCCTCGGCGGGTGCCGCGGCGACCGCGAACGCCTGGCGCGCCGCCGCGTGGCCCACGACCGCACCGGGTGTGGAGTACGCCTTCAGCCCGTCCGCGGAGTCGCGGAACCGGCTGCCGAACGCGGTCAGCGAGAGATACCGGGCAGCCCCGGAGAACTTCACCACGGCGAGCCGCAGCCCGGTGCCGCCGAACAGCGGGGTGGCCAGCTGCTCGTACGGGTCCTGGGTGCCGTTCTGGACGTCCTGGCTGAAGCTGACGACGTTGCCGCGCGCGTCGAGGAGGTAGAGGTCGTAGTCGTCGGCGGCCGCGCCGATCGGGTCGGACCAGTGCAGCGTCACCGGGACGTTGGCCGACGACGCGTCCGAGATCGGCTCGAACACCTGTCTTCCGGCCGTTCCGGCGAAGTTGTGCGCCGTGCCGGCGAATTTGCCGATCGGGACGCCGGAATCGACGTAGTCGCCTTCCCAGTGCGCCGCGGTCCCGTCGGCGACATTGCCTTCATTGCCCGCCGAGGAGAAGTAGAGCGCGCCGTCGGCCGTCACGTCGTTCACCGCTTGCGCGATGATCCAGTCCTGGAACGGGGATTCCTTGAAGTAGATGACGTCGTCGACGATCACGTCGCAGTGCGCTTCGAAGCGGAGCTTCCGGATGTTGTCGGCGAAGCTCGCGTCCGAGGTGAACGCCGTCGCGAAACCGAGCTTCGCGTTCGGGGCGAGGTCGTGGATGATCTCCAGCATCGCGGTGCCTTCGTCGCCGCTGCCGGCTTGCCCGGTCAGGACATCGACCGCCGGAAGCTCGCCCTTGGCCCGGGAAACCTCCAGCGAATCGACCCCGTCGGACAGCGCGCAGGCCTTCACTCCGGTGCCGGTCACGCCGAACTGCTGGCGCGCGGTGTCCGCATTGTGGGCCCGGTCCCCCGCGCTTACTACCGGAGCCTTGTCTTGTGCGGCAAGGGCTTCCTTGAGCTGCCGATCGATCCGGTCAGCCTTCTGCTGCTTGGTTTCGGTGCCTTCTTTGTTGTCCCGCTGTCGCGCGGTCATCGCCTGGTCCGCGGTCTCGACGTGCTTCACGTCGCCGCGCTTCGCGATCTCCGGCAACGCCGCCAGCGGCACCTCGGCCCGGATGCTCGCCGCCGTGCTCGACACCGCGCGCACTGCGGCACCGGCCTTGACCAGGTCGTTGACGAGCCCGTCGCTCACCTTCGTGACGCGGATGTCGACGAGCGCCTTGTCCCCGGTCCTGGCGAGGCCCGGCAACGCGGCCGCGCTCAGGCTCCGCGTGCGCATCTTCTCCTGGACGAGCAGCTTGCTGTCTATTTTGGACTCAGTCGCGGTCTGCCCGTCTTTGAGCGCCTGCAGCGCGGCGATCTGATTGTTCGCAGTGTCCACAGTGGACTCCTGCGCTCCGGCTAGGGGCGGTGTCGCCAGCCCGGCGGCGAGCACCGCCGCGGCGACCACGCCCGTCCGTCTTCTGGCGGTTTTCGTCGAGGCTCTCGGTGAACGGTTCCGACGCACGTGCGCCTCCGATCTCACACCGCGTGCCCCGACTCACGCTGGCCAACGCCGGTGATCACCGGCTGGACCCAGCTAAGTACCACTTCTGCCCGGGAAAAACGGCCGTTGGGGTGACGTTGGCCGGGCAATATCCGTTGCCTGACCAACGTCGTAGGCCGTTCGGCCGATCCGGTCGCGCGCGGCCGCACCGGAACTCGAGGCGGCGTCTCGGGCGCGGCCGAGGCGCAGGGTTCCCCTCACGGACGAGCAAAAGCGGTGGACGGTCAGCGGACTTGGACCGCCCGGCGAGTCACAGTTCCAGCCACATGATGCGCAACCCGACCCGGCCCTCCACCGGATGCCGGAACGCTCCCGGCGCGACCCCCAGCGTCACGAACCCGAGACTCTCGTACAACCGGATCGCCGCGACATTGGTCTCCACCACCGCGTTGAACTGAACCGCCGCGAACCCGGCGCGCCGCGCCCACTCGATCAGGTCGACGACCAGCGCCCGCCCCACCCCGGAACCGCGCGCGTCCCGGGCCACCATCAAACTCCCCGAAGCGACGTGGTTTCCCGGCCCCGGCCGGTTGGCGTACATATTCGCCGTGCCCAGCACCCGGTCCCCGTCGGCCGCGACCACCACTCGCGCCGGGGCGGGCACCAGCCACTGCTGCCGGGCTTCCGGTTCGGTCATCGCCGGGTCGTAGGGGAACGTCTGCTGCTCGGTCACCACGTCCCGGACGATCGGCCAGATCCCCGGCCAGTCCTCGGCACCGGCTTCCCGGATCGTCAACGGCATCTGTCCACCGTGGCCGCCGGACCCCCGCCGGCGCAAGCCGATTACAGCACGAAGGAGTCCGACCAAGGCTGGCTCGACCGGCCCGACAAGGCGTCCAGCAACGTCACCGCCTGCTTGTCCGTCAGCGAAGCGACGAAGTCCACCACCGCCCGGCCCCGGGCCAGCCCGCGCACCGCGTCCGCACCCTCGATCCGTTCCCCCGTCGCACCGACCAGCAGCTCCGGCGCGGTCCGGACCAAGCCCGCGTACTCGCCGTGCGCCAGTTCCATCAGGTCGTGCAGCCGGCGCGGCAGCCGGGAAGCCTCGTCGCGGTCCAGGAGCCAGGCGTCCAGCGCGTCGACCAGCGTGGTGACCAGGCTCGCCTGACCGCGCTGGTGCAACGCGAGATCGGGGCGCAGCAACACGAACCGCCGGTGGACGAACTTCAGCGCCTGCACCTCGTGCCACTGCGCGGGCCGCAGCGAGACGTGCCCGGACCGGGTCGACGGGGACGACAGGACGAACACCCCGTCGACCAGCCGCGCCGTCCAGTTCGCGGAGAACGCGGCGGTCGCTTGCTCGGCTTCGGTCGAGCCGTCGAAACCGTCCGCGAGCAGGCCGTCGACCAGTTCGCGCTGGACTCGCGCCACAGCCGCGGCGAAGGCGTCGTCGTCCACGATCCAGCTGTCTTTCACGTGCATCCGCCGGCGCATCCGCTCCAGGGAACGGCCGGGGCGGCGGATTTCGGCGGTCAGCCGGGCATCGTCCAAAGAGGCCAGTTCGACGGCGTGCGCCAGCCACTCTCCCAGCTCAGCCGCGACCGGAGCGTGCTGCAGGACGCCGATGCGGTGGAAGTCCTGCAGGTCGTGGATCGCGTACGCGATGTCGTCGGCAGTGTCCATTACGGACGCTTCCACGGTCTGCTGCCACGGCTCGATCCGCGCGGCGAACGGGGCCCGCGCCTGCTCGAAGTCGTCCAATTCCGTGACATAGGCGGAAAACTTGCTCGCGCCGGTCCCGGGAGCGTCGTCCGGTTCGGCCGCGCCACGCGGCGGCAGCGGCATCTCGGTCGGGTGCGGCTGCGGGTAGTGCAGGCGGGCCCACGGGTACTTCAGGACCGCCGCGCGGACCGCCGTCGTCAGGTCGAGGCCGATCGAGGACGGGCCGCGCACGTCCGTCGTGGTGAGGATGCGGAAGGTCTGCGCGTTGCCCTCGAAACCGTCGGCGAGGCCGAACCGGTGCCGCGCGATCCGGTCGAGGGTCTGCTCGCCGAGGTGCCCGAACGGCGGATGCCCGAGATCGTGCGCCAGCGCGGCGGCCTCGCACGCGTCCGGATCGCAGCCGCCGAGCTTCGTCGCGAGTTCGGCCGACTCGCTCGACCCGGTGATCCGCTCCGCGATCCCGCGCGCGACCTGCGCGACCTTCAGGCTGTGCGTCAGCCGGTTGTGCAGCAGCCCGGCCCCGCCCGCGCTGACCACCTGGGTGACCCCGCCCAGCCGCGCGAAGAACGGCGACGCGGTGATCCGGTCGCGGTCGACGCGGAACGGGCTGGCCGCCAGGTCGGTGAACCCGCCCGCCCCGTTCTCCGGGTCCCGGCGCGCTGCCCTCGGATCGCTCTCGTCCATGTGTCTCACCGTATCCGCCCGTACGGCAGGATCGCGGGATGACCGACGTGCTGGTGGCGGGCGGCGGCCCGGCCGGACGGGCGCTGGCGGCCGCGTGCGCCCGGCGAGGGCTGGAAACGGCCGTCCTCGACCCGGATCCGCACCGAAAGTGGCCGAATACTTACGGACTGTGGGCGGACGAAGTTCCCAGCCTGCCGGACCAAGCGATCGCAGCGGCTCCGGCGACAACGCTGGCGTACGGGACCCGGGAGCATCGCGTCGAACGCGCGTATCGAGTGCTCGACAACGCCGGGCTGCGCGAGTGGCTCACCGAGCCGAAAGTCCAGGTCATCACGGGCAAGGCGGACGGCGCGGAGCACGGCCCGCATGGTTCGACCGTTCTCCTCGCCGATGGTCGGCGGCTGGCAGCCGCGGTGTTCGTCGACGCGTCCGGCGCACCCAAACTCCGTGCCCCACGGGCAGAACAGACCGCGTACGGGCTCGTGCTGCCCGCAGACCAGGCCGAGGGCCTGGCACCGGCCGACACCGCGGTCTTCATGGACTGGCGCGACGGCACGGACAGCTTCCGCTACCTCCTCCCCCTCGGCGACGGCTCGGTGCTGGTCGAGGAGACGTCATTGGCGCGCAAACCCGGGCTCCCGGTGGCCGAGCTGGCCCAGCGGCTGCACACGCGGCTCAAAGCGGCGGGAATCCGCCCGGCGGGCCGGGTCGAGCGGGTGCGGATCGTGCTCGACGTCCCGCTGCCGAAGCGTGGCCAGGAGGTGCCGTTCGGGGTCGCGGGCGCGCTCGTGCACCCGGCGACCGGTTACAGCCTCGCGACCGCGCTCCAGCTCGCGCCCCCCGTCGCGGACGCTCTCGCGGACACGTTCGACGCGGGCCCGGCGGCTGCGGCCAGCGCCGCGCGGAAGGCATTGTGGCCGCCGGAAGCCCGCGCGGTGCACGTCTTGCGCCGTCATGGACTCCGTGCATTGTGCGGAATGTCACCCGTGCAGTCGGCGCAATTTTTCGATCTTTTCTTCGCCCTCCCGGTCCCGGCGCAGCGCGCGTTCACCTCGGGCCGCGCCGACCTTCCCGGCACCGCCGCGACCATGGCAAACCTCTTCCGCGCGGCCCCGGCCGGGATCCGCCGCAGGCTGCTCGGCCGAGTCGGTGCCGGGATTTTTCCCGCTCCCGATCGAGGGAACGGGAAAGCATTTCGCTAGTCCGATCCGGTGGCCGAAGTGCCACGCCGGTGAACATCAGCTGACAACGGTTTCGCAGTCGCCTCCGGCGGTGCGAGTATCGCCTCCGTGACGACGCTGCGTGCGGTCCGATTCGCCTTCCAGCCGATGTACAGCTTGCACACCGGCGGAGTCGTCGCGTACGAGGCACTGGCCCGGCCGGGCCGGGGCACGGCGCACGAACTCCTCGCCGAGGCCCGCCGCGACGGCAGGCTCACCGAGGTCGACCTCGGGCTGGCCGCCGCCGCGGTGCGCCAGGAAACCGAGCGCCCGAGCGCGCTCCCGCTGCACCTCAACCTCTCCGCGCGCACGCTCGCGTCGCCGCTGGAGGCGTTCGACGAGCTGATCGCCGAACTCGGCGCGGCCGGACGGCGCACCCGCGACGTGGTGCTCGAGGTCGGGCCGCCGTTCACGCATCTGCCCACCGGCCGCCTGCTCGACGGCATGCGCGCGCTCACCGAACTGGGCTTCCGGCTCGCGCTCGACGGGCTCGGCCGCGGCGACCTCCCGCTGGCGCTGCTCGCGCAGTCGCCGGTGGACCTGGTGAAGCTCGACCGCAGCGTGCTGCGCGGGCTGCCCGGCGACCCGGCGTCGACGGCCGTCGTCGAGGCGCTGCTGCACTACACGACGCGCACGAACACCCGGCTGGTCGCGACCGGGATCGAGACCGAGTCCCAGCTCGACGCGGCGCAGCAGCTCGGCGTCCGGATCGCGCAGGGCAACCTGCTCGCGCCGCCCGCCGCGCACCGGTCCGCGCCCGCTTCCGGCGCGGTCCTCCCGGAGGACCGGCGCACGCCCGCGCCGCCGCAGGCCCCGCGCGTCGGCGATTTCCTGCGCCCGGCCACGACGCTGCCGGTGGACGCGACGTGCGACGACGTCCGCGAGGTGCTGGCCGCCGCCGACGCGCCGAGCGGCGTGGTCGGCGTCGACGCGGACAACCGTCCACAGTGGTCAGTCGACCGGACGCGTTTCCTCGTGACCATCACCGGTCCGTACGGCCACGCCCTGCACGCGAAACGGTCCGCCGCGCGGCTGGCGGACAAACCGCACCTGATCGAGGCGGGCGCGAGCGCGCTGGAGTTCCTCGAACTGGTCACCGACGCCGACTGGGGCCGCACCGGCGACGACGTCGTGGTGGTCGACGCGGCCGGGCACTGCCTCGGCGTGGTGCTGGTGACCGAGGTCGTGCGCGGAGTCGCCGAGGCAAAGGTGGAGGAGGCGGTCACGCTCAGCCCGCTCACCCGGCTGCCGGGCAGCGAGGCGGCGGCGCGCGACGTCGAACGCCGGATCGCGAGCGGCGAGCAGTTCGTGGCGGCGTGGCTGGACGTCGACGCCTTCAAGTCGGTCAACGACAACGCCGGCTTCGCCGCCGGGGACGATTTGATCCGCTCCCTCGGCGAAACGCTCACCGACCTCGCCCGGCGCCTGCCGCGCATGCGGGTGAGCCACGTCGGCGGCGACGACTTCCTGATCGTGTGCGACGTGGACGAAATCGGCACGGTCGCCGCGGCGCTGCTGGACACGCACTGGTCGGCCGAAGGCATGCCGGTCACGGTTTCCCTGGCGACGCTGGTGTGCGGCAGCGGCACCATTCCGTCCTATCGGGACGCTTCCCGACTGCTCGCGCCGCTCAAGAAACGCGCCAAAGCCGTGCCCGGCTCCAGCTGGGTGCTCAGCCGCCCCGGCAGCGACCGCGTCGAGGTCCTGCGCGGCATCGGCCGGGACGTCGCCATCAGCCGGTCGGCCTGACGAACCCCGATTCGTAGGCCCGGATCACCGCCTGCGTGCGGTCCCGCGCGCCCAGCTTCCCCAGCACGTTCCCGACGTGCGTTTTCACCGTCTGCAGCCCCAGATACAGCTCCGCGGCGATCTCGCCGTTGGACAGTCCGGCCGCCATCAGCCGCAGCACGTCGCGCTCCCGCTCGGTCAGGAAGTCCAGCGGCGCTCCCGTCGCGGGCGCCCGCCGCGCGGCCATCCCCCGGATCGCCGCCGGGAACAGCAGCGAATCCCCCGCCAGCACCGTGCGGATCCCGGCGACGATCTCCTCCGGCCGGGCGCGCTTCAGCAGGAACCCGCTGGCCCCGGCGAGCAGCGCGTCGTACACGTAGTCGTCGTTCTCGAAGGTGGTCACCACGATCACCTTCGGTGGATCGTCCACAGTGGACAGCAGATGCTCGGTCGCGCGGATCCCGTCCACCGCGGGCATCCGCACGTCCATCAGCACGACGTCCGGCCGCAGCTGCCCGACCAGCCCCGGCACCTCCGCGCCGTCTGCGGCCTCGCCGACCACGGTCAGGTCCGGTTCGCTGTCCACGATCGCGCGCAGCCCGGCACGGATCAGCCGTTCGTCGTCCACCAGCAGGACCCGCACGCTCACCGGTTCCCCCACGGCACCGTCACCACGACCTCCCAGTTTTCGCCCACCGGTCCCGCGGACAGCTTGCCACCCACCAGTTCCGCCCGTTCCGCGATGCCCCGCAGGCCGCGTCCGCCGCGAGCGCGCGACGGCCGGGCCGAGCCGAGCGGATTCGCGACCTCGGCCCGCAACTGCCCGTCCCCGACCGCCAGCGCGACGGTGACCGGCACCTTGCCCGCGTACCGCACCGCGTTCGTGAGGCATTCCTGCAGAATCCGGTAAACCTCGCGGGACACCACCGCCGGCACCTTCGCGACGTCACCTTCCACTGCGACACGGCAATCCGTACCGGACTGCTGCGTCACGGTGATCAACGCGGGCAGATTGGCGAGACCCGCGTGCGGCGTCCGGTCGCGCGCCTCTTCGCGAAGCAGGCCGAGCACGTGGTCGAGGTCGTCGAGCGCGGTGCGGGCCGACTCCTCGATCGCGGTGAGCGCTTCCTCGGTGAAGCCGGGATCGGTGTGCAGCGTCCGCCGCGCAGCTCCGGCCTGCAGCGTGACCACCGAAAGCGCGTGCCCCACGGAATCGTGGAGTTCACGCGCGAGCCGCGTGCGTTCGGCGAGCTGATCGGTGCGCCGTTCGAGCTGCGCGATGCGCTCCGCGGCCGACCAGCCAAGCAACCGAGCGGCCGCGCGGCGCAGCAATCCGCCGACGCCCCATACGCAGTAGATCAGCACGACGAAAGCCACCACGAACACCGCGGGCAGCCACGCCGACGCCCAGCCACGCGGAACCGTCAGCTGGAAATCCGGCGTGTCGACAAGCCGACCGGTGAAGACCGCGTTGATCGCGAACCCGAACCCGGCCGGCACCGCGAGCGTCGCGAACCCAGTCACCAGACCGGCCCCGACGTGCAGGACGAACATCGCCGCGCACCGCAGCCGTCCGTGTCCGGGCGCGGGCTGGGCGAGCAGTTCCCGCACCGCCGCCGCCTCCAGCACGCGCACCGCGGGCAAGAACGCGGTCGCGGCCAGCACCGCGACTGTCACGACGAATCCGGCGAGGCTCGCCCAGCCCATCGTCGTGGTGAACGGCAGCAGCGACGGCATCGCGATCATGGCGAGCAGCAGGTACGGCACGCTGAGCGCGGCGCCGAGGATCAAGTACACCCACCGGCGATAGGTGACCCCGCTGACCAGCGGACGAAGGAAACGCACCCGCCAATCCTGACAGGCGGCCCCGGCGGGCGCTTCCCTCCAGGGCGGGACCCTGGCACCGGTTTTCTGGCACCGTGGATCGCATGCCTCCTGAAGAGAGCACCGTCGTCAACGATTACGACCTGCTGGCCGAGACCTACACGGCCATGTCGGACACCGAAATCCAGAACGCCTACTACGAGCGCCCCGCCGTGCTGGCGCTGGCCGGAGACGTAGCCGGGCGTCGGATTCTCGACGCCGGATGCGGTGCCGGACCGCTGACCGTCTCGCTGCGCGAACGCGGCGCCGAGGTGTCCGGATTCGACCTGAGCAGCAGCATGCTCGACATCGCCCGCCAGCGGCTCGGCCCGGATGTGGACCTGCGCGTCGCCGATGTCGCCGAGCCGCTCCCCTACGCCGACAACGCCTTCGACGACGTCGTCGCCTCGCTCGTGCTGCACTACCTGGAGGACTGGGGGCCGACGCTCGCCGAGTTCCACCGCGTCCTCAGGCCCGGCGGACGGCTGATCGTGGTGGTCGACCATCCGTTCGCGATCCACCTGCTGCAGCGGCAGGCCGGGCAGCAGACGGACTACTCGGCGACTTACGAATGGACCGAGGACTGGGAAGCCAACGGCCGGACGACGCCGATGAGTTTCTGGAACCGGCCCCTGCACGCGATGACCGATGCGTTCACCGAGGCCGGGTTCCGGATCTCGGTGCTGAGCGAGCCGAAACCGGTGCCGGAGGCGGAAAAGCTGTTCCCGGAGGACTACCGGATGCTGTGCGTGAGCCCGAGCTTCCTGTTCTTCGTGCTGGAGGCGGAGTAGGGAGGTCGTGAGTGGCAATCCCGGTTAGAACCGGGATTGCCACTCACGACCAAGGCCTGGGACTTAAAGCGGCGTTATGAGCGCGGCCGGGCGTGTCGGCCGGGCGTGTCGACCGTGAGGGCCACCTTGAGGGAATCTGATTCCCTCAAGGTGGCCCTCACAGACTTGAAGAAACGGGCAATCCGGAGCTAATCGAGCATTTCGCTGAGGTTGGCGTCCTTTATGGACGGTCAGCAGGCTGGGCCGCCCGGCTTGACTCCCAGGCATTGCGTCCGGAGGCGGGTGCGGGGGCCGTTCCGGTGCGGACCCGAGCGGGCTGGGGTCTCGTGAGTGGCCATGCCGGTTCTAACCGGCCTAAACACTCACGACGTCCGCCACGCACGGCAGGCCCGGCCGCGCCGCTGCCCGGGCTCCTCGCTGCCCGGGGCTCCTCGCTGCCCGGGGCTCCTCGTGAGTGTTGGCGCCGGTTAGAACCGGCGCCAGCACTCACGAGACCCTCAGTAAACCGTCTTCGTGACCCGAGTCCCCTCAAGCCGGAACCCGTTGGCCCACAGCTGCTGCACCTTCGCCGACTCCTGCGCGTCCGGCTTCGCGTTGGTGCACGACGTGCCCGGTCCGTGGCCCGACATCAGCTCCGTGCACGGCCCCTCGTAGTGGTCCGGCAGGCCGAGGTTGTGGCCGAGTTCGTGCGCGGCGATCCGGGTCGGGTCGTAGCCCTCGGCGACCTGGCTCGTGTCCAGGTAGACGTCGCCGTTGCCGTGTCCGTCGGTCTGCGTGTACGAGCCGCCGCTGTGCACCTCGTGGATGGTGATCGTCGCCTTGCCCTCGTCCTTCACCAGTTTCACGTCGCTGACCGCGGCGTTCCAGTTGGCCGCGCCCTGGTCGATCTGCGAAACGTAGTCCGGCGCGCCGGCCGAGCTGTAGTAGACGGTGGCCGCCTCGGCGGCGGACGCGGCGGGTGCGGTGGCCAGGCCAAGGCCGAGCGGCGCGGCGGCGACCGCGGTCAGTGCGGCGATCCGCCGGAACCCTCGTGCGTGCATCGTGTCCTCCGTAGCTCGTCGGGAAAGCAAGCAACCCTTGTCCGCTCGACGACGTTAGAAGTTCACCACCGGCAGGGACTACGTCCGAAAGTAGGGCGCTCCCCCGCAAGAGGGAGGCCCGTCCCGCCCGGGCTGGATCCGCGCGCGCCGCCGCGATGGTGTGCTCGTCGGCATGCAAACGATCCTGCTCGGCCTGCTTGCCTACGTCGTGGTGCTGTGGCCGCTCGTCGCCGCGGCCCGCAAAGTGCTCGGGGTGCGCGTCGGTCTCGTCCGGGCGCTCGGCGCGGCGCTGGCGGGCTGGATCGTCGCGGGAACTGTCATCCGGATGTTCCCGGTCGCCGTGCTGACCAACGCCGGGGTCGCGGCCGGACTGCTGATCCCGCTGGCGGGCAGCGCGCTCGCGGTGACCCTGCTGGTCCTTTTCGTCGCCGAACTCGCGATTCCGTCCGGCGGCCCCGGTTTGTTCGCCCGGATGCGCTCGGTGCGTTCCCGCGCGGCCCGCGCCCGGCGTTACTCGCGGATCATGCGCATCGCGATCCGGCACGGCCTCGGCTCGTTCCTCACCGGCCGCCGCACCGCCGATCCCGACGGTTCGGCGAAACTCGCGCGGTCGTTGCGGCTGGCGCTTGAGGAGGCCGGCGTGACGTTCGTGAAACTCGGGCAGCTGCTGTCGACCCGCGCGGATCTCCTTCCGCCGGTGTACATCCGCGAACTCAGCCGGCTGCACGACCAGGTGCCGCCCGCGCCCGAGGACGAGGTGCGCGCCTTGCTGCGCGAGGAAATCGACGTCACCGCGTTCGCCCGCATCGACGACGAACCCCTTGCCGCGGCGTCGATCGCGCAGGTTTACGGCGCCCGGCTGCGCTCCGGCGCGGAGGTCGTGGTGAAGGTGCAGCGGCCCGGAATCCGCGAGCAGGTCGAACGCGACATCGACATCGTCCGCCGGCTCGCCGCCGTGCTGCACGAACGCGCCGGCTGGGCACGGTCGCTCGGCGTGCGGGAACTGGCCGACGGATTCGCCGAATCCCTTGAGGACGAACTGGATTTCCGCACCGAAGCCTCGAACATCGACGCCATCGCCGCGCATCCGGTCGCCGGCGTGACGCTGCCGACTGTCTACAAAGCACTGTCCACGGAGCGCGTTCTGGTGATGCGGCGGCTCGACGGCAAACCGCTCGCCACCAGTTCCGGACGCTCGCGCGAGGACCTGGCCCGCACCTTCCTGCGCGGCCTGCTCGACCAGGTCCTGCTGGGCGGGGTCTTCCACGCCGATCCGCACCCCGGCAACGTTCTGCTCCTCGAAGACGGCACCCTCGGCCTGCTGGATTTCGGCTCCGTCGGCCGCCTCGACACCGGCTTGCGCGCCGGACTGCAAGCGCTGCTGCCCGCCATCGACCGCGGCGACCCGGCCGGCGTCCGCGACGGACTGCTGGAAATCGTGCACCGCCCGGACGACCTCGACGAACAACGCCTGGAACGCGCGCTCGGCGCCCTGCTCGCCCGCCACTTCGGCCCGGGCCGGACGCCCGGGCTCGACCTGTTCACCGGCCTGTTCCGCGTCGTCGCCGAATTCCGCCTCGCCGTCCCGCCGCCGATCGCCGCGGTCTTCCGCGCGCTGGCCACCATGGAAGGCACGCTCGCGACGCTGGCCCCGGACTTCGACCTGGTCGCCGAGTCCCGCGCGTTCGCCACCGAACGCATCGGCCTGCGGCCGGAAACCGTGCGCCGCACGGTCACCGACGAGTTCACCGCCCTGCTGCCGGTCTTGCGCCGCCTGCCGCGGCGCGTCGACCGGATCGGCGCGGCACTGGAAGAAGGCAGGCTGTCGGTGAACATGCGGCTGTTCTCCGACGAACGCGACCGCGACCTGGTGACCGGCCTGGTGCACGAGGTGCTGCTGGCGCTGGTCGGCATCGCGACCGGGCTCATGGCCGTGCTGCTGCTGGCCAGTTCGAGCGGACCGCAGCTCGTGCCCGGGCTGACGCTGAACCAGGTCTTCGGCTACAACCTGCTGATGATCAGCGCGCTGGCGGGACTGCGGCTGCTTTTCGTCGTTTTCCGGCGCTCCGGACGACGGTCACGAGCAGACCGGCGAACCCGATGAGGAACAGCACCGCCCCGGCCCCCGCGGTGATCCGGCCGGCGACCGGCCCGGAATCCGGCTCCGTCGTCCCGGGAAGCCCGGCGTCGGCGAACGCGGTGGTCGCCGGAATCTGCTTGACCCAGAACAGATTCCCGGTCCCGGACACGACTCCGTACACCGCGGACAGCGGCATCGCCCCGCCGCCGGGCTCGTTGACGCGCCATCGGGAGTCGTCCGCGATGTCCCGCTGGTCCCCCGCCACGAACACCGCGCCCGGCGGCACTTTCGCGTAAAAGGTCGCCTGCTCGCCTGCCGCGTAAGGCTCGTCGATCGACTTGCCGTTCACCTTGATCCGGCGATGGTCGTCGCAACACTCGACCACGTCGCCGCCGACCCCGATCACGCGTTGCAGGAACATCCCGCGCCGTCCGTCTCCGAACGCGCTCGCGTCGAAGACGACGAGGTCGCCGCGGTGGATCTCCTGCCCCTCGTGCAGCCCGAAAACGACCCGCTCGCCCGCGGCGACGGTGTGCGCCATCGACCCGCCGGTCATGGCCAGCGACCGGTAGCTGAGGACCTTGAGCAGCCCGGTCGCCGCCAGGACCGCACCCGCGGCCGCGAGCAGGACGAACACGGCGAGCAGCCAGGGAAACCGGCGCGGCGCGCGCTCAACCGA
Source organism: Amycolatopsis silviterrae (assembly GCF_042684085.1). NCBI lineage: Bacteria > Bacillati > Actinomycetota > Actinomycetes > Pseudonocardiales > Pseudonocardiaceae > Amycolatopsis > Amycolatopsis silviterrae. The sequence continues at coordinate 100,261 of NZ_JBHUKS010000024.1, forward strand.
AGGCGGCGCAGCGGGGAAGCCTTCCGTCATGAATCGATCATCGAAGCGGTTCGCGAGGTCGTTACCGGGCCAAGCCGATCGAACCGACCGCCGCCGTATAGGTCGTTATACATACTTCACTCGCGGATGATCGAATTGAGCGGCCGTCCGGCGGGATACAGCGGCGAGACGCCGGGATTCACTGTGAACGCGATCGTCCCGGCCAGCGCCACCACCACCGTGAGCCCGCCCAGCAGCGCGCCTGTGCGGGCGAGGTCGCCGCCGTAGCGCCGCCGTCCTCCGCCTAGCAGTCCCAGCACCACCGCCAGCACTCCGGCCAGCAGCGCCGCGAACCACAGCGCGCCGAGCACGAGGACGAACACCTCGGCCACGATCGGGTACACCCCGCTCACGAGCAGCCGGGGCCGCACCAGCAGCCAGGCCAGCCAGGTCAGCACCGCGAGCGCGAAGCTCACCGCGGCCACCGACACCGCGCCCACGGCCAGGCCGCGGCTGGGTCTTTCGTCAGGTCTCTCGTCGGGAACGGATTCAGCACCGGATTCGGTCATCGGTCAGTCATAGCACCCGGCCCCGACAGAATCCGGAGTTCCGCCCGCGTGCGCCCGAACGCATCAGCCCCGGATACGCCGAAGGCCGCCCCCGGCGAACCGGGGGCGGCCTTCGCACGCGATAACCCTCAGACCGTGAAACCGAGCGCCCGCAGCTGCTCGCGGCCGTCGTCGGTGATCTTCTCCGGGCCCCACGGCGGCATCCAGACCCAGTTGATCCGGAAGTCGCTCACGAGCCCGCCGGACGTCAGCGCCGCCGACGTCTGGTCCTCGATCACGTCGGTGAGCGGGCAGGCCGCGGACGTGAGCGTCATGTCGATCGTCGCGGTGTTGTCGGTCTCGACCCGGATGTCGTAAACCAGGCCGAGGTCCACGACGTTGATGCCGAGTTCCGGGTCGACGACGTCGCGCATCGCTTCCTCGACGTCCTCGATCTTGGCGATGTCGGCGGGGACGGCGGCGGCCTGCTCGGGCAGGTCCGCGGCGGTGCGCCCCTCGCGCGGGTCGGTGACCGTCTCTTCGCTCATGCCTTCTCAGCTCCTGTGGTGGTACTGGACACGGCGTCCTTGAACGCCATCCAGCCGAGCAGGGCGCACTTCACGCGCGCCGGGTACTTCGCGACGCCGGCGAACGCGACGCCGTCCTCCAGTACGTCCTCGTCCGGTTCGACTTTGCCCTTGCCCTGCATCAGTTCCACGAACGCGTCCATGGTCGTGAACGCCTCGTCGACCGTGTGCCCGACGACCAGGTCGGTGAGCACCGACGCGGACGCCTGGCTGATCGAGCAGCCCTGCCCGTCGTACGACACGTCCTCGACTTTGCCGTCGCTGACCTTCACCCGCAAGGTGATCTCGTCGCCGCAGGTCGGGTTGACCTGGAACGACTCCGCGTCGAACGGATCGCGCAGGCCGCGCCCGTGCGGGTTCTTGTAGTGGTCCAGGATGATCTCCTGGTACATGCTCTCCAGGTTCACCGCGCGGCCCCGTCCTGGGCCACCCCGAAGAACTTCTGCGCCTCGCGGATCCCGGCGACCAGAGCGTCCACTTCGGACAGCGTGTTGTACAGGTAGAAGCTCGCCCGCACGGTCGCGGGCACCGAACAGGCCCGGTGCAGCGGCCACGCGCAGTGGTGGCCCACCCGCACCGCGATGCCGAGGCTGTCGAGCACCTGGCCGGCGTCGTGCGGGTGCACGCCGTCGATCACGAACGCGACGGTCGCGCCCCGGTCTTCGAGGTCGGTCGGCCCCACGATGCGCACGCCCGGGATCGCGCCGATGCCGGCGATCGCGGCCGCGGCCAGCTCGTGCTCGTGCGCGGCGACGCGGTCCATCCCGACGGCGGACAGGTAGTCCACCGCCGCGCCGAGGCCGATCGCCTGCGACGTCATCGGCACCCCGGCCTCGAACCGCTGCGGCGGCGCGGCGAACGTGGTGCGCTCCATGGTGACCAGCTCGATCATCGAGCCGCCGGTGAGGAACGGCGGCATGGCTTCGAGCAGCTCGGTCCGGCCGTACAGCACGCCGATGCCGGACGGGGCCAGCATCTTGTGCCCGGAGAACACCGCGAAGTCGACGCCCAGCGCATGGAAATCGACCGGGAAGTGCGGAACGGACTGGCAGGCGTCGAGAACGGTCAGCGCGCCGACCGCCTTCGCCTTGGCCACCAGCTTGTCCACCGGATTGACCGTGCCGAGCACATTGGACTGGTGCGCGAACGCGACCACCTTGGTGCGCGGCGTGATCACACTGTCCATATCGGACAGATCGAGGCGGCCCTCGGCGGTGACCTTGAACCACTTCAGCGTCGCGCCGGTGCGCTGGCACAGCTGCTGCCACGGCACCAGGTTCGCGTGGTGCTCCATCTCGGTGATGACGATTTCGTCGCCCTCGCCGATCCGGAAGCGCTCAGCCTCCGGACCGGCGGTGGCGGCGTTGCTCATCGCGTACGCCACGAGGTTGACGCCCTCGGTCGCGTTCTTGGTGAACACCAGCTCTTCCGGGTCCGCGCCGACGAATTCCGCGGTCTTGGCGCGCGCGGATTCGTAGGCGTCGGTGGCCTCTTCGGACAGCTGGTGGGCACCGCGGTGCACGGCCGAGTTCGACGTGAACACGTACCGCCGTTCCGCGTCGAGCACCTGCACCGGCCGTTGCGAGGTCGCTCCGGAGTCCAGGTACACCAAGGGTTTCCCGTCGCGCACGGTGCGCGTCAGGATCGGGAAGTCGGCACGCAGTGCCGCCACGTCAAGGGGAACAGAGTTGGTCGGGCTGTTCGAAGCCGTGGTGGTCATCGAGCCAACTCCTCTCTCTCGGTGTCGTCGGGAACGGGGCGCGGGAGAACGTCAGGCCTTGGCGGGCTCGGCGGAGCCGACGTACTTGACGTAGCCGTTCTCCTCCAGCTCGTCGGCCAGTTCGCGGCCGCCGGACTCGACGATCCGGCCGTCGGCGAAGACGTGCACGAAGTCCGGCGTGATGTGCCGCAGGATGCGGGTGTAGTGCGTGATCAGCATGACGCCGACCTCGTTGCCCGACTTGTACTCGTTGACGCCGTCGGACACGACGCGCAGCGCGTCGACGTCCAGGCCCGAGTCGGTCTCGTCGAGGATGGCGAACTTCGGCTTGAGCAGCGCCAGCTGCAGGATCTCGTGGCGCTTCTTCTCGCCGCCGGAGAAGCCCTCGTTCACCGAGCGCTCGGCGAACTCCTGGGAGATGCCGAGCTTGCCCATCTCCTCCTTGACCTCCTTGACCCAGTGGCGCAGCTTGGGAGCCTCGCCCCGGACCGCGGTGGCCGCGGTGCGCAGGAAGTTCGACATCGAGACGCCGGGCACCTCGACCGGGTACTGCATGGCGAGGAACAGGCCCGCGCGGGCGCGCTCGTCGACGCTCATCTCGAGCACGTTCTCGCCGTCCAGCAGCACCTCGCCGGAGGTCACCGTGTACTTCGGGTGGCCGGCGATCGCGTAGGACAGGGTGGACTTGCCGGAGCCGTTCGGGCCCATGATCGCGTGCGTCTCGCCGGACCGGATGGTCAGGTTGACGCCCTTGAGGATCTCCTTGGCGCCTTCGTCGGTGGTCACCGACGCGTGCAGGTCCTTGATTTCCAGGGTAGCCATTCTGCTTTTCCTAAAGAGTCTGAAAGGGACGGACGACGGTCAGGCGCCCACGGCTTCTAGCTCGGCCTCGATCGCGGCTTCGAGGCGCTCGCGCACCTCGGGCACGCCGATCCGGGCCAGGATCTCGTGGAAGAACCCGCGCACGACCAGCCGTCGTGCGGCCTCTTCGCCGATCCCGCGCGACTGGAGGTAGAACAACTGCTCGTCGTCAAACCTTCCCGTGGCGCTCGCGTGGCCCGCGCCCTCGATCTCGCCGGTCTCGATCTCGAGGTTCGGCACCGAGTCGGCGCGCGCGCCGGGGGTGAGCACGAGGTTGCGGTTCAGCTCGTAGGTGTCGGTGGCCTCGGCGGCCGCCCGGATCAGCACGTCGCCGATCCACACCGTGTGCGCGTCGTCGCCCTGCAGGGCGCCCTTGTACATCACGTTGGACTTGCAGTTCGCCACCGCGTGGTCCACGAACAGCCGGTGTTCCTGGTGCTGGCCGGCGTCGGCGAAGTACAGGCCGAGCATCTCGACGTCGCCGCCCTTGTCCGCGAAAGTCGCGGTCGGCGAGACGCGCACCAGGTCGCCGCCGAGGGTGACCACGGTGTGCTTGAGCGTCGCGTCGCGGCCCAGCCGCAGGTGCTGCTCGGACACGTGCACCGCGTCGTCGGCCCAGTCCTGGACGCTGACCACGGTGATCTTGGCCGAGTCGCCGATGACGAACTCGACGTTGTCCGCGTAGGTGCCGGAGCCGACGTGGTCGAGCACGATCACCGCGTTGGCGAACGCCTCGGCGCGCACCTGCAGGTGGCCGTAGGCGACCTTGCCCTCGCCCGGGCCGTGGATGCGCAGCAGCGACGGCTTCGACGCCTCGGTCTCCTTCGGCACCGTGACGATCGTGGCGTTGGCGAAGGACGAGTACGCCTGCGCCGCGATGCGGTCGCTCGGCACGCCCGCCTCGCCGAGGCGCGCGTCGTCGCGGCCGACGGTCTCGATCTTCAGCTCGGGCGCGGCCTCGGTCTCCAGCGTGATCTCGCCGGAGGCGACGGCGGAACCGTCGTGCAGGCCGCGCAGGCGCTTCATCGGAGTGAAGCGCCAGTTCTCCTCACGCCCGCCGGGGACCTCGAAGGCCGCGACGTCGTAGGAGGTGAACCGCTCCGCGCGGGAGGCCGCCGGAATGACGGCGCCCTCCCGCAGCGACTCGGCGACGTTGTTCTCGGTAACCGACATGACTAGCCGACGGACCCTTCCATCTGAAGCTCGATCAGGCGGTTCAGCTCGAGCGCGTACTCCATCGGCAGCTCGCGCGCGATGGGCTCGACGAACCCGCGCACGATCATCGCCATCGCCTCGGCCTCGTCGAGGCCGCGCGACATCAGGTAGAACAGCTGCTCTTCGCTGACCTTGGACACGGTGGCCTCGTGGCCCATGGACACCTCGTCGTTGCGGATGTCCACGTACGGGTACGTGTCCGACCGCGAGATGGTGTCCACCAGCAGGGCGTCGCAGACCACGCTGGAACGCGAGTGGTGCGCCCGCTTCGCGACCTTGACCAGGCCCCGGTAGGACGTCCGGCCGCCGCCGCGCGCGACCGACTTCGACACGATGGTCGAGGACGTGTGCGGCGCGAGGTGCTCCATCTTCGCCCCGGCGTCCTGGTGCTGGCCCTCGCCCGCGAACGCGACCGAGAGGACCTCGCCCTTGGCGTGCTCGCCCATGAGGAAGACCGACGGGTACTTCATGGTCACCTTGGAGCCGATGTTGCCGTCGACCCACTCCATGGTCGCGCCCTCTTCGCACTTGGCGCGCTTGGTGACCAGGTTGTAGACGTTGTTCGACCAGTTCTGGATCGTCGTGTAGCGGCAGCGGGCGCCCTTCTTCACGATGATCTCGACGACCGCGGAGTGCAGCGAATCCGACTGGTAGATCGGCGCGGTGCAGCCCTCGACGTAGTGGACGTAGGCGTCCTCGTCGACGATGATCAGCGTCCGCTCGAACTGGCCCATGTTCTCGGTGTTGATCCGGAAGTAGGCCTGCAGCGGGATCTCGACGTGCACGCCCTTCGGCACGTAGATGAACGAGCCGCCGGACCACACCGCCGTGTTCAGCGCGGAGAACTTGTTGTCGCCGGCCGGGATCACGGAGCCGAAGTACTCCTGGAAGATCTCCGGGTGCTCCTTGAGCGCGCTGTCGGTGTCCAGGAACAGGACGCCCTGCTCCTCCAGGTCCTCGCGGATCTGGTGGTAGACGACCTCGGACTCGTACTGCGCGGCGACGCCGGCCACGAGGCGCTGCTTCTCCGCCTCGGGGATGCCCAGCTTGTCGTACGTGTTCTTGATGTCCTCGGGCAGGTCTTCCCAGCTGGACGCCTGCTTCTCGGTGGACCGCACGAAGTACTTGATGTTGTCGAAGTCGATCCCCGAGAGGTCGGCGCCCCAGTTCGGCATCGGCTTGAGGTCGAACAGCTTGAGCGCCTTCAATCGGGCGTCGCGCATCCACTCGGGCTCGGACTTCTTCTCGGAGATGTCGCGGACGACATCCTCGTTCAGGCCGCGGCGGGCGCTGGCGCCAGCCTCGTCGGAGTCCGCCCAGCCGAAGGCGTAGTTGCCAAGGGACGCGATGGTCTCTTCCTGGCTCAACGGCTCGGTGGTGGGAGTGCGCTGCTCGGCAGCGGCAGTCATGCGGGTTTCCCTCCATTCGGGATCCGTGGTGCGTGCCCGTCGGGCGGCGCGGCCGCGTCTCCGGGCGTCGTGCGGTCCGGCTCGGGATGGGCCGGGATACCCGCCGGTCCGGCGGGTACGTGTGTGGTGCACGCGTTGTCTCCGCGTGCGATCGTCGCCAGGCGCTGGACGTGGGTGCCCAGCAGCTTCGCGAACGCTTCCGTCTCGGCCTCGCACAGCTGCGGGAATTCCGCGGCGACGTGCGCGACCGGGCAGTGGTGCTGGCACAGCTGAGCGCCTACGTGGGCGGCCGGTGCTTCCGCGCCGACCGTGCCGACCTGGCGGGTCGAGGCAGCGTAGCCCTCCCTGCTCAGCGCGGTGGCGAGGGCCTCGGCGCGCTCGACCGGATCAGCCGATCCGGTGATCGCCTGCCGGTGCGGCCCGACCAGTCCTTCGACCCGGCGCTCGGCGAACGCGCGCACCGCGTCCGGGCCGGCGTGCTCGGCGAGGAAGCGGATGGCCGACACCGCGAGGTCGTCGTAGGCGTGCCCGAACCGGGCCCGGCCCGCCTCGGTGAGCAGGAACAGCTTGGCCGGGCGCCCGCGCCCGCGCGGTCCCTTGCGCGGGGCGTCGCGGGTCTCGGCCTCGCCGTCGGCCTGCAGCGCGTCGAGGTGGCGGCGGATCGCCGTGGGGCTGATGCCGAGCTGCTCGGCGACCACCACGGCGGTCATCGGGCCCTGCTCCAGCAGCAGCCGGGCGACCTCGTGCCGGGTGCGGCCCTCGGCCACGTTCACCGCGCTGACCTGCACGGGAACGCCGACGGCCGCGGTGCGCGGCTGCTCGCCGCGCCCCTCGCCGGTGGTCCCGTTCTTTTTCACAACACAAGTGTGTCTTATTTCCGGCCGGCGGGCAAAGGCGGGGTGTCGCCCAGTGACCCGACTCACGCGGAACCGGAGCGCGATCGCCGGGCCGCCCGCTCCGCCGGACCCGCCGCCGACCTGCCGGACCGGACCTCGCCGCGGCTTTCCGGCCGGACTCGGCACGCCGCCGGAACCGGAGTCGATACGCTTCCGGGCGTGGCAGTCGGCGAGCACCCGGACCAGCGGGCACCGGAACCGGACATCTCCGGCGGCTCGAACGACAGTGCCGACGCCGCGGCCGCGGCCCCGGAGCCGCCGTCCCCGGTCGGCCCGCGCCGCACCGACCCGCTGAACGCCGCCGAGACCCGCGGCCTCGACGTGGTCCGCCGCTTCGGCACGGTCGGCTCGCTGTTCCTCGCGCTCGGCTCGCTCGGGGCGGGCGCCGCGCCGGTGATCAACCCGGTGCAGGACCTGCCGGTGCTGCGGCTGTTCATCCGCATCCCGACGGTGTCGCTCGCGATCGCCTTCTCCGGGATGGGCATCCTGGTGCTGAGCTGGCTCATGCTCGCCCGGTTCGCCCGCCCGGCCAGCGCCCGGCTGGCCACCAGCGGCCAGCTCGCCCGCACCATCGCGATGTGGGTCGCGCCGCTGCTGCTGATCCCGCCGCTGTTCTCCCGCGACGTCTACAGTTACCTCGCCCAGAGCGAGATCGTGCACCGCGGCATGGACCCGTACCAGCTGGGCCCGGCGCAGGCGCTCGGCGTCGCGGACCCGCTGACCGCGGGCGTCACCAACATCTGGCGCGAGACGCCCGCCCCGTACGGCCCGCTGCTGCTGCGGCTCGGCGGCTGGCTGGCCCCGGTCGGCGGCAACGACATCGTCGCCGGCGTGCTGCTGCAGCGCGGTCTCGCGATGGTCGGGGTGCTGCTGATCGTGTGGGCGGTGCCGCGGCTCGCCCGGCGGTTCGGCGTGCAGCCGGCCACCGCGCTGTGGCTCGGCGCGGCGAACCCGTTGCTGATCTTCCATTTCGTCGCGGGCGCGCACAACGACGCGCTGGCCATCGGGCTCATGGTGGCCGGGCTGGAGATCGGCATCCGGCGGCTGCCGGTGCGGGTGAAGGGCGACAGTCCGCCGCCGCTGGCGAAGGGCGAGCTGCTCTTCATCGCGCTCGGCGTCGTCATCATCACCGTCGGCGCGACCGTGAAGATCCCGGCGGTGCTGGCGCTGCCGTTCCTCTCGGTGATGGTCGCGCGGCGATGGCACGGGCGGCTGAAGGACCTGGTGTGGGCGGGCGCGCCGATGGCGCTGCTGTTCGGCGTGGTGCTCACCGCGATCTGCGTCGGCACCGGGCTGGGCTTCGGCTGGATCGGCGCGACGGCGAGCACGCCGGGGCTGGTGCGCTCGTTCATCTCCCCCACCGCGGAGGTGGCGAACCTCGGCGGGGTCCTCGGCATCGCGCTCGGGCTCGGCAACCACACCGACGCGCTGGTGCCGATCCTCGGCACGCTCGGCAACGTGATCACCGCGGCGGTCACGATCAAATTCCTGTGGGCCAGCTTCAAATGGCGGTACCGGCCGATCATCGGGCTCGGCGTCTCGCTGGGCGCGGCGATGATCCTGCAGATCAACCTGCAGCCGTGGTACCTGCTGTGGGCGGTGATCCCGCTCGCCGCGGCGGCCGGGACGTCGCGGTTCCGGGTGGTCGCCACCGTCATCAGCGCCGGGCTGCCCTTCCTGCTTCCGCCCACCGGCGGCACCTTCGACGGCCGCTCCTACGTCCTGCCGTGGGCCTACGGCGCGGCCGCGCTGGTGACCCTCGGCGGGCTCGCGATCGTGTACCGGCTTTCGCCGCTGCTGTTGTCCAGGACACCTCCGGCGTCCCCAGCACCGCGCGCGCCCGCCGACGTCGTATCGTGATTCGTTGTGGACAACCCCGCCGTCGAGATCTCCGGCTTGGCGAAAAGCTACGGCTCCACCACCGCGGTCGACGGCATCGACCTGCGCATGGAGCGTGGTTCCCTGCTGGCCCTGCTCGGGCCGAACGGCGCCGGAAAAACGACCACCGTCGAGATTTGCGAGGGTTTCCGCAGACCTGACGCGGGCCGGGTGCGCGTGCTCGGGCTCGACCCGGTCTCCGACAGCTCCCGGCTCCGCCCGCGCGTCGGCATCATGCCCCAGGGCGGCGGCGCGTACCCGGGCGTGCGCGCGGAGGAAATGCTGCGGCTGGTGGCTTCCTGCGCGGCGAACCCGCACGATCCGGCGTGGCTGCTCGACGTGCTCGGGCTGGCCGGCGCGAAGCGGACCCCGTTCAAACGGCTCTCCGGCGGGCAGCAGCAACGGCTTTCCCTGGCGTGCGCGCTGATCGGCCGTCCGGAGCTGGTGTTCCTGGACGAGCCCACCGCCGGGATGGACCCGCAGGCGCGGCGGCTGGTCTGGGACCTGCTCGCGGCCCTGCGCGCGGACGGCGTGAGCGTCCTGCTCACCACGCACCTCATGGAGGAGGCGGAAACGCTGGCCGACCAGGTGGTGATCGTGGACCACGGCAAGGTCGTCGTCGAAGGCACGCCGCACTCGCTGACCCTGGAAGCGGGCGAGGCGGCGCAGCTACGGTTCCGCGCCCGCACCAAGCTCGACACCACGCTGCTCGCCGCAGCACTGCCGGAGGGCTACCGGGTCACCGAGTCCGCCCCCGGTTCGTATCTGGTGGAAGGCGCGGTCGATCCGCAGGTGGTCTCCGCGGTCACCGCGTGGTGCGCGCAGCAGGGCGTGCTGCCCGAACAACTGCAAGTCGGACGGCGGACGCTCGAAGAAGTGTTCCTCGAACTCACCGGACGGGAGCTTCGCGCATGAGTTCTCCGTTCCCCGCGGGCACTTTCACCCCCGCGCCCGGCCGCGGCTCGCTCGGCCGGATGCTGCGCACGCACGCGCGGGTCGAGGCCGCGCTGACCCTGCGGCACGGCGAGCAGCTGCTGCTCACCCTCATCATTCCGCTCGCCCTGCTGATCGGCCTGAGCCTGCTGGACATCCTGCCCGCGAGCCAGCTCGGTTCGACGTCCAAAGTGGACTGGATGACGCCGAGGATCCTCGCGCTGGCGGTGATGTCGTCGGCGTTCACCGGACAGGCGATCGCCCTCGGCTTCGACCGCCGGTACGGCGTGCTGAAGCGCCTTTCGGCGACGGCGTTGCCGCGCTGGCTGCTGGTCGCCGGACGGGTCGTCGCGGCGCTGGTCGTGGTCGCACTGCAGTCCGTGGTGCTCGGCGTGGTGGCCGCTTTCCTGGGCTGGTCGCCGTCGGCCGCCGGGATCGGTTCCGCGATCGTGCTGCTGGTGCTGGGAACGCTCGCGTTCGGCGCACTGGGCGTGCTGCTGGGCGGCGCGCTGCGCGCGGAAGCCGTGCTGGCGCTGGCGAACATCGTGTGGTTCGTGCTGCTGCTGGCCGGCGGGATCCTGCTGGCCCCGTCGGCGTTGCCGTCCGGGGTGGGAGTGGTGGTGTCGCTGCTGCCGTCGGGCGCGTTGGCGGAGGGGATGCGCGCGGCACTGGTGGACGGACAGTTCCCAGTGGGACCGGCGGCGGTGCTGGTGGTGTGGGCGGCGGTGGCCGGGGTGCTGGCGACGCGGACGACGAAACTCACCTGAATCGTTTTCCGGCCGCCCGGATGTGACGGCCGCCGCACTCGATTCCTTGCGCACGCTGGCAAATCCGGGCCGGACAATACCGCCGCGTGAAGGCGGGAAAACGCGCGCGAGTATTCTTTCCGCGTGTCCCTTCGCAGTTTGATCGCCCGCCTGCCGTATCCGTCCGCCGGCGTCCAGCGCGCGGTCGGGATCGCCGCGGTGGTCGCGCAGGCGGGGATCGGCGTCACCGGTTCCGTGGTGCGGGTGACCGGGTCCGGGCTCGGGTGCCCGACCTGGCCGCAGTGCGTCGCGGGCAGCCTGGTGCCGGTGCAGCATCCCGGCATCGACGCGGTCACCCAGTGGATCGAGTTCTCGAACCGGATGCTGACCGGTCTCGTGATCGTGGTCGCGGCGCTGGCCGTGCTCACCGCGTGGCGGATCCAGGTCGACCATCCGGAGCGCAAGCGGCTCGTGAAGCTCGCCTGGACGATGCCCGGCGGCGTAGTGCTGCAGGCGGTCATCGGCGGGCTCACCGTGCTGGCGAAGCTGGAATGGTGGACGGTCGCGATCCACTTCCTCGCCTCCACGCCGCTCATCTGGCTGGCGATGCTGCTGCTCAAAGCGTTCCGCGAAGGAGACGAACCCGCCCGTCCGCTGGTCCCCAGGCTGGGACGGCAGATGCTGGTGCTGCTGACGGTGCTGATGTGGGCGGTCCTCATCGCGGGCACCACGGTCACCGGCGCGGGCCCGCACGGCGGCGACGTCAACACCCACCGGTTCGACGCCCCGATCGACCAGCTGGCGCGCGTCCACAGCGGGCTGCTGATCGCTTATCTCGTCGTGCTGGGGGTTTTCGGGCTCACGCTGATGCGCGTCGGCGCGCCGAAGAGCGTGTGGCAGCGGTACGCGTGGGTGTGGATTGTCGCGCTGCTGCAGGGGATTCTGGGCACGGTGCAGTACGCGCTGGGCGTGCCGGAGGCGATGGTGTCGTTCCACGTGCTGGGCTCGGCGCTCGTGATCGTCGTGACGGCGGTGCTGTGGACGGGGACTCGCGACCGGGGCCCGGTGACGTCGCTGGAGCCCGCGGCGGAGAAGCGCGAACTCGCCACCGCGAACTGACCGCGCCGCTGGGCAGCGGACAAACCGTTGCCCAGAAACCGCACGAGCGACAGCATCCGCGCCCTGACGCAATCGCCGCATGTCGTTGAAGCGCGACCCAGCCCGCAAGCTGCCAGAGCGAACCCCGCATCCGCCTCCGCCGCGCCGCCGCAAGCTGCCTTCCCGAGCCCACGCGGCGAAGCGGGACCTCGCGGCAGGCATCGGCACGCAACCCCCCGAACCCTCGGCACACCGCGAACTCGCCACCGCGAACTGACGGTCATCCGGCTGTAACTGCGCGTCGGCCCGGCGGACAGGTCGGCCGCTTACCGTCGTCGCCGTCCGGCTTGCCGAAAAAGCCCGAGGTGCCGCCATGCCGACCGCCCCTGCCCGTCCCGGCAAACCCCTGCTCTCCGGCCGGCGCGGGACCGCCGAGATGATCGTGCTCAAGACGTTCCTGCTCGTGCCGTTCGCCGCGCTGATCGCCGCCGTCCCGCTGGTCTGGGGCTGGGGCATCGGCTGGACCGACCTCGTCCTCGCGACCGTCTTCTACGTGCTCGCCACGCTCGGCGTCACCGTCGGGTACCACCGCTACTTCACCCACGGCGCGTTCAAAGCGGGCCGCCCGCTGCGGATCGCGCTCGCGATCGCGGGCAGCATGGCGGTGCAGGGGTCGGTGATTTTCTGGGTCGCGAGCCACCGCCGCCACCACGCGTTCTCCGATCGCGAGGGCGATCCGCATTCGCCGTGGCTGTTCGGCACCTCGCCCGCCGCGCTGCTGCGCGGGTTCTGGCACGCGCACATGGGCTGGATGTTCCAGCGCGAGGTCACCAACGCCGACCGCTTCGCGCCGGATCTCGTCGGCGACCGCGATCTGCGCCTGGTGAACCGGTTCTTCTGGCTGTGGATCACGCTCAGCCTCGGCCTGCCCGCCGTGCTCGGCTGGGCGTTCAGCGGCACCTGGCAGGGCGCGCTGACGGCGTTCTTCTGGGCCGGCCTGGTCCGGATCGCCTTCCTGCACCACGTGACCTGGTCGGTGAACTCGGTGTGCCACCTGATCGGCGACCGCCCGTTCGCGAGCCGCGACCGCGCGGCGAACTTCTGGCCGCTGGCGCTGCTGTCCATGGGCGAGTCGTGGCACAACTCCCACCACGCCGACCCGACCTGCGCCCGGCACGGCGTGCTGCGCGGGCAGGTGGACGTGTCGGCGCGGGTGATCTGGGCGTTCGAACGGTTCGGCTGGGCGAGCGACGTCCGCTGGCCCCGGGCGGAACGGCTCGCCGCCAAGCGCGTCCAGCAGCCCGGTTGACCTATCGAAAAACGATGCTATCGTCTTTCGATAGGTATCGTTTTTCGATAGGGGCCGGGCATGGAACCGTTGAGCACCACGGACAAACGCATCGTCACCGTCGTCGGCGCGGCCTTCGTGGTCGCCTTCGTGCTGGTCAACTACGGCACCGTCCGCAGCGCGCTGCGGGCCTGCGTCGAGGCCGGGCACGGCGCGCCGGTCGGGCCCGCCACCGGCGCGGGGCTGTCCAGCGGAGCCAGCGCGTTCGTGATCCCGGCGACCGCGCGGGTCTGCCCCGGCGACAACGGCCCGACCGGCACCGACGTGGCGCTCTCGATGGGCGCGACCCTGCCGACCGTCGTGTTCAGCGCGGTGGCGTTGCTGCTGCTCTGCCGGTTCCTCTGGGGCGCGGCCCGACCAGGTCTGCACTCCCCCGTCACGCCGGGACGGCTCCGCACACTCGGCTGGTTCGTGCTCGTCGCTGGTCCGGTCGCCGAAGGGCTGCAGCACTACTTCCAGTACGAGCTGGCCGGGAAGCTGCTCGGCGGCGCCGATTTCAACGGCCAGTACCACGCGTGGCTGCAGGAGCTGCAGATGGATTTCCCGTGGTGGTGCGTGTTCGCCGGGGTCTCCGCGCTGGTGGTCGCGAAGCTGCTGCGCATCGAGGTCCGGATGGCGGAAGACCTGGAAGGCACCGTCTGATGCCGCCCGAAGACCCGCACCGCATCGAGATCCGGCTCGACGACCTGCTCGCCGCGCGCGGGATGACCGTCGCCGAGCTGGCCGACCGGGTCGGGATCACCCCGGTCAACGTGTCGGTGCTGAAAAACGGCCGGGCCAAAGCGATCCGGTTCTCGACGCTGTCCAAGATCTGCGAGGTCCTGGACTGCCAGCCGGGCGACCTGATGGTCTTCCGGCGCGACTAGGCCAGCTGCTGCCGCACCGCCGACGCGAACCGCAGCGGCGCGCCCGCGTCCGCGTGCCGGAAGCCCAGCGACGGTTCGGTCAGCTCCAGTTCCAGCACCAGCGGACGGCCGTCGTCGCCGCGGACCAGATCGACCCGCGCGTACAGGAGTTCCGCCCGCAGGATGCCGAGCAGCCCGCACGCGGCGTCCAGCGCGTCCTCCGCCGCCGCCCGCACCTCCGGGGCCGGGACCGCGGCCGCCAGCCGCTCCTCCCGGTACAGCCCGGAAGCGTCTACTTTGGACTCCAGAAGCGCGGATTTCGTGAAGGCGTGCGAATAAACGCCGCCGAAGAACGTCACCGCGATCTCGCCCTGAGTGTCCACGCTGGACTGATACGGCTGCACGAGAGCGGTGCGCCCGTCGTCGTGCAGCGCTTTCAGGTGCTTCTCCGCCTCCGCGCCGGCAGCCGCGAACCGAGCAGCGCCACGGCCGCCCGCGCCCACCGAAGGCTTCACCACGAACGGCTTCTTCGGCCAGCGCGGCTTCTCCCCCGGCGGCACGATCTCCACCGGAACCGTCGGCACGCCCGAGTCCAGCAGCTCGCCGAGATACGTCTTGTCGGTGTTCCAGCGCACGACCGCGGCCGCGTTGCTCAGCCCCGGAACACCTTCGCACCAGCTGAGGAATTCGTCGCGGCGCTCCGGATAGTCCCAGGTCGCACGCAGGACCACGATGTCCGCCGAAGCGAAGTCGGTCTCCGAATCCCAGGCCGCCCAGCGCACGGCGAAGCCGAGGTCGGCGAGCGCGGGCAGCACCGCGGCCTCGTCGCCGTCGCCTTCGGGCAGCGCGGCGCAGCCGGCGAAAATCGCCGAGCGGGTCACCGTCCGGCTCGCGGACCGGCCATCTTGCGGCGGTGCGCGGCACCGATCTTGACCGTCTTCACCGTCTCGCTGTCCCACTCCGCGGCCTCGAGGTCGTCGACCTGCTCGACCAGCGCGGACCCGGTCTCGACCCCGGCGACCAGCACGTCGCCCATCGCCCCGTCCGGGCCCACGAGCACGACCCGCGCCCCGGCGAGCCCGATGTTCTCGACCACGGCGCGCGACGGCTTGCCGTGCTTCGCCACGAAGGCGCGGGCGGACGCCAGCTGGCGCGCGGTCGGGGCGGTCGGCGTGTTTTCGGTCTCCTCAGCCACGTCCGGAGCTTAACCCGAGACCCCCGCCCCCGCGGCCCGACCGTGTTCTCGGCCATAGTGGACGGCGGACGCGCACATCACGAGGAGGAACCATGCCGACCGCAGTGCAGGTGACCCGGACCGGCGGCCCGGAAGTGCTGGAACTGGCCGAAATCGAGCCCGGTCCGCCCGGCGCGGGCGAGCTGCTGGTCGACCTCGCCGCGGCTGGCGTCAACTACATCGACACCTACCAGCGCCAGGGCATCTACCCGATCGACCTGCCGTTCGTCCTCGGGTCCGAGGGCGCCGGGACGGTCGTGGAGACCGGCGAGGGCGTCACCGAATTCGCCCCCGGCGACCGCGTGACCTGGCAGGGCGTGCTCGGCAGCTACGCCCAGCGCGCGGTGGTCCCGGCCAGCGCCACGGTGAAGGTGCCCGAAGGCGTCTCCGACGAGATCGCCGCAGCCACGATGCTGCAGGGCCTGACCGCGCACTACCTGGTGCGTTCGACGTACGAAGTCAAGGCGGGCGACGACATCCTCGTCCACGCGGCGGCCGGTGGCGTCGGTTTGCTGCTGGTGCAGCTGGCGAAGGCACGCGGCGCGCGAGTGCTGGCCACGGTGTCCACTGACGAGAAAGCCGAGCTGGCCCGCGGCGCCGGCGCGGACCACGTGATCCGCTACGACCGCGAGGACTTTGCCGCCGTGACCCGCGAGCTGACCAACGGCGAAGGCGTCGCCGCGGTCTACGACGGCGTCGGCAAGAGCACCGTCGACGGCAGCCTCGCGAGCCTGAAGATCCGCGGCACGCTGGCGCTGTTCGGCGCGGCCAGCGGCCCGGTCCCGCCGATCGACCCGCAGCGGCTCAACTCCGGCGGCTCGCTCTTCCTGACCCGCCCGACGCTCGGCCACTACCTGCGCACCCGCGAGGAACTCGACTGGCGCGCCGGCGAACTGTTCGCCGCAGTGCAAGACGGTTCGCTCAACGTCCGCATCGGCGGCCGCTACCCGCTCGCCGACGCCCGCAAGGCCCACGAGGACCTGCAGGGCCGCCGGACGACCGGGAAGCTGCTGCTGATCCCCTGACTCAGCCGACCGAGAGGGCGTCGGTCACGAACACCAGCGTTTCGTTGGGCGCGATGCCGCGCCCGCCGTCCTTGTAGGCGAGGGCGGGCGGGATGATCATCAGCCGCCGCCCGCCCTGTTTGACGCCGACGAGGCCCTGGTCCCAGCCCTCGATCACCTGCCCGGCGCCGAGGTCGAGGCCGAACGGCTCGCCGCGGTCGAACGAGCTGTCCAGCTTCTTCTTGTTCGACCAGGTCACGACGAGGTAGTTCATCGACAGCTTCGACCCGGCGGCCGCGGCCTTCCCGGTGCCCGCGGACAGGTCCTTGGTGATCAGCTTCTTCGGCGGGGCGCAGCCGTCCGGGATGGTGATCTCCGGTGCCTGGCCGAAGTTCCCGGTGGTCTTGATGTCGTCCGCGGTGCACTCGCGGCTCGGGGCCGCCGGGGCCGCGCTGCTGTCGTCGCCGCAGGCCGTGAGGCCGAACACGGCGACCGCCGCGACCGCGCCGGCGACGGCCGTCCTGCCGAATTTCTGCATGCTTGACTGTATCCGCACGGCGCAGCCGTTCCGTTGCGGGCAGGTTCAGGTCCGTGAGGGGAACCTTCACGGACTCTGATCCCCCATGCCAGGAACTCAAGGCTGCGTCATGGGTGCGGCGTGAGGCGCGTCCGCCCGGGCCAAAGGGGTCGGCGGGTTCGTGCCGGGCCCAGGGCAAGCGGCGAGAGCAGGATCATCGTCTGTGAGGGCCCCCTGAGGGAATCTGAGTCCAATGCCTGGGACTTGAGTCGACGTCACGGGTGCGGCTGAGGCTCGTCTGCCCAGGTCGAAGGCGCCAGCCAGGGCCGACATGGCTCTCGGCGGGTTCCGGCGGGGTGCGGGGTTGGGTTGTCCGTGAGGGGAACCCTCACGGACTCTGATTCCCTCAGGGTTCCCCTCACGGACCTGAAGACAATCCGGGACTAGCCAAGGCCGCCGAGAGCGGGCACCGCCGGACCGGTCCGCACCACGCCGAGCCGCTGGGTCGCCCGGGTCAGCGCCACGTACAGGTCGTTGAGCCCGCGCGCCGACCCCGCCACGATCTCGTCCGGCGACACCAGCACGACCCCGTCGAACTCCAGCCCCTTGGCGCGGTCGACGGTCAGCACGCTCAGCCGGTCGTCCTCCGGCAGCAGCTTGCGCACGTCGTCGAGGCGCCCTCCCGGCACCAGCACCGCGACCGTCCCACCGTCCACAGCGGACAGTTCCGCGGCGATCAGCGCGGGCAGTTCCTCGTCCAGCGAACCGGTTTCCACGCTCCACGGCGGCACCCCGGTCTCCCGCACCGAAACCGGCGCGGCCAGGTCCACGTCGAGTTCCGCGAGCACGCCTGCCGCGACCGCCATGATCTCCGCCGGGGTCCGGTAGTTCACCGTCAGCTGCTCCAGCCGCCAGCGGTCCGCGACGTACGGCGACAGCACCTCGTCCCAGGTCCGCGCTCCCCCGGCGGCCCCGGTCTGCGCGACGTCGCCGACCAGCGTCATCGACCGGTTCGGCGTGCGGCGCATCAGCAGCCGCCAGTCCATCGCGGACAGTTCCTGCGCCTCGTCCACGATCACGTGCCCGAACGTCCACGTCCGGTCCTGCGCCGCCCGCTGCGCCGCGGTCAGCTCGCTGCGCGCCTGCTGCCGTTCGGCGAACAGTTCGGCGTCCAGCACGTCCGACACCCGCAGGATCTCCTCGTCCTGGATTTCCTCGTCCTGCTCAAGGATGTCCAGCACGCCCTCGGCATACGCGCGCTCGACGCGTTCCTGACGCTTCTCCTCGGCCTGCTCCTCGGAGTCGTCGCTGCCGAGCAGCTCGGCCAGTTCGTCGAGCAGCGGCACGTCGGCGGGCGTCCACTTCGCGTCGCGGCCGCTCTCCAGATGCCTCCGGTCCTCTTCGGACAGCAGCTCGCCTGCCGCCCGGTCGAGGTGTTCGCGGTCGGCGAACAGGTCGTCCAGCAGGCCGGACGGGGTGAGTTTCGGCCACAGCGAGTTCAGCGCGGCCGCGATCGCGGGGCTCGCCGCCAGCTCGGCGCGGATGTCCTGGACGTCCTGCGCGTCCAGCAGGTCCTCGCCCAATGCGCGGGCGGCCTGCCGGGTGAGCGCGTCGAGGACGTCGGAGACGAACAGCCGCCGCGCGAGGTTGTGCGGCCGCCGCGACCGGCGCGCCCGGGCGCGAGCCTGCGCGCAGGTCTTCCGGTCGAGCTTGAGGATCTCGCGTTCGTGCTCGATCTCGATCACCGGATCGGGTACACCTTGCCGGTCGCGGACCGCCTTGGCGAGCACCTCGGCCATCACCAGCCGGCCCTTCACCTCGGCCGCTTCCGGCGGCTCGGCGCCGTCCGCGTCCAGGCCCGGCCACAGCTGCCCGATGGTCGCCAGCAGCACGCCGGTCTCGCCGAGCGACGGCAGGACCTGGCCGATGTAGCGCAGGAAGGTCGGGTTCGGGCCGACGACGAGCACGCCGCGCGTGGTCAGCTGCTGGCGATGCGTGTACAGCAGATAGGCCGCGCGGTGCAGCGCGACGGCGGTCTTCCCGGTGCCCGGCGCGCCCTGCACCACCATCACGCCGCCGAGCGGCGCGCGGATGATCCGGTCCTGCTCGGCCTGGATGGTGGCGACGATGTCGGCCATCTCGCCGGTCCGGCGGCGCTCCAGCGCGGCCAGCAGCGCGGCCTCGCCGGCGAGCCCGAGGTCCTGGCCCTGGTCGGCGGCGGTCAGGTCGAGGATCTCGTCGTCGAACCCGGTGACGCGGCGGCTCAGCGACCGCAGGTGCCGGCGGCGGCGCACCCCGTCCGGCGAAGCGGCGGTGGCGAGGTAGAACGGCCGCGCGACCGGGGCGCGCCAGTCGATCAGCAGCGGGCGGTAGTCGTCGTCCTCGTCGAACAGCCCGAGCCTGCCGATGTAGGCGGTGTCCTCGTCGCTGCCGCCGGGCACGAAATCCAGCCGTCCGAAGCACAGCCCCTGCTCGACCGACCCGAGCTGGGCGAGCCGGTCGGTGTGCAGGTTCGTGGCGGCTTCGCGTTCGGTCCGCGCCTGCGGCGTCCCGCCGGTCTGGCGCAGCGTCTCGTCCAGCCGGCGCTGGGTCTGGATGCGTTCGGAGTCGAGCTTCGCGAACAGGGCGTCGGTGTAGGCCTGCTCACGGCGCAGCTCGGCTTCGTAGGCCGGTTCCTCGGGCAAGGAAAGGTCCTGCTTTCAGGTCGGGATCGGGGCCGGAAGAGTGCAACCGGCGAGGATCCCGGGCCATTCCTGCCCGGTCACGGAAAACGGGTCAGAACGGGAGGCCGAGCACCGGCAGGCCGATCGCCGAGTCGACCGCCAGCGCGACGAACACGATCATCAGGTACGTGTTCGACCGGTGGAACAGCGCCATCGGCTTGGTCTCCTCGCCGCGGTGCACGGCGGCCTGCAGCCGGTGCGCGTAGAAGAGGAACCAGCCGCCGGCCAGGATCGCGAAGGTCGCGTACAGCCAGCTGGTGACCGGGAGCAGCAGCAGCGTCCAGGCGACCATCACCCACGAGTAGATGACGATCTGCCGCGCCACGTGCTCGGCGGTCGCGACGACCGGCAGCATCGGCACGCCCGCGCGTTCGTAGTCGTCGCGGTACTTCATGCCCAGCGCCCAGGTGTGCGGCGGGGTCCAGAAGAAGATCACGCCGAACATCACGAACGCCGGCCACTGCACGGTGCCGGTGACCGCGACCCAGCCGATCAGCACCGGCATGCAGCCCGCCGCGCCGCCCCAGACCACGTTCTGCGACGTCCGCCGCTTGAGGCCGAGAGTGTAGACGAAGATGTAGAACAGGATGGTCGCGATCGCGAGGACCGCCGCCAGCAGGTTCACCGTGAAGAACAGGACCGCGAACGACGCGATGCCCAGCACGAGGCCGAAGATCAGCGCGTTGCGCCGCGGCACCGCGTCCTTCACCAGCGGCCGCCGCTTGGTGCGGTTCATGACCTTGTCGATGTCGCTGTCGATCACGCAGTTGAGCGCGTTCGCGCTGCCCGCGGCCATGGTGCCGCCGATCAGCGTCGCGACCACCAGCCACGGGTTCGGCACCTCGCGCCCGGCGAGGAACATCGCGGGGATCGTGGTGACGAGGAGAAGCTCGATCACGCGCGGCTTCGCCAGCGCGGCGTACGCGCCGGCCACCTGGCGGAAGCTTCGCCGGGCCCCGCTCGGCCGTCCGCCGTCCGGGGGTACGGCGCTGGTGTCTTCACTGCGTCCGTGCGCAGCGTTCACCAACGACATTTCTCTCCCTGAGTCAGTCCTGGGCCGGGCGGCCCGGAAGAAAGAGGTGGTGCTCCAGAAGAACTCCCGTGCCTGGCCCGGGATCGATGTTAGACGTGGCGAACCGGCTCAACGCCCGCGGGTCCGGGACACGCCCGGCGATGTCTTCTCCGTCACGTCCGCCGCCGTGCGTCGCGGACGCCCGCAGCGGGTAGCCGGGGACGGACAGGCGGGCAGGATCACTTCACCCGCAGGGTGCTCGCCCGCGCTCGCGCGCACGCGTACGCACTAGGGTGACAGCGTCGGGCCGCTCGCTCCGCCTGCACAGCGCCGCCAGCAGGAATATCGTCCCTTCGGGATCGATTGAGATAACTGAGGGCGCACACCGCAGCACCTGAGCGGCACGCACGGAATACAGCCACCACTTCACCGACGCAGGAGTTCGAGTTCAGTGTCCGAAACCTCTAGCAGCGAGACCAACCCCTTGCTCCGGCGCAACGTGCCGGCCGACTGGACCGAGACCGACACCCGCGCCGTAGACACCGCCCGCGTGCTCGCCGCGGACGCCGTCGAAAACTGCGGCAGCGGGCACCCGGGCACTGCGATGAGCCTGGCGCCGCTGGCGTACACGCTGTTCCAGCGCACCATGCGGCACGACCCGGCGGACCCGGAGTGGCCCGCCCGCGACCGGTTCGTGCTGTCCGCCGGGCACTCCAGCCTGACCCTCTACATCCAGCTGTACCTGGCCGGTTTCGGCCTGGAGCTGGAAGACCTCGAGCAGCTGCGCCGCTGGGGCTCCAAGACCCCGGGCCACCCGGAATACCGGCACACCAAGGGCGTCGAGACCACCACCGGCCCGCTGGGCCAGGGCCTCGCGAACGGCGTCGGCATGGCGATGGCCGCCCGCCGCGAGCGCGGCCTGCTGGACCCGGACGCCCCGGCCGGCGAGAGCATCTTCGACCACCACATCTACGTGATCGCCTCCGACGGCGACATCGAAGAGGGCGTCACCTCCGAGGCCTCGTCCATCGCGGGCCGCCAGGAGCTGGGCAACCTGATCGTCTTCTACGACGACAACAAGATCTCCATCGAGGACGACACCAACATCGCGCTGTCCGAGGACGTCGCGAAGCGCTACGAGGCCTACGGCTGGCACGTGCAGACCGTCGACGGCGGCGAGGACGTCGTCGCGATCGAGGCGGCCATCAAGGCGGCGCAGGCCGAGACCACGCGGCCGTCGTTCATCCAGCTGCGCACGATCATCGGCTACCCGGCCCCGACGAAGATGAACACCGGCAAGGCGCACGGCGCGGCGCTGGGCGCGGAAGAGGTCGCGGGCGTCAAGAAGGCGCTGGGCTTCGACCCGGAGAAGAACTTCGACGTCGACGACGCCGTGCTCGCGCACACCCGCCAGGCGATCGAGCGCGGCGAGAAGCAGCGCGCCGAATGGCAGGAGCGCTTCGAGGCGTGGGCTTCGGCGAACCCGGAGCGCAAGAAGCTGGCCGACCGGCTGTCCACCCGCACGCTGCCCGAGGGCTTCGCGGACAACCTGCCGTCGTGGGAGCCGGACGCCAAGGGCATCGCCACCCGCAAGGCCTCCGGCGAGGTGCTCAACGCGCTGGCCGAGCCGCTGCCCGAGCTGTGGGGCGGTTCCGCGGACCTCGCGGAGAGCAACAACACCACCATGAAGGGCGCCGACTCGTTCGGCCCGGCCGCGGCCGGCACCGACATGTGGAAGACCAACCCGTACGGCCGCACGCTGCACTTCGGCATCCGCGAGCACGCGATGGGCTCGATCCTCAACGGCATCGCGCTGCACGGCGGCACCCGCCCGTACGGCGCGACGTTCCTCACCTTCTCCGACTACATGCGCCCGCCGGTCCGGCTCGCCGCGCTGATGAAGGCCCCGGTCATCTACGTGTGGACGCACGACTCGATCGGCCTCGGCGAGGACGGCCCGACGCACCAGCCGATCGAGCAGGTCGCCGCGCTGCGCGCCATCCCGGGCCTCAACGTCGTCCGCCCGGCGGACGCCAACGAGACCGCGTACGCGTGGAAGGCCGTGCTGGAGGACGTGCACCACCCGTCCGGCTTCGCGCTGACCCGGCAGAACGTGCCGGTGCTGGAGGGCACGAACGCCGAGGGCGTCAAGAAGGGCGGCTACGTGCTGGCCGAGGCGTCCAACGGCACCCCGGAGGTCGTGCTGATCGCGACCGGTTCCGAGGTCCAGCTGGCCGTCGAGGCGCGCAAGACCCTTGAGGCCGACGGCGTCCCCACCAGCGTCGTGTCGATGCCGTGCGTCGAGTGGTTCGACGCGCAGGACCAGGACTACAAGGACGCCGTCCTGCCGCCGTCGGTCAAGGCCCGCGTTTCGGTCGAGGCCGGGATCGCGATGCCGTGGCAGCGCTTCACCGGCGACGCCGGCGAGAACGTTTCGATCGAGCACTACGGCGCCTCGGCCGACGCCGCGACGCTGTTCCGCGAGTTCGGCTTCACCGCCGAAGCCGTGGTCGACGCCGCCCGCCGCTCGATCGCCAACACCAAGAACTGAAAGGAGCGCAATCATGACTGACCGACTCGCACAGCTGTCCGAAGCAGGCGTCTCCATCTGGCTGGACGACCTCTCGCGGGAGCGCCTGGAATCGGGCAACCTCGCCGGGCTCGTCCGCGACAAGCACGTCGTCGGCGTGACCACCAACCCGACGATCTTCGCGAACGCGCTGTCCAAGGGCGACGCCTACGACGCGCAGGTCAACGACCTCGCCGCCCGCGGCGCGGACCTCGACGGCACCGTACGGGAGCTGACCACCACCGACGTGCGCAACGCCGCGGACCTGTTCCGCGACGTGTACAACGCCACGAACGGCGTCGACGGCCGCGTGTCCATCGAGGTGGACCCGCGCCTGGCGAAGGACACCGAGAAGACGGTGGCCGAGGCCAAGGACCTGTGGAAGACCGTCGACCGGCCGAACGTGATGATCAAGATCCCGGCGACCGAAGAGGGTCTGCCCGCGATCACCGCGGTGCTCGCCGAGGGCATCAGCGTCAACGTCACGCTGATCTTCTCCGTCGAGCGCTACGAGGCGGTCATCAAGGCCTTCTTCGCCGGTCTGGAGCAGGCGAAGGCCAACGGCCACGACCTCAAGGGCATCCACTCGGTCGCGTCGTTCTTCGTGTCCCGTGTGGACAGTGAGGTCGACAAGCGGCTGAACGCGCTCGGCACCGACGAGGCCAAGGCGCTGCTGGGCGAGGCGGCCATCGCCAACGCGCGGCTCGCGTACGCGGCCTTCGAGAAGCTGTTCGCCACGGACCAGTGGAAGGCACTCGCCGAGGCGGGCGCGAACGCGCAGCGTCCGCTGTGGGCCTCCACCGGCGTGAAGGACCCGGCCTACTCCGACACCCGCTACGTCGACCAGCTCGTGGTCAAGGACGTCGTGAACACGATGCCCGAGAAGACCATGGACTCGGTCGCCGACCACGCGGAGATCACCGGCGACACGGTTTCCGGAAAGGGCGAGCAGGCGCAGGCGATCTTCGACAAGCTGGCAGCGGCCGGCATCGACGTGCCGGACGTGTTCGTGACGCTGGAGACCGAAGGCGTCGAGAAGTTCGAGAAGTCCTGGCAGGAACTGCTGGACACGGTGACCGGGCAGCTGAACAAAGCGAGGGGCTGAACCAGAGACCATGAGCGGGGACGAAACCGGCGTCGTGATCGTCGACGCCGAACTGGCAGAAAAGGCAGCGCCGCTGGCGCAGCGGCTGGCCGCCGACGGCGCCGCTGCCAAGCTCGCCGCCAAGGACTCCACGCTGTGGGGTCCGGACGCCGAGTCCGAAGCGTCGATCCGATTGTCCTGGACGACGTTGCACAAGTCGTCGCGTCCGTTGATCGGGGAAATCGAAGCGCTGCGCGCCGAACTGCGCAGCGAGGGCGTGGACCGCGTGGTGCTCGCCGGCATGGGCGGCTCGTCGCTCGCGCCGGAGGTCATCACCGCCAGCGCCGGCGTCCCGCTCACGGTGCTCGACACGACCGACCCCGGCCAGGTGGCCGACGCGCTCGCGGGCGACCTCGAGCGCACGGTCATCGTGGTGTCGTCGAAATCCGGCGGCACCGTCGAGACCGACAGCCACCGCCGGATCTTCGCCAAGGCGTTCGCGGATGCCGGGATCGACGCGGCGCGGCGCATCGTCGTCGTCACCGATCCCGGCTCCCCGTTCTCCGAACTGGCGGAGAAAGAGGGCTACCGCAAGACCTTCCTGGCCGACCCGCACGTCGGCGGCCGCTACTCCGCGCTGACCGCGTTCGGCCTCGTGCCGGCCGGGCTCGCGGGCGCGGACGTCGCACGGCTGCTCGACCAGGCCGCGTCGGTGGCGGAAACGCTGGCTGAAGACACCGCGGAGAACCCGGCCGTGCAGCTGGCGGCGGCTTGGGGCGCGGCGCACGAAGCCGGTGCGGAGAAGGTCGTGCTGGCCGACACCGGTTCGGGGATCAAGGGTTTCCCGGACTGGGCGGAGCAGCTGATCGCCGAGTCCACCGGCAAGCTCGGCACCGGCCTGCTGCCGGTGGCCGTCGAGGGCCCGGACGCTCCCGGGTTCGCCGGCCACGGCAAGGACGCGACCGCGGTCGCGATCGGCCCGGCCGAGGGCGCGGCGCAGATCTCGGTGACCGGCCCGCTCGGCGCGCAGTTCCTGCTGTGGGAGTTCGCGACCGCGCTCGCCGGACGGCTGCTGGAGATCAACCCGTTCGACCAGCCGGACGTCGAGGCGGCCAAGAAGGCGGCTCGGGCGTTGCTGGACGACCCGGAGAAGCTGAAGGGCGGCGAGGCACCGGACACTGTGGACGGTGCGGTCGAAGTCTTTGGCAGCGAAGGGGTTTCCACCGAAGGCAAGCTCGCCGACGTGCTGCGCGCGTTCTTCGGTTCGGTGGCGGACGGCGGCTACATCGCAGTGCAGGCCTACCTCGACCGGCTGGACGACGCGTCGACTTCGTTGCTGCGCGGCGAAATCGCCAAGCGGACCGGTGTGCAGACCACGTTCGGCTGGGGCCCGCGCTTCCTGCACTCCACTGGGCAGTACCACAAGGGCGGCCACCAGAACGGCAGCTTCCTGCAGATCACCGGCGCGGTCGAGGACGACCTCGCGGTGCCGGACCGCCCGTACACGCTGGGGCAGCTCCAGCACGCACAGGCGCTCGGCGACGGCCAGGTGCTCGCCGAGCACGGGCGTCCGGTGCTGCGGCTGCACCTGACCGACCGCGCCGCCGGGCTCGCCGAACTCGTCCGCGCAGTACAGGAGGCCGCGCAGTGACCTGGCGCAACCCGCTGCGGGATCCGCGGGACAAGCGGCTGCCGCGGATCGCCGGGCCGTCGAGCCTGGTGATCTTCGGCGTCACCGGCGACCTGGCGCGCAAGAAGCTGATGCCCGCCATCTACGACCTCGCCCACCGCGGGCTGCTGCCCGCCGGGTTCTCGCTGGTCGGCTTCGCCCGCCGGGACTGGGAACACCAGGACTTCGGCGAGCTGGTGCACGATTCGGTGCGGGAGCACGCGCGGACGCCGTTCAAGGAGTCGGTGTGGAACCGGCTCGCCGAAGGAATCCGGTTCGTCCAGGGCACTTTCGACGACGACGACGCCTTCGACCGGCTGGCGAAGACCGTGCGCGAGCTGGACGAGGAACGCGGCACCGGCGGCAACACCGCGTTCTACCTGTCGATCCCGCCGGGCGCGTTCCCGGTGGTGACCAAGCAGCTGGCGCGCTCGGGCCTCGCGCAGGCCGACGAGAACACCTGGCGGCGCGTCGTCATCGAGAAGCCGTTCGGGCACGATCTGAAGAGCGCCAAGGAACTCAACGCGATCGTGAACGACGTCTTCCCCGAGGAGTCGGTGTTCCGCATCGACCACTACCTCGGCAAGGAGACGGTGCAGAACATCCTGGCGCTGCGGTTCGCGAACCAGCTGTTCGAGCCGATCTGGAACGCGAACTTCATCGACCACGTGCAGATCACCATGGCCGAGGACATCGGCCTCGGCGGCCGCGCGGGGTACTACGACGGGATCGGCGCGGCGCGCGACGTCATCCAGAACCACCTGCTGCAGCTGCTCGCCTTCACCGCGATGGACGAGCCGCTGTCGTTCGAGCCGAAGGCGCTGCGCTCGGAGAAGGCCAAGGTGCTGGCCGCGACCAAGCCGATGCTGCCGCTGGACCAGACCACCGCGCGCGGGCAGTACGCGGGCGGCTGGCAGGGCGGCACCAAGGTGCCGGGGCTGCTGCAGGAGGCCGGGTTCGCGAAGGACTCGACCACCGAGACCTATGCCGCGGTGACGCTGGAGGTGCAGAACCGCCGCTGGGCGGGCGTGCCGTTCTACCTGCGCACCGGCAAGCGGCTCGGCCGCCGGGTCACCGAGATCGCGGTCGTGTTCAAGCGCGCGCCGCACCTGCCGTTCGACTCCACCTCCACCGAGGAGCTGGGGCAGAACGCGCTGGTCATCCGCGTGCAGCCGGACGAGGGCATCACGCTGCGGTTCGGGTCGAAGGTGCCGGGGACCACGATGGAGGTCCGCGACGTCACGATGGACTTCGGCTACGGCCACGCGTTCACCGAATCGTCGCCGGAGGCCTACGAGCGGCTGATCCTGGACGTGCTGCTGGGCGAGCCGTCGCTGTTCCCGGTGAACGAGGAAGTCGAGCTGTCGTGGGAAATCCTCGACCCGGTGCTGTCGCACTGGGCGAAGCTCGGCACCGCGCCGGAGCAGTATCCGCCGGGCAGCTGGGGACCGAAGTCGGCTGACGAAATGCTGGAGCGTACTGGCAGGCACTGGAGGCGTCCGTGATCATCGACCTGCCGTCGACCACGACGTCGGCGCTGAACAAGAAACTGGTGGAGATCCGCGAGCAGGGCGGCCAGGTCGCGCTCGGCCGGGTGCTGACGCTGGTGATCGTCGCGGACGACGACGCCAAGCTCGAGGACGCCATCGAGGCCGCGAACGACGCGAGCCGGGAACACCCGTCGCGGGTGATCGTCGTGGCGAAGGGCGCGCGCACGGCCGCGCCGCGCATAGACGGCCAGATCCGCGTGGGCGGCGACGCCGGCGCGAGCGAGGTCATCGTGCTGCGGCTGTACGGCCCGCTGGCCGCGCAGGGGCAGAGCGCGGTCGTGCCGCTGCTGCTGCCGGACGCGCCGATCGTCACCTGGTGGCCGGGGGCCGGTCCGAAGGCCCCCGCGGAGGACCCGCTCGGCCAGCTGGCACAGCGGCGGATCACCGACTCGGCCGCGGAAAAGAGCCCGATAAGGTCGCTCACCACGCGCGCGAAGTCCTATGTGGAGGGTGACACCGACCTGGCGTGGACCCGGCTGACCCGCTGGCGGGCACAGCTGGTGTCGGCGCTGGACCTCCCGCCGTACGAGAAGATCACCAGCGCGACGGTGACCGGCGAGGCCGATTCGCCGTCCACCGAACTGCTCGCGGGCTGGCTCGCCGAGTACCTCAAGGCTCCCGTGCACCGGGTCAAGAGCTCGAGCGCGCAGGGCATCATCTCGGTGAAGCTGGAGCGGAAGTCGGGCGCGGTGGAACTGACGCGGCCGGACGGACGGGTCGGCACGCTGACCCAGCCGGGCCAGCCGACGCGGCGGATCGCGCTGCAGCGGCGCAGCAATCCGGAGTGCCTGGTGGAGGAACTGCGCCGGCTCGACCCGGACGAGATCTACGAGGCGGCCCTGCACGGGCTGCACAAGATCGCCGCGTCCGGCGGGGCCAAGCCCGCGGCCAAGACTCCGGCCAAGACTGCCGCCGCGAAGGCTCCGGCGAAGGTCCCGGCGAAGCCGAAGGCGACCAGCCGCAAGACGGCGGAAAAGAGCAGCACATGAGCCGGACCGAGGTCGTCGTCTACGAAAACCCGGACCTGCTCGCCGCGGCCGCCGCGGCCCGCCTGGTGACCCGGATCGTCGACGTGCAGGCGGCTCGCGGTGCGGCGTCGGTGGTCCTCACCGGCGGCGGCACCGGCATCGCCGTGCTGCGCGAACTGCGGGAGTCGAGCGCACGCGACGCGATCGACTGGTCGCGGCTGGACGTCTACTGGGGCGACGAGCGGTTCGTCCCGGCGGATTCGGACGAGCGCAACGAAAAGGGCGCGCGCGAAGCCCTGCTCGACCACGTGCCGCTGGCCCCGGAGCGAGTGCACGCGATGGCCCCGTCCGACGGCGAGTTCGGCGACGACGTCGACGCGGCCGCCGAGGCCTACGCAAAGGTCCTCTCCGACGCGGCGGGCCCCGGCGCGGACGTGCCGGAGTTCGACATCATGCTGCTGGGCCTCGGCGGCGAAGGCCACACGGCGTCGCTGTTCCCGGAAACCGCCGAGGTGCGCGAAACCCAGCGCTCGGTAGTGCCGGTGCGCGACTGCCCGAAGCCACCGCCGACGCGCGTATCGCTGACGCTGCCCGCCATCCGCCGCGCCCGCGAGGTGTGGCTGATGACCGCGGGCACCGCCAAGGCGGACGCGGTCGCGCAGGCCCTGGCCGGTGCGCCGGAAACGCAGATCCCGGTGTCGGGCGCCCGCGGCTACCGCCGGACGCTGTGGCTCCTGGACCGCGAGTCGGCCGGGAAGCTGACGAAGGTGTACCAGCCGCCTGCCGAGTAGACGGCTTTGCGGAAGGGCCCCTCGCGCTTGGCGCGGGGGGCCTTTTCGTTGCGGGGCAAGGGGGTTCGCGGGCGCGGCTCATGGGGTGGGTCGTGAGTGCCTATCCCGGTTCTAACCGCGATACCCACTCACGACCCGTCCTCCGCCCCGGTGAGCACCGCCGCCGTCGCCGCCAGGTGGTCGGTCAGCCGCCCCGCCGCCACGTCCGGGTCCCGGCTCAGCGCCGCGCGTTCCAGCTCCTCGTGCTGGGCCAGCACGTCCTCCACCGGCAGCCGGTGCGCCGGATGCACCGACCACCGCCGGGCCAGTTCGCTCGCCGTCCACATCCGGTCGAAGGTCTCCAGCAGCACCGCGTTCCCGCAGCCGTCGAGCAGCGTGCGGTGGAACAAGCGGTGCGCCTCCGCCCAAGCAGCGGAGTAGTAGCTGCCCTCGTCCGGCACATACATTCGCGTCCGGGCGAGCCGGTGCCCCGCCGCGCGCACCCGCGCCTCCCATTCCAGGTCCCCGCGCACGACGGACAGCCGCAGCACCCCGGGCTCGACCGTCCGGCGTGCCTCGAGGATGTCCTGCCACCGCTGATCGGCGAACGCGGGCACGGCGAACCCCCGGTTCGTCAGCCGCTCCGCCAGTCCTTCGCCGACCAGCCGGACCAGCGCCTCCCGCACCACGGCGAGGCTGACCTCGTACCGCGCCGCCAGCTCCTGCGGTTTCAGCGCCTGCCCCGGCTCGACCTCGCCGCGCATGATCGCGTCGCGGACCCGGTCGTAGATCTGCTCGGACAGCATCTGCTTCATGCTTCCAGGATAAGACGATCCGCGAAATCATCGATTATGAACGCCGCCGTCGATGACGGACCCGGCACCGGCCCTCGACTGCGCAGCGACACTTACGCCCCACCCGCACGGGTGATGTCTCCCCTGAACGCGTGGGCCCGGCCTGGACGCCGAACGGAGCAACTGACCCTCGGCCAAAAGGCGGCTCACCAGTATGTGGGAACCGCCGTATGGTGAACATAAGGTGATGTGATCGACACAAGGTGATGTCACGCGTGCATCCCTCACCCTTATGGAGCAGTTGTGGAGATTACAACACCACAAGAACCACTCTGGGTGAAACTTACCGCCAACACACACATTCCCGTTAGCATCCGCACATTTGTTGACCACCGCGCGTCCCGATCGGGTGGCCGGAGCATCTCATCACCAAGTCCACAAGACGAATGGGGTCGCCGCGATGAGCACTGAGGGACTCTCGATTCCTGGCATCTCGATGAGCAGCTCTGCCTCCGGAGCCGCTCGGCGGGACCGGCGCGCCAGCCTGACCGGGGCGTTCGCCGTGTTCCGGAAGCCCCTCGCCGCGACGATCGCGATCGAAGCGGTGGTCGTGCTGCTGGCGGTGCTCGACGTCTGGCTCGTGGTGCCGCCGAAGGCGCATCCCTACTCGCTTTACCTGTCGGCCGCCGCGTGCCTCGCGGTCGTGGTGCGGCGGCGGTTCCCGTTCCTGGCGGTACTCGCCGCGGTGCCGGGATTCCTCGCCGGATGGGCGCAGCTGGCGTCGATGCTCAACCTGGGCATGCTCGCGACGCGACGGCAGCTGCACTGGCAGACCTGGGTCGGCGCGGGACTGGTGTTCACCTGCCGGTTCGTGCGGTGGCCGCTGTCGGAGTTCGCGGAACTGAGCTGGCGCGAGCACGTGCTGGACGGCATCTACGGCGTGCTGGTGGCCGGAATGCCGATCGCGATCGGCCTGCTGATCGGAGCGCGCGCCGAGATCTCCGCGAAACTGCGCGAACTGGCGAAGAGCCGCGACCGCGAACGCCGCTTCCACGCCGACGCCGTCCGCGCCGAGGAACGCGCTCGGCTGGCCCGCGAGATGCACGACGTGGTGTCGCACCAGATCACGCTGATCGCCATGCAGGCCGGCGCGCTGCAGGCACAGGCGAAGGAAGGCCCGGCGCTGGAAACGGCGCAGGTCATCCGCCAGCTCTCGACGCGGACGCTGGAGGAGCTGCGCTCGCTGGTCAGCGTGCTGCGCTCCGGCTCGGGCGACGACGGCCCGCGGCCCGGGATCGGCGAACTGGACCACCTGATCCGCGAGTGCGACGTCCCGGTGCAGCTGACCGTCGAGCAGCTCCCGGACACCTTGCCGAGCCAGGTTTCGGCGGCGGCGTACCGGACGGTGCAGGAATGCCTGACGAACGTCCACAAGCACGCCCCCGGCGCGACGGCCACGATCCGCATCCACGCGGCGAGCGGCGCGCTGGACATCGAGGTCGAAAACGCCCGCGCCTGCCGCACCGGGGAGGCCTTCCCGTCCGGTGGCCACGGCCTCACCGGCCTCGCCGAACGGGCCCGGCTGCTGGGCGGAAGCTTCGAAACGTCGGGAACCGCGGACGGCGGTTTCCGCGTGCGGGCGCGGTATCCGCTGGACCGCTGAGCGACCGGAGCCGGGCGGGATAGTGGTCTGGACCGGTCAAGGTCGCTGGCCGCACCGCGTTTCCGGGCGGTCCGATCAGGACCGGAATCGGTCCAGACCACCCTGGATCGTCGCCGCTCCGCCGAATCGACGGGCCAGACGTGCCGCTGCGCCGCGGCCCGACGGCAAGCCGCACCGGACCGCAGCGCCTTCCCTGCCGACGCCGGGATTGGTCTGGACCGGTCAAGACCAATCCCGCGGATTCAGGCCGAAACGACCGGAACGGCCCCGTTTAAGCCCGCTGTCCGAATCAGACCGGTCGAAATCGCGCCCCACGCCTAGGCCGCGAACCGTGGAACCTGCCGCCCAGAGGTCCAGACCTCTCCACGCTGGCCGAAACACCCCGGACGGCACCCGGGGAGCCCGCCGTCCGAATCGGAGCGTCTCCGCCGAACTGAGCCGCCTGCCCGGCAGAGGTCTGGACCTGTCCCCCACGCCGACAGCACCGCGCCGCCTCCACCGGACCGAGCCGCCGCCCCGGAAGAGGCCTGGACCTGTCCTCCGCCAGCGGCACCGCAGCGCGAACCGGAGCGTCTCCGCCGGACCGAGCCGCCCACTCAGCAGAGGTCTGAACCTATCCCCTGCCAGCTGCACCGCAGCGTCTCGGCCGGACCGAGCCGCCCTCGTGGTCTGAACCTGTCCCACCCGGTCCAGACCACCCCCGGGAACTAAAAAACCACCGGCCCTCGTCCTCGCGGACGGGAAGCCGGTGGTCCCGGAGAAAAACCGTGCCTCAGATCAATTCGCGGCGCTGGCGGAGACGCTCGAGCGCTTCGGCGAGGATGGCCTCGCCGTCGGCGTCGCTGCGGCGTTCCTTCACGTAAGCCAGATGCGTCTTGTACGGCTCGGTACGGGGCGCGGCGGGCGGATTCTGCTCGTTCTGCCCGCCGGGAAGCCCGCAGCGCGGGCAATCCCATTCTTCGGGGACCTCCGCGTCCATCGCGAACGACGGGCGGGCCTCGTGCCCGTTCGCACACCAATAGGACACCCGGCGCCGTGGCGCCGATTCACCCCGCTCCGATTCGCCCGAAGGACCGGCACCCACGCGGGTGCCGCGAATCGCGTTACCGCCAACCATGAATCCTCACCCGTTGGAATCGGCGGCGCGCCCCCCAATAGGCACGCCGATCGCAAGTCCCCTTCCGGGGACCCGGTCAGACCTTGAGCAGGAGGCCGAGACCCACGATGCTGATCAGCCAGATGGCTCCGAGCAGCAGCGTGATCCGGTCGAGGTTCTTCTCGGCGACGCTGGACCCCGCGAGACTCGACTGCATCCCGCCGCCGAACAGGGACGACAGGCCGCCGCCCCGGCCGCGGTGCAGCAGCACGGCCACCACCAGCAGGACGCTGGAGGCGATCAACAGGATTTGCAGGAACAGCTTCATGTCATCCTCTGTGCTTGTCGGAGCATGCAGGGGTACGGCCGGACCCGCACAGCGTGCGGATCTTCACCGTACCCCTGGACTCGTCCACTGCTCTAGTGACGGACCGAACACACAGGCTACCCGGTAGTGCCCACGATCAGGGCAGCGGGCCACCGGCGGCGAGCGCGCAGAGCTTGGTGAACTCCTCGCCGTCCAGGCTCGCGCCGCCGACCAGCGCGCCGTCGATGTTGTCCGAGCCCACCAGCTCGGCGACGTTCCCGGACTTCACCGAGCCGCCGTAGAGCACCCGGACCGCGGTGGCGACCTCGTCGCCGTACTTCTCCGACAGCGTCCCGCGCAGGGACTTGCAGACCTCTTCGGCGTCCGAGGCGGTCGCGACCTTGCCGGTGCCGATGGCCCACACCGGCTCGTACGCGATCACGACCGACTGCACCTGCTCGGCCTTGAGCCCCTTGAGGGCCTCGACGAGCTGGTTCCGGGTGTGCTCGAGGTGCTCGCCCGCCTCGCGGATCTCGAGTTCCTCGCCCACGCACAGGATCGGCGTGATGCCGTGCTTGAGCGCGGCCTTGACCTTCTTGTTCACGATCTCGTCGGTCTCGCCGTGGATCGCGCGCCGCTCCGAGTGGCCGACGGTGACGAAGCCGCAGCCCAGCTTCGCCAGCATCGGGCCGGAGATGTCGCCGGTGAACGCGCCCGAGTCCTGCGGCGACAGGTCCTGCGCGCCGTAGGTGAGCGGGAGCTTGTCGGCGTCGATGAGCGTCTGCACGCTGCGGATGTCGGTGAACGGCGGCAGCACGGCCACGTCCACCTTCGCGTAGTACTTCTCCGGCAGCGCGAAGGCGATCTTCTGCACCAAGGCGATGGCCTCGAGGTGGTTGAGGTTCATCTTCCAGTTGCCTGCCACCAGGGGCTTGCGTGCCACTTAGTTCTTCCCCTCCAGCGCCGCCACGCCGGGCAGCTCCTTGCCTTCCAGGTACTCCAGCGAAGCGCCGCCGCCGGTGGAGATGTGCGAGAAGCCGTCCTCGGGGAGGCCGAGCTGCCGCACCGCGGCGGCCGAATCGCCGCCGCCGACCACGGTGAACGCGTCGCTCTTCACGAGCGCCTCGGCCACCGCGCGGGTGCCGCCGGCGAACGCTTCGAACTCGAAGACGCCCATCGGGCCGTTCCAGAAGACGGTCGCCGCGTCGGCGAGCTTCCGCGCGAACAGCTCGGCGCTGCGCGGGCCGATGTCCAGGCCCATGCGGTCGGCCGGGATGGCGGTGACGTCGACGGCCTCGTGCGCCGCGTCGGCGGCGAAGCCCTCCGCAGCCAGGACGTCGACCGGCAGCACCAGTTCGACGCCGCGCTTCTCGGCCTCGGCGAGGAAGCCCTTGACCTGGTCGAGCTGGTCTTCCTGCAGCAGTGACGTGCCGACCTCGTAGCCCTTGGCCTTGAGGAACGTGTACGCCATGCCGCCGCCGATGAGCAGCCGGTCCACCTTGGTGAGCAGGTTCGCGATGACGCCGAGCTTGTCGGACACCTTCGAGCCGCCGAGCGCGACCACGTACGGCCGCTTGACGTCGTCGGTGAGCTTCTTCAGCACGTCCAGCTCGGCCAGCACGAGGCCGCCCGCGTACGCCGGGAGCACCGCGGCGATCTCGTAGACCGAGGCTTGCTTGCGGTGCACGACGCCGAAGCCGTCGGAGACGAACGCCCCGCCCGGCGTCAGCGCGGCCAGCTCGGCCGCCAGCTCGGACCGGTCGACCGCGTCCTTGCTGGTCTCGCGCGCGTCGAAGCGCACGTTCTCCAGCAGCACGACGCTGCCGTCGGCCAGCCCGGCCGTGAGCGCCTTCGCCGACTCGCCGACGAGGTCGCCGGCCAGCGGGACCTCGGCGCCGAGCAGCTCGCCCAGCCGCCGCGCGACCGGCGCGAGCGTGAACTTCGGGTCCGGCTCGCCCTTGGGGCGGCCGAGGTGCGCGGCGACGACGACCTTCGCGCCCGCCTCGGCGAGCTTCTTGATCGTCGGCAGCGCGGCCCGGACCCGGCCGTCGTCGGTGATGGCCGACCCGTCGAGCGGGACGTTCAGGTCGCTGCGCACCAGCACGTAGCGGCCTTGAACGCCCTCGCTCAGCAGGTCGTCGAGGTTTTTGACGCTCATCCGGTTCAGAGCTTCGAGCCGACGAGCTTGATCAGGTCGGCGAGGCGGTTGGAGTAGCCCCACTCGTTGTCGTACCAGCCGACGACCTTGACCTGGTCGCCGATCACCTTGGTGAGCGGCGAGTCGTAGATGCAGGACGCCGGGTCGGTGACGATGTCCGAGGACACGATCGGGTCGACCGAGTACTTCAGGATGCCGGCCAGCGGACCCTCGGCGGCGGCCTTGTAGGCGGCGTTGATCTCCTCGACCGTGGCCGACTTCTTCAGGGTCACGGTGAGGTCGGTGGCCGAGCCGGTCGGGACCGGGACGCGCAGCGCGTAGCCGTCCAGCTTGCCGAGCAGCTCCGGCAGCACGAGGCCGATCGCCTTGGCCGCGCCAGTGGAGGCCGGGACGACGTTCAGGGCGGCGGCGCGGGCGCGGCGCAGGTCCTTGTGCGGGCCGTCCTGCAGGTTCTGGTCCTGCGTGTAGGCGTGGATCGTGGTCATCAGGCCCTGCTCGATGCCGAAGGCGTCGTTGAGGACCTTGGCCAGCGGGCCGAGGCAGTTGGTGGTGCAGGACGCGTTCGAGATGATCGTCTGCGAGCCGTCGTACTTGTCGTCGTTGACGCCGAGGACGACGGTCAGGTCCTCGCCCTTGGCGGGCGCGGAGATGATGACCTTCTTCGCGCCGCCGGCGATGTGCGCCTTGGCGGCGTCGGCGTTGGTGAAGAAGCCGGTCGACTCGACGACGACGTCCACGCCCAGGTCGCCCCAGGGCAGGTTGGCCGGGTCGCGCTCGGCGAGGGCCTTGATGGTCTTGCCGTCGACGACGATGCCCTCGTCGGACACGCTGACCTCGCCCGGGAAGCGGCCGAGGATCGAGTCGTACTTGAGCAGGTGGGCCATGGTGGCGACGTCGCCGAGGTCGTTGAACGCGACGACCTCGATGTCGTGACCACTCGCCTTCACGGCACGGAAGAAGTTGCGGCCGATCCGGCCGAAGCCGTTGACACCTACGCGAACGGTCACTGCTGCCACTCCTCTGGTGTTGATCACGGCGGCGGCGCACCGGCCGCCTGCCGCCTGAAGTTGGACACTGCGAAAGTCCCCCGGGGCGCCCGCCCCGGACGGCTCCCGCCGCTTCCGGAATCGGTGCAACCCTAGCGTGCGGGCGCCGTTGCCCCGGACTGCCCTGACGAGACTTCCACCACTGCCGGGAGACGTCAAGAATCGATTAAGAACCCAGCTCAGCCGGGTGAGGGACGGAAACGGGGCGCGGGCTCCCCCTGCCTCCGGGGGCGGGACCGGACCAGTGGCTTGATCGGTCTTGGTGCCCCGGTTCACGCTGTCGGGCGGGTGGTCCCGGGCGGACGGAGCGGGTTCGGTGGGCCGAGGGGTGCGGCGGGCGGGTTCGCAGGCGAACGGGGCCGGGCTGAGGTCAGCCGCGCCGGGAAGCCACGACACGCCAGTCCGCACGCGAACACGAGACCAGCGACATCCGCCCGAGGCCAGCCGCACCGGAAAACCACGACACGCCAGTCCGCACGCGAACACGAGACCAGCGACATCCGCCCGAGGCCAGCCGCACCGGAAAACCACGACACGCGAGTCCGCAGGCGCAAGCGAGGTCAGCGGGTTGGAGCCGAAGACGGGAGCGAATCCATTGCCGTCCCCGCTCCGCTCGCGAGGGCAGCTATCCGGCCAGCTCCTTCTCCGCCGGGGTCCGGAATTTCGGCACCACTCGCGCCTCCCCCAGCCATTCGCTCAGCCGGGCGGCTTCGGCGTCCACCGCGGCGGTCTTTTCGGCTCCGATGTCCTCCAGCAGGCGCACCGCGACCTCTCCCGACGGGCGCTGGGCCCACGCTCCGACGATCCGGCCGTCGCTCCAGACTGTCGGGCCGATGTTGCCGCTGCGGTCGAACAGGGCAGGGCGGTGCGGGCCGACGTACCAGTCCCGGGACTGCCAGCCCATCGCGGTCGGATCGAGGGCCGGGAGGAGAGCGATCCAGGGGTCGGGAGCGGCGACCGGAGTCAGGTCGTCGGGCAGGGCGATCGCTGGTTCGCCGTCCAGGTCGACCTCGGCGGGGGCGACGGCGGTCAGGGCTTTCTTCGTTTGGCCTGCGGTCCAGCCGGTCCACCAGCGGAGGTCGGCGACCGGGGCGGGGCCGAAGGCGTGCAGCCAGCGCCGGGCCAGGGCGGCTCGGGCTTCGTCTTCGGAGAGGCCTGGCCAGTCGGAGGGAACGGAATTTGAGCGGCCATCAGCACTTTCCGCCAGCCAATCGGTCAGCGGGGACCAGTGGTACTGCGTGCTTTGCCAGCTCCCCCGCGGGCGGCCCCGGACGATCTGGCCCTCGGCGGCCAGCTGGAACAGCACCCGGCTCGTGACGTTGCCGATCGACTCGTACGGCTTTCCCTTCGCCATCAGCAGTTGCTGGCGCAGCCTCGGTTCGTCGTCCGCCAGCTGCTGGGCGGTTGCCGATCCCCTGGCGCGCAAGGCTTTTTCCACGCTCGCCATGACCTCGTCCAGCCATTCGCCCGGACGCGGGACATTCTCCGGATGGCCTTGGCTGCCCAGGTGCTTTTCCAGCAAACGGCGCTGGCGGGCGGCGATGTCGTAGGAGCACGCAGCTTGCACCACACCGGCGGTAGCAACATCGGTGACGAAAACGGTGCGCCGCATGCCTAACAGGCGCACGAGGGTCCGTCGGGAGTACAGGGCGTCTTCGACGTCAGCAACGGAAACCGCACGCACGCGCGACCATGCGGACAGGTACACCGAGGCCGGGTCGGTGGCGTGCAGCGCGACGACGCCGTCGACTGCTTCCTCGACGGTCGTCGCCCGTGCCGCGAGGTGGTGGCGGACGCCGAGGCGGGCTCGGCGTTGGGCGAGGGTCATCTTCACGGCTCGATTTCTACCAGGAGGGTCCGACAGAAATCGTGTTCGCGCTGGTCAGGCGGCAGAACTCGCGAGCATGGCCGAGCGCACCAAGGTCCGGAACCAGAGATGGGCGGGGTCGGCCGCGGTCCGGGGGTGCCAGGCGAGGCCCAGCTCGACGGGCGGCAGGTCCAGCGGGATGGGGAAGGTGCGCAGGCCCAAAGCAGCCAGGAACGAGTCCAGCCAGCCGGCGACGCCGATCGTCACCAGGTCGCTTTCGCTCGCCAGCACCAGGGCGCTCGGGTGGCCGGGGACGACCGCGGCGACCCGGCGGTGCAGGCCCAGCTGAGCGAGGGCGGCGTCGATCGGGCCTTGTTGCTTGCCTCGGCGGGAGATGCCGACGTGTTCGGCGGCGGCGAAGCGGGCCGGGGTGATCGGGGCGGTGAAGAGTGGATTCTCTTGCCGCGCAACGCCTAGCACGGTCGAGCGCAGCAGCGGTTCGGTGCGGGTTTCCGGGTCGTGATGGCCGGCGGCGCCGATCTCCAGGTCTACCCGGCCGTCGCGTAACGCCCCGCTGTCCTCTGTGGACTCTGGCAGGAAGATGACCTCGACGTGCGGCGCTTCGGCGCGGAGGCGGGCGGTCAGGGAGCCAGCGAGGCCGCTCACGACCAGGTCCGCGGCTTGGACGGTGAAGGTGCGGCGCAGGTCGGCGGGGGTGAAACCGGGGCCGGGGCCCAGGATGCGGTCGGCGCGGTGCACCAGGGCGGTGACTTCGTCCTTCAGTGCCAGGGCGCGTGGGGTCGGGACCAGGCCTTGGCCCGCGCGCACCAGGAGCGGGTCGCCGGCGGCGCGGCGCAGCTTGGCGAGGGTGCGGCTGACCGCGGCAGGCGAGCTGCCCAGTCTGGCGGCGGCGCGCGTGACGCTGCCTTCCTGCAGCAGTACGTCCAGCACGCGCAAGAGGTTGAGGTCCATGGCCGTCCCGGAAGGTTTGCGTTCAGCGGAAGGATTCCGTGCCGATTCTTGCATCGACGCGCAATCCGCGGTCGCTCAGAGTGGATCAGGTAGCCACCAAGAGGAGACAAACCATGCAAGAGGCAGTACTCGCGGTCGCGGGGGCGAAGGGGCCGGCGGTCGCGTTTTTCGACGTCGGGTCCGGGAAGCATGTCGGCACGGTGGAAGTGCCCGCGCAGCCGCACGACCTTTGCTTCGACCCGGTCCACCGCGTTGTCTGGTGCGCGAGCGCGTACCGCGACGGCGCTTACCACCGCCACGGCGAACGGGCGACCGAGCTGACCGCGATCGATCCGGATTCGCGCGAGGTCCTGGAGGTCGTCGACCTCTCGCCGGAGCACGCGCCGCACGGGCTGGCGATCGATCCGATGCGCGGGCTGCTCTACGCCACTGTCGAGGACGGTCCGGGAGGCGAAGGCGGGCTCGTGGTGGTCGACACCGCGACGCGGCGGCCGGTGCGGCATCTCGCGACCGGGGCGCCGGGGCCGCATTGGGTCGCGATCAGCCCGGACGGGCGGCGCGGGTTCGTCACCAACAAGGAAGCGCCGTTCGTGTCCTTTGTGGACCTCGACAGCGGCGACGTCGAGCGGGTTTCCGTTCCGGGCAGCGAGGGGCTGGGGATCTCCCGGGACGGAAAACAGCTCTACGTCGCGACGCCGTATCTGGACCACGGCACGGAGCCGATCCGCGCGGCGCCGGGGGTCCGGGTGTTCGACGCCGTGACCGGATCGCCGGAAACCCTGCTGCCGACGGAACGTCCGGTGCTGCCGATCCACTGCACGGCGTCCGGCGAGGTGCTGGCCGCCGAGCTGGGCGGGCGGCTGCTGGCGTTTTCCGCCACCAGCAACGAATTCCTCGGGGCCATGGACCTGAAAACGGAGTTCCCGCTGGCCATTCTGTCCGATCCGGACGGACGGGTCGCGTTCGTGTCCGGGGCGGCTTCGACCGTGGTGGAGGTCATCGACCTGGAGACCCGGACGCTGGTGACCACATTGGACACGAAAACGGCCGGGGCGCCGGGCGGGCACGGGCTGGCGTACGTACCGGTCAGCTGACTGGTGCAGGCGCGCGGTGCGGACCGCGCGCCAGCCAGCCCGTCAGGCGGGTTGTTCCTCCGACGACTCCACAGACTCCACAGACTCCACCGGCTCCGACGACTCCGCCGAAGGAGAAGCCGAAGCACGGCTGAACATCCGCGTCGCCGAAAGCCGGGCCACCCCGTCCGGGTCCCCGAGATCGTCGAGGGAATTCCGGATCGTCGCGTCCACCGACAGGTACTTCCGCCCGGCGCGGAGGTCCGCGTCGTTGCGCAGCCGCACGATCAGCGGGAATTCCGCCAGCGCGCCCGCGTCGAACAGGCCCGTCGTGTAGATCAGCTGCACGCCCAGCGCCTCCGCGACGGCCCGCTGCAGCTCCAGCAGGTACCCGGCCGACGCCCGGCCGATCGGGTTGTCCAGGAACAGCACGCCCGAATGCCGGTTGCGGGCCTTGCCCCGGTTGTTGGCGCGCAACGCCGCCAGCGTGCAGTACAGGATGATCGCCGCGGTCAGCTGCTGGCCGCCGGAGAACACGTCGCGGATTTCGGACACCCGCTGGCGTTCGGTGCGCAGCACGGAGTCCGGTTTGAGCATGTCGACCCGGTACCCCTTGGGCGCGGCCACGTGCACGCCGCG
The DNA here is from genome assembly GCF_042684085.1 of Amycolatopsis silviterrae. Taxonomy (NCBI): domain Bacteria; kingdom Bacillati; phylum Actinomycetota; class Actinomycetes; order Pseudonocardiales; family Pseudonocardiaceae; genus Amycolatopsis; species Amycolatopsis silviterrae. Next base: position 140,979 of record NZ_JBHUKS010000024.1, read on the forward strand.
CAGCACCAGCGACAGCCCGTCGCGCTTCACGTCGCGGCCGTCGGCGGTCTTGCCCGCGGCCGCCTCGTCGACGACCTCGCCCAGTTTTTCCGCCAGCACGTGGTCTTCCAGCTCGGTGAACCGGATCCGCAGGAACTCCTGCCCGGACCAGTCGCCGAGCCCGTCCGGCAGCCGCGACACCCGCTGCGCGGACCGCAAGGTGCGCAACGCTCCTTCGACCATGCCCTGCAGCCGCGTGATGATGCCGCCGCGGTGCCGGTCGATCTGCGCGAGGTCGTCGGTGAGGGTCCGCAGCCGGGGGCGCAGCGCCTCGCCCCATTCCGCCGCGTGCGCGGGAAGCTGGTCCCGCTTCACGGAAATCACCTGCTGCCGCACCGGCGTGCTGAGCTTCTCGAACCGCTTCTCGGTCGCGTACTGGGCCAGCTGGTCCGCCGCCGCGCGCACCCGCCGGTCGCCGGAGTCGGCCGCCGACTGCGCGTCGTTCAGGACGGTGTTGAGCTGGTTGTACCGGGTACGCGCGGACTCGACGTCGCTGTCGTACGCGTCCGCGGGCTCCTCCGAACGCAAGTGCGCCAACGATTCCGACAGCAACCCGAAGCCGGACGCCGACGCTTTGCCCGCGTCCAGCGTCGCTTCCGCCGCCGCCCGGCGCTCCTGCAGCTCTTCCCACTTCCGGGCCGCCGCGGACACCTCCAGCGAAGCCGCGTCGATCAGCTCCAGGCCGTGTTCGATGTCGCGCGGCCGGTCGGCCGGCGACGCGACGCCGGTCTGCAACGGCAGCACGTCCAGCTCGGCCCGCCGCGTCGAGACCTGGCCGATCGCCTCGGTGCGTTCCTCTTCCAGCGCGTCGACGACTCGCCGCGCCCGCGCCAACGCCGCTGCCCGCGCGGAGGCGTCCGAACCGTCCGGCGTCTCCAGCAGCGTCGCCGCGCGCACGCGGACTTCCTCGTCCAGCGCTTCCAAGGCGGACGACGCCGCGGCTTCGGCGGATTCGGCCTGCTCCAGCTCGGCCCGGAGATCGCTGCCGACCTCGACCTTCGCGTACGACTCGGAAGCCGACACGAAGGTGCGCCGCAACGCGTCCACCGGTTCCGAAGGCGCTTCGACGTCCTCCGGCAGCTCAGCCGCGCCCGGTACTTCGGCCAGCTCGGACCGCGCGGTGGTGACGGTGCGGCGGTGCCCGTCCGCGGTCCGCTGCTCCTCCCCCGCCTGCTCGCGCAATCGCGCCGCCCGTGCCGACGCCTCGGCCGCCGACGTCTCCGCGCGTTCCGCGATTTCCGTTGCCCGCTCGACTTCTTCGGTCCACTCCGCGACGCGGGCGGCCCGGGTGGACAGCTCGCCGAGCCGGCGCGCCTTCTCCTCGGCCTCCGCGGAAGCGGTCCGCAACGCCGGGACTCGCTCACGCAAAGCGGTGACTTTTTCGCTCAACCGGGCGAATTCCGCCTCGGCCTGCGCGAGCGCGGTCTGCGCGGTCTCCCGGGCGACGCGAGCGCTTTCGGCCTGCTCCGCGAGCGTCCCGATCGCACCGGCCGGGTAGTCCTCGCGCCAGGTGGTGAGCTTCCAGGTCAACGCGCCGTCGTTGGCCAGCGACTCCGACAGCTGCTCCAGCCGTCGCTGCCGCTCGGCATGCCGCTGCGCCACGGCTTCCCGCTCGGTGTCGGCGGCTTCCTCGTCGTACATCGCCGGGTTCGGCGGCACGAGGAACTCGACGCCCGCGGCGGCCGGGCCGTCCTGCTGGAAGGCCTCGGTGGTCCCGACCGCGACCACCGCGCTCGGCAGCAGCCGGGAGGCGGCCAGCACTTCCCGCGCCCGCTTGACCTGTCCCGCGTCGTTCAGCAGCACCCCGGCGACGAGCTGCGGCATCCGCTCCAGCACTTCGCCGCGCCGCACCGAGTCCAGTTTGGACAGATAACGCCAGCCCGACCACGCGGTGATCCCGGCCTGCTCCAACGCATCCAGCGCGGCCTGCACATCCTCGGGCGGCGGCAGCAGCCCGCCGGAGCCGAGCGCGGCCAGCGCGCGTTCGTCGGCCGACTCCTCCATCCGCAGCGCGGTCTGCTCCTTCTCCACCGCCGCGCTCGCGTCGCGCAATCGCTGCAGCAGGACCGGAAGATCGCTCTCCAGCTTGACGTCGTCCGCGCCGAGCAGCTCCATCAACCGCGGTTCGGCGGCCAGCGCGTCGGTCCGCCGGTGCGCGCGGTCGAGGTCCTCCGCCGCCCGGACGAGCCGGTCCTGAGTGGACCCGGCGAGCTGGTGCGCCTCGTTCACCGAGCGCTGCGCTGCCTGCAGATCCTCGCCGACCCGGTCGAGTTCCTGTTCCCGGCGCACGGATTCCGCCGCCGCGGCCTCCGCTTCCGCCCGCGCGGACCGGGCCGCTTCGGCGACGTCCGCGCCGGAAGCCAACAGTCCACTTCGGACCGATTCGGAGATTTCCTCGCGCAGCTCAGCGATCCGCGACGACAGTCCACGCGCCTCCGCCCGACGGCCAGCCGCCAGGTTCGCCGCCTCGTCCCGTTCGGTCTGCGCCTTCTCCGCCTCAGCACGCAAGGCGTCCGCGTGTGCCTCGGCTTTGTCCGCCTGCCGTTGCGCATCCCGTGCCAGCGAAAGCAGCCCGCGGCCCAACGCGGCGGCCGCCGCATCCCGCGCGGCCAGCGCCGGTTTCGCCTTCTCTTCCCGGTTTCCGACCAGCTCGCGCAGGTCCTTCGCCTTGCGCGCGGCGTTCAACCGGTTCAGCACGGTGGCGGTTTCGCGCCACGCCTCGGCTTGCGTCTTCGCTTCGGCCAGCTCGCCGTCGACCCGCTCGCGCTCGATCTGCGCTTCTTCCAAGCGCAGCACCGCGACCAGCCGCCGCAGCTCGGTGACGCCCGCGGTGAGCCGCCGATGGTCGCCCTCGGCGAGCTTTTCCGCGGTCCGCACCTCCTCGACGTGCTCCTCCAGCCCGGACAGCCGCGCGTTCTCCAGCTCGTTGCGCGCGTGGATCCGCCCGGCCAGCTCGCCGAGGTCCTCGCGGGCCGATTCGGCGATCCGGCGCGACGCCGCGGCCACGCCTTCCTCCTCGGCCAGCGGACCCAGCAGTTCGAGCGCGCCCTCTACGAACTCCTTCTCCGCCATCAGATCGCCGCGCTGCGCGAGGTTGTTCGCGTACGTCGACACGACCTCGGCGAGGTCCTTCGGCTCGTCCTCGGACAGCACCGCGCGCAGCAGGAACTCCACGAACGCCTCGTCGGTGGAGAACTGGAACGCGTCCGCCGCCTCGCCCTCGCCCGCGTTCATCGCGCGCTGGTAGCGGAACAGCTCGGTGTCGAGGCCGAGCTGGTCGAGCCGCCCGGTCCACTCGTGGTGCCGCCGCGTCCAGAACAGCTCCAGCTCGGGTTCGGCCATCGCCGCGCCCGCGATCCGGTCATGGAACCCGGACATGGTGAGCAGGCGGCCGTCCTCGGTCAGCGGCAGCGAATCGAGCGCGACGTCGGCGGTCGGGCGGAAGCAGTACCAGGAGTCGACCAGGTTCTCCGAGTCCGCGGACGTCACGTGCCCGCGCCACTCCGACACCTTGCCGGTGATCACCCGCTGCCCGGTCTCGACGTGCAGCCACTCCAGCACCACGTGCGCGACGTCCTTGGCCGTCACGAACTTCTCCAGCACCTTCGTGCTCGTGGTGCCGACGACCTGGCGCCGCCCGGGCAGCATCACCGAGAAGATCAGCTTGATCAGCACCGACTTGCCGCCGCCGTTCTCCAGGAACAGCACGCTGGCGGGCGACGGGCGGCGCACCGGGCCGCCGGCGTGGATGCCCGCGGAGAACAGCGCGTCCTGCTTCGGCGCGGTGATCGTGGCCCCGACGCCGCTGAAGTCCAGCACCACGTCCTGGTACCGGGCGCCCGCCGGGCCCACCGAATGCAGGCGGACCCGCGAAAGCTCGTACATCCCTGTCCCCTCTACCGCGCCTGATCCGCCCGCTGGTCCGTGAAGGGAACCTTCACGGACTCTGATTCCCTCAGGGTTCCCCTCACGGACCTTCGTTCCCTCACTGCAGCGTGTCCGAGGCCGTCGCGCGCAGCGTTCCCCCGGCCCCGGCGACCGCGACGACGTCGAGCGCGAGCAGGTCGTCGAACGCGGCGTCCGCGGCCAGCTCGCGCACCTGGATCTGATACCGCGGCGTCGTGCGGTAGGTGCCGCCCTGTTCGTCGCTCACCGGCACCAGAAAGCCTTGGTCGGCAAGGAATCGCAGCGCCCGCGACACCATGCCGCGCGTGGTGTCGGCCGCCATCCGGCCGTCCTTCGTCGCCGCGGCGGCCGGACGGCGGGCGTACGCGCGCCACGCCTGTTCCAGCTCCGGCGCGTCCGCCAGCGGGTCGTTGTTCGCCTCGGCCAGCTGTGCGCGTTCGTCGAGCACGCGCGCCGCCTCACGGACCATCGCGTCGACCTGCTCGACGCTCACCCGGCCGATGTAGGTGTCGTTGGCCAGGTCGTCCGGCCGCGGATAGCCGAGCGCGGCCGTCGCGAGGTGGATCAGGCCGTGCAGCACCTTTTCCGTCTCGCGCCGCTCGCGGATCTTGGCTTGGCGGGCGTAGCTGTCCATCTTGATCTCGAAGACGGACTCGTCGGTGGCCGCGAGCACGCATCCGGCCTGCTGCGTCACCTCCAGCACCATCAGCCCCAGCCCGGAGGCGACGGAGTGGGTGAGCGCCTTGAACGCGTTGTCCTCGCCGTAGCGGCGCACCAGCTCGCCGTACACGACGTCGCGGGCCGGCAGTTGCTTCGGGCGCATCCCGAAAGCGACGAGGCGCGCGGCGGCCTCGGCGTCGACGCTCGTGTGCGTCACGGGCATCAGGCGACCTCCTCGGTCTCGTCGCGGCCTGCCACAATGCGCCCCAATGTGGCATTGGGTGCGTCAGATGCACCCAACGCCACATTGGGTGCGTCGCATGCACCCAACGCCACATTGGGGCGTTCGAGGCGCCCCGAGAGAAACGTGCTCAAGCGACCTCCTCGGTCTCGTCGTCCGCTCGTTCGACCTCCGCGGTGGACAGCAGGAGATCGGCCCCGCCGAAGTCCGGGTCGTCGAGCAGGGTGCCGTCGTCGACGGCGAGCAGCACGTGGCGTTCCCCCTGCCGGCGCGCCGCGCCGACCTCGGGACTGTATGCGTGCAGCGCACGCAGCGCGACCAGGGACGCCAGGTTCGGCTGCCCGGAGCGGCGCGCGTCCTCCAGCAGCCCGGACAGCCGGCGCGGCACGTCGGGCAGGTCGAGCAGTTCGTCGGCGAGCCGCCACACGTCGTCGCCGAACCGGTCGGTCACCTCGGCGGGCACCAGCTCCGGCTCCGGCACCTCGCCGACCAGCTGGTCGCGCTCCGGGGCGGGCCGCAGCAGCAGCGACACCAGCGAGGACAGCGACGGCACGACCGGCGTCGCGATGCCGGCGACGGCGTGGAAGAAGTGTTCGGCGGGCGCGGTGGCGTCGGCGAGCGGCAGTCCGAGCGTCGGCATCAGCAGCTGGCCGAACAGGTCGATCGTGGCCCGCTGCGGCGGTCCGGAGAACTGCTGGCGGTCCTGTTCGGCGCGGAAGACCGCACCCGCGTCGGCCAGCCGCGACTGGAGCCGGGTGTGCCGCCGGATGCAGTCGGCGACGATGTCGACCAGCTCGGCCGCGCGGCGCTTGTGGTCGGCGTCCTCGGACTCGTCCCGCGCGGTGGTGATGTTCTTCAGGATCGCGTTCTCCGCGCGGAACCGGGACTCGATGTGCCCGAGCGCCGATTCGATCAGCTCCGGCACCTCGCTCTCCCAGTCGACCGCGCGCACGTCGCGGCGGGTGGCGTCGAGCTTCGCGCGCAGCGTCTCGCCGTACTGCACGGTGCGGTAGCGCGCCTGCTCCGCGGCGAGCTTCGCGTCGGCGAGGCGGCCGCGGTTGATCAGGTTCTCCAGCTTCACCTCGGCCGCGATCTGCGCCGACTCGACGTCCGTGTCCAGCGCGCCGACCAGCACGTTGATCGCCTCGTCGGTGGCGCGCAGGTACACCTCGCCGTCCGGGGCGGCCAGCTCGACCAGCAGCTTGAAGTCGAACTGGCGGCGCTGGTAGCCGCCGGGGCCGAGCGAGCCGTACACGCGCCGGAAGCCGCGGTCGGTGGTGCCGACGTTGATCAGGTTGTCCAGCACCCACTTCGCCACGCGCACGTGCTCGTCCGGCATCCGCGACGGGGCCTGCAGCGAGATGAACGGCAGCAGCCGGTCGATGACCTGGTCGTGGCCGGCCCCGGTGTCGAAGTCCATCGCGATGGTGACCTGGTCGATCGTGTGCAGCGCGATCTCGGCCATCTGGTACACCGTGGCGTCGGCCCAGTCGAGCTTCGCCTTGCGCGCGTCGAGGTCGTGCAACGGCGCGGTGCAGGCGAGCGCCTTCAGCCGACGGGTCAGCCCCTCGTCGGCGAGCCCAGCGGCGCCCATCTCGTCGTATCGCACAGCAGGTCAGGCTAGTCGGCCTGCCCGGGCGCCCGCACAGGCGGACGGCTAGCGTGGGCGGCATGCGGGAGATGAGCAGGGCGGAGTGGTGGAAGTTCGCGAGCGAGGGCACGCGGACGGGCATGCTGGGGATCGTGCGGGCGAACGGCGCTCCGGTCGTCACGCCGGTCTGGTTCCTGCTGAACGAGGGGCCCGGCGGCGACGAGCTGATCTTCACCACCGGCACCGACACGCTCAAAGGCAAGGCCCTGCGCCGCGACGCGCGGATCTCGCTCGCCGTGGACGACCAGCGGCCGCCGTTCTCGTACGTGCAGTTCACCGCCGAGGCGGAACTGCACCACGACCTCGACGAAATGCGGGAGTGGGCCACCCGGCTCGGCGCTCGGTACATGGGCGAGGAGAACGGCCCGGCCTACGGCGAGCGCAACGCCGTCCCGGAAGAATCCCTCGTCCGGGCGAGGATCACGAAGGTCATCGCGCGGGCGGACATCGCCGGCTTCTGACCCGCCGCTTCTCCCCGCACCCGCTCCGCGGCCACGGCTGCGGAGCGTAATGCCGCGATCGCACTATTGACACCGCCCCCGCCGAGGGTGTGTGATCTGTCGCGATAAATAGGAAACTTTCCTAACGAATACTGCCTAGCGAGCACTTCCCCCGCAGCCCCGATCCCCCTCACGCAGGAGGCCCCCGTGGCACGACGCTCGACGTTGAGCGCGCTGTTCGCCGGTACCGCGGCGACCGCGCTCGGCTGCGCACTGCTGACCCCCGCGACCGCGACCGCGGCGACCGGGGATTACGAGTCCGAGAACGCGACGCTCTCCCAGGCCAAGATCGCCACGAACCACTCCGGCTACTCCGGCAAGGGTTTCGTGGACTTCGACAACCTCGTCGGCAGCTACGCCGACTACTCGGTCAACGCGGCACAGGCCGGCACGCACACGCTGACTTTCCGCTACGCCAACGGAACCGCCGACGACCGCCCGATGAAGCTCGTGGTCGACGGCGGCGACAAGGGCACGGTTTCCTTCCCCGGCACGGGTTCCTGGACGACGTGGAAGACCGTCACCGCGACCGTCCAGCTCACCGCGGGCGTCAACCACGTACGCACCATTTCGGCGTCCGCGAACGGCGGCCCCAACACCGACAAGATCACCGACGCCTTCTCCGCACCGGCCGACAGCGAGCCGCCGACGCCGCCGAAGAACTTCCAGGTGTCGAACATCCGGCCCACCGCTGCCGACTTCCGATGGGAAGCGGCGACGGACAACGTCGGCGTGACGCGGTACGAGATCAACCGCGGCGGCAACACGCTGAAGGTCGTGGACGGCAAGACCACCTCGGCGACCGTCGACCAGCTGACGCCGAACACGTCGTACGACATCTCGGTGACCGCCTACGACGCGGCGGGCAACCCGTCCCAGCCGAGCAACGTCGTCGGCGTGAAAACCCCGCCCAGCGACGACAAAACCCCGCCGAGCGTGCCCGGTTCGCTGAAGGTCACCGGCAGCACGTCGGACAGCATTTCGTTGTCCTGGAAGGCTTCCACCGACGACGGCGGCTCCATCGCGGGCTACGACGTGTACCAGGGCGACAAGGTCGTCTCGACCACCGCGCAGACTTCGGCGACGGTCACCGACCTCAAGCCGAACACGTCCTACACGTTCACCGTGAAGGCACGCGACCCCAACGGCAACGCGTCCGCGGCCAGCAACGCGGTCACTGCGAAAACCACGAACAACACCGGTGCCGGCGGCGGAATCCCGTCCTACGACAAGGACATCACGAAGGTCGACCTCGGCTGGGCGGTCGGTTTCCTGCCCAACGGCAACGCGCTGGTGACCGAGCGGGACCGGTTCGAACTGCTGCAGATCTCCCCGGACGGCAAGAAGAAGACGCTCGGCAAGATCCCCGGCGCCGTCACCACGAAGGGCGAGGGCGGCCTGCTCGGCCTGGCGATCTCGCCGCAGTGGAACACCGACCACGCGGTGTACCTGTACCACACGTCGTCCAGCGACAACCGGATCGTGAAGGTCACCTACGACGGCACCACGCTGTCGAAGACCACCACCCCGGTGCTGACCGGCCTGGCCAAACACCAGTACCACAACGGCGGCCGGATCGCGTTCGGCCCGGACGGCAAGCTGTACGCCACCGTCGGCGACGCGAAGGTCAAGGCCAACGCGCAGAACAAGAGTTCGCTCAACGGCAAGATCCTTCGGCTCAACCCGGACGGTTCGGCGCCGAGCGACAACCCGTTCTACGCCACCGGCGGCAACGCGCGGTACGTCTGGAGCTACGGGCACCGCAACCCGCAGGGCCTCGCCTGGGATTCGCAGGGCCGGCTGTGGTCGTCGGAATTCGGCGAGAGCAGCCAGGACGAGCTGAACCTGATCCAGAAGGGCGGCAACTACGGCTGGTCGGCCTGCGAGGGCACGATCGGCGACTGCAAGGGGACCATCGCGCCGAAGAAGACGTGGCCGACCTCGCAGGCCGGGCCGTCCGGCATCGAGATCGTGAACGACTGGATCTACATCGCGGCGGTGACCGGCAAGCAGCTGTTCGCGACGCAGATCAAGGGCGACGGCATCGGCGATGTGTCGGCGGTGTTCTCCGGACGTTGGGGCCGGCTGCGCTCGGTGACCAAGACGCCCGACGGGCACCTGTGGGTGACCTCGACGAACAACGACAAGCTCGGCGGCACGCCGGACACCATCGACAACGTCGTGGTGCAGCTGAAGTTCCCCGGCGCGGCGTTCGCCGGATAAGCCGCGGCAGGGTGACCGGAGCGGCGCCGGTCACCCTGCCGCACCTTTTCAGGCCCCGGCCACCAGCTCGTAACAGCGGATGCGCGCCTTGGAGTCGAAAACCGGGACCGTGACCATGATTTCGTCCGCGCCGGTCTGCTTCGCCAGCTCCGCGAGCCGCCCCTGAACCTGCTGCGGCTCGCCATACGCCTGCGCGGCGCGGAAGTGTTCGAGCTGCGGAACCATCTCCGGCGCGAACTCGTACCCGGCCGCCTGCTCCGGCGTGAGCATCGGCTGGTCTCCCCCGCCGCCGGCGAGCAGGTGGGACTTGAGCACGTTCATCGGCCCGGACAGGTACTCGGCCTCGGCCTCGGTGTCCGCGCAGATCGTCTCGACGCACAGCAGCACGTACGGTTCCGAACGCCACTTCGACGGCCGGAACTTCTCCCGGTACCGCTCCAGCGAGGCCGCGGTGTTGTCCGGCCGGATGTGATGCGCGAACGCGATCGGCAACCCGCGCTCCGCGGCGACCTCGGCCCCCGCCGGACTGGAGCTGAGCAGCCACGGCTCCGGCACGGTCACCCCGCCGGGGAGCACCTTGTCGCTGCCAAGATGGCCGAGCAGCTCGTCGACGTCGGCGTGGTACTCGGCTTCCCCGGCCGGTTCGCCCCCGCGGCGCAACGCCCGGATGACGTCCGGATCGAGCGCACCCGGCCCGCGCCCCACCCCGAGATCGACCCGGCCGCCGTTGAGCGCGGAAAGCGTCCCGAACTGCTCGGCCAGCGCGAACGGCGCGTGATTGGGCGCGAGGACCCCGCCGGACCCGACCCGCACCCGGGAGGTCACCGCGCCCGCGTGCGCCGCGAGGACCTGCGGAGAGGCGCTGGCGATGGCCGGGGAACCGTGGTGTTCGGCGAACCAGAGCCGGTGGTAGCCGAGGACGTCCAGCCGCCGGGCGACCGCGGAGAGCGGCTCGAGGGCCGCCGTGGCCGACTGCCCGGCTTCGACGAGCGCGAGTTCAAGTGCGGAAAGCGGCACATCGATCATGCGTCCCACGGTAGCGAACCTGGTGGTGTGGCGGGGGTGATTTGCGCACTGTCCACTGTGGACGGGGTGCCGGGGGCGGAGTTGGGTGCTGCTCGTGAGTGGCTATGCCGGTTCTAACCGGCTGTCTAACCGGCATAGCCACCCACGAGGGCCCGCAGTCCGGTCCGCGCGCACCGGCAGTCCTCTTGGGCGGCATCCGGCGGGGTGCTCGTACCCCAGGCCCGGCCCGGCAGCTACCTCCCCAAGCCGCGCCCGGCAGCCGCGGTCAGGCTTCTTCTTCCAGCATTTCCGGGGTCACCGCGGACTCGGTGTCCGGGATGCTCAGCTCCTTCGCCCGCTTGTCCGCCATCGCCAGCAGCCGCCGGATCCGGCCGGCCACCGCGTCCTTCGTCATTTGCGGGTCGGACAGCTGGCCGAGTTCCTCGAGCGACGCCTGGCGGTTCGACAGGCGCAGGCGGCCCGCTGCCAGCAGGTGGTCCGGGGCGGTGTCGCCGAGGATTTCCAGGGCTCGCTCCACCCGGGCGGCCGCCGCGACCGCCGCGCGGGCCGAGCGGCGCAGGTTCGCGTCGTCGAAGTTGGCCAGGCGGTTGGCGGTCGCGCGGACCTCCCGGCGCATCCGGCGTTCTTCCCACTGCAGCACGCTCGTGTGCGCGCCGAGGCGGGTGAGCAGGGCTCCGATGGCGTCACCGTCGCGGACCACGACCCGGTCCGCGCCCCGGACCTCGCGGGACTTCGCCTGGATGCCCATCCGCCGCGCGGCGCCGACCAGGGCCAGTGCTGCCTCCGGGCCGGGGCAGGTCACTTCCAGCGACGACGAGCGGCCCGGTTCGGTCAAGGAGCCGTGTGCCAGGAACGCGCCGCGCCAGGCTGCTTCGGCGTCCGCCACTCCGCCGGACACCACGGCGGCGGGCAGGCCGCGCACGGGGCGGCCGCGCTGGTCGATCAAGCCGGTCTGGCGCGCCAGGCCCTCTCCGTCCTTCACCACGCGCACGACGTAGCGCGTGCCCTTGCGCAGGCCGCCGCTCGCGGTGATCACGTGCACGTCCGAATGATGTCCGTACAGCTCGTGGATCTCCTTGCGCAGCCGCCGCGCGACCGAACCCGTGTCCAGCTCCGCCTCGACCACTACCCGGCCGGCCACGATGTGCAGCCCGCCCGCGAAGCGAAGCAGCGACGCGACCTCCGCCCGGCGCGGCCCGATCTTCGTGATCTCGAGCCGGCTCAGTTCGTCCTTCACCGCGGCGGTCATCGCCATGTACTGCCCCTCCTGCCTTTCGCTGCGCGCCCGCCGTCACCCACAGTGTTCCCCGCCGAGGCCTAGTGCCTCTCGCATGCACTGTGCGAGCGCACCAGGATCATGCCGCCCCGCCACGACCGGGTCGGCCACCGCCCCCAGGCAGGCCCTTCCGCCGAGGCGTTCGGCCGCCCGGCGCAGGCTTGCCGGGTCAGGGACGGAATCACCGTCCGCGATCACGGCGTCGACCCGCAGCGCGGGCGCGTGCTCGAAGAGTACGTCCAGGTGCCGCTCCGGGGAGAACCCGCCGGTTTCCCCCGGTTGGGGGACCAAATTCAGCACGACGACCTTCGTCGCCGCGGTCCGCACGAGCGCGTCGTGCAGGTCCGGGACCAGAAGATGCGGCAGCACGCTGGTGAACCACGAGCCGGGGCCGAGGAAGACGACGTCCGCCTCCAGCACCGCCTCGATCGCCTCCGGGCACCCGCGCGGCGGGCGGACCTGGCGGCCGGCCGGGTGCAGCGAGATCCGGTGCACCTGGCCGGGCGTGCTGGCGACCGCGACCTGGCCGCGAATGCGCCGGATCGCGTCCGGGTCCTCGCTGTCCAGGCCGCTGACCTCGCCCTCGATCTCCAGCGGCTCCGGCGACATCGGCAGCACCCGGCCGGAGATGCCCATCAGCCTGCTCGCCTCGTCGAGCGCGGCCACCGGGTCGCCGAGCACCTCGAACAGCCCGGCGAGCAGCAGGTTGCCGACGGCGTGCCCGGCGAGCGCGCCGTCGCCGCCGAAGCGGTGCTGGAACACGTCCGCCCACAGCCGCCCGCCGTCCTCCGCGGCGAACGCGGCGAACGCCTGGCGCAGGTCGCCCGGCGGCAGCAGCCCCAGTTCGCGGCGCAGCCTGCCGGACGACCCGCCGTCGTCGGCGACCGTGACCACAGCCGTGACGGCGCGGGTGATCCGCCGGAGCGCGGTCAGCGTCGCGTGCAGCCCGTGTCCTCCGCCCAGCGCCACCGCGCGCACGTCACTCCCGGCCAAGATCCCGGTGCACCACCTTTACTGCCATGCCGTCCTCATTGGACAGTCGCTGGGCGAGTTCCTCGGAGATCGCGACGCTGCGGTGCTTGCCTCCGGTGCAGCCGACCGCGAGCGTCAGGTACCGCTTGCCCTCGCGCTTGTAGCCGGCGCCGATGAGCCGCAGCAGCTGGTGGTAGCGGTCGAGGAATTCCTCGGCGCCTTCCTGCGACAGCACGTAATTGCGCACCTCGCCGTCGAGGCCGGTGTGCTCGCGCAGCTCCGGGATCCAGAACGGGTTCGGCAGGAACCGCACGTCCATCACCAGGTCGGCGTCCATCGGCAAACCGTACTTGTAGCCGAAGGACAGCACGGTGACGCGGGTCTGCGTGCTGGTCTCCGACCCGAACGCGTCCTCGATCTTCGCGCGCAGGTCGTGCACCGACAGCGCGGACGTGTCGAGCACCAGGTCGGCCTCCTCGCGCAGCGGCGAAAGCAGCTTACGCTCGGCGGTGATGCCGTCGGCGAGCCTGCCGTCGCCCTGCATCGGGTGGCCGCGGCGGACCGATTCGAAGCGGCGCACCAGCACCGCGTCGGTGGCCTCCAGGAACAGCACGCGCGGCTTGTACCCGCGCGCGTCCAGGTCCTTGATCACCGAGGCGAGGTCGTCGGTGAACGCGCGCGAGCGCACGTCCATCACCACCGCCACCTTCGTGATCGCCCCCCGCGCCTGCGCGCCGAGCTCGACCATCGTGGCGATCAGCTCCGGCGGCAGGTTGTCGACCACGAACCAGCCGAGGTCCTCCAGGCACTTGGCCGCCGTGGACCGGCCGGCGCCGGACAGGCCGCTGACGACCGCGACCTCCATCCCGCTGCCCCGCTGTTCCTCTTCCGCACTCACGTTGCTTCTTCCTTCCCGATCACGACCCCTGGTCCCCTCCCGGCACTGCTTGCGGCGCGGCTCCGGTCTCCCCGGCCAGTGCCGCCACCACGGCCTCGGCAGTGCGCCTGCCGAAACCGGGCACCGCTTCGATGTCCTCGACCCGGGCCTGTTTGAGCTTCTTCACCGAGCCGAAGTGCTTGATCAGCGCGGTGCGCCGAGCCTGCCCGAGTCCGGGCACACTGTCCAATTCGGACGCCTGCATGCGCTTCGCGCGCTTTTCGCGGTGGTAGCGAATGGCGAACCGGTGCGCCTCGTCGCGCAGCCGCTGCAGCAGATACAGCGCGTCGGACGTGCGCGGCAGGATCATCGGGTCCGGTTCGCCGGGCAGCCACACCTCTTCGAGCCGCTTCGCGAGCCCGACGACGGCGATGTCGGTGATGCCCAGTTCGGCGAGCACGTCCGCGGCCGCGGTGGCCTGCGGGCCCGCGCCGTCGACGACCAGCAAGTTCGGCGGATAGGCGAACTTGCGCGGGCGGCCGGTTTCCGGGTCGATCCCGGCGCGCACCGGCTGGATCGCCTCGTCATCCCCCGGATCGGGGCCGTCCGCGGCGGTTTCCACGGTTTCCGCGGCCTCGGCTGCGATTTCGGCGGTTTCCTTGAGATAGCGGTGGAATCGCCGCCGCACCACCTCGGCGATGGACGCCACGTCGCCCTCGGTCGCCGCCTCGCGCAGCGCGAACTTGCGGTACTCGGACTTGCGCGGCAGCCCGTCCTCGAACACCACCAGCGACGCCACGACGTCGCTGCCCTGGATGTGGCTGATGTCGATGCATTCGATGCGCAGCGGGGCGCTGTCGAGCGCGAGGTAGTCCTGAAGTTCCTGCAGCGCCGCGGACCGTGCCGTGAGATCGCCCGCGCGGCGCAGCTTGTGCTGGGTGAACGCTTCCTTCGCGTTGCGCTCCACCGTTTCCGCGAGCGCCTTCTTGTCCCCGCGCTGCGCGACCCGCAGCCGCACCCGCGACCCGCGCAGGCCGGACAGCCACTCCGCGACCGCGTCGGCGTCCGCGGGCAGCTCCGGCACCAGCACCTCGCGCGGGACGACCGGACCGGCCTCGACGTCGTCGCGGCCAGCGCGGTCGGATTCCTCGCCGTAGAACTGGGTGAGGAAGTGGTCGACCAGCGCCGGGACGTCCATCTCCTCGGCCTTGTCGATCACCCAGCCGCGCTGCCCGCGCACGCGCCCGCCGCGCACGTGGAACACCTGGACGGCGGCCTCGAGTTCGTCGTGCGCGAAGGCGACGACGTCCGCGTCCGTGCCGTCGCCGAACACCACGGCCTGCTTCTCCATCGCGCGGCGCAACGCACCGAGATCGTCCCGCAGCCGCGCGGCGCGCTCGAACTCCAACTCCTCGGACGCCTGCGCCATCTCGCGTTCGAGCCGCTTCACCATCGCGTCCGTGCGGCCGGCGAGGAAGTCGCAGAAATCCTCGACGATCGCCCGGTGCTCGTCCGCGGACACCCGGCCGACGCACGGCGCCGAGCATTTGTCGATGTAGCCGAGCAGACAGGGCCGCCCGATCTGGCCGTGCCGCCGGAAGACGCCGGTGGAACAGGTGCGGGCGGGGAAAACGCGCAGCAGGAGGTCGAGCGTCTCGCGGATCGCCCACGCGTGCGAGTAGGGCCCGAAGTAGCGGACGCCCTTCTTGCGCGCGCCGCGGTAGACGTGCAGCCGAGGGAATTCCTCGTTGAGCGTGACGGCGAGGACCGGGTAGCTCTTGTCGTCGCGGTAGCGGACGTTGAACCGGGGGTCGAACTCCTTGATCCAGTTGTACTCCAACTGGAGCGCCTCGACCTCGGTGCCGACGACGGTCCACTCGACGCTCGCCGCCGTGGTGACCATCTGCCGCGTGCGCGGATGAAGGCCGGACAGGTCGGCGAAGTATGAGTTCAGCCTGCTGCGCAGGCTCTTCGCTTTGCCGACGTAGATGACCCGCTTGGCGTCGTCGCGGAACTTGTACACGCCAGGCGAGTCCGGGATGCTCCCCGGCTGAGGTCGGTAGGTGGTCGGATCAGCCACGTGCCCCACTGTATGGCGAGGGCCCGACAGTTTCCGTGAGACCCCTAGCCGCGGGCGGCGCGTCCGACGGAAACTCGCCGCGCGCAACCGTCCTGCCGTAGCCTGGCGACGCCGAGCCGCCGAGCGATCAGGGAGCGCAGCCATGACCGTCCGCGTCGCCACGTGGAACGTGAACTCCATCGTTCCCCGGCTGCCCCGCGTGCTCGACTGGCTCGACCGGACCGTGCCGGACGTGCTCTGCCTGCAGGAACTCAAGAACACCACCGAAGCCTTCCCCGCCGAAGAGATCACCGCGCGCGGGTACGAGATCGCCGCGTACGGGCTGGGCCGGTGGAACGGCGTCGCGATCCTCTCCAAGATCGGGCTCGACGACGTCGTGCGCGGGCTGCCGGGCGAACCGGGTTTCGACGGGCAGGCCGAGGCGCGCGCGATCGGGGCCACGTGCGGCGGGATCCGCATCTGGTCGGTGTACGTGCCGAACGGGCGCGAGCCGGAAAACCCGCACTACGCCTACAAACTCGAGTGGTTCGAGAAGCTCGGCGACCTGGTCGGCGAAGAACTTCAGCACGCGCGGCCGTTCGCGGTGCTCGGCGATTTCAACGTCGCGCCGACGGACGAAGACGTCTGGGACATCTCGGTTTTCGCCGAATCCACGCACGTCACCGAGCCGGAGCGGGCCGCGCTGAAGAAGCTCCGCGACGCCGGGCTGTCCGACGTTTTCCCGCGGCCGCTGAAGTACGACCACCCGTTCACGTACTGGGACTACCGCGGCGGGAACTTCCCCAACAACAAGGGAATGCGCATCGACCTGGTCTACGGGAACGAGGCGTTCGCCAAGACGGTCGCCGATTCTTACGTGGACCGCGAAGCCCGCAAGGGCAAGGGACCGTCCGACCACGCGCCGATCGTCGTGGACCTCGAACTGGAGCGGTAAGAACTCAGCCCTCGGTGGCGGCGCGGTGCAGCTTCCGCAGCGCGCGCACCGCGGCCACCGCGCGGTCCCGGTCCACGGCCTGCACGGCCATCACCGAGAAGTACTCGTCGTCCGGCAGTTCCAGCCGGGCCCACGACGCGCCGTCCGGGAAGCTGATCGACAGCACCTGGTCCCAGGTGAACACCCGGCGCGCCAGGACGTTGCGGACCTCGATGCCGGTGGCGTCCGCGCGGACGCGGGCGTTGCCGAACAGCATCGTGCCCGCCGACAGCGCGACGCCGATGCCGATCATCGCGATCTGGTCCGACGCCTCGAACACGACGCCGGTGTTCGTGCTGCGCAGCAGGACCGCCACCACCACGAACACCGCGAGCAGCGCCACCGCCAGCACGCTGCACATGACGAGCGCCCGGCGCGGCCGGATCACGAGGGCGGTCTGCTGCTCGGTCATCACGCTCACACGAATCCCCGCTCGGTCCACGGTTTGTCCAGGCCGCGCAGCACGTGTGCGGTGTCGAGCGCCGCCACGGCCGCCTCGTAGCCTTTGTCCTCCACGGAACCGGGCATGCCGGAACGGTCCAGGGCCTGCTGTTCGGTGTCGCAGGTCAGCACGCCGTTGCCGACCGGGGTGCTCTCGTCGAGCGCGACCCGGGTGAGGCCGGCGGTGACCGCGTCGCACACGTACTCGAAGTGCGGGGTGCCGCCGCGGATGACGACGCCCAGCGCGACGACCGCGTCGTGGTTGCGCGCGAGCGCCTGCGCCGCGACCGGAAGCTCCACCGCGCCCGCCACGCGGATCACCGTGGGCTCTTCCTCCAGCCCGGCGTCCTTCGCCGCGGCGAGCGCGCGCTCCAGCAGCACGTCGGTGATCTTCGCGTTCCACCGCGTCGCGACGACCGCCAGTCGCAGGGACTTGCAGTCGCGCAGGTCGAGCGCGGCGTCCGGCCGCCCCTCGCCGCTCATCGCGTGGTGTCCTCCTCGGTGCCCTGGTCGGACGCGCCGACCTGGTCGTAGTGCTCGAGCTGGCTGAGGTCGTGCCCCATCCGGTCGCGCTTGGTGCGCAGGTACCGCAGGTTCTCCGGGTTCGGCGAGATCGGCAGCGCGACCCGGCCGGTGACGCGCAGGCCGTAGCCCTCGAGGCCGACCCGCTTCGCCGGGTTGTTCGTGAGCAGCCGCATCGAGCGGACGCCGAGGTCGCACAGGATCTGCGCGCCGGTGCCGTAGTCGCGCGCGTCCGCGGGCACGCCCAGCGCCAGGTTCGCGTCGACCGTGTCCGCGCCGTCGTCCTGCAGCTGGTAGGCCTGCAGCTTGTGCAGCAGGCCGATGCCCCGGCCCTCGTGCCCGCGGATGTACAGCACGACCCCGCGGCCCTCGTCGGCCACCTTCTGCAGCGCGGCGTCCAGCTGCGGGCCGCAGTCGCAGCGCAGCGAGCCGAAAACGTCGCCGGTGAGGCATTCGGAGTGGACCCGGACCAGGATGTCCTCGCCGTCGCCGATCTCGCCGTACACGAAGGCGACGTGCTCGATCCCGTCGAGCAGGCTGTCGTACCCGACCGCGCGGAACTCGCCCGCGGCCAGCGGGATCCGCGCCTCGGCGACGCGCTCGACCTGCTTCTCGGTGCGCCGCCGGTAAGCGATCAGGTCCGCGATGGAGATCATCTTGAGGTCGTGGTCGGCGGCGAACACTTCCAGCTCGTCGCGGCGGGCCATGTCGCCCTCGTCCTTCTGCGACACGATTTCGCAGAGCACGCCCGCCGGGTGCAGCCCGGCCAGCCGGGCCAGGTCGATCGCCGCCTCGGTGTGCCCGGGACGGCGCAGCACGCCGCCCTCCTTGGCGCGCAGCGGCACCACGTGCCCCGGCCGGCGGAAGTCCTTCGCGGTGGCTTCGGGGTCGGCCAGCAGCCGGATGGTGTGCGCCCGGTCCCCGGCCGAGATGCCGGTGCTGATGCCCTCGGCCGCGTCCACGGTCACGCTGTACGCGGTGCCGCGGGCGTCCTGGTTCGTGTGGAACATCGGCGGCAGGTCCAGCCGGTCCGCCTCGGACTCGGTCAGCGGCACGCAGATGTAGCCCGAGGTGTAGCGCACCATGAACGCGAGCAGCTCCGGCGTCGCCTTCTCGGCGGCGAAGATGAGGTCGCCCTCGTTCTCCCGGTCCTCGTCATCGACGACGACCACCGCACGCCCGGCGGCGATGTCCGCGATCGCGGCCTCGATGGCGTCCACGTCGACCGCCGCGCTTGCTCCGCACGGGCTCAATCCCGTCTGCGGCTCGGCCGCCTTCGTCTCGCTCACGGGTGCTCCTTTGCTCCTGCCGCCAGGTGGATGTCACACATTGTGCGCGTTCGCCGCCACGTGTGGCGCAGTGAGCTTCTCCACGTACTTCGCCACGACGTCCACTTCGAGGTTCACGAGGTCGCCCGCTTCCCGCCTGCCGAGGGTCGTCACCTCCAGCGTGGTGGGGATCAGCGCGACCGAAAACCGGTCCTCGGAGATGCTCGCGACGGTGAGCGAAACGCCGTCCACGGCGATCGAGCCCTTCTCCACGACGTACCGCGACAAGGCCGGGGGCAGGGAGAACGTCGTCACGCCGCGCTCGTCGCGGGAGATGAAGGCGCCCGTGCCGTCCACGTGCCCCTGCATGATGTGGCCGCCGAGGCGCCCGCCAGCCGGGGTCGCGCGTTCGAGGTTCACCGCGTCGCCGACGGCCACCTTCGCGAGGCTCGAACGCTGGAGTGTTTCGTTCACCACATCGACGGTGAACTCGCCGCCGGACACCGTGACGACGGTCAGGCAGACGCCGCTGACCGCGATCGAATCGCCGTGGCCCGCGTCCGAGGTGACCAAGGGGCCGCGCACGGTCAGCCGGGCGGCGTCCGTGAGCTGCTCGACCGCGGTGACCTCGCCGACCTCTTCGACAATTCCCGTGAACACTGCTGCCTCCTCGCCGGGCCACCGTTGTCGGTGACCCCTCCATCCAACACCCGCGCGGCCACGGGAGCTTCCCGGGCCGGAAGGTCAGCTGACGCGAAGACGGGCGGCTTGCTCCCGCAGGGCGGCGACGGCGCGGCCCGGGTCCTCGGCGCCGTAGACGGCCGAGCCCGCGACGAAGCAGTCGACGCCCGCTTCGGCGGCCTGTTCGATGGTGTCGGCGTTGATCCCGCCGTCGATCTCGACGACCAGCTTGAGGTGCCCGGTGTCGACCAGCCGGCGCGCGGTGCGCACCTTCTCCAGCACGTCGGCGATGAACGACTGCCCGCCGAAGCCCGGTTCGACCGACATCACGAGCAGCGTGTCGTAGTGCTTGAGCGTTTCCAGGTGCGGTTCCAGCGGCGTGCCCGGCTTGACCGACAGACCGGCCTTCGCCCCGGCGGCGCGCAGGTTCTTCGCCAGTTTCACCGGGTCCGCGGCGGCTTCCACGTGCACCGTGACGTTGTACGCGCCGGCCTCGGCGTAGCCGATCGCCCAGCGGTCCGGGTCGTCGATCATCAGGTGGCAGTCGATGGGGACGTCGGTCGACTTGAGAATCGACTGCACCACCGGCAGACCGAGGGTCAGGTTGGGCACGAAGTGCGCGTCCATGACGTCCACGTGCACCCAGTCGGCCCGGGTCTCTCCGGGGCGCGCGACGGCCGCGATCTCCTCGCCGAGCTTGGCGAAGTCGGCGGACAGGATGCTGGGTGCGATGAGAGGTGAAGCCACGGCCCGAGTGTAAGAGGGCCTGGTTCCGCCCGGCGCACCGGCCGTGACCGCCCGGAGTTCTCCTGCCGGACACCGGGCGCTCACCCGGATTCTCCGCGTCGAACATATCGGCGAGCACTAATGGGTCACGCCCGGAAGTTCCGGACAAGAAGCACCCCGAGGAGAATCATGAGAACGGTCTTGGCAGGCCGCCGCAAGTGGCTGGCCGCGGGCGCGCTCGGCGTCGCGCTGGTCGCGGCCGCCCCGGTCGCGATCGCCGCGCAGGGCAACCAGGACGACCAGGGCGCGCGCACCGCTTCGGCCGGCGCCGGCGACCGCACGCAGGAGATCCGCCAGGCGATCCAGGGCGGGCACGCGCGCAACGTAATCCTGTTCATCGGCGACGGCATGGGCCAGTCCGAGATCACCTCGGCGCGCAACTACGAGCGCGGCGCGGCCGGCCGGCTCGCGATGGACGAATTCCCGCTGACCGGCGACTACACCACGTACGCGGTCGAGAAGGGCAACCCGGCGAAGCCGGACTACGTCACCGACTCCGCGGCCTCGGGCACCGGCTGGGCGACCGGCACGAAGACCTACAACGGCGCGATCTCCGTGGACGCCTACGGCAACCCCGTCCCGACGCTCCTCGAACTCGCCAAGCGCGGCGGCCTGCGCACCGGCGACGTGACCACCGCCGAGGTCCAGGACGCGACCCCGGCCGTGCTCGGCGCGCACGTCGTCGACCGCGACTGCAAGGGCCCGGACGAGACGACCAAGAAGTGCGCGCAGAACGCCAAGGAGAACGGCGGCGCGGGCTCGATCTCGGAGCAGCTCGTGCAGACCCGTCCGGACGTGCTCCTCGGCGGCGGCGCGAAGTACTTCGGCCAGAAGGCGACCGCGGGGCAGTTCAAGGGCAAGCCGGTGCTGGAGCAGGCCAAGGCCGCCGGCTACTCCGTGGTGAACACCGCGGACGACCTCGCCAAGGCGCGTCCCGGCAAGCCGCTGCTCGGGCTGTTCGCGCCGGGCAACATGCCGGTGAACTGGACCGGGCCGAAGGCGACGCAGGGCGGCACCGCGCCGACCCGTTGCACGCCGAACCCGGCGCTGCCGAAGACGCAGCCGAAGCTGGTGGCGCAGACGCAGAAGGCGTTGCAGCTGCTGGAGGACCGGCGTAGCAACAAGGGGTTCTTCCTGCAGGTCGAGGGTGCTTCGATCGACAAGCAGGACCACGCGGCTGACCCGTGTGGGCAGATCGGCGAGACGATCGACTTCGACGCTGCGGTGGCGGCTGGGCTTGCTTACGCGCGCAGTCACGCTGACACGCTGGTTGTGGTGACGGCGGACCACGGGCACACCAGCCAGATCGTGTCCAACGACGCGAAGACTCCGGGCCAGACCGCCACGCTGATCACCAACGAGGGCGCGAACATGACCCTCAACTACGGCACCGCGCTGCCCGGCTCCTCGATGGAGCACACCGGTACGCAGGTCCGGATCGCGGCTTACGGGCCGCAGGCGGCGAATGTCGTCGGGCTGACCAACCAGACCGACCTGTTCGGCACGGTGAAGCGGGCCCTTCGCCTGCGCTGAGCCTCAAGTCCGTGAGGGGAACCCTGAGGGAATCTGATTCCCTGAGGGTTCCCCTCACGGCTTTTTACGCGGGCGAGGGCAGCAGGTCGAGAGGTTCCGACCAGGGACGGCGCGGGTCGAGCCGGTGCAGCCGGACGCCTGCTTCGGTCAGCGTGTCCAGGTGCCTCTGCCAGGCCGGGTGGTGGGCTCGGGTCGGCTGGATCTGATAGGCCACGACGATGGTGATTCCCGGCGTGCCAAGGACATCGCCGAGGAGCGTGAGCGCCTGGTTGTCGGCGATTCCCAAAGCCAGCTTCGCCACCGAGTTCGCCGACGCGGGTGCGAAGAGGAACACCTTCGGGTCCGGATGAGGGCGTGGTTCGCCGGGCAGGCGGGACGTGCTGCGCACCGGGAGATCGGTCGTGGCTTCGAGTTCGCCTAGGCCGCCGGTCGCTTTCAGCCAGCCCCATGCGGTCGGGGTCAGGGTGACGGCCAGCCGCCAGCCCCGGGCGACCGCCGGTTTCGCCAGCTCGTCGGTGAACCGGGTGTCCAGCCCGCCGCACGAGCTGGCGACCAAACCGAGGTCTGTCACGGTTTGCGCAGCACCGCGCAGAACATCGCGTCGGTGCCGTGTCGGTGGGGCCACAGCTGGACGTACGGGCCGTCGCCGAGTTGCGGGACGTCCGGGAAGAACTCGCGGGCGTCCAGCACCTCGGACTTGGTGCGGCGGGCGGTTTCGCCTACCACGCCTTCGGTTTCGGCCAGATGCGGCGAGCACACGACGTACGTGACGATGCCGCCGGGGCGCACCAGTTCGAGCGCCGCCATCAGCAGTTCGCCCTGCAGTTTGGTGAGGTCCGCGACGTCCGACGGCTTGCGGCGCCACCGGGCCTCGGGGCGGCGGCGCAGTGCGCCGAGACCGCTGCACGGGGCGTCGACCAGGATCCGGTCGTAGCCCGGTTCCAGGCCGGTTTCGCGGCCGTCGGCGACGTGCACCGTGACCGGCAGGCCCTCGGTGGCGTTCTCGATCAGGCGGGCCCGGTGCGGGGCCTTCTCCACGGCGTCCACGCGCGCGCCGCTGATCTTGGCCAGCGCGCCGAGCAGCGCCGCCTTGCCGCCGGGGCCGGCGCACAGGTCCAGCCAGCGTTCGTCGGAACCCGCCAGCGGGGCCTTGGTGACGGCGATGGCACACAGCTGGCTGCCTTCGTCCTGCACCGCGGCGAGACGTTCGCGGATCGGTTCCGCGTCGGCCGGGTCGCCCGCGCCCGCGGGCAGGTGGACGCCGTAGGGCGAGTACGGCGCGGGGTCGCCGCCGGTGATCGCGGCCAGTTCGTCCGCGCTGATCTCGCCGGGGCGGGCCACCAGGTGCACCTCGGGGCGGGCGTCGTCCGCTTCGAGGGCGGCCTTCAGCTCGGCACCCTTGTCCCCCAGCGCTTCCGCGAACGACCGGGCCACCCAGCGCGGGTGCGCGGTGCGCAGCGCGTACGCGCCGATCGGGTCGGTCGCCTCGTCCGGCGTCAGTTCGTCCAGCCACTGCGCTTCGTCCTTTGTGGACACAGTGCGCAGGATGGCGTTCGCGAATCCCGTTGCCCACGAACCGGCTTCCGCGCGCACGAGGTCCACTGTGGACCCGACGGCGGCGTGCTCCGGGATGCGGGTGCGCAGCAGCTGGTACACGCCGAGCCGCAGCGCGTCGAGCACCACCGGGTCGGTCTTCTCGATCGGCCGGTCGGCGCACGCGGCGATCACCGCGTCGAGCAGGCCCTGCGCGCGAGAGGCGCCGTAGGTCAGTTCGGTGGCCAGCGCGGCGTCGCGGCCGCTCACCCGGCGTTCCCGCAGCAGCTGCGGGAGGACGAGGTTGGCGTACGCGTCCTTCTCGCGCACGGCACGCAGCACGTCGAACGCGACCTGGCGGGCCGGATCGATCTCCGGCGGGCGCTTCGGCCCCTGTTTGCGCGGAGCCGGACGGCCCCGCTGCGGCCGTGACGGCCGCCGTTCTCCGCGCTCGTTCACCGCAGGCGCTCCCCTTCGTCGATCCTCGTGCCGCGCGCCCAGTCGGTGGCCGCCATCCGTTTCTTCCCGGCCGCCTGGACCTCGCCCAGCCGCACCGGTTTCGTCGCCGTGCCCACGAGCACGCGCTTGCGCTCGACCACCAGCTCGCCCGGCCGCGGACCGGGTTCGTCGAGCACGGTCACCGGGCCCAGCTTGAACCGCTCGCCGCGGAACTCCGCCCACGCGCCGGGATCCGGCGTCACCGAGCGGATGTGCCGGTCGACCGCCGGGGCCGGGTCGGCGAACGACACCCGCGCGTCCTCGACGGTCACCTTCGGCGCGTAGCTCATGCCCTCGCCCGGCTGCTCGACCGCGCGCAGCGTGCCGTCCTCGATGCCGTCCACGGTGGACACCAGCAGGTGCGCACCCGACTCGGCGAGCCTGCCCAGCAGCGCGCCGGACGTGTCGGTCGCGCCGATCGTCTCGGTCACCACGCCGAACACTGGGCCCGCATCGAGTTCCTTCACGATCCGGAACGTGGACGCGCCGGTCATCTCGTCCCCGGCCCGGATCGCCGCCTGCACCGGGGCCGCGCCGCGCCACGCGGGCAGCAGCGAAAAGTGCAGGTTGACCCAGCCGTGCGCGGGAATGTCGAGCGCGGACTGCGGCAGCAGCGCCCCGTACGCGACGACCGGGCAGACGTCAGGGGCCAGCTCGCGCAACCGGGCGAGAAACGCCGGGTCCCCGGCGCGCGCGGGCGTGAGCACCTCGATGCCGTGCTCGTCGGCGAGGGTCCCGACCGGGGACCGCAGCACCTTGCGGCCGCGGCCGGCCTGGGCGTCGGGCCGGGTGACGACCGCGACGACCTCGTGCCGCCCGGACTCGATCAGCGCGCGCAGCGACGGCACGGCGGGCTCCGGCGTGCCGGCGAAAACGAGACGCATCACCGCACCTCCGGAAGGAAAAGGGGGATTTCAGGCTGGTCGGACATCGGAAGCGAGTCTAGAAGACCCCTCCCTCGGCGGCGCGGCGCGGGCAGCCCGCCGCCGTCGGCGCCAGGATCGGGCCCATGACCACGCTGAAGGCGACCCTGCACGACGACCTGACGACCGCGATCAAGGCGAGGGACCAGCTGCGCTCGGCAACGCTGCGGCTGACCCTCTCGGCGATCGGCTACGAGGAAACCGCAGGCGACGCGGCCCGCGAACTGTCCGACGACGAAGTACTGAAGATCATCACCCGCGAGGTGAAGAAACGCCGCGACGCCGCCGAGGCCTTCGAGAAGGCAGGCCGCGCGGACTCAGCGGACCGTGAACGAGCCGAGGCCGAAGTCCTCACCGCGTACCTGCCGGCCCAACTGTCGGACGACGAGCTGCGCACGCTGGTCACCGAAGCAGTGACGGAAAGCGGCGCCTCCGGAATGGCCGGAATGGGCGCGGTGATGAAGGCAGTGCAGCCGAAGATCGCCGGCCGCGCCGAAGGCTCCCGCGTAGCAGCCGAAGTGAAACGCCAACTCTCCGCCGGATGACCCACGCACCCCCGCCGCCGTCCGTGAGGGCCACCTTCACAGCCCCTGATTCCCCCAGGGTTCCCCTCACGACCCGCACGCACCCCCGCCGCTGTCCGTGAAGGACTCCTTGAAGGAATCAGATTCCCTCAAGGAGTCCTTCACGGCCCCCCATCCCACCCCCCGGCCTCGAACCCCGGCCTGGAACCCCCGACTCGAACCCCCGCCGATGCACCCGCCGAGCGAGGCACCCAGCCCCACCCCCGCACCCCGATACGAAGCCTCCCTGCGGGCGGCGGGTGTTTGTCAAGGCATCTTTCCCGCCTTGACAAACACCCGCCGCCCGTCAGCACAATCCGGCTTCGGGGTGCCCCACGCAACCGAAACCCCCGCCACCGCAAACAAAGAACCCGCCCCCGCCATCCCGGCCGAGAACGGGCCCCTAACGCCTACCCTCACTTCGACGCCGCCATCGCCACCGCGGTCAGGGTCGCCAACCCCCCGACCCCGCACGCCCCGACGACCAACCCGGAAACCGCCGCGACCGACGAGGCCAACCGCACCGCCGTCCCAGCGATCCAGCGCAACACCCGAACCAGCGCGATCAACGCCACCAACGCAAGCACGAGCACCCCGGCTGGCACGCCCTGCGCGCTGCTCTCCGCGGCGGCCAGCACAGCGGTCATATCCGCACCTGTATCCGCGGTTCGCCCAGGTTTTCGCGCCCGAATTCGCGCATGTTCTCGTACGCCCGCCGGCGCAGTTCCTCGCGAGCCTGAACGCGCTTGCGCTCCGAACCCAGCTGCCACACCCAGCGCCAGCCCGCGACCGTCGCGAAGAGCGAACCGGCGAGGATCACCAGGAACGCCTGTGCGGCGGGGCCGTGGAACGATTCGAAGCTCAGCAGCACCAGCAATGCCCACACCTGGGCAACGGTGAACGGCACGACCAGCGCCGCCGCGTACACCCCCCGACGCCAGCGAACCGGCTGAGGAGCGGGAAGAAACGGTTCCATGACTGCCTCCCTCGGTGGTGTGCTTCCAGAAAACCCCGGCGGGGCCGGGAAATCTGTGTCTGCTGACACGTTCAGCGCGCGAGCCGCCGCAGTTCCCCGAGCCGGTGGATGGTCACCTGGCCGCGCCCGGTGCTGATCACCCCCTGGCGGCGCAGTTCCCGGGTCACCCGGGCCCACGATTCCCGCGAAATCGCTGCTGTCATAGCAAGTTCTGCTTGCGTGCCGGGCACCGCGACTTCGATATCCGCACCTCGCCGCACGCCGTGCTGGACCGCCAGCTGCATCAGCTGCGCGGCCACCCGCCGGGTCATCGTCCCGCCGCCGAGATCGAGCCACTGGCGCCCGACGTCGCGCATCCGGTCGGCCAGCACCTGCAGCAGCGCCCAGGAGATCGCCGCCTCGCGCCGGCACAGCGCCACGAACCGCGCGGCGGGCACGACCAGGACGTCCAGTTCGTCGAGCGCCTGCACCGTCGCCGACCTCCGCCCGCCGTCGATCACGGCCAGCTCGCCGATCACGTCGCCCGCGCCGCGGACGCCGATCACGACATCGCGGCCGTCCGGCGTCGCGTTGGTGATCCGGACGTGCCCGGTCAGCAGGAGCAGCACCACCGCGGCCCGTTCGCCTTCCCGGCAGAGCACGTCCCCGCGCCGGTAGGACTTGCGGACGGCCAGCTCTTCGAGCTTCGCCCGGTCCGCGTCGCCCAGCGCGGGCCAGAACCCGATCGTCTCCACGGCGGTCCACCCTCCTCGTCGCCGGCCGGACCGGTCAGGCGATCAGTCCCGCTCCCGGCCGGACGGCGTCGATGATGCGGACCCAGCCGCGGGTCCGCTGCCCGCCGACGCGCACGTGGAAGGCGTGGGCGAAAGCGCTGCGGTCGATCCCGGCGTAGCCGTGCCGCACGACCGAGCGGTGGATGGCGTTCGAGACGACGAGCGCGAGCGGCCCCGAAGAGCCGCGCAGTCTTCGTTTCAGATCAGGGGCGTCGAGGAGACGGCAGGCGATGTCGATGTCCTCGCCGTACGGCCCGTGCGCGTCGTAGTGCACCTCGCCGGCGTGCACCGAGACGCGCAGCCGGAAGGCGAGTTCGGGGTCCTGGTCTCCGTGCCGGGCGAGCAGCTCGGCCAGCGCGGGCACCACGCGGGCGAGCAGCACCGTCTTCGGCACCTCGTCGACCGGGCGGATCAGGCACAGCGCGCCGTCGCCGCGGTCCACGAACGGGTCCCGGAACTGGTCGGTGATGCCACCGGCCCGGAACGCCTCGTCGAGCAGGTCGAACAGGACCGAACGGAGCCCGGCCCGAGCCGGGTTCGTGCGCGTGGTCGACCCTTCGATGTCGACGACCACGATGGCTCGGTGTACTGGTGCCTGTACTGCTGAGGTGTCCATGACCGCCCCCCTATTTCAGGAAGCTACTGAAATCTAGTAGACTTTCACAGCAGCTACTATAGGGCCGGGCTCGGACTGAAACAATGGTGTCGCGCACACGACATCTTTCGTTCAGGTGCGGGTCTAGTCCGCGATTGGCAACCCCTGCCCGCCCGGCAACACGCGAACCCCGGTCTGTCCGGCCACCCCGGCGCCCCGGGTGTAGAATCCCCGCCATTCACGCCTGACTGAACTTCACTGAAGGGTCTGAAGTCGTGTCTCAGCCCAACCCCGCGCTCGCCGCCCGCCTGCGTACTCTGCGCAAGGAGAGCTGGTCCGACGTGGTGCTGACCCAGAAGCAGCTCGCCGAGGCGTTCGGCGTGAGCACCGGGCTGCTGTCGTCGTGGGAGAACGTGGCGAAGCCGATCGCGCCGCCGCCGCCGCGGCTCGAGGCGTACGCGACGTTCTTCGCCACCCGCCGCTCGGTGCAGGGCCGCAAGCTCCACCTGCTCGGCGTCGACGAGCTGACCGACGACGAGCACACCGTGCGCAAGGAGCTGCTCGCGGAGCTGCAGGCGCTGCGCGGCGACCTCGACGACCCGCCCGCGCAGCCGGTCTTCGCCCCGGCCAGCCTGTGGCACTTCCCGCCGAACCAGGACATCGTGATCGTCTGCGCGCAGCTGCCCGAGCAGTACCGCATCGCCTACACCGACCCGTCCAGCCCGGACTACGTGAACCTCTACACCTACGCCGACCCGGACGCGCTGATCGAGCTGTACGGCCACATCCGCGCGTGCAACCCGACGAGCAACGTCACCTTCCGCACCACCGACCAGAACACGACGCTGTCGGCCGACGAGTACACCGCGCACCTGGTGCTGCTCGGCGGCGTGGACTGGAACCCGCAGACCCGCGCCCTGCTCGACCGGGTCGACGCGCCGGTCCGCCAGATCAGCCGCAAGGGCGACGAGGAGCAGCTGGACAGCGGGTTCGTGGTCACCGACGCGGACGGGTCGACCCGGATGTTCAGCGCCAAACTGCGGGGCGGCACACTGATCGAAGACGTCGCGCACTTCTACCACGGCGTCAGCCCGCTCAACCGCAAGCGCACCGTGACCGTGTGCAACGGGATGTACGGCCGCGGCACCCTCGGGGCCGTACGAGCACTGACCGACCACCGCTTCCGCGACCGCAACCAGGCTTACCTCGACCGGCGTTTCGCGGGCGCGGACTCCTTCAGCATCATCAGCCGGGTCCCCGTCTTCGACAACCAAGGGCTCACCCCTGACTGGACCCTGCGAGAGAACCGGCTGCACGAGTGGCCAGAATCGAGCCTCCCATGACCGCGACTGTCGCAGCGCCGGCGCAGCACACGACGCACCAGCGGCTGCTGCATCGCGTCGCCGCCGAGGACGCGCCACAGGCCCCGCTCGACGCGATCGTCGTGCCCAACGGCCGCCCCGCCGCCTACCTCAAGGACGCCTTCCGCGCGGCCCGCGAGGTCGACGCCACGCTTCTGCTGCTGTGCAGCAAGAACGCGCGGGCGAGCGACGCGGTGCTCGCCGCGAAGCGCGCCGGGGTCCGGGCCCGCGCGATCGACACCGACCAGGCCGCCGGTCTCGGAGCTGTCCCGCCGTTCGCGACGAGCAGGCTGCTGCAGGCGAAACGCCTGCTGCGCCGCGCCGACACGAGCTTCAAGCGCAACCTCGGCGTGCTCGTCGCCGACCTGGCCGGATGGCAGCGCGTCCTGTTCCTCGACGACGACATCCATGTGTCGGAGCCGGGCGACCTCCGTGCGGCGGCGGGCCTGCTCGGCGAGTACGCGGCCGTCGGCCTCACGAACACCGGCATGCGGGACAACTCCGTGGTGTGCCACGCCTACCACGAATCCGGCGGGCAGCAGGACACCTTCGTCGGCGGCGGCGCACTCGCGGTCGGACGCGACGCGTTCTCCTCGTTCTTCCCGGACATCTACAACGAGGACTGGTTTTTTCTCCTCAGCGGCACCGGCCTGCGCGCCACCGCGATCACCGGCGCCGCGTACCAGCACGACTACGACCCCTACCGCAACACCGTGCGCGCCCGGTCGGAGGAACTGGGCGACACGCTCGCCGAAGGCATCTACTGCCTGCTGGACAACGGGCTCGGCATCGCGGACGCGACCACCGAGCACTGGGCGGACTTCCTGGAGAGCCGCCGGGCGTTCATCCGCACGACACTGCGCCAAGTGCAGGACGCGCCGTACCTGACCGGCGCGTACGAGGACCGGATGATCGCGGCGCTGAAGGCCGCGCTCGGCCGCAACCTGCTGATCACGCCGGACCTGTGCATCCGGTACCTGCGCGCGTGGCAGCGGGACCGCGACACCTGGCAGACGCACCTGATGTCCCTGCGCGCACGGCACGGTTCGGCCGGCTACCCGGACGACGCGTTCCGCACGCTCGGGATTTCGGAGATCGTGCACAAGTCCTGACCCCTCACCGCTCCCCGCACGTCCGGCCGGCCAGCGGCGCCGGATGCCCGTCCCGCAGCCCCTTCACCAGAACATGGCACCGTTCGGCTTCGGAAACCGTGCGCCCGTCCGGCGAAACGCGCTCCGCGTAGCAGACAACCGTGCCGTGGCCCCAGTCCCGGTAGCCGAGACGGCCGTACAGCCGAGCCGCGCGGGTGTTGTCCGTGCGGACCGCGAGCGCGCCGAGCGCGTGCCCCCGGCCGACCAGGTAGTCCTCGGCCGCATGCACGAGAGCCGCGCCGATGCCGCGATTGCGCGCGTCCGGAGCCACTTCCAGATGGTTCAGCAGCGGAACCCCCGGCAGATGCCCGCGGATCGGCGGCTCCTCGGCGTCTTCGAGCCACAGGTACACAGCCCCGACCGGCCGCGCGGCGCACCAGGCGGTGAACAGGACGCCGAGGCCCTTCGCCTGCCGGGTGAACCGGTCGTCGAAGAACCCCCGGTCGCCGAGCACCGCCGCGAGCACCGCGAGGTCCGCCTGTTCCGCGGGCCGGATCGAGACCTCGCCCATCAACGCCGACTCCTGTCCACCAGGCACGCGAGCGGAAGACCGGCCGGGCACGGGCCTCGGTCCTGATCATGGCCGCCCGGCCTCAAGAGTAAGTGTGCGCGGCGTAGGCGCGAAGCCCGCAGACGTCGCACCTTGGTCCTGCGAACGGAGCAACCGGCTACCCTGCGCCACCGCGCCCCGCCCCCGGTTTCCACGTCTCCAATACACCCCGGGACGAACCGCTTTAAACGGAAACCGCGCAGTAGTGCGGAAAACCGCTTCGGGGATCGGGTTCGGCGCGGGATTGAGCGGTGGGTTGGAGGGAGTTCAGCGGATCCAGTTGCGGGGGTGGGGATTCAGGCGTTCCGGGGGTCCGGGGGGCGGCAGGG
The DNA here is from genome assembly GCF_042684085.1 of Amycolatopsis silviterrae. Lineage (NCBI taxonomy): Bacteria > Bacillati > Actinomycetota > Actinomycetes > Pseudonocardiales > Pseudonocardiaceae > Amycolatopsis > Amycolatopsis silviterrae. The sequence continues at coordinate 171,886 of NZ_JBHUKS010000024.1, forward strand.
TTGCGCGGCGTCGGTCGAGCGGATGCACCGGCGGGCACGCGGTCGCGCACCGTCGATGGCCCGTCGCGATCGGCTGGGGTTCCGGGTGCACCACGGTCCGGCCTCCTTCCGCAGGGTGCGGTGGCTTGGAACGGCACTCGCGACCGGCTGAGGCCGGTGCGAACACGTTGTCTGCTCGCCGCAGCCAGTCCAGCCGCCAACCGCACGCACTCTTGTACGCGGAGCGTGCCGCCGCCGGTGAGACCAGGTCCATCGGCACCCGCACCGGCTCAGCCGCCTTCCGCGCACTCCGACGAACCACCGCACGCGCACCGCCACCGGCTGAATCAAGCCCAGCGGCACCCCAACTCGACGCCGTCCGCGCATCCCGGCGAGCCGCCGGATCCCGCGCCGCCACCGGCCAAAGTCCAGCGGCCCCTCATCGCAACCGCACGCATCCCGGCGCACCACCACCGGCTAAATCAGATCCAGCGGGTCCAGCTGCACCCGCACCGGCTCCACCGCCTTCCGCGCATCCCGCCGCGCCACCGCGTCCCGCACCACTGTCGCCAAAGCGCGGCCGTCCGGGCGGGCCACTCGCACCAGGGCCCGTTCCCGCTCCGCGTTGCCCTCGGCGTCGAAATCGCCCAGCGGGACCGGGCCCAGCACCTCGCCGGACTCCGGCAGCGGGAGGTCGTCCAGCACGCTCGCCACCGCTGCCGGGCTTCCCTCGACGCTCGCCATCCGCATCGCGGGCGGGAAGCCCAGTTCCCGTCGTTGTTCCAGCTCCTGGCTGGCATGCCACCCCGGATCCCAGCGCACCAGCGCCTGCACCGCGGCCAGTCCTGCCTCCGCGCCGACGACCACCCGGCCGCCGGCCGACGCTGGGCGGACCAGCGCGCCGGCAGCCATCCATCGGCGGAGGGTTTCTTCCGCGGCACGCAGATCCTGACGGCCGAGCAGCGCCCAGCCGTCCAGCAGCAGCGCCGCGCCGTACCCGCCTTCGGCGACTGGCTCCGCGCCTGGCGTGCAGACCACCAACGCCGGACGTCCAGGCACCGTCGCCAAGACCTCGGCGGCACCGGAGGTTCGCACGGGCACCCCGGGGAAGGCCCGGCCCAGCTCTTCCGCAGTGCGCTTCGCGCCGACTACCACCGCTCGCAGCCGCACAGAACCGCAAGCGGGGCAACGGAAAGCGGTCTCCGGAACCCCGCACCACCGGCAGGCGGGCGGGCGCGGGGCGCCGTCGACCGAACCGCCGGGCAGCGCGAGCGGGCCGGCGCAGCGGCGGCAGTGGGCGGGCGTCCGGCATTGGCCGCAGGACAATCCGGGGACGTAACCCCGGCGCGGAACCTGGACCAGAGCGGGAAATCCGGCGGCGAAGGCTTGGCGGGCCGCCTCGAAAGCGACCGCGGGCAGGCGGGCGACGCGGGCGGCTTCGTCGCGGGCGACGTCGAAGTCCTCGCCGACTGGGGTGACCCGGGGCGCGGCGGCGCGCAGTTCCGCGCGACCGGCCTGGATCTGTTGCGCCCAGCCGGATTCCACCAGGAGCTGAGCTTCGGCGGTCCGCGCGAAGCCGCCGACGACGAAGGCGGATTTCGTGGCGTGCGCCCGATCCATCAGCACATCCCGCACGTGCGGGTACGGCGCATGCGGATCCAGGTGCAGATCGTCGCCGTCGTCCCACACCACGAACAGGCCCGGATCGGCGACCGGCGCGAACATCGCCGCGCGCGTGCCGACCACCACGCGGACCGCGCCGCGCAGCACCGAAAGCCAGCGCCGGTACCGTTCCGCCGGTCCCAAACCGGCGATCAGCGCCGCGACCCCCTGCTCCCCCACCAGCTCGATGCACGCCTCGTGCACCCGGGTGAGGTCGCGGTGGTCCGGCACCACCAAGACCGCACCCCGGCCCTGGGACGCCGCGGTGGCAGCGGCTTCGGCGAGCCGGCGCGGCCAGTCCTCGCCAGGGAGGCCTTGCCAGACCGCGTTGGCCGGACGGCCTTCCGCCACGGCCTCCAGAAACGCTTCGCCGCGTTGGTAACGGGACCAAGCGGACACATCCGGCGCATCCGGGGCGGGAGCTGGTTCGGCGGGCGGTTCGCCTTCGACTTTCGCGTGCCGGGGCGGCAATGCCAGCCGCAGCACGTCGGACAGCGTTCCGGCGTAGCGGTCGGCCACCGATCGGCAGACCGCGTGCAAAGCGGGCGGCAGCACGGGTTCGCTGGAGGTGACCCGTTCCAGGTACGCGAGTTTCCGCTCGTACTCGGTCGTGTCCGTGCGCTCGATGAGATAGCCGTCGACGAGCTGCCCGGCGAAGCGCACCCGCACCCGGCAGCCGGGGACCGCGGTTTCGTGCAGCTTCTCCGGCACCTGGTAGTCGAAAGTGCGGTCCAGGTGCGCGAGCGGGATGTCGACGGCGATCTTCGCCACCGGCAGTTCGGGCGCGGGTTGCTGCTGGCCCTTCCGGGAGCGTGACTTGGCGGACGAGGTCTTCTTCGCCGGCGCGGCCTTCGGCTCCGGTGCGGAGCGCGAAGGCTCCGGCAGGTCCCACAGAGGGGCGGGTTCGGAGCTGCTCACCAGAAGATCTCTACCAGACGCCCCCGACACTCCTGCCGCCGAAGTCCGTGAGGGGAACCCTGAGGGAATCAGAGTCCCTCAGGGTTCCCCTCACGGACGGGCGGATCAGGCGCCGGCGAGCGAGCGCAGTGCCTCGGCGCGGGCGGTGCTTTCCCACGGCAGGTTCAGGTCCGGGCGGCCGAAGTGGCCGTACGCCGCGGTCGGGGCGTAGATCGGGCGCAGCAGGTCCAGGTCGCGGATGATCGCGGCCGGGCGCAGGTCGAAGACCTCGCTGATGGCCGACTGGATCTTGCTCGGGTCGACCGTCTCGGTGCCGAACGTCTCCACGAACAGGCCCACCGGGGCTGCCTTGCCGATCGCGTACGCCACCTGCACCTCGACCCGTCCGGCGAGCCCGGCGGCGACCACGTTCTTGGCCACCCAGCGCATCGCGTACGCGGCCGAGCGGTCCACCTTGGACGGGTCCTTGCCGGAGAACGCGCCGCCGCCGTGGCGGGCCATGCCGCCGTAGGTGTCGACGATGATCTTGCGGCCGGTGAGCCCGGCGTCGCCCATCGGGCCGCCGATCACGAAGCGGCCGGTGGGGTTGACCAGCAGGCGGGTGCCGTCGGTGTCGAGGCCCAGCTCGGACAGCTCCGGCTCCACCACGTGCTTGCGCACGTCGACCCCGAGCATCTGCTCCAGGTCGATCCCGTCCGCGTGCTGGGTGGACACGACGACGGTGTCGAGCCGCACCGGCTGCTCGCCGGCGTACTCGATGGTGACCTGGGTCTTGCCGTCCGGGCGCAGGTACGGCAGCACGCCGTCCTTGCGGACCGCGGTCAGCCGCCGCGAGAGCCGGTGCGCCAGCGCGATCGGCAGCGGCATCAGCTCGGGCGTGTCCGAGCAGGCGTAGCCGAACATCAGGCCCTGGTCGCCCGCGCCCTGGCGGTTGATCTCGTCCTCGTCCGACTCGACTCGCGACTCGTACGCGGTGTCGACGCCCTGGGCGATGTCCGGGGACTGCGACCCGATCGCCACGTTCACGCCGCAGGAGTTGCCGTCGAAGCCCTTGGCCGACGAGTCGTAGCCGATCCGCAGGATGACGTCCCGCACGATGGTGGGGATGTCCGCGTACGCCTCGGTGGTCACCTCGCCCGCGACGTGCACCTGGCCCGTGGTGATCAGGGTCTCGACGGCGACCCGGCTGCGCGGGTCCTTCGTCAGCAGGCCGTCGAGGATCGAGTCGCTGATCGCGTCACAGATCTTGTCAGGGTGGCCCTCTGTCACGGATTCCGACGTGAACAGCCTTTTCGTGGACGCAGACACGACCTCGTCACTTCCCTCGCATCTAGCAATGGCGCCCCACCGGATTTCAGGCGCTCCTGGCACAGCCCACCCTACCCAGCGGGCCTGTAGCTAAAGTCGACGTTCGATCAACGCTGTTACGGCATCCCACAATGTGGCCGCCAGCCGGGCTTTAGCGCCCTGCGAGATGACCTGCTCAGCGCCGTCCGCGGCGAGCAGCCAGCCCGCGTTGTCCTCGGTGCCGAACGCCTTGCCGTCGCCGACCGCGTTGACCACGAGCAGGTCCGCGCCCTTGCGGCGGAGCTTGGCCCGGGCGTGGTCCAGCACACTGCCGTTCTCGTCGCCGGTTTCCGCGGCGAACCCGACCACGATCTGCCCGGAACGCCGTTTCCGCACCAGTTCGGCGAGGATGTCGGCGTTGCGGTCGAGCGTGATGACCGGGTCCGGGCTGTCGTCGGACTTCTTGATCTTGTGGTCCGCCCGCGAAGCGGGACGGAAATCGGCGACCGCGGCCGCCATCACGACGACATCCGCTTCCGCCGCCGCGGCATGCACCGCTTCGCGCATTTCCTCCGCGGTGGACACGCGCCGCAGCGTCGCGCCCGCCGGGGACGGCAGCTCGTCGGTGTGCCCGGCGACCAGCGTGACCTCGGCGCCGCGCTGCGCGGCGACCCGGGCGAGGGCGAAGCCCTGCTTGCCGGACGAGCGGTTGCCGAGGAAGCGGACCGGGTCGAGCGGTTCGCGAGTGCCGCCCGCGGAGATCACCACGCGGAGGCCTTCGAGGTCGCGCGGCAGCGCGCGCGGCTCGGCGAGCAGCAGCCGGGCCAGGTCGACGATCTCGGCCGGGTCGGCGAGCCGTCCCTTGCCGGTGTCGACGCCGGTCAGCCGCCCGGCCGCGGGTTCGGTGACGACCAGGCCGCGCGAGCGCAGCAGCGCCACGTTGTCGCGGGTGGCCGGGTGCTCCCACATCTCGGTGTGCATCGCCGGGAAGAAGGCGACCGGGCACCGGGCGGTGAGCAGGGTGTTGGTGAGGAGGTCGTCGGCGAGCCCGTGCGCGGCCTTGGCCAGCAGGTTCGCGGTCGCCGGGACGACCAGCACGAGGTCGGCCTCTTTGCCGACCCGGACGTGCTGCACCTCGGGCACCTCGGTGAACACGCCGGTGTGCACCGGGTTCCCCGACAGCGCCTCGAAGGTCGCCGCGCCGACGAAGTTCAGCGCGGCCTCGGTGGGCACGACGCGGACGTCGTGCCCGGATTCGGTGAGGCCCCGCAGGACCTCGCACGCCTTGTAGGCGGCGATGCCGCCGCCGACGCCCAGGACGACCCTGGGCCGCGCGTCACTCACCCTCGGTGTGCTCGAGCAGCCCGCCGTGGATCTCGCGCAGCGCGATCGACAGCGGCTTCTCGCGGGGGCCGGGCTCGACCAGCGGGCCGACGTACTCCAGCAGGCCCTCGCCCAGCTGCGCGTAGTAGTCGTTGATCTGCCGGGCCCGCTTGGCCGAGTAGATCACCAGCGCGTACTTCGAGGAGACCTTCTCGAGCAGGTCGTCGATCGGCGGGTTGGTGATGCCTTCGAGCTCTTCCAGCGTCGCCTGTTGCACAGTCACTCGTGGTGCTCCGTATCGTCACATCGATCGGCGGCAGAATCGCCACCGCCGGTAATCAAGTCTAGCAACCGCCGCGCGGCGACCTCGACGTCGGCGTTCACGACCCGCTCGTCGAACTCTCCCGCCGCGGCCAGTTCGCGTTCGGCCTCGGCCAGCCGGGCGGCCACCGCGGCCTCGCTTTCGGTGCCGCGGCCGGTGAGCCTGCCGACCAGTTCGTCCCAGGACGGCGGCATCAGCATGACCAGCCGGGCTTCCGGCATCGCGGCCCGGACCTGCCGGGCGCCCTGCAGCTCGATCTCCAGCACCGCCGGACGGCCGTCCGCCAATGCCTTCTCCACCGGCTCGCGCGGCGTCCCGTACCGGTTGCCCGCGAACTCGGCCCACTCCAGCAGCCGGTTCCCGGCCACCATCCGGTCGAATTCGGCGGAATCCACGAAGTGGTAATGGTTTCCGTCGACCTCGCCCGGCCGCGGCGCCCGCGTCGTCACCGAAACGCTGAAGTACAGGTTCGGCTCGAGCCGGCGCAGCTGTCCCACCACACTCGACTTCCCGACTCCGGAAGGGCCGGAGACGACGGTGAGCCGGGGGCGGGAGACATCCCCCGCCACCGGCTCACTGCCGCGGTCGGCGCCCCGGGTCACCGGGTAGTCCTGACCGACGCCGCTCACTCGCCGCTGAACTCGGCCAGCAGCGCCTTGCGCTGCCGGTCGCCGAGCCCGCGGAGCCTGCGGCTGGGGGCGATCTCCAGTCGTTCCATCGTCTGCTGGGCACGGACCTTGCCGACGCCGGGGAGCGCCTCGAGCAAGGCCGAAACCTTCATCTTGCCGAGGACTTCGTTCTCCTCGGCCTGCTTCAGCACGTCGACCAGAGTGGTACCGCCCCGCTTCAGCCGCTCCTTCAGCTCAGCACGGATGCGGCGGGCGGCGGCGGCCTTCTCCAGCGCCGCAGCACGCTGTTCCTCTGTCAGCTGGGGAAGTGCCACGTTTTCCTCCGGTAGTTCTCACATCTGGGTGGGTGACGCGACGGTACCCACCCCTGAGCAGGGGCCACAATGCGGGGGTGGCTGGTGGAGCGCGATTCCGGGGCCTGCTATTGGTCTTTTTCCCGCGGTCCCGCCAACCGGCCGTTCACCTCTTGGGCCGCACGGCGTAACGCGTCGGTGTCCGGGCCGTGGCGCAGCAGGTCACGGGACGACGCCGGGAGCAGGCCGGGAAGCCCGTCTCCGAAGACTGCCCGCAAATCCGCTTCGGTTGCCCCCTGCGCCCCGAAACCGGGCGCGAGCACCGGTCCGTTGAGCCGGCTCAGGTCGACTTCCCCAGGAGCCACAGTGGCCCCTACGACCACGCCGACGTCGCCGTACGGCTCAGCACCCGCGTTGTGGTCCGCAGCGGCGTCCACGACGCTCTGAGCGACCGTACGGCCGTCTTCGAGCCGCGCGCGCTGCAACGCGTTCGCCTCCGGGTTGGACGTGCGCGCGAGCACGAAGAGCCCGTTGCCCGCTTCGCGTGCCGCCGTCACCGCCGCGTCGAGCGCGCCGAAGCCGAGGTACGGCGACACCGTGGCCGCGTCGGCGGTGAAAGCCGCCTTCTCGGCCACGTACGCCGCCGTGTAGGCCGCCATGGTGGAACCGATGTCACCGCGCTTCACGTCCAGCAGGACGAGCGCTCCGGCGTCGTGGGCCACGTCCACGACGCGTTCCAGGACCGCCACGCCGGCGGGCCCGAACGCCTCGAAGAACGCCGACTGCGGCTTCACGATCGACGCCACCTCGCCCAGCGCCTCCGCGGCGCTGAGCGCGAAGCGTTCGAGCCCGCTCGCGTCGAGCGGCAGGCCCCACGCCTCGATCAGGCCCGGATGCGGGTCGATCCCGGCGCACAGCGGCCCGCGCGCGGCGACCGCTTCGGCGAGCCGGGCCCCGAACCGCGCGGTCACGACGTCGCCTTCAGCGCGGCCTGGAGGTCCTGAAGGCTGCGCACGCCGATGTCGCCCCGGATAAGCGCTTCGATGCCGTGCACGGCCGCCGCGGCACCTTGAACCGTGGTGACGCAAGGAATGTCACGCGACACCGCGGCAGTCCGGATTTCATAACCGTCCACGCGGGGTCCGCTGTTTCCGTACGGCGTGTTGATGACCATGTTCACGTCGCCGGCGAGGATCACGTCGACGATGTTCGGCTCGCCGTTGCCCGGGTCCGGCTCGGAGTGCTTGCGCACGACCGAACAGGCAACCCCGTTGCGCCGCAACACTTCCGCGGTGCCGGCGGTGGCGAGGATCTCGAAGCCGAGGTCGGCGAGGCGCTTCACCGGGAAGACCAGCGAACGCTTGTCGCGGTTGGCGACGGAGACGAAAACCCGGCCCGAGGTGGGAAGGGATCCGTAAGCGCCGCTCTGCGATTTCGCGAACGCTTTCCCGAACGAGGTGTCGACGCCCATGACTTCGCCGGTGGACTTCATTTCCGGGCCGAGCAGGGAATCGACGCCGTGCCCTTCCGGGGTGCGGAACCGGTGGAACGGCAGGACGGCTTCCTTGACCGCGACCGGGGAGTCGGCGGGCATCCGGCCGCCGTCGCCCTCGGCGGGCAGGACCCCGCCGGCGCGCAGGTCCTTGATCGTCGAGCCGGTCATCACCAGCGCCGCCGCCTTCGCGAGCGGCACCGCGGTGGCCTTCGAGACGAACGGGACGGTGCGCGAGGCGCGCGGGTTCGCTTCCAGGACGTAGAGCACGTCGTCCTTGAGCGCGTACTGCACGTTCAGCAGGCCGCGGACGCCGACGCCGCGGGCGATGGCCTCGGTGGAGCGGCGGACCGCGTCGAGGTCCTGCGCGCCGAGGGTGATCGGCGGCAGGGCGCAGGACGAGTCGCCGGAGTGGATGCCGGCTTCCTCGATGTGCTCCATGACGCCGCCGAGGTAGAGGTCCTCGCCGTCGAACAGGGCGTCGACGTCGATCTCGATGGCGTCGTCGAGGAACCGGTCCACCAGCACCGGGTGCTCGGGGGTGACCTCGGTGGCGCGGCGGATGTAGCCGGCGAGGGACTCCTCGTCGTACACGATCTCCATGCCACGCCCGCCCAGCACGTAGGACGGGCGGACCAGGACCGGGTAGCCGATGTCGTCGGCGATCCGCTTCGCGCCCTCGAACGAGGTCGCCGTGCCGTACTTCGGCGCGGGGAGCCCGGCCTCGGTCAGCACCTCGCCGAACGCGCCGCGGTCCTCGGCGAGGTCGATCGCCTCCGGTGGCGTCCCGACCACCGGGACCCCGGCGTCGGCCAGCCGCTGCGCGAGCCCGAGCGGCGTCTGCCCGCCCAGCTGCACGATCACGCCCGCCACGGTGCCGGACTGCTGCTCGGCGTGCACGACCTCGAGCACGTCCTCGAACGACAGCGGCTCGAAGTACAGCCGGTCGCTCGTGTCGTAGTCGGTGGACACGGTTTCCGGGTTGCAGTTGACCATCACGGCCTCGAACCCGGCCTCGCGCAACGCGATCGCCGCGTGCACGCAGGAGTAGTCGAACTCGATGCCCTGCCCGATCCGGTTCGGGCCGGAGCCGAGGATCAGCACCTTCGGCTTGTCGCCCTGCGCCGCGACCTCGGAGACCGCCGCGGGGTCGGTCTCGTAGGCCGAGTAGTGGTACGGAGTCTTCGCCGCGAATTCGGCGGCGCAGGTGTCGACCGTCTTGAACACCGGCCGCACCCCCAGCCGGTGCCGCAGCGCCCGCACGCCGTCCTCGCCCGCGAGCTCCGGGCGCAGCGCGGCGATCTGGCGGTCCGACAGGCCGGTGCGCTTCGCCCGCCGCAGCAGGTCGCCGTCGAGCACCGGGGCGTCGCGGACCTCGGCGCCGACCTCGCCGATCAGCGCGATCTGGTCGATGAACCACGGGTCGATCCCGGAGGCCTCGTGCACCTGTTCGACCGTCGCACCCAGCCGCAGCGCGCGCTCGACCTCGTAGAGGCGGCCTTCGTGCGGGGTGCGCAGGTCGTCCAAAGTGGACTCCAGCGTGACGCCCTCGGGGTCCGGCTGCGTCCAGAACCCGGTCGCCTTCGTCTCGATCGACCGCATCGCCTTTCCGAGCGCCTCGGGGAAGCTGCGGCCGAACGACATCGCCTCGCCGACCGACTTCATCGTGGTGGTCAGCGTCGGGTCCGCGCCGGGGAACTTCTCGAACGCGAACCGCGGCACCTTCACCACGACGTAGTCCAGCGTCGGCTCGAACGCGGCCGGGGTCTCGCCGGTGATGTCGTTGCGGATCTCGTCGAGGGTGTAGCCGATCGCCAGCTTCGCCGCGATCTTCGCGATCGGGAAACCGGTCGCCTTCGACGCCAGCGCGCTGGACCGCGACACGCGCGGGTTCATCTCGATCACGACCATCCGGCCGTCGGCCGGGTTGAACGCGAACTGGATGTTGCAGCCGCCGGTGTCGACGCCGACCTCGCGCAGCACCGCGATGCCGACGTCGCGCATCACCTGGAACTCGCGGTCGGTCAGCGTCATCGTCGGCGCGACGGTGACCGAATCGCCGGTGTGCACGCCCATCGCGTCCACGTTCTCGATCGAGCACACGACCACCACGTTGTCGTGCTTGTCGCGCATCAGCTCGAGCTCGTACTCCTTCCAGCCGAGCACGCTCTCCTCGATCAGCACCTCGGTGACCGGGGACTCGGTGAGCCCGGTCGACGCGAGCCGCTCCAGGTCCTCGGGCGTGTGCGCCATGCCGGAGCCGAGGCCGCCCATCGTGAACGACGGCCGGATCACCACCGGCAGGCCCAGTTCCTCCACCGTGGACCGGACCTCGTCCATGTCGTGGCAGACGCGGGAGCGCGGGACGTCCGCGCCGACCGTGCGCACGATGTCCTTGAACTTCTGCCGGTCCTCGCCGCGCTGGATCGCGTCGATGTCCGCGCCGATCAGCTCCACGCCGTACTTCTCCAGCACGCCGCGCTCGTGCAGCGCCACCGCGCAGTTCAGCGCGGTCTGCCCGCCCAGCGTCGCCAGCAGCGCGTCCGGCCGCTCGGCCGCGATGACCTTCTCCACGAAGTCCGGCGTCACCGGCTCGATGTAGGTGGCGTCCGCGAACTCCGGATCCGTCATGATCGTCGCGGGGTTCGAGTTCACCAGGGACACGCGCAGGCCTTCGCTGCGCAGCACCCGGCAGGCCTGCGTGCCCGAGTAGTCGAACTCGGCCGCCTGCCCGATCACGATCGGCCCGGAGCCGATCACCAGCACGTGCTGGATGTCCGTCCTCTTCGGCATCAGATTCCTTCTTTCACCAGGCACCGCAAGCCGTCGCGGAAAGCCTGGAAACTTGCGGATCGGTTGTTCTCGACATCCATGTGCGGGGCGATGTCGGTGGCGGCAAGGACCTTCTGCAAGCCCTTGCGGTGGTAACCGTGCTTGCGCAGCACGTGCGCCAGGCCCTCCCACGCGCCTCCCGGAACGGCTTCCGGGTCGCGGAATTTCACCTGGTCGCCCACGCTCGGCGGCACCTTCGGGTAGGCCGTGTGCAACGCGGGAACGTCCCCGAGGAACCACGACTCGAGTTCCTCGATCACGATCCGCAGCAGCACTGCTTTCGAAGGCAGTCCCGATTCATTCGCTATCCGGACGAGCCTGGCCTTGAGTTCGGTGCACTCGTCGTCGTCCCGATCGACGAGAACGACGATCCGCAGGCCCGCCTGCGCCCAGTAGTACGAGTAGTCGCGGAGCCGGACCGGGAGCTTGCGCAGCAAGCTGTCCTTGCCGTTGAACGGGACGATCTCGAAGCCGACCCCGGGAACGACCTTCGGCAGCAGGATCTTCAGCGCCGCTTCCGCGGACGGTTCCTCCACGAGCACTTCGAGGCGGGACAAAGCGGTCACGGCCGCTCCACCAGGGGATCGCCGAACCGGAAGTAGCCTTCCGTCCACAATTCGCCGAGCGCGGCTCCGGCTTCGGCCATCCGGGCCACCGGAGCCTCGTCCGAGGCGCGCTTGACTTCGGCGTAGCCGTCGTCCGCCTTGGCGAACGCCCAGACCTCGTCCGGGCGCAGAGCGTCGACGAATCGCGGCGAGTGGGTCGCGGCGATGACCTGATCGGCTGCCCCGCCGCGCGCGTCCTCCGCGAGGAGGTAGTGCAACCGCGGGTGGACCTGGTTTTCCGGCTCCTCCAGCAGCAGCACAGCCAGCGGACTGCGCAATGCTACGAGGTAGCCGAGCAGAAGCATCGTTCCGTCCGAGATGTTCTCCGGCAGAATCGGTTCGGCGCTGCCTTTTTCCTTCAACCGGACGATGTGGCTGCCGTCTCCCAGCCGAAGCGGGAGAATGTCTTCCAGCCCGGGGACATACCGGCGCAGCGCGCGCAGCACTTCCGCCCACTCGCCGGCGTGTTCGTCTCGCAGCGTCTCGACCCGCATGGCGATGTTGTCGCCGCGAGGGTCCAGCCCCGTTCCGCGCCGGACTCCGCGCGTACCCGAACGCATTGCGGAGACGTCCAGATCGATCAACTGGACCCGCCCCATGAGGCCGAGAAACTGACCGAGGTGCGCGTTCCCGAGCAACTGCCCGAACACACCAGCCGCCAAGATCCGGGCGCTGGCCAATTCCTCGTCCCGCCAGCCTTGCTCCCCGGGACGCCGGACTCGGCCGACGCCACGGCCGAAGTCCAGAACGCCGATCAGGCTTTCAGGGTCCCCCGGCGACCAGGACAACCGTTCGCGCACCGCGACCGGGCCGTCGTCGTCCTCGTCGAGGACGACGACGTACTCGAAGAGCGCGCCCTCTCGGCGACAGGCCACTTCGATCTCGACCGGGCCCGCCAGCTCCCGGCTTCGGATCTCCGAGAGCCCATCACGCCTCGACCAGGCCGCTTCGAGCCCGCCGCCCAGTGCCTCCGCGACAAGACCCAGTGCGTCGAAGACCGTGGACTTGCCGCTGCCGTTCGGCCCTACGAGAGCAGTCACCGGCGTGAGACCGTCCAGCTCGACGTCCCCGAGCACCCGGTAGTTGCGGATCCGGATCCGCTCGATCCCGGTCTCGACCGGCCCCGCTGTCACCGGGTCTTCTCCATCAACTCAACGAATTCGTCGAACAGCGGCGCGGCGTCGTGCGGACCCGCGGCCGCTTCGGGGTGGTACTGCACGGAAAACGCCGGAACATCGAAGGCGCGCACGCCCTCGACGGTGTCGTCGTTCGGGCAGTAGTGGCTGATCTGCGCGGCCCCGTAAGGGGAATCGAACCGCTGGCCCGGCTCGCCTTCGAGGGCGAAGCCGTGGTTCTGCGCGGTGATCGCGACCCGGCCGGTCGCCACGTCGATCACCGGGATGTTGATCCCCCGGTGCCCGTAGCGCATCTTGTAGGTGCCGAGACCCAGGGCGCGGCCGAGGATCTGGTTGCCGAAGCAGATCCCGAACAGCGGAATCCGTTGCTCCAGAACGGTTTTCGTCAACGCCGTCGCGTGCGCGGTCGTCGCCGGGTCGCCGGGGCCGTTGGACAGGAACACCCCGTCCGGCTCCAGCGCCAGCAGCTCCTCCGCGCTCGTGCCCGAGGGCAGCACGTGCACCTCGATGCCCCGCTGCGTCATCAGCCGCGGCGTGTTCGACTTGATCCCGAGGTCCAGCGCCGCGACGCGGAACCGTCGTTCGCCTTGCGCCGCAACGACATACGGCTTCTCCGTGGAGACCTCGCCGGCGAGGTCCGCGCCCTTCATCGGCGGGCTCGCCAGCACCTCCGACACCATCTGCTCGTCGCTGCCCAGCGCGTCGCCGGAGAACACTCCGGCGCGCATCGCGCCCTGCTCGCGCAGGTGCCGGGTCAGGGTGCGGGTGTCCACTTCGGAAATCCCGACGACGCCCTGGCGCACCAGCTCCTCGTCCAGCGTGCGCTTCGCCCGCCAGTTCGACGGCGTGCGCGCGGGATCCCGCACCACGTAACCGGAAACCCAGATCCGGTCCGACTCGTCGTCCTCGTCGTTCCAGCCGGTGTTGCCGATCTGCGGCGCGGTCTGCACCACGATCTGCCGGTGGTACGACGGGTCGGTCAGCGTTTCCTGGTAGCCCGTCATGCCGGTGCAGAACACCGCCTCGCCGAGGGTCCGCCCGCGCGCGCCGTACGCCGCGCCGCGGAACACCCGGCCGTCTTCGAGAACCAGGGCGGCGGGGCCGCGAGTGCCGGTGCTCACTGGGCACCTCCCTTGATGTCGTGATCGGAAAGTTCGGTAATCCATTGTGGATAGTCGTCCAAGTCGTCGCCGCGGAATCCGGTGTCCAGTTCGGACTCCCCGAGCCGCCAGGTGATCACCAGCAGCGCGTCGGTGCCCATGACCTTCCCGGCGATCCGCGAATCGCGGCGCACCCCGGTGACCGAGGAGCGCGGGATCCAGAAGTCCGGCGCGCCGCCGCGTTCCACCGCGATCCCGTCCGGGTGCAGCCGCCACACCGCTCCGGTGCGCAGGCCCGCGCCGCGGGTGACGATCCGGTCCTGCCAGTTGCCCGCGGTGGTGGTGCTCAGGTACACGCCGGCGGATTCGAGCTGGAACTCGCCCGGGTCGGCCGGGATCTCCGGGAACGGCGCGATCCGCGCGCTCTGCGAACGCGCCTTGCGCCGCCAGCCGACCCACATGCCCCACAGGCACAGCAGGAAGAACGCGACGATCCCCAGCGTCAGCAGCAACCGCTCCATCAGCAGATCTTCCCCTCGCGCGCGGTGATCCGCCCGCGCAGCAGGGTCGCCGTCACCACGCCGGGCAACCGCATTCCCTCGTACGGGGTGTTGGCCGCGATGCTGGCCAGTTCGGCCCCGCGCACGGTCCACTCGGCGTCCGGGTCGACCAGCGTCAGGTTCGCCGGTTCGCCCGCTTCGATCGGACGGCCGTGCCCGGCCAGGTTCCCGACCTCCGCGGGCCGCTCGCTCATCACCCGGGCGACGCCGCGCCAGTCGAGCAGGCCGGTCTTGACCATCGTCTCGACGACCACCGACAGCGCGGTCTGCAGGCCGAGCATGCCGGGCCGGGCCGCGGCCCACTCGGTGTCCTTGTCCTGCGGGGCGTGCGGCGCGTGGTCGGTGGCGACGCAGTCCACGACGCCCTCGGCCAGCGCGGCGCGCAGCTTCTCCGCGTCGCCGCCGGTGCGCAGCGGCGGGTTGACCTTGTTGACCGGGTCGTAGGTCTCCAGCCGGTCGTCGGTGAGCAGCAGGTGGTGCGGCGTGACCTCGGCCGACACCTTCGTGCCGCGCTCCTTCGCCCAGCGCAGCACGTCGACCGTGCCCGCGGTGGAGACGTGGCAGACGTGCAGCCGCGCGTTCGCGTGCAGCGCCAGCAGGCAGTCGCGCGCGACGATCGATTCCTCCGCCGACGCCGGCCAGCCCGCGTAGCCGAGCCGCGACGCCTGCTCGCCCTCGTGCGCCTGCGCCCCGACGGTGAGCCGCGGTTCCTCGGCGTGCTGGGCGATCACCGCGTCGAGCGCGGTCGAGTACTCCAGCGCGCGGCGCATCAGCAGCGGATCCGCGACGCACACGCCGTCGTCGGAGAAGACCCGCACCGCCGCGGTGCCCTTGGCCATCGTGCCCAGTTCGGCGAGCTTCTCGCCCTTGAGCCCGACCGTGACCGCGCCGACCGGGTGGACGTCGACCAGGCCGACCTCCTGCCCGCGCCGCCACACGTGGTCGGTGACGAGCGAGTTGTCCGCGACCGGATCGGTGTTGGCCATGGCGAACACGGCGGTGTAGCCGCCCAGCGC
This sequence comes from Amycolatopsis silviterrae, assembly GCF_042684085.1. NCBI lineage: Bacteria > Bacillati > Actinomycetota > Actinomycetes > Pseudonocardiales > Pseudonocardiaceae > Amycolatopsis > Amycolatopsis silviterrae. Next base: position 187,040 of record NZ_JBHUKS010000024.1, read on the forward strand.
GGCCGCGGCGGAACCGCTGTCGACGGTCTCGGTGTCTTCCCGGCCCGGCTCGCGCAGGTGCGTGTGCAGGTCGACGAACCCGGGCAGCAGGACCTGGCCCTTGGCGTCGAGCACCTCGGCGCCCTCGGGGACGCGCACGTCGCCGATCGCGGCGATCACGCCGTCCTCGACCAGCACGTCCACCGGCTCGCCCTCGCCGTACGGGCGGGCACCCTTGATCACGATGCTCACGCGGCAGCTCCTTCACTGGCCAGGAGGTGGTAGAGGACCGCCATGCGCACGTGGACGCCGTTGCGGACCTGTTCGGTAATCGCTGAGGAGGGGGAATCCGCGACCGCGGAGGCGATCTCCATGCCGCGCAGCATCGGGCCGGGGTGCAGCACGACGGCGTGGTCCGGCAGCAGCGCCTGGCGGCGTTCGGAGAGCCCGTAGGAGATCGAATACTCGCGCGCCGACGGGAAGAACCCGCCGTGCATGCGCTCAGCCTGGACGCGCAGCATCATCACCGCGTCGGCCGCGGGCAGCTCGGCGTCGAGGTCGTGCGACACCGTCACCGGCAGCTTCTCGACGCCGACCGGCAGCAGCGTCGGCGGCGCGACGAGCACCACCTCCGCGCCGAGGGTGCTGAGCAGGTGGATGTTCGACCGCGCGACCCGGCTGTGCAGGACGTCGCCGACGATCGCGATGCGCCGGTCCTTCAGCGAGCCGAGCCGTTCGCGCAGCGTCGCCGCGTCGAGCAGCGCCTGCGTGGGGTGCTCGTGCATGCCGTCGCCCGCGTTGACCACCGCGGTGCCCGGACCGGCGAGCCAGCCGGACAGCCGGTGCGCGGCACCCGAGGCGGGATGCCGGACGATCACGCAGTCGGCGCCCGCGGCGGCGAGGGTGAGCGCGGTGTCCCGCAGCGATTCGCCCTTGTTCACCGAGGAACTGGACGCCGAGACGTTGATCACGTCCGCGCTCATCCACTTCCCGGCGATCTCGAACGACACCCGGGTGCGCGTGGAGTTTTCGTAGAACAGCGTGATCACGGTGCGGCCGCGCAGCGTCGGCAGTTTCTTGACCTCGCGGCCGAGCAGCGTGTGCTTCAGCTCGTCGGCGGTGTCGAGCACGGCGGTCGCGGTGTCCGCGTCGAGCCCGTCGGTGGCGAGCAGGTGCTTCACCGGGTTTCTCCTTCCGGCGCGCGCAGCAGCACCGCGTCCCGGCCGTCGGTTTCGGACAACAGCACGGAGACGCCCTCGGCGCGCGCGGTGGGCACGTTCTTGCCGACGTAGTCGGCGCGGATCGGCAGCTCGCGGTGGCCGCGGTCGACGAGCACGGCGAGCTGGACGGCGCGCGGGCGGCCGTGGTCGCGCAGGGCGTCGAGGGCGGCGCGGATGGTGCGGCCGGAGAACAGGACGTCGTCGACGAGGATGACGACCCGGTTGTCGATCCCGTCCGGCGGCAGCTGCGTCTGCTCGAGGGCGCGCGGCGGGCGGCGGCGGAGATCGTCGCGGTAGAGGGTGACGTCGAGGGCGCCGTACGGCGGCGCGGCCCCGGCGAACTCGCCGATCTTCCCGGCGAGGCGCGCGGCCAGCGGAGTGCCGCGGGTGGGGATGCCGAGCAGCACCGGATACTGCTCCGGCGGACCGGCTCCGAGAGCGGTCTTCTCGATGACCTGGTGGGCCATCCTCGCGATCGTGCGCGCGACATCACCGGCGGACAGCAGCTCGCGCTCTCCCGCCGGCTCCGCCGCGCCACGCGGACGTGACGACAAGGCGGACCTCCTTCCCCGCCTCTCTGGACGGGTCCTTAAAGGACGTCGGCAACCGGCTGCTGCCGGAAACCGCACCGACAGTAGCAGGACCGGTCAATCAGTCTTCCGGGTGGTAGCCGCACGGCCGCCACCTGCGCGGACCGACCTACTGCTTGACCTGGTGACAACTATGCGTAACCATTACTCTGAGTATTCGACTCGAGGAGTCCCCGGCCCGGTCCTCCCGGCCGGCGCGGGGTGAGGAAACGGAGAACCACCAGATGGGCGATTACGCCAAGGCGCTCGGGGCCAAGCTCCGCGGGATCCGCCAGCAGCAAGGCCTGTCCCTGCACGGGGTCGAGCAGAAGTCCGGCGGCCGCTGGAAGGCCGTCGTGGTCGGCTCGTACGAGCGCGGCGACCGGGCGGTGACCGTCCAGAAGCTGGCCGAGCTGGCGGACTTCTACGGCGTCCCGGTGGTCGAACTGCTGCCGGAGGGCCGCGTCCCGTCCGGGGCCGAGCCCGCCACGAAGATCGTGATCAACCTGGAGCGGCTCCAGCAGCTGCCCGCGGAGAAGGTCGGCCCGCTCGCCCGGTACGCGGCCACCATCCAGAGCCAGCGCGGCGACTACAACGGCAAGGTGCTCTCCATCCGCACCGAGGACCTGCGCTCGCTCGCCATCATCTACGACATGACCCCCGGCGAGCTGACCGAGCAGCTCATCGACTGGGGCGTCCTCCCGCCGGAAGCCCGGCCGTCCAAAGAGGACTGACGGCAGATGGCGGCAACGGCCGTGCACGACGCGGCGGGCTTCCCGCGCCCGGGGAACCGGGAACGCCCGCCGCGCTTCGGGTGAGGCCGGACCGCCGCGCGCTGCTGTCCGGGGCCGCACTGACGTGCCTTTTCGCCGCACCGCCGCCGCGCGCGCCCGCCCCGCGGCCGTGCGGACGCGCCCCTTCGCCCCGGTGCCGCCCGTACCGCACGACCGATGGCGACGGTCGGTGAACTCGCCTGAATTCTTCGCGCCGGGAATCGTGCGCTTGCGGATTCCGGCGCATTTCCGCCAGTGACCGCGGTGCCGCCGGGAACTGTTTCCTCGTTCCGGCGACTGCCCGCTCCGAGCTTCCGGCTCTGGGCGGTTTTCCTTGAGCTGGCTTGAAGTTCCGCTCCGCGCGATTACCCGCGCCGTCCCGGGCATTCGGCACGAGGCCTTTTCCCCGCCCGGCCGAAATTCCGCTTCCCGCCCCAGCGAGTGGGCGGCGATCGTCCGTGAGGGGAACCCTGAGAGACTCTGATTCCTTCAGGGTTCCCTTCACGGACTTCAAGACATCGCAGGCTCCGCCAGGCCGCCGCGAACGGCACCCGCCGACCGGTTCTGATTCCGCTCGGTGATCAATTTTCGCGAAAACGCCTCTCACGCCGGGCCCCGCGGCCCGGCGGCGCCTCGATCAGGCAGCGGCCATTCAGGTGGCCGATTCCCCCAGCCGGGTTACCTCCGGCTACAGGATCGCGCGCAGCCGGTCCGCGATCGTGCCGATGCGGCCGAGCACGCCGTTCACGAAACGGGGCGAGTCGTCCGTCGAAAGTTCCTTCGCGAGCCCGACCGCCTCGTCGATCGCGACCGCGTCGGGGACGTCGGCGGCCCACAGCATCTCGTACACGCCGACGCGCAGGACCGCGAGGTCGACCGGCGGCATCCGCTCCAGGGTCCAGCCCTGCGAGTGCTCCGCCAGGAGTTCGTCGATCCGCTCGCGGTGGGCCGTGACGCCCTCCACCGCGGTGATCGTGTAGTCCGCGACCGGGTCGACCTCGACCGCGCCGACCCGGTCGGCCAGCAGCGTGACCGGGTCGGCGGACCGCTGGGCGGCCTCGTACAGCATCTCGACCGCGCGCCTGCGGGCCTGCCGCCTGCTGATCGCGCCGCCGCGGTTCGGGTGCGGGGGGAGCTTGTCCGCCATCAGCTGGAGATGCGGCCGAGGTAACGGCCGTCGCGGGTGTCGACCTTGATCTTCTCGCCGGTCGAGAGGAACAGCGGCACCTGGATCTCCGCGCCGGTCTCGAGCGTCGCCGGCTTGGTGCCGCCGGTGGAGCGGTCGCCCTGCAGGCCGGGGTCGGTGTGCTGGATGACGATCTCGACCGAGGTCGGCAGCTCGACGTACAGCGGCTCGTTCTCGTGCACCGCGACCTGGACCTCGGTGTTCTCGAGCATGTAGTTCGCGTTGTCGCCGACGGTCTCGGCGGGCACGGTGATCTGGTCGTAGGTGTCGCCGTCCATGAAGACGAAGTCGGCGCCGTCCTTGTACAGGTACGTCATGTTCCGGCGGTCCACCGTGGCCGTCTCGACCTTGGTGCCCGCGTTGAAGGTCTTGTCGACGACCTTCCCGGTCAGCACGTGCTTGAGCGTGGTGCGCACGAACGCGCCGCCCTTGCCCGGCTTGACGTGCTGGAACGCGGTCACGCTCCACAGCTGGCCGTCCAGGTTGAGGACGAGTCCGTTCTTCAGGTCGTTGGTGGTGGCCACGAGTCTTCAGGTCTCCTGTGTTCGATCTCTTCGGCTGCGGCCGTCAGACGGCCACGAGGTCCTTGGTGCTCAGGGTGAGGAGTTCGGGTCCGGAGTCCCGCACGACGAGCGTGTCCTCGATGCGCACGCCACCGCGCCCCGCCAGGTACACGCCGGGCTCGACGGTGACCGCCATACCGGCGGACAGTGTACCGACGCCCGCCGCGGCGAGACTCGGTGCCTCATGCACCTCCAGCCCGACGCCGTGGCCGAGACCGTGCGCGAACTGCTCGCCGTAGCCCGCGTCGGCGATGACCGAGCGCGCCGCAGCGTCCACTTCGGACACCACCGCGCCGGGACGGACCGCGTCGACGCCCGCCGCCTGCGCGCGGTGCACCAAGTCGTAGATCTCGCGCTGCCAGTCCGCGGGCTCGCCGAGGACGACCATCCGGGTCATGTCCGAGTGGTAGCCGTCGACGGTGGCACCGAAATCGAACTTCACGAAGTCGCCGCGGCGCAGTTCGGCCCCGGTCGGCCGGTGGTGCGGGATCGCCGAATTCGGGCCGGCGGCGACGATGGATTCGAAGGAGATCCCGGACGAACCGTGCTTCAGCATCCGGTTCTCCAGGTCGCGGGCCACGTCCAGCTCGGTCCGGCCCGGCCGCACTCCCCCGCACTCGATCAGGCTGGCCAGCGCGAGGTCGGCGGCGGCGCACGCGGCGCGCAACGCGGCGATCTCGACCTCGTCCTTGACCGCGCGCAGCTGCTCGACCAGCCCCGGCAGGCGGATCAGCTCCGCCCGGTCGAAGCGCACCTTGAGGTGCTCGTGCTCCTCGACGCTCACGTACTGGCTCTCGAACCCGGTGCGGCCGTAGTCCGCGAGCTGGCCCGCCGCGTGCGCCGCGAGCGCACGGGCGCTGGCGCGGTCGAGCACGCGTTCCAGGTCGGGCACCTCGGCTTCGGACTGGGTCGTGTAGCGCCCGTCGGTGCAGAACAGGGTCTTCGCGTCGCCGCCCGCGTGCAGCAGCAGCGCGGCGTTCGACCCGGTGAACCCGGTCAGGTAGCGGATGTTGAGCAGATTGGTGACCAGCAGCGCGCCGACCCCGTTCTCGTGGAGCAGGGCGGCGAGCGCGGCGCGGCGGCGAGCGTGGATTTCCGGCACCCGACCAGCTTAACCAGCGCGTTCCAGCCCCGGTCGCGGCGCGGGGAGGAGACGGCCTACTGGCGGTTAACTTCGGCGCGCCTACACTCCGTCCATGCTGGGTGCCTGGTTGACGCGCGGGCTGGTCATGGCGGTCGTGCACGCCGCCGCGATGACGCTGCTCGCCAAGTGGTCCGTGTTCCACCCGACCGGCCAGACGCTGTTCACGTCGCTGGCCATCGCCGTGCTGGTCGGTGTCGCGGCGCTGTGGAGCGCGATCGACGGCTGGCGCGACGTGCCGGACAGAGGGCGTGCGTGGTTCATCGCGTCCCTGGTCGCGGGCGTGTGCTCGGGCATCCTGTACGTGATCGGGCGGGCGGTCTTCGTCGACCAGACCGGGGTTTCCGAACTGGGCGCCGCGCTCACCGGCGGGGCGGCGTTCTCCGCGCTGCTCGTGCTGGTGCCCGCCGGGCTGGGGTTGTTCGTCGGCGGCCGGATCCGGCGTCCCTCGGCGGATGACGACGACTCTGCTGCCGACCCGGAACCGGACGACGAGGACGAAGACGGCACCGGCAGCCGGTCCGGCGAACTCGAACTCCCGCCGAGCCCGACGCCGCGAGCCCCGAAACCGTCTCCGGTCAGCCGCCCAGCGGCAACCCGCGCGCGGCGCCGTCCCACTGTCGCGGGTCGATCTCCTGCACCCCGGAACCGTTGAGCGACACGATCACCGTGTCCGGCAGGCCGTAAAGCTGCCCGTCGAGCACCATGCCGTAGCCGCGGCCGTACGCGTGCACGACGGTCGCGCCGGAGCGCAGGCGGGTTTTCACCGGCACCTCCGGCACCTGCGGCAACGGCCGGTCGACCAGCTCCCCGGCGAGCACCGCGGCGACGGAACGGCGGTCGATCCGGATGCGCTCGCCGCGCCGGTAGAGGTCGATCACGCGGTCCGGGGACGGCATCGCGACACCGTCGAAGGTCGCGGTGCTGCGCGAAGGGGTCGAACAGCCGCCGGCGCCCTTCACGTCGAGCCCGAAGTGCTTCAGCCCGGTCGGCGCGCCCGTGGGGCCGATCTCGGTGGCGCGCACGACGTCCAGCGAAACCAGGTCGCACGGGTCGCTGACCGACGTCGGCGCGTGCCCGTCGGGACGGCGGACGAGGCCGGGTCCTTCCTTCCACGCTCCCGGGATCACCACCGGTTTGTACGGCTGCATGGTGAACTCGCGGTCCCAGAAGGTGATCGTGGTGCCGCCCGCGGTTTCGTGGGCGATGGCGAAGGCGTCGAGCGCGCCGACCCATTCCAGGTCCACGCTGAACGCGTCGACCACCGACCGGGTGCGCGGCGCGGCGGTCGTCGGGGTGGGCTCGAAACCCTTCTCCCCCAGCATTTCCACGCCCTCGCGGAACGCCGGGTCGTGCGCCCGGACCACGAACTGGCCCGCCCCGTTCCAGCCCGCCGCGCGGCCGGTGGTGTCGGTGAACATGAGGTAGTACCAGCCGTCGAGGAACACGACGGAGGGCTGGCCCGCGCCGTAGACGTTGGCGCGGTGGACGTCGTGCGACGCGCCGAGGATCGGCTTGCCGCCGTTGGAGCGGGTCCAGTGGATGCCGTCCGGGCTGGTGGCCATGCCGATCGCGTTGCCGAGCGCGTGGTCGCCCGCCGCGCCGGTGTAGTACATGAAGTAGGTGCCGCCGACGCGCAGCACCGACGGGTCGCAGGTGTGCATGCCGTCGAAGTTGCCGGGCGCGCCGGAGAGCACCGCCGGCGGCGCACCGCCACCCGGCCCGGTGAAGGGTCCGTCGGCCGAGGGACCCTCGGCGTAGAGGATGTCGTCGCCCGGCGGAGGGGCGCTGCTGTACTGGCTGCACCACCAGATCCGGGTGCGGCCGTTCTCGACCATCACGGTGGGGCCGTAGTTGTAGGACGCGTCCGCGGCCCCGGCTGCCACGACGCCGCCGCTCTGCCGGTTCGCTCCGGCGGAAAGCGCGACGTCCGCCGCCCGGGGCGGGTCCTTCGGCGGCTGCGGCGCACCGCCCGCGATGCCGCCGTGCCCGGTGCCCTCGGCTTGCGGCTGGGCCATCGTCTGGCTGCACCCGGAAACGAGGGATCCGGCGATCAGCAGCGAGAGCAGCTGACGCACGGGTCGCCGACCCCCACGACGAAACGGGTGCATGATCGCCGAGTGTAGCGACAGTGGCACCGGATGGGTGAACCACGTCGGGCATTCGCCGGTCCGGCGGCGGGTTTGCCAAGAGCTTGCTTTTCCGGCTGTGCGGTGATCTTTCGCCGGAAGGGCGGGCTGAGTGCACGGCGGTCCGGCGCAACGCCGGGGCATCTCAGCCGACGCCAAGCACACCACGCCGCCGGGGGTCGTGAGTGGCAATGCCGGTTCTAACCGGCATTGCCACTCACGACACCCGGGGCAACCGCCCTCACCCGCACCCCAGCCCCGGCGGCCTCGTGCGTGTTCAAGCCGGTTCTCACCGCCACGAACACCCCTGGTCGTGCCGGAAAGCCCGCCGCAGCACCGGAACCGCCCGGCGGCAGCGTCTGCCGCGAGGTCAGGACGGGTGTGCGGCGATCCAGCGCAACGCCAGGGCGTAACCGTCCACCCCGAGACCGGCGATCACCCCGGTCGCGATGTCCGAAAGCACGCTGTGGTGCCGGAATTCCTCGCGTTTGTGGACGTTGCTGATGTGCAGTTCGATCAGCGGCGCGGTCAGCTGGGCGGCGGCGTCGCGGACGGCGATCGAGTAGTGCGTCCAGGCGCCGGCGTTCAGCACGACCGGCGCGCCCGCGTCGGCGGCTTCGTGCAGCCAGCCGACCAGTTCGCCCTCGTGGTCGGTCTGCCGGACCTCGACGTCGAGGCCCAGTTCCTCGCCGGTCTCGACGCACTGCCGCGCGAGGTCGTCGTGGGTGGTGGAGCCGTAGACGTCCGGCTCGCGTTTGCCCAGCCTGCCGAGGTTGGGGCCGTTGAACACGAACGCCTTCACAGCAGCACGCTCCCGCCGTTTTCCGGGGCCTCGGCCGCGATCGCCGAGTACGCGGCGGCGAGCAGGGACGGGTCGGGGCCTTCCAGCCTGCCGGGTTTGCCGAGGCCGTCGAGGACGACGAAACGCAGCACGCCGGAGCGGGTTTTCTTGTCGCCCTTCATGGTTTCCAGCAGCTGGGGCAGCGCGTCCGAGGCGTAGGACGTGGGCAGGCCGATCAGCTTGAGCACCGAGGCGTGCCGGTCGGCGGTGGCGTCGTCGAGCCGTCCGGCCAGGCGGGCCAGTTCGGCGGCGAACACCAGGCCGACGCTGACCGCCGCGCCGTGGCGCCAGCGGTAGCGTTCGCGGCGTTCGATGGCGTGGCCGAGGGTGTGGCCGTAGTTGAGGATCTCGCGCAGGTCGGACTCGCGCAGGTCGGCCGCGACGACGTCGGCCTTCACCTGGATCGAGCGGCGGACGAGTTCGGCGAGCACGTCGCCTGCCGGGTCGAGCGCCTGGGCCGGGTCGGCCTCGATCAGTTCGAGGATCCGCGGGTCGGCGATGAATCCGGTCTTCACGATCTCGGCCATCCCCGCGACGAGTTCGTTGCGCGGCAAGGATTCCAGCGTCGCGAGGTCGACCAGGACGGCGGAGGGCTCGTGGAAGACGCCGACGAGGTTCTTGCCCGCCTCGGTGTTGATCCCGGTCTTCCCGCCGACCGCGGCGTCGACCATGCCGAGCAGCGTCGTCGGCACGTTCACCAGCCGGACGCCGCGCATCCAGGTGCCCGCGACGAACCCGGCGAGGTCGGTGACCGCCCCGCCGCCGAGCGCGACGACCACGCCGCGCCGGTCGAGCCCGATCCGGCCGAGGACCTCCCAGCAGAAGCTGGCGACGGAGAAGGCCTTGCCGTCCTCGGCGTCGGGGATCTCGACGCGGTGCGCGTCCAGGCCGGCGGCGGCCAGTTCGTCGCGGACGGCCTCGGCGGTGGCGGTGAGCGTCGGCGGGTGGATGAGCGCGACCTTCGACGCGTCGGCGAGCTGCTCGGTGAGTTCGCCGAGCAGGCCGCGCCCCACGAGCACGTCGTACGGCTGCGCGGTGGCGACCCGGATCCGGACGGGCGGGGTGGCGGACACGGTTCTCCTCACTGCTCCCGGACCCGGCGGTCCTGGGCTGGGTGGTGGCTCGGTGCGGCGCCGTGCGGGCGCTGCTGGCCCGGCGCGGCCGGTCCGACGGTGCCGCACTGGCACCGCTGGCTCGGTCCGGGCCGGTGGCGGGTCACTGCCCGCGGACCCGGTCGGGTTCGAGGGCGGCAACGGCGGCCTCGACGACCTCTTCGGGCGTGCGCTTGTCGGTCTCGATCTCGACGGTCGCCACCTCGCGGTACACCGGCAGCCGCTGGTCGAGCAGGGCTTTGAAGGTCGCGCGCGGGTTGATGCCGGCGAGCAGCGGGCGCGCGCTGGACATCCCGGTGCGCTGGACGCCCGCCGCGAGCCCGACGTTCAGGAAAACGACCGGGTGCTCCTGCAGCCGCGCCCGCGTGCCCGGGGTGAGCGGGGCGCCGCCGCCGAGGGACAGCACGCCGTCGTGCTCGGCGAGCGCGGTGGCGACTGCTTCCTCCTCGATCGCGCGGAACGCCGGTTCGCCGTCGTCGGCGAAGATGTCCGAGATGGCGCGTCCGGCGCTGGCGACGATGTCGTCGTCGGTGTCGCGGAAGGACACGCCGAGCGCGGCGGCCAGCAGCGGGCCGACCGTGCTCTTGCCGGAGCCGGGCGGGCCGATGACGACCGCGCGCGGGCTCACCAGCGCTCCTCGAGCGCCTTCAGGTACGCCTGCGCGTTGCGCCGGGACTCCGCCAGCGAGTCGCCGCCGAACTTCTCCAGCGCCGCGTCCGCGACGACCAGCGCGACCACCGATTCCAGCACCACGCCCGCGCGCGGCACCGCGCACACGTCGGAGCGCTGGTGGATCGCCACGGCGGGCTCGCCGGTCCGGACGTCCACTGTGGACAGTGCCTTGGGCACGGTGGAGATCGGCTTCATCGCGACGCGCACCCGCAGCGGCTCGCCGTTGGTGATGCCGCCTTCGAGCCCGCCCGCGCGGTTCGACCGGCGCGTGACGCCGACCGGCCCGTCGCCGCGGTCGATCTCGTCGTGCGCCTGGCTGCCCCAGCGGCGGGCGGTGGTGAAGCCGTCGCCGACCTCGACGCCCTTCATCGCCTGCACGCCCATGAGCGCGCCGGCGAGCCGGGCGTCGAGCCGCCGGTCCCAGTGCACGTGCGAGCCGAGGCCCGGCGGCAGGCCGTAGACGATCACCTCGATCACGCCGCCGACGGTGTCGCCCGCCTTCCGCACCGCGTCGACCTCGGCGACCATCGCCTCGGTCCCCTCGGCCGAGAACGCCCGCACCGGGCTCTCGTCGATCGCCGCGAGATCACCCGGCTGAGGAAGCGGCCCGTCGGGCGCGTCGGCCCCGCCGATCGAGACGACGTGGCTCAGCACCTCGGCCCCGAGCAGCTGCCGCAGGAAGTTCCGCGCGACAGTGCCGAGCGCGGTCCGCGAGGCCGTCTCGCGGGCGCTGGCGCGCTCGAGGACGGGACGGGCCTCGTCGAAGCCGTACTTCTGCATGCCGGGCAGGTCGGCGTGCCCCGGGCGGGGCCGGGTCAGCGGCTCGTTGCGGGCGAGCCCGGCGAGTTCGGCCTCGTCGACCGGATCGGCCGCCATGACCTTCTCCCACTTGGGCCACTCGGCGTTCTCGATCTGGACGGCGATCGGGCCGCCCTGGCTGACCCCGTGCCGGATCCCGCCGAGGAACTGGACCTGGTCGGTCTCGAAGCCCATCCGAGGGCTGCGGCCGAACCCGAGCCGGCGCCGCGCGAGCTGCGCGGAGAGGTCCGAGGTCGTCACCTCCACCCCGGCGGGCAGCCCTTCGAGCACAGCGGCGAGGGCGGGTCCGTGCGATTCTCCAGCGGTGATCCAGCGCAGCACCGGACAATCCTGTCACGGCCCGCCGGACGCCCCGGCAGAGCCCCTGGCCTCAGGCGATGCCGGTTCCGGCGGCGGGGAAGACCGCGCACGCCCAGGTGGCCAGGACCAGGCCCGGGCCGTAGGGGACGCGGAGGGGGCCGGCGCGGATCGGGGTGCGGGTGCGAATGCGCTCAGCCGCCGGTGCCGGGCCGGGCGGCACGGGCACGTGAGCGGAGCCGGTCGTCGCGGGCTGCTGGGCGAGGGGCGGCTGAGGCGTGGAGCCGGGACGGGTCGAGATGGGCTCGCGGACCCGGCGCATCACCCACATCGGCACCACGGCCACCGCACTCGCCGCCGCTGCCAGAACCGCCCCCACCGCTGGGGCCAGTCCGCCGACCGCGCCCAGGACCGCGCCGAACGAGCCAGCCAGTTTGACGTCTCCAGGCCCCAGACCGCCCGCCGACAGCCGGTGCACGATCAGGTGGGTCCCGCCGAACAGCAGGCAGCCCACAGCGGCACCGGCGGCCAAGCGCCAGCCTCCGCCGCCTAATGCGGCGAGGGTGATCGTCAGGGCTACAGCCGGGTAGGCGGGCAGGGTGAGGACGTCTGGCAGGCGACGGTGCCGGGCGTCGGCCAATGCCAGGGGGACGCCGACCACCGAGACCAGCCAGGGCACGGGCAGCCACCACTCCGGCAACGCGCCTGAGTCGGCCCGTGCGGCGGCTACCGCGGCGGCCGCGGCGGCGATCGTCAGGCCGAGCAAGAGCGGCACCGGGGCACCGGTTTTCTTCGTCATCGCCAGCAGCACCGGGACCACCGCCCCGGCCGCCAGCACTGCTGTCAGGACCATGCGACCAGCCTGTCCCCGAGCCTGGGACCAGGGCAAACAAACCGGGGTGCGAGGGGACCCCTCGTGCGCGACACGCCGTGAAGTTCACTCGGCGGTGGCGAAATCTCCGCTCTCCGCGGCGTCAGGCGAAAGCCCGCCGGTGCCCGCTCGGGTTCATCCCCCGCACCCGTTTGAAGGCCGCGCTGAACCCGAACGCATCCGAGTACCCGACCGCCCGCGCGACCTCCGCGACCGGCATCGACTCCTGTTCCGTCAGCAGGTCCGCCGCCAGCGTCATCCGCCAGCGCGTGAGGTACGTCATCGGCGGTTCCCCCACCAGGTCCGCGAATCGTTTGGCCAGGGTCGACCGCGAAACGCCGGTCCGGGCGGCCAGCGAGACCACCGTCCACGGGGCCGCCGGGTCCGCGTGCAGCAGGCGAAGTGCCGTGCCCACCACCGGGTCCCGTTGCGCCGCCCACCACGGCGGCGGGGTGCCGCCTGGGCGGTCGAACCAGTCGCGCAGGAGGCAGACCAGCATCCAGTCCAGCAAGCGGTCCAGGACGATCTGCTGGCCTGGCGCGTCGACGGCCAGTTCGGCCGCCAGGTGGTCCAGGACCGGGTCTTCGGCGTCCGAGGAGGGCGGCCGGACGACGACCGGCAGGGCGTCCAGCAGCGCGGCCATCCGGCTGTGGCTCCGGACGGGATACGCGCCGACGATCAGGTTGGCTTCGCCGTGGAACGGGTCGTTCCAGCCCAGGTGGTGCAGGGTGCCGCCCTGGTCCGGTGTGGCGCAGAACTCGCCGCAGGCGACGGGGGCAGCGGGAGTGTCCAGCCGGTCCACGAAGGAGAACGGGCCGCGGACCAGGATGGTCTCGCGGGCACGCAGCAGCTCCGGCGGCCGGCCTTCCGGCACGATCCAGCCTTCGCCGCTCAGCAGCGCGCACAGGGTCAGCGGGGCACCGTCCGTGAAGTGCAGCGACCACGGCGCGGACAGGGCAGAGCAGCCGAACAGCGAGCCGTGCGCCCGGACTCCGCGGATCAAATCGCTGAACGCGTCCACTCCCCCGAGATTAGACGAATGGACAGGCGATCCGGCTTCTCGCCTATGGGATCGTCCGGGAAAGCCCGGTTGAATCCCAGCCATGAGCACGCTCACCGACCACGATCTCGAGTTCCTCCGCCGTCCCCTGCACGGCTTCCTGACCGTCGCCGCCGGACCGCGGCCGCCGCAGCCCCGGCCGGTGTGGTTCGAGGCCACCGACGACGGCACGATCCAGCTGTTCACCGATCCGGACTCGGCCAAGATCCGCCAGCTGCGCGAGGATCCGCGCGCGTCGATCGTCGTCGCCGCGCCGGTCGGCGAGCCGGAGCGGTGGGTGTCGGTCGCCGGGCGGGTCACGGTGGAGGCCGACGGCGGGCACGACCTCGCGCGGCGGCTCGCCGCCCGGTATTGGGACCTCAGCACCGCCGAGGGCGCGGCCGGGCTCGACGTTCTTGAGAAGTTGCCACAGGTCCGGGTCGTCATTCACCCGGAGAAGGTGCACCGCTACGCGTTCTGAGCCCCTGCACCAGCAGCACCAGACCACAGATCACGCACACCGCTTCGGTGATCACGCCCCAGTATTCGTACTGGCTGTTGAACTGGTCGTGCACGCCGTAGAAGCCCACTGTCACCGACAGCAGGTAGGCCAGCAGCGTCACGCCGCCGAAGCCGAGCGTGAAGAACGCCGGGAGCCAGTGCCGCCAGGCCAGCAGCGCGATCGCGATCACCGCGCCCGCGATGCCGTTGACCAGGAAAAGCGGCCCGACCACCGGGATGTCCGCGTAGCCGCTGCCCCAGTACAGGTAGAAGTGGATCGCCGCCGAGCCCGCCAGGCCCGCCGCGCCCAGCGCTCGCATCCAGGTCGTCAGCATGCCGTCTCCTTCCGTGCGGATGCCGGATACGGACTACACGCACGGGCGGCCGCGGCGGTTCACCTGAACCGCGGAGCGCCCCGGTTCGTTGCACTGGGCATGACTGCCGAACTGCACTCCCGCCGCTCAGCGATCGCCACCGGGGCGGCCGCCGCCGTCGCTCTCACCGCGTGCGGGAGCGGGTCCGAACCTGCCGCGCCGAAGCCGGGCGGGAAGGTGATCGCGCTGGCGGAAGTGCCGGTGGGACAAGCGAAATCCGCCAAAACCCCGGACGGGCGGGAAGTCCTCGTCGCACAGCCGTCGGCGGGGACGGTCGCCTGTTTCAGCGCCGTCTGCACGCACCAGGGCTGCACGGTGAATCCGCCGCAGGACGGTCAGGCGCACTGTCCGTGCCACGGTTCGGTGTTCGACGCGCTGACCGGTGCGGTGAAGCAGGGACCGGCGAGCCAGCCGCTGGCCGGAGTGGCTGTGAAGATCCAGAACGGAGACGTCGTCACGGCGTGACCGGAATCGCCCTTTGTGGACATTCACCGTCCACAAAGGGCGCCGGGGATCAACTGTTCCAGGTGAACAACTCGTCGCCGGCGGCGACCGTGCGCCCGCCTTCGAGGCCGGCGAGGACGTCGGCGGACGCGTCGAGCCCGACGACCGGGACGATCGGCGAGTAGCCCTTGGCGGCGACCGCCTCCGGGTCCCAGCCCACGATCGGCTGGCCGGCCCGCACCTGCTCGCCCTTGACGACGTGCAGGGTGAAGCCCTCGCCCTTTTCCTTGACGGTGTCGATGCCGAGGTGCACGAGCAGCGCACGACCGTCCTCAGTGGCCACGACGTACGCGTGCGGGTGCAGCGTCACCACGGTCCCGTCGACCGGGGCGACCGCGTCCGCGCGGCCGCCGGAGGGCTTGACCGCGATGCCGGGGCCCACCATCGCCTCGGCGAAGACCGGGTCGGGCACCTCGGTGATCGCGACGACCTCGCCCGCGACCGGGCTCAGGATCGGCAGGCTCACATCAAGTCCTCGATGTCGCTGGCGATGGTGTCCGCCTCCGGTCCGACGATGACCTGGACCGCCGAGCCCATCTTCACGACGCCCATCGCGCCTGCCGCCTTGAGCGCGGCTTCGTCCACGGCGGACATGTCCTCGACCTCGCACCGCAGCCGCGTGATGCAGCCCTCGATCTCGACGAGATTGTCCGCGCCGCCGAGCGCCGCGAGAATCTTTTCCGGCCTGTCATCCGCCATCGCGGCCTCCTCGTATCCCGTTGGTTTTCCACCCGGAACAGGTGCGCTCCGCCACCATTACTACGCCGTTTGCCGCCTTGCCCGGCGGGCCCGGCCACGAACGGATAACGGTGGTTGACACCTGCTCGCGCTGCGGAGCATCCTGCCCCATCAGATCATTGGTCTAGACCGGAACGTACCAATCTTCCGGCGCGGACGCGAGCACCGGCCCCGGTGCGCGACAAGCGAGGGAGGGTGACCCCGAGATGAGTGCGGCCGCGCACATTCCGCCGTCCGACCCCGCCGAGCGCGTGGTGAACGGGCCGACCCCGAAGCACGCCCAGCTGCGGGAAATCCTGCGCCGCCTGGTGGAGCGCGACCTCCCGCCGGGCTCCCCGATCCCGTCCGAACGGGAACTCGCGCAGCACTACGGCGTATCGAGGCTCACCGTCCGCTCGGCGATCGGGAAGCTCGTCGAGGAAGGACTGCTGGCCCGGGTCAGGGGCAAGGGCACCTTCACCGCCGCGAGGCGGATGGAACTGCAGGTGTACCTGATGTCGTTCACCGACGACATGCGCCGGCGCGGGCTCACCCCGACCACCGAAGTGATCTCGACCTCGACCGAGGTCCCGCCGGTGACCTCGGCGCACGCGCTCGGCCTGTCCGAGGGCGTGCCCGCGCACCGGCTCGTGCGGCTGCGGCGCGCCGACGGCGTTCCGCTGGCCGTGGAGCGCGGCTGGTACCACGCGGGCCGGACCCCCGGCCTGCTCGACCTCGACCTGACCCGTTCGCTGTACGCCCAGCTGGCCGACGCCTTCTCGCGCCGGCCGGACCAGGCGTACCAGACGGTGTGGGCCGAATCCGCGGACCGCGAGACGGCGCGCTTGCTCGGCATGCGCACCGGCAGTCCGCTCCTGGTGTTCCGCCGGGTTTCCAGCTCGGGCGGCGAACCGGTGGAGGACATGACGTCCTGGTACCGGGGCGACCACTACCAGGTGACCATGCAGCTGGACCGGAACACCCCGGGTTCCGGCGACCAACCCCACAATGGAGGTATCCGATGAGCGCCACCACCGCGGCTGGGGCCAGCGGGAAGAAGAAGGGCGGCGGCGGTCTCGCCGGGCTGCAGCGCTTCGGCCGCAGCCTCATGCTGCCGATCGCGACCCTGCCCGCCGCAGGCATCCTGAACCGGCTCGGCCAGCCTGACATCCTCGGCAAGGACGGTCTGAACTGGGGCAAAGCCTCCGACGTGATCGGCGCGGCGGGCGGCGGCATCTTCAACTGGCTGCCGCTGATCTTCGCGATCGGCATCGCGGTCGGGTTCGCCCGCAAGGGAGACGGCTCGACGGCCGTCGCCGCGGTCATCGGCTGGGTCGTGTTCAACAACGTGATCCAGGCGATCGCCCCGATCAGCAGCCAGCAGGGCTACAAGACAGCCTGGGAAAGCCAGCCGCTGCACTGGCCCTACAGCGTGCTGACCGGCATCGTGTCCGGCATCGTGGCGGCCCTGCTGTGGCAGCGCTACCACCGCATCAAGCTGCCGTCCTGGCTGGCCTTCTTCGGCGGCCGCCGGTTCGTGCCGATCATCACCGCGCTGGCGATGCTGGTGCTGGGCGTCATCTTCGGTCTGCTCTTCAAGTACGTCGACGAGGCCATTACCTCCGCGGGCAAGGCGGTCGTCGGGTCGCCGGTCGTCGGCGGCGGCATCTACGGCCTGCTCAACCGCCTGCTGATCCCGGTCGGCCTGCACCAGCTGCTGAACGTGCCGGTGTGGTTCATCTTCAACGGCGGCGACATCCCGAACTTCCTGAACAACCACGTCCAGGGCTCGGGCATCTTCCAGACCGGCTTCTTCCCGATCATGATGTTCGCGCTGCCCGCCGCCGCGCTGGCGATCATGCACACCGCGCGTCCGGCGCAGCGCAAGCTCGTCGGCAGCATTATGGTCTCGGCCGCGCTGACCGCCTTTGTCACCGGCGTCACCGAGCCGATCGAGTTCGCGTTCATGTTCGTCGCGTGGCCGCTGTACATCTTCCACGCGATCATGACCGGCATCTCGCTCGCGGTCTGCAACGCGCTGGGCATCCACCTCGGCTTCTCGTTCTCCGGCGGCGCGATCGACTTCGCGCTGAACTCGTCGCTGGACACCGCGCACAAGGCGTGGCTGCTGATCCCGATCGGGCTCGTGCTCGCCGTGATCTACTACGTGGTGTTCCGCTTCGTGATCACCAAGTTCAACCTGCGCACGCCGGGCCGCGAGGACGACTCGATCGAGGGCGACCTCGAGCGCACGGCCGCGAAGTAACACCGAGAAAGGCAAGAGAGGTAAACCATGCCGGAGAAACGCGTCACCGTGGCCAGCAAGGTGGGGCTGCACGCCCGCCCGGCCGCACTGGTCGCCAAGGCGGCCGCGGCCCAGCCCGTGGCGGTGCGGATCGCCAAGGACGGCGGCGAACCGGTGGCCGCCGGCAGCGTCCTCAACCTGATGACCCTCGCCGCCGCGTACGGCGACGAGGTCGTCATCAGCGCCGAGGGCGACGGTGCCGAGGCGGCGGTCGAGGCCGTCGCCGAGCTGGTCGCCACCGACCTCGACGCTCAGTAGCGATACCGGGTACCGACCCGACAAGGTCGGCACTGCCAAGCTGGGACCAAAAATGCGGGTCCGAGGCCGTAACGGCCTCGGACCCGCGTCGCTGCCAAACATCGGCCAGAGTCGTCCTCCCGGTTCTAACCACCGCAATCACCAAATCGGCCATCCTGCCGCAGTCCGTCAAACGCAGTAGCCGACGTCAGCCTTGCACGGTCTGGCCGCGATGGAGCACGACCGACTGCGGAACACGAATCCTGGATCTTTCAAAAAATATGTCGTCCCATTCATGACAGAGGCGACGATAGTGGTCAGCTTCGTCAGCCCACCCACGCAGCTCGATACACGCAGCAATGGCAGCATCCAAATGCCTGCCCTGCGGACTAAGCATGCTCCTCGCCAGGAGTTCCCCGTCTTTCCGGGCCGCGATAGCTCTATTCAACGTACGATCGGTGACATTACCCATAGCCAATTCTTCCATCACCATAAAGTACTGAACGTCCGCACTGTCTCCACCGTCCAGAACACGTATTCGGTCGCAATACTTCTGCACGGTTTCCCAAGCGCCCCGGAAACCCAGCCCCTGACAAGCCAAGCCAAGTGTTCTCCGAAGATACTCCACCGGGCGACAGTGATCACCGGTCGGAACATCTGCGACGACCGCGCTCTCCAATTCACTGCACAGTAGCATAAGCTGCTCGCCAGAAAGAAGCGGAAGAGCGTCACGCACAGTAAAGTATATCCATCGCGGGTTTTGAGGATCTTTAATCCGGGCCTGTTGGAGCAGCGACAAATTCCGCTCCGTCTTTCGCTTTTTCAGCACTACTTCACGAGTATAACCGTCATGAAAGAACTTCGCATCAGTGCTACATAATTCGATTGACTCATCCGATGCGCCACCAACAACGATATACTCGTGCACGTCACCGCGGAACCGAATTCCACTTTTTAGCTGAAACACTCGCGGCACCTGGTCAACCCAAGTATTTGCGTTCGAATCCATAATAACCGGAGCCAAAGCTACGCGAGAGCAGCGCTGTGAGCCATCCAGTTGAGCAACGCGCGAAATAATGCCCTCCGCGGCAGCTGAATCCAACCACTCATCAGCATCAAGAAAAACAACCCATCCTTCATCCAGCAAGTCAAGCGCAGAATTCCTAGCCTCCGCAAAGGAGCCCCGCCAATCTACTCCAACCAGATCAACACCGCGCTGACCGTAGGATTTTACGATCTCCAACGTACGATCAGCCGATCCAGTGTCGACCACAAGAATGCGGTCGAAGCCACTGTCCACCACACTATCGAGGCAGCGAGCGATGCATCGCTCCTCATCTCTTGTCAAAATAATAACATTTATCGGGCAAGACACGCTCACAATCCCCTTTCGCCCGTCGGCGCCGACAATCATGAGTCGACACCGACGGACAAAACGAACCCTAATCCGACAAGGCAGCAAGTCGAGTCTTAGGTGAAGCTACGCGCACGCAAGCCTCCTTCTCGCCAACGTTGACCGTGCCACCACAAGCAGCATGATAGATGGTGAGGTCGAAGACATAACATCTCACAATTCCGCCATTAGGAGAGTAGTTGTACAGGTAATCGAAGTAGTAATTCGCCAAGCCGCACCACTTCGACTGGTCTTGGGCAACTGGATCCGGGGCAGAGCAGGACTGAATGGCCCTCGGCGCAGCAGCACTCTCCATCGACTTTGCCGAAGCGACACCCGAGGTCAAGCCGACCAAAGACCCGCCAACCATAGCAGCGGCAGCCACAGACATAAGGACACCTCGAGTCCGCGACCTCCGACCGGCGACCTCCGGAGAATCCGCGTCCCGAATCAGCTTCGATTCGATTCCGGCCAAGAATTCCATGCGTTGCTTGTCAGACATTCGAATTCCTTCCACTGGCATCATCCAATAAATAGGACGTTGACATTAGATGCTTGACATGAAAGAGAGAGAGGAAGATCGCGATAGCCCGAGCACCCGCCATCAACAGCCAAAAAGATCGCATGCAACACGCTTAAGAGCAATCACATCGAAGCACTGCACATTGACACGCGTGACAGTTACCGGATTACCCAATGAGCACTTCCGCAATCAAACCGGCAGCCAGTACCTGATCCGGCGCACGCAGCAAGGCGGCCATAAATGCACGTCACGCAATTTCATTTACCCTCCCCCTAACGCCTCCCACAATACCGACACCGCAAAACATGTGTAGCCACCGATCGAGTGACCCGCTAGACACGGTCTCGGGACCCTCAGACAAGAACATCGAGCGAAGTACTCAGGGTGCATACCAGAAGGTCGCGTCACTCCGACACGTCCAAAGGCACCACTCCAGCGCGTCCGAACTGTTCAGTTACGCTGGCGGACATGGAGAGTCTGCGCCTGATCGACGAATGGCCCGTGGACAACGCGGCGGCCGGAGTGGTCTCCGCTTCCGGCGAGGTGCGCGGCCGCCACGGCGACCCGGCCCGCCCGTTCCGGCTCGCGTCGGTCACCAAACTGCTCACCGCCTGCACCGCGCACATCGCGATCGAAGAGGGCGTCGTCGAGCTGGACACGCCTGCCGGGCCGGAAGGCTCCACCGTCGCGCATCTGCTCGCGCACACCTCCGGGCTGGCCTTCGACGCGCACAAGGCGATGGCCGAGCCGGGCACGCGCCGGCTGTACTCCAACGCCGGGTTCGAGGAACTCGCCGACGCGCTGGCCGAGCACTCCGGCATCGAGTTCGCCGCGTACCAGCGGGAAGCGCTCTTCGAGCCGCTCGGCATGACGTCGACCCGGCTGGACGGCTCTCCCGCCTCGGGCGCCGTGTCCACTTTGGACGATCTGCTCCGGTTCGCTGCCGAATTGCAGGCACCCAAGCTGCTCTCGCCGGAGACCCTGAACGCGGCCACCGAGATCGCGTTCCCCGGACTGAACGGCGTCCTGCCCGGATTCGGGCACCAGAAGCCGAACGACTGGGGGCTCGGCTTCGAGCTGCGCGACCACAAGAGCCCGCATTGGACCGGGGCGCACAGCTCGCCGCGCACGTTCGGCCACTTCGGGCAGTCGGGCACCTTCCTGTGGGTGGACCCGGAAGCGGGGCACGCCTGTGTCGGGCTCGCCGACCGTTCGTTCGGGCCGTGGGCCGCGCAAGCGTGGCCGCCGTTCACTGACGCCGTGCTGGCGGAACTCTCCGCGTGAAGCTCTGGCCCGCGCTGGCGGCTCTGCTGCTGGTCGCGAGTTGTGCCGCACCGGCCGCGCAAACCCAAGCGCCCCAAGCATTGCCCGCGCCGAACGCGCCGCTTCCGTTGGGCACCAACGGCGCCGCGGTGCCCAAGCTCGAATGGGCCCCGTGCCACGGCGATTTCCAGTGCGCGACCGCTCCGGTTCCCTTGAGCTACCGCGAACCTGGCGGTGCGAAGCTGAACCTCTCGGTGATCCGCATGCCGGCCACCGACCCCGCGCACCGCGTCGGGTCGCTGGTGATCAATTTCGGCGGACCGGGAGCTGACGGCGTCGGCGAGCTGATGCGGTTCGGCCCGCGGTATCCGGACGAGCTGCGGGCCAAGTTCGACCTGGTGAGCTTCGATCCGCGCGGTATCGGCGGCAGCGCCCCGGTGCAGTGCCCGGGAACTCCGCCGGCGGCCGGTTCGCCGTTGCGCGACAGCGCGGCGTTCTGGACCGCTAGCGCCGCCGTCGGCAAGGCGTGCGCGGCGGGCACTGGCGCCGAACTGTCGCACCTGTCCACCGCGAATGTCGCGCGGGACATGGACGTGCTCCGGCAGGCGCTGGGCGAGCAGCAGCTGAACTTCTACGGCTACTCGTACGGCACGTATCTCGGCGGCACCTACGCCAACCTGTTCCCCGACAAGCTGCGCGCGATGGCCCTCGACGGGACGCTCGACCTCGTCGCGAACGCCACCGGACAGCCGGGTCAGCAGCACAAACCGGTCGACGTGCGCGCTGACGTCGCGACTGCCCAGCAACAGGAACTGGAAGCTTTCTTCGCCGCCTGCGACGCGGCCGGTCCGGGCAAGTGCGCCTTCGCCGGCGGTGACCTGAAACAGAAATTCGCGGCGGTCTTCGCCCGGCTGACGCACGGTCCGGTCGGCGGCATGACGGTGGCGTCGCTGATGGAGACGATCGATCGAGCGCTGTATCAATCCTCCCGGTGGCCGCGGCTGGCGAAGACGCTCGCCGGGCTCGTGCCGTCGTCGCCGGTGTCCCCCGCGCCGGTGCTCGACCCGCGCGTGCCGACGCATTCGCCCGGTTTCCTCGCCGTGCAGTGCCTGGACAGCGAACTGCCGCAGGACACCGCCGGGTACACCGAACTCGCGGCCGAGGAAGCGAAACGGCAGCCGTATTTCGGGATCGCACCGGTGTTTTCGATGGCGCAGTGCGTCGGCTGGCCCGCGCGCGACGAAGACCGGTACGCCGGGCCGTGGAACCGGCCCCGGCAGCATCCGATCCTCATCCTGGCCAACCGGAACGACCCGGTCACCCCGCTCGCCAACGCCCAGTCCACCGCACGGGAACTCGGCGACGGCCACGTGATCGTGGTCGACGGCGCCGGGCACACGACCCTCGACGTGCCGAGCACGGCCGCTTCCGCCGCGACGGTGCGGTACTTCGTGGATCTGGCCGTGCCGCCGGACGGGACGGGGTATCCGCCGCAGGTCCGGCCGTTCGCCTAGCCGCTGGGGGGTCCGGAAGATTCGGCGGTCCGTGAGGGGAACCCTGAGGGAATCGCATTCAGTGCCAGGAACTTTAAGCTGTGTGGCCGCAACGCCTGCCGACCGTCCACAAAGGACTTAAGAATGAGCATACCTGAAGGCCTGCGGGGGACTCTGATTCCCCATGCCAAGGACTTGACGCGGCGCGCCTGCCCAGACTGAAGCGGCTGGCAAGCCGGTTGGCTTGAATCGTGGCCTGCGCGGGCGGCGGAAGCTGAGCGTGTCCGTCTGTGAGGGGAACCCTGAGGGAATCTGATTCCCTCAGGGTTCCCCTCACGGCACACCCGAATCAGCCGTTCAGCACGTTGATCGGCTCGCCCGCCTGGAACGCGGCGATGTCCTCCACCGCGCCGCCGTAGAAGATCTCGTACGTCTCCCGGCTCACGTAACCGATGTGCGGCGTCAGGATCGCGTTGTCCAGCGTCCGCAGCGGATGGTCCGCAGGCAACGGCTCGACGTCGTAGACATCCAGCGCGGCCGCGGCGATCTTCTTGCCGCGCAACGCATCCAGCAACGCCGTCTCGTCCACGATCGGCCCGCGCGAGGTGTTGACCAGCAGCGAGGTCGGCTTCATCGCGGCGAATTCGGCGGTGCCGACCAAACCCCGAGTGCGCTCGGACAGCACCAGGTGGACCGACAGCACATCAGCCTGAGCGAACAAGTCCTCTTTGGACACCGCCGTGACGCCGTGCTCGGCCGCCCGCTCCGGGGTGAGATTCTGGCTCCAGGCAATCGGTTTCATCCCGAACGCCTGGCCGATCCGGGCGACCTCCGCGCCCAGCCTGCCGAGCCCGAGCAGGCCGAGGGTCTTGTCCCGCAACGCCATCCCGAGCCCGACCTGCCAGCCGCCCTCGCGCATCGAACGGAGCTCCGCGGGCAGATTGCGCGCGCCGGCCAGGATGAGCGCCCACGCGTGTTCCACCGTCGGCGCGGCGAGCGCGCCGGTGGCGGACACGACCACCCCGCACCGCTTCGCCGCGTCGAGGTCGATCGCCGCGTTCCGCCGACCGGTGCTGACCAGCAGTTTCAGCGCGGGCAGCCGGTCGAACACGGCGGCCGGGAACGGCGTGCGCTCGCGCATCGCGACCACGACGTCGAACCCGGCCAGCCGCGCGGCGACCTCGTCCGGTCCGGCGAACGGCTCGTCGAACACCTCGATCTCCGCCCTGAGCGGCGTCCAGTCCGCACACTGGAGAGCCACGTTCTGGTAGTCGTCGAGGATCGCGATCTTCATGCCGCCCACCGTAGCCCGCGGGTCAGGCGTTGCGCGCCCGCTCGATGATCTCGTCGATCACATCGTTCTTCGCGTCGGCATAGTTCTGCACGTACTCCCAGACCTGCGCGGCGAGTTCGCGTTTCTTCGCCAGGTACAGGGCCAGTTCCTCCGGATGGCCGCGCAGCCGGTCGCGGAACAGCCGGTAGCGCTCGGTCTGGCCGTTGCCCGGCGAATGGACGTGCAGGTTGATGTTCGTATCCGGGCCCTTGAACAGACGGTGTTTCTCCCAGTCCGGCTCGCGGATCACCAATCGGTAGCCCGCCGCTTCGAGGGCGGGAACGTACGCCGCTTCGTCGTCCGAATCGGGTACTTCGAGCAGAATGTCGACGATCGGTTTGGCGGCGAGCCCGGGCACCGACGTGGACCCGACGTGTTCGAGCAGCAGCACTTGATCCCCGAGCACCGCGCGGATCCGCGCCGCCTCGCGTTCGTAGAGCCGCGGCCATTCCGGGTCGTACTCGGCGAGCGTGATCGTGGTGCCGAGCTTCGGAGCCTCGCCGACCCACGCCGCTTGGATTTCTTCCTCGCCGAACTGTTGCCTGGTCACAGTGATTCCCCTGTCGCTGACTGAAAAGCAGCCCGTCAGGATATCAGGAAATCGGCAGCGGCAGGATGTTTCCGCTCGCTTCGCGCAGCGCCGCCCGCATCTCCTCGCGCGGCGCCGGTCGCCCGGTGAACTGCTCCGCTTGCCCGAAGGCCTGGTGCAGCAACATGTCGAGCCCGGTCGCGAGCCGTCCCCCGCGCTCGCCGACCGCTTCGGCCAGCGGCGTCGGCCACGGGTGGTAGATCACGTCGAGCACGCTGCCGATCCGGGCCAGCTCCGCGAGGTGCGGCACGACCGCGTCCGGCGGCACCGTGTTCACCAGCACCGCCGTAGCGTCCGCTAAGTCCGCGAAGTCCACTTCGGACCATCGCACGACCTCCACGGCCAGGCCCGCGCGCTTCGCCGCGTCCACGGTTTCCGCCGCCCGCGCCGGTTCCCGCACCACCAAGCGCACCGTCGTGACGCCCATCGCGGCCAATCCGACCACCGCGGCCGCAGCCGTCCCGCCCGCTCCCAGCACGACTGCCTGGTCGTCCGCGGAAGGTGAGTAGCCACCCGCGCAGCGCAGGGCTCCGGTCACTCCGTCGACGTCCGTGCAGTCGGCGAGCCAGCCGTCCGCACTGCGCACGAGCGTGTTCGCCGCGCCGACCGCGGCCGCGCGCGGGGTGACCTCGGCGGCGTAGTCGAGCGCGGCCCGTTTGCCGGGCATGGTGACCGACAGGCCGACCCACTCCGGGCCGAGGCCGTCGACGAACCCGGGCAGCTCGGCGGCGTCCGTCTCGACCCGGTCGTAGGTCCAGCCGTCCAGTCCCAGCGCCGCGAACGCCGCGCGATGCAGCACCGGAGACAGCGAATGCGCCACCGGCTTGCCCAGCACCGCCGCGCGGCGCGGACGGTCACTTGATGACGCCACGCTGCTCCGCCAGAGTCCGGTTCGCGTTGTGCTGGTCATTCGTGACCGCGAAGCAGGAATGCCCGTCCTTCTCGCATTTCACGAAGTACGCCCAGTCGCCGGGAGTCGGACTGAGCGCGGCCTTGATCGCGTCCATGCTGGGCACCGCGATCGGCGTCGGCGGGAGACCGTAGTTGGCGTAGGTGTTGTACGGTCCCGCTTTCGCCCGGTCCTCGGGTTTGGTGAGCAGCGTCGGGCGGTCCAGCACGTAGTTGACCGTGGAGTCCAGCTGCAGCCGGATCCTCTGTTCGAGCCGGTTGTAGATCACCCGCGAAATCTTGCCGAAGTCCGGTTTGATCGCCTCGCGCTCGATGAGCGACGCGACGATCAGCGTCTCGTACGCCGACTTCCCCGGCCCGGTGGCCTGCGCGCTGAGCCCGGACGCCTGGATCGACTCGGCCGACTGCTTCACCAGGTCGGTGAGCAGTTCGGTCGCGCTCCAGCCGGGTTTCACGTCGTACACGCCGGGCGCGATCAGGCCTTCGAGCCGTTTGTCCTTGCTCAGCGCCTTGCCCGCGCCTTCCAGCGCCCACTCCGGCGCGCCGAACGCCTTGAGGTCGGCGTCGGCGACGGTTTTGCGCAGCTGGTCGACGGGGATGCAGGTGCTCTTGCCGTCCAAGGTCGCGCAGGACGCCTTCGACATCAGGCTGAACACGCCCGGCGTGACCTTGCCGCCGGGCTGCGTGATGTCGTCGAACTGCGTGTACGGCCGGATTTCCAGCCGCCCGACCCGCGCCGGGGCCGAGGTGATCAGGTCGACCGCGCTCTCGCCCGACATGTGCTTGCGCATCAGGTAGTAGCCCTGCTGGATCCGGCTGAGCGCGGCGTTTTCCGCGCCCGCCTTCACGAACGCCCGGGAACTCGCGACCACGCCCGCGTCGGTCAGCTTCGCGCCGATCGCGGACGTCGTGTCGCCCTGTTCGACCTGGACGAGCGCGTCGCCCTCGCCGGAGCCGTCGAAGTCCGCGTAGCCGAAGATCTTCTGGTACCCGAAATAGGCGCCGCCGCTGAGCAGGACCAGCACGAGCACCGCGGCGATCCAGCCGATCGCGCGCTTGCGCTTCTTGCGGGGCCGCTTCGCGGGCGGTTCCTCGACCGGAGGCTCGGCCCCGTCGTCCGGATGTCCGTCCTCGTCGTAGCCGTCGTCGTAACCGTCTTCGTCGTAGGCGGCGTGCTCGTCGTACTCGCCGTATTCGTCGTACTCGTCCTCGAAGAGGTCGTCGATCGGCTGCTCGCCCGGGCGCTCCGGTTCGTGCGCGGCGGCCACGGCCGGGATCACCTCGGTGGGCTCCTCGACCGGAGGACGGCGCGGCGGACGGCCGCGCGGGTCGCGCGGCATGGAGGCTTCGGCGAACCGGGGATCCGGCGGCATCGACGCATCGGCGAACCGCGGATCGCGCGGCATCGAAGCCTCGGCGAAACGCGGGTCCGGCGGCATCGACGCGTCCGAGAAGCGCGGATCGCGCGGCATCGAGGCGTCCGCGAACCGGGGATCCGGCGGCATGGAGCCGTCCGGCGGCGGAGCGGGCGCACGCCGGACCGGAGGCGGCGGCTCGGGCATCCGGCGACGGCCAGGCGCGGCGGCTTCCATCGGCGCATCGGTGTCTTCGCGGCGACGGCGACCGGACGGAGGCTCGACGTCCACCGGCGGCGGAATGTCCTCGCGCCGACGTCGACGGCCAGGCGGCGGTGCGTCCTCAAGCCGACGACGGCCGGCCGGAGGTTCCGCGTCCACCGGCGGAACGTCTTCGCGGCGACGGCGTCGGCCGGCGGGCGGTTCGGCGTCCGGAACTTCGTTCCCGGCCACCGGGACATCGCCCGGCGCTATGCGGCGCGGGCGGGCACGGGGAAGGTCGTCGGCCGCGTGCGGCGGCAGGTCCCAGTTCTCCGTCGACCGCTTCGGCCGGTCCTGCGGCGCGGCCGGGCGACGGCGCCGGGCAGGCGGCGCCTCGGCGGCCGGACGGCGCGGCGGTTCGCCAGGAGGCATCGCGTCCGGCGGGACGCGACGGGTCGCTTCGCCGGCCGGAGCCGGACGAGGCGCGTTCTCGGGCGCGCGCCGGCGTCCCTCCGCGGCGGGAGGACGCTGCGGCACGTCGCCGCGCGGACGCCGCCGTTCGCCAGGCGGCATGCCCTCGGCCGCCGCGCGGCGAGGAGGTGGTTCGTCTTCGGGCTCGCGCCGCCTGCGCCGCCCGCCCGGAGCGCCGGAACCCTCTGCGGGGTCCGGGGAATCCGGGTTGTCGGGGTTGCGCAGCCGACGGCGGCCACCCGGGTTGCCGGGGCCGCGGGGGTCGGTCATGAGTCGCCTTTCCGGGCGCGGTGCGCGGCGACGGCGTCGAGCCAGGCCTGCAGGATCTCGACTGCCGCTGCCTGGTCGACCACGGCGCGCTGCTTGCGTCCCCTGACCCCCCGCTGGGACAGCATTCGCGACGCGGTGACGGTCGTCAACCGCTCGTCCGCCAGCCGCACGGGCACGTCCCCCACGCGCCCGGCGAGCTTGTCCGCATATGCGACAGCGATGTCCGCGGCCGCGCCCTGCCGGTTCGCCAGCGTCCTCGGCAAGCCCACGATCACCTCGACCACCTCGTGTTCGGTGACGAGGTCGGCAAGCCGGTCCAGATCGCTGTCGTCCTTCGCATCACGGGAGAGGGTAACGAGCGGGCTCGCGAGGATCGGGGCGGGATCGCTCAGCGCGACTCCCACCCGGACAGACCCGACATCGACCGCGAGCCGCCTGCCCCGCCCCGGATCGGACTCGCCGGGCCGATCCGGGCCTCTCCGGGGTTCAGCGGCCAAGGTTCGCGACCGCCGCGCGCAGCGCCGTCACGGCCTGCTCCGCGCCCGCCGGGTTGCTGCCGCCGCCCTGGGCCATGTCCGGCTTGCCGCCGCCGCGCCCGCCGATCGCCTCGGCGAACGACGGCACGAGCTTGCCCGCCGCGATGCCCTTGTCGCGCGCCGCCGAGGTCGTGGCGACCACGAAGGCCACCTTCTCCCCCGAGGGCGCGAACAGCGCGACGACGCCGGCGCGGTCGCCGAGGCGGCCGCGGATGTCGGAGGCGAGCGCGCGCAGGCCGTTGCCGTCGACGTCCGGCACGACCTCGGCGACCACCGAGACGCCGGAGACGTCCTGCGCCTTGTCCAGCAGCGCGCCGGCCGAGCCGAGCACCTGCTGCGTGCGCAGCTGCTCGATCTCCTTCTCGGCGTTCTTCAGCCGGGACAGCACGTCCTCGATCCGGCCGGGCAGTTCGTCGGACGGCACCTTGAACGTGTTCGCCAGCTGCGACACGAGCAGCTGCTCCTTGCGGACGTGCTTGAGCGCGTCCGGCCCGACCAGCGCCTCGACGCGGTGCACGCCGGAGCCGACCGACGCGTCCGACACGAGCTTGACCAGGCCCAGCTGGCCGATCCGGCCGACGTGCGTGCCGCCGCACAGCTCGCGCGAGTACTCGCCCATGTCGACGACGCGGACGTCGTTGCCGTACTTCTCGCCGAACAGCGCGACCGCGCCCAGCTCCAGCGCCTTGTCCTTGGTGGTGGTGTAGCTCTGCACCTCGACATCGGTCTGCAGGTAGTCGTTCACTTCCTGCTCGACCTCGGTGAGGATGTCCGCCGACACCGCGCCCGGGGTGGTGAAGTCGAAACGCATCCGGCCCGGCGCGTTGAGCGAACCGGCCTGCGCCGCGCGCTTGCCGTACGCGCCGCGGACCGCCGCGTGCACGAGGTGCGTGGCCGAGTGCGAGCGCTCGATCGACAGGCGGCGGTTCGCGTCCACCGATCCGGTGAGCCGGGTGTCGATCCCGACCTCGCCCTGGGTCACCTCGACGCGGTGCACGAACAGGCCCGGCACGATCTTCTGCACATCGAGCACCTTCAGCTCGACGCCGTCGCCGACCAGCACGCCGGTGTCGGCGATCTGCCCGCCGCTCTCGGCGTAGAACGGGGTGCGGTCGAGCACCAGCTCGGCCTTGCGGCCCGCCGCGACGCTGCGCACCGGCAGGCCGTCCTCGAGCAGGCCGACGACCTTCGCGTCCGCCTGCAGCTCGGTGTAGCCGAGGAACTCGGTTTCGCCGTGCTGCTCCAGCACCTTGCGGTACTCGGACAGGTCGCCGTGGCCGCTCTTGCGCGACGCCGCGTCCGCCTTCGCGCGCTTGCGCTGCTCCTCCATGAGCGTGCGGAAGCCCGCCTCGTCCACGGTCAGGCCCTGCTCGGACGCCATTTCCAGGGTCAGGTCGATCGGGAAGCCGTAGGTGTCGTGCAGCTGGAACGCCTTGTCGCCGGCGAGCACGTCGCCGCCGCCCTTCTTCGTCTCGGCCGCGGCCAGGTCGAAGATCCGCGAACCGCTGGTGAGGGTGGCGAGGAACGCCTCCTCCTCCACGCGCACGACCTCGGAGATCCGGTCGAAGCCGCTGACCAGCTCGGGGTAGGTCGGGCCCATGGTCTGGCTGACGACCTTCGCGAACTCCTGCAGCACCGGCTCCTGCACGCCCAGCAGGCGCGTGGAGCGGACGATGCGGCGCAGCAGCCGGCGCAGCACGTAGCCGCGGCCGTCGTTGCCGGGGGTGACGCCGTCGCCGATCAGCAGCACGCCGGTGCGCGCGTGGTCGGCGATGACGCGGAAGCGCACGTCGTCGGCGTGATTGGCGCCGTAGCGGCGGCCGGAGAACTCCTCGGCGCGGCCGATCACCGGGCGCACCAGGTCCGTCTCGTACACGTTCTCGACGCCCTGCAGGATCGTCGCGACGCGCTCGACGCCCATGCCGGTGTCGATGTTCTTCTTCGGCAGCTCGCCGATCGGCGGGTGGCCCAGCTTCGGGCTCTGGTCGCCGCGGACGTCCTGCATGAAGACGAGGTTCCAGATCTCGATGTAGCGGTCCTCGTCGGCGACCGGGCCGCCTTCACGGCCGTACGCGGGGCCGCGGTCGTAGTAGATCTCCGAGCAGGGGCCGCCGGGACCGGGCACGCCCATGTCCCAGTAGTTGTCCTTGCCGTCGCGGACCTGGATCCGGTCGCCGGGCAGGCCGGTGAGCTTGCGCCACAGCCCGGCCGCCTCGCTGTCCTTCTCGTAGACAGTCGCCCAGATCCGGTCCGGGTCGAGGCCGAAGCCGCCGTCGTCCTGGGACTTGGTGATCAGCTCCCAGGCGTTCTCGATCGCGCCTTCCTTGAAGTAGTCGCCGAACGAGAAGTTGCCCGCCATCTGGAAGAACGTGTTGTGCCGGGTGGTCTTGCCGACCTCGTCGATGTCCGGCGTGCGCACGCACTTCTGCACCGAGGTCGCGCGCGGGTACGGCGGCGGGGCCTCGCCGAGGAAGTACGGCTTGAACTGGACCATGCCCGCGTTGACGAACAGCAGGTTCGGGTCGTCGAGGATCAGCGGGGCGCTCGGCACGCGCGTGTGGCCCCGGCTTTCGAAGTGGCGCAGGAAACGGTCGGTGATCTCGTGTGTGTCCACGGGTACGTCCTTGTGCTGAAGACCCGGTCTCGGCCGGGGAAGGAAACGGGGGTCGGAGGCGGCGGAAGGCGCGCGGAGATCAGCCCTCCGCCCGGCGAGCTCGCCGGGCGGGGCGACGTGCGGCGTGCCTGCCCGCGCCCGAAGGCGGCGCGACGGCGGCGGTCCGCTCCTCGACCATGTCGTGCAGCTCCTGTTCCCGTTCGTTCATCCCGGCGCGCACCTCGGCGCCGAAGGAACCGACGGCGCCCGCGAGTTCCCGCACGGCGTCGCCCAGGTTCGATGCTAACCCGGCAGGCGTGGCCTGACGAGCCGTTTCGGTCGCCTTGCGGCTCAGCGCGACCCCGGCGACGACCCCGACGCCGAGCCAGAACAGCCGCTTCACTTCTTCCCCCGGCGGCCCGGGCGCTGCGCCTTCGCGGCCTTCGCGTCCTGCTTCTTGCGGCGCGCGCGGATGGCCTTGCTGATCCCGTACGAGAGCGCGGCGGTCTTCACCAGCGGGCCGCCGAGCGTCGCGGTGAACACCGACGAGAGCGCGGACACGTTGCCGCTCACCGCCTGTGCGTTCGCGGTGATCCCGTCGACCCGTTCGAGCTGGGTGTTGACGTGCGTGATCGTCTCGTTGGCCCCGATCAGGATCGGGTCGCTGTTCTCGTGCGCCTTGCGGATCGCGATCGTCGCCTCGTCCAGCGTGCGGCCGAGCTTGAGCAGCGGGATCGCCAGCAGCAAGACCAGCAGTACGAAAGCTCCTGCGGCGATCAGCGCGGCGATCTGCCCTGCCGACACGGGCCCTCCTCGGGGTGGTGCGGGATCTTAGGTGAGGTGAGGTTACCGCCTGCGGGGGTTCTCGGCGGGGACCCCCCGCCGCTGCGGTCACCCAGCGCAGTCGCCGCGGCGGAAAACAGTTCGCGGAGACGGGTCCGGGCTGGTCTCCTCGGGCGATGGACTCCTCGAACGGACGCGGCCCGCTCCCCCGCGTGCTCGCCGGACCGGGCGGCCAGGCCGCCGACGTGCTCGCCGAACTGCCCGGCGCGGATCTGACCACCCTGCAACTGGAAGTGGCCCGGCGGCGAGCCGCGAAACTGCGCGGGCCGGACGTCTTGCGCCGCTACCGCGCGGACCGGTTCGCCACGCCCGCGCCGCTGCCGTTCGAGACTCTGCGGCGCGTCGAGGACGCCTTGCTTTCCGCCGCTCCGCCGGAATTCGAGCGAGTCCAACTCTCTCCGGTGACGCCGCTCGGCACTCATTCCACAGTGGCCGGACTCGCCCAGCATCGCGTCGTGCCGACCGGGCGCGGCACCGAGGTCGCCGCTGATCCGACGAACGGGCTGGCCCTCGAAGCGGCCGTCCGGCGGACCGGTTCGGCACCGGTACGGCTCGCCACGCTGCAACGCGTGGTGCGCGCTCAGCCACCGGCCCCCGGGCTGTACGCGCACTTCTCGCTCTTCGCCGCGATCACCGCGGGTCGCGACCGAGGCAGCCTGGCCTTCGAACGCGAGCACCTGGTGGAGCACGCGCGATTCCTCACCGACGCGGTGCGGGCCGCCGGTGCCAAGTCGGCAGGCTTTCTGGTGACCACATTGGACAGTCGCTTCGCCGACTTCGCCGCCTCAGTGCAGGAGGCGCTGCCCGACGTGACTGTCGCTGACGATCCAGACCGAGCCGTCGGCCGTGACTACTACTCCGGCCTCTGCTTCACCGTCACGGGCGACTTCGGTTCCGGTCCAGCGCCGGTTGGCGACGGCGGCTTCACCCCGTGGACCGCGCGGCTGCTCGGGAACGCGAAGGAGCGCCTGATCATCTCCGGCATCGGCGTAGACCGGGTCGCTTCGTTGCTCAGTGACCCTTCTTGACGATCCCCTCGTACACCGCGGCCATGTCGTCCTCGCCGTGTCCCGCTTCGACCGCGGTCTCCAGGTGCGCCAACGCTGCCGCCGCGCCGCCGACGTCGATCGCGTGGCCCGCGGCCTCCACGACGAGCCGCGCGTCTTTCGCCGCGAGCGATGCCGGGAAGCTGGTCGGGTACTCGCCAGACAGCATCATGGGTCCCTTCGCTCGCGCGTAAGGGACGTCGAACCCGGTGCCGCTCATGACGTCGAAGAACAACTGCGGGTCGACGCCGAGCGTGCGGGCCAGGGCGAGGCTTTCGCCGGTGCCGTTGGTGAGCGCGAGAATCCAGGCGTTCATGACGAGCTTGAGCCGAGTCGCCGTGCCGGGTTCGGTGCCGAGCCAACGGGTCTTCGAGCCGATCGCGTCGAACACCGGCGCGGCGCCCTCGTGCACGTTGTCCGGCCCCGCCGCGAGCACCTGGAGCTGTCCCTGTTCGGCGGGTGCCTTCGTGCCCATCACCGGGCAGTCGACGAACGGGACCCCCGCCGCGACGGCCGCCTGGGCAAGCCGGTCGGCCCAGTCGACGCCGACGGTGCTGGTCTGCAGCCAGATCGTGCCCGGTTCGAGGGTGAGCCCCGCGAAGACCTGGGCGACGGCGGGCCCGTCCGCGAGCATGGTGACCAGGAAGTCGGCGCCTTTGACCGCTTCTCCCGGGGACTCGGCGACCGTGACGCCTTCGGCGGCGAGCGGCTCGGCCTTGGCGCGAGTCCGGTTCCAGGCCCGCACGGTCAGCCCGGCGCGAGCGAGATTGGCGGCCATCGGACGGCCCATGATTCCGGTGCCGAGGAATGCGACTGTGGTCATCGGGTCATCGTGCCGCGAGGCGCGCGGATCGGCAGGGTCAGCGGGTCAGCACCGGCCACGTGTCGGCCCGTTCGGCCACCAACTCCGCGAACCGGGGGAACGCCCCGGGCTCCACCGCTCCCGGCAGCGCGCCCCGGGCCGCCTCGGCCGGATGCCGGACCCGGATCGTCACGTGGTCCGGCCGGGCGCCCCCGTCGTGCCAATGCCGGACGTGCGCCGGAATCGTCAGCACGTCCCCCGGCTCGCACAACACCGCGTGCACCTCGCGCCCGGCGTGCAGGTACCAGACCGCCGACCCCTGCGCGAAGAACCGGTCCTCGGCGCCGTTCGCGCTGCGCTCGACCAGACCGGGCTCGCCGACGAGAACATCCACGGCGTGATACCCGGGTCCGGCGATCCGGGCGTCGACCCGCTCCTGATACCGGGCGAGCAGCTCCGCCTCCGCGAGCCCGCCGCCGTCCACCGGCCATCGCGCGAACCCGGCGCCGATCCGGGCGAGTTCCGCGACGATCGCGCCCGTGTCCTCGGTGCGCAGCAACACGTGCCTGGGCTGGTCGTCCGGCCACACGGTCAGCAGCGTCATCGCCGCCCCCTCTCCTTGAAGAGGATCAACCGGCCGGACGCCCGGATGTTCCCGGCTGAGCCCCCGCGAGGAAGAAAGTGGCGACGTTCACTCCGGTACCGGCTGCCCGTTCAGCTCTGGCGTTCTCCGCGGATCGTCCGCCGGAGCCGCGGCACCCGCTCGGCCAGCGTCCGCTCCCCGCCGCGCTGGGTCGGCTCGTAATAGTCCCGGCCGACCAGCTCGTCCGGCGGATACTGCTGCGCCAGCACCCCCTCCGGGACGTTGTGCGGGTACCGGTACCCCTTCGCGTTGCCGAGTTGCTTCGCGCCCGCGTAATGCCCGTCGCGCAGATGCGGCGGGACGGTGCCGATCGAGCCCGACCGGACGTCGCTCAGCGCGGTGTCGATCGCGGTGACCACGGCGTTCGACTTCGGCGCGGTCGCGAGGTGGATCGTCGCCTGGGCCAGCGCGAGCCTGCCCTCCGGCATGCCGATGAACTGCACCGCGTGCGCCGCCGCCACTGCTGCCTGCAACGCCGTCGGATCGGCGAGCCCGACGTCCTCGCTCGCGTGCACCACCAGCCGGCGCGCGAGGAACCGCGGGTCCTCCCCCGCCTCGATCATCCGCGCCAGGTAATGCAAAGCCGCGTCGACGTCCGAACCGCGGATCGACTTGATGAACGCGCTGATCACGTCGTAGTGCTGATCGCCGTCGCGGTCGTAGCGGACCGCCGCTTTGTCCACTGTGGACTCGACGACGGCGAGGTCGATCGTCTTGTTCTCCGTGGCCGACGCGGCGTCCGCGGCCGCTTCCAGCGCGGTGAGCGCCCGCCGCGCATCGCCCCCGGCGAGCCGCACGAGGTGGGCTCGCGCGTCGTCGGTGAGGGTGAGCTCGCCGCCGAGGCCGCGCTCGTCGGCCAGCGCGCGTTCGAGCACGGCCACGATGTCGTCGTCGGTGAGCGGGCGCAGCTGCAGCACCAGGGACCGCGACAGCAGCGGCGACACGACCGAGAACGACGGGTTTTCCGTGGTGGCCGCCACCAGCAGCACCGTGCGGTCCTCGACCGCGCCGAGCAGCGCGTCCTGCTGAGTCTTGGAGAACCGGTGCACCTCGTCGATGAACAGGACGGTGTTCTCGGTGTTGTACTGCCGGCGCCGCCGCGCCTCCTCGATGACGCCGCGCACCTCCTTGACGCCCGCCGACAGCGCGGACATCGCGACGAACCGGCGGCCGGTGGCGATGGACACCAGGTTGGCCAGCGTGGTCTTGCCGGTGCCGGGCGGGCCGTAGAGCAGCACGGACGCCGGGGCGGCCCCCTCCACCAGCCTGCGCAGCGGCGCACCCTCCCGCAGCAGGTGCTGCTGGCCGACCACCTCGTCGAGCGTGCGCGGGCGCATCCGGACCGCGAGCGGCGACGTCGCCGGGTCGGCCTGCGGTTCGGCCTGGTTCGCTCCGGAGGGTTCCGGCGGCGGCCCCGCGTCGGGGTTCACCGTGAAGAGTTCGTCCTGTGCCACGCCGACGACGGTATCCGACCACCCCGACAATCCCGCTCGCCCGGCCCCGCGGCGGGCGCGGAGGGGCAGACTGGGGCGATGGTCTCCTCGGTCGCGGTGCTCTCCGACATCCACGGCGTGCTGCCCGCCCTCGACGCGGTCCTCGCCGAACCCGACGTCCTCGCCGCCGATCTCGTGGTGCTGTGCGGCGACCTCGCCGCCGGCCCGCTGCCCCGGCAAACCCTCGACCGACTGGTTTCGCTCGGCGACCGCGCGGTGTGGGTGCGCGGCAACGCCGACCGCGAACTCGTCGCGCTGGCGGGCGGCGGAGACACCGAGATCCCCGACCCGATCGCACCGTGGGCGGCGAAGCAGTTACGGCCGGATCAGGTGACGTTGCTTGCCAGACTGCCGTTGACGGTGACCCTGGAGATCGACGGACTCGGCGAAGTGCTTTTCTGCCATGCCACTCCGCGCGATGACGAAGAGGTCGCGCTCGTGGACAGTCCGTTGTCTCGCTGGGAGGAAGTTCTCGACGGCGTCACGGCGGAGACGGTGGTGTGCGGGCATACCCACATGCCGTTCCTGCGATTGGCCGACAGGCGCCGGATCGTGAACCCGGGAAGCGTCGGAATGCCTTACGGTACAACGGGTGCGCACTGGGCGCGGCTCGGGCCAGGCGTCGAACTGCGGCGTACTGAGTACGACGTGGAGACAGCGTGCCGGGAGTTGGCGGAAGCGTCGGAGTATCCCGGAATTCAGGGCTGGAGCGACGATTACGTGCGGAATCCAGCGTCTGATGCGGAGGCGTTGCGGGTATTCAGCCCACGCGCTCGCGGAACGAACGCCACATGATGACTGCGGCGTAAGGCAGGAACTCCCGTCCGCGCCGCCACAGCCAGGGGACGCCTTTTGCCACTAGCCAGCCGAAGTGGCCTGCCGCGCTTGGTTCTACGCCGCCGGAGCAGGTGAGGCTGACTGGCTCCGGCACCGCGAAACCGGCTGTTGCTGCTAGGTCCGTGAAGCCTTGTGCCAGCAGACGGTGGCCGAGTTCGGAGGGGTGCAGGCGGTCGACGCTCCAGACGGTGAGGTCGTAGGCGCCGGGGAGGGTGTCGAGGTTCAAGCAGCTGATGCGTTCGGTTTCGACGACGCGGTCGATGGCTTCGTTCAGTTCGGCTACTCGGGTGCTTAGGGCTCGTTTCAGCGACGGCGGGAGGCGGAAAACCTTGCTGTGGTCGTGGAAGCGGACCGGGAGGACTGTGGTGCCGATGGCGGTCAGCTCGCGGACGATCGCGGTCAGGTCGGCGGCGACGGTGTCCGGGTTGAAGTCTGGGCGGAGGGTGTCGTTCATGCCGACTATGACCAGGGCTACGTCTGGTTGGTGGGCGATCGCGGCGGGGAGTTGGTCGGTGCGTACGCAGGCCATTCGGGCGCCGGTGAAGGACGGGTTCAGGTAGCCGTCGTCGGTTACGCCTAGTGCGGTCGCTACCAGGGGGCCTACGCCTCGCCAGCCGCCTCGGTTGGGGAGGGGGTCGCCTAGGCCTACTGCGGTTGAGTCGCCTAGGACGGCTAGGCGGGTGGCTTGGCGGGGCGCCTTCGGGGGTGCCTGCGGGGCTGGGCCTGGGGTGACTCCGACGCTGATCACGGTCACGGCTAAGACCATCCGGGATGGAAGCTCACCGCTGGTGATGGGGAGGTAACGCGGTATGGACGGAGGTGGGAACTTCCGGTGTGCCTGGCTCGTCGCCTGGCGGCGACATTGCATCCGGGGGGTTGGGGGGGCACCCCGAAGCCTGATTGTGATGACGGTCTGAGGGTGCTTGTCAAGGCGGGAAAGATGCCTTGACAAGCACCCTCAGACCGCATTTCGGCTTCGTATCGGGGTGCGGGGGTGGTGTGGGTGCCCGGCTGGGCGGGTGCATCGGCGGCGGTTGGGCGGGGTGGGGCTAGCGCCCCAATGTGGCGTTGGGTGCGTCAGACGCAACCAACGCCACTTGGGGCACCAGCGGCGGCGGTCGGCGGGAGGTCCGTGAAGGACTCCTTGAGGGAATCCAAGTACGTGAAGGAGCCCCTCACGGACTCCGCCGGTGGCAGTTGGTCGTGAGGGGAACCCTGACGGAATCAGAGTCCGTGAAGGTGGCCCTCACGGACTCAGCGGAAGGCTGGGTAGAAGGCCAGGTCGGCGTGCGGGCCCAGGCGGGCGGCCAGTGCGGCGGCGACCCTCGTGGAGTGTTCGGCGACCTCGGTCAGGCGGGAGTAGCCGGCGTGCCTTGCCAGTTCGCGCCACCACGTGACCAGGGCGGCTTCTCGGCTCACGGGGGTCGCGTGGCGGCGGAGGTTCAGGCGG
Source organism: Amycolatopsis silviterrae (assembly GCF_042684085.1). Lineage (NCBI taxonomy): Bacteria > Bacillati > Actinomycetota > Actinomycetes > Pseudonocardiales > Pseudonocardiaceae > Amycolatopsis > Amycolatopsis silviterrae. The sequence continues at coordinate 224,932 of NZ_JBHUKS010000024.1, forward strand.
GGCAGCAGGTCTCTCGTGATTTGCCAGACTTGCAGCATTTCGCTGATGGTGAGTTGCTTCGCCAGCTCGACGTCGTCGGCGAAGGACGGCCACACGTCTACGATTTCGGCTCGCCAAGCGGCGATCATCGCCTCGCTCATGCCTGCGGGCAGGGCCATCGCGCGCGGGTCGGAGACGAAGGGCAGGCGCAGGCAGGAGGCGTCGACCAAAGCAGTGCGGACGCGGCCGCGTTCGAAGTCCAGGAAGCGGACTCCTGCGCCGGTGACCAGGTTGTTCTCCGGAGCCAGTTCGACCGGGCTGAAGGCGCGGAAGGCGGCCGATCGTGCCTGCGAGATGGCCTCGGCGATGCGTTCCCGCACGGCCTCGGGGACGGCGACGTCCAGCAGTTCGGAGAGGAGGCTTTCGACGTCCTCGGCGAGCCCGGACAGGCCGTCGTTGTCGGTGCGTACGGGGCCGCCCAGGCGGCGCAGCAGGGCGTTGAAATCAGCTTCGCGGCTCGCGGTGCTCGCGTGCAGCCTGCCGAGCGACCGGGCCCAGGACAGCAGGGCTCGTTCGGCGGCGCGGGAGTCGCGGGCAGCCAGTTTGTCTTGCAGGGTGGGCGCGCGGCCCAGGTCTTCGATCACCAGGACGCGGTCGCCGCCGTCGTGGGCCAGCAGTTCGGGGCACATCCGCTCGTCCGGAGCCAGTGCGGTGAACAGCTGGTAGCTCACGGCTTCCTGCGCGAACGGGTCGGGCAGGCCGGGTTCCGGCGGGTCGGGATAGTGCTTGACCACCAGAGTGCGCGGCAGCGCGAACGAGGACGACACGACCCGCGCCCGGACGACTGTCGCCGGGCCGCTTCCGGAGAGGTGCTCGGGCGAGACCAGCGTGATCGCGCTCCCGAACCGGCGCGTGAGCACCGCCTCGCCTGCCGCGACGGCCGCGGCGACGGCGAGTTCCCCGGCTTCCGCCCGGACTCCGGCGTCGCCGGCGGAGGAGGTGTCGACTGTCATTGTCACCGACCCTACTCGTGACTGAGCAACCATGACCACAACGTTCCGGGCGCCGGGACGCGCCCGGAATCACCCACGGGAAAGCGGACGCAACAGGGCCGCCGAACGTTGCTTGCGGCGGCGAAGGATCAGCACAATGGCCGCAGCAAGAACGATTCCGAAGAGGTTGACCAGCAGCTGCAGCACCGAAAAACCGGCCCGGTCCCAGCGTCCGGCGACCGCCGCGACCATCGCGTAACCGGCGGCGGGCACCGTCGTCACCGAAATGAACACGCCGACCAGCGCGGCTGATTTCGCCGACGTCATCGCGAGCATTCCGGCGGCCCCGGCGAGCAATGCCACCACGAACGACGCGGGCCCGACCTGGTACACGAAATCGACCTGGTGGTTGTTGACGATCGCGTGCGGATCGAACAGATCGATCGTGCTCCCGAGCAGCACGCCGAGCAGCGTGATCGCCATGGAGATCGGGAAACCGGCCGCCAGCGCGACCCCGGCCCGGCGCACTAGGTCCCAGCGGCGCAGCACCACGCCGACCGCGATCGCGGCGAGCGGGCCGAATTCGGGGCCGACCACCATCGCGCCGACGATGGTCACCGACGAATCGGTCAGCACGCCGACCGCGGCCAGCAGGCACGCGATGGCGAGGAACGCCTGGAACGTGGCGTTCCACCGTGATTCCTCGCCGGTGCGGCCGAGCAGCTCCTGCCACACGACCGCGTCCGCGCCTTCGCCGGGAGCGGCTTCCTCGGCCGCGTCGGCGGCATCGGAAAGCGCTGTGTCCAGCGATTCCATGGTGATGCCGCCGCTGCGGTCGATGCCGAGCGTGCACAAGGCGTCGACGATGTCGTCAGCCGCCTCCCGCGCGATGTCCGCCTCGATGAGGTCGCCCTCCGGCGAGACGGACGCGCCGCGGTGCACGATCAGATGCGCCGCGCCCGGGTGGGTGCGCAGCAGCTCCAGCGTCTCGTCCGTGCGCTCCGGCGGGCAGATCGCCCTGAGATGCAGCACTAGCCCGCCCCGCCCCGCCAGCCACCCTCAACGGACACGCTGCGCGTGGCCACTACTGCCCCTGGGCGGCAGCCGATTTGCTCTGCGGGGCAGCCGGTTTCGCGTCGATCCCGGCTTCCTTGCGCTGCTGCGCGGTGATCGGCGCGGGCGCGGCCGTCAGCGGGTCGTAGCCGCCGCCGGTCTTCGGGAACGCGATCACGTCGCGCAGCGAATCGGCCTTGGCCAGCAGCATCACGATGCGGTCCCAGCCGAACGCGATGCCGCCGTGCGGGGGCGCGCCGAACTGGAACGCCTCCAGCAGGAAGCCGAACTTCTCCTGCGCTTCCTCCTCGCCGAGGCCCATCAGCGCGAACACGCGCTTCTGGACGTCCTCGCGGTGGATACGGATCGAGCCGCCGCCGATCTCGTTGCCGTTGCAGACGAGGTCGTAGGCGTAGGCGAGCGCGTTGCCCGGGTCCTGCTCGAACTTGTCGATCCACTCCGGGGTCGGCGAGGTGAACGCGTGGTGCACGGCGGTCCACTTGCCGGAGCCGACCGCGACATCGTCGCCGATGTCCTCGACCGGCGCGAACAGCGGCGCGTCCACGACCCACACGAACGACCAGGCGTCCTCGTCGATCAGCCCGAGCTTGCGGCCGATCTCGTCGCGCGCGGCGCCGAGCAGCGGCTGCGCGGCGGAAACCTTGCCCGCGGCGAAGAAAATGCAGTCACCGGGCTTCGCGCCGGCGGCTTCCGCGACGTTCGCGCGCTCGGTCTCGGACAGGTTCTTGGCGACCGGGCCGCCGAGCGTGCCGTCCTCGTTGACCAGGACGTACGCGAGGCCCTTCGCGCCGCGCTGCTTCGCCCACTCCTGCCAGGCGTCGAGCTGACGGCGCGGCTGCGAGGCGCCGCCCGCCATGACGACCGCGCCGACGTACGGGGCCTGGAACACGCGGAACGGCGTGTCGGAGAAGAAGTCGGTGAGTTCGGTGATCTCGAGGTCGAAGCGCAGGTCCGGCTTGTCGGAGCCGTACTTCGCCATCGACTCGCGGTAGGTGATCCGCGGGATCGGGGCGGCGATCTCGTGGCCGATCAGCTTCCAGAGCGCCTTCACGATGGCTTCGCCGACCGCGATGACGTCGTCCTGCTCGACGAAGCTCATCTCGATGTCGAGCTGGGTGAACTCGGGCTGCCGGTCGGCGCGGAAGTCCTCGTCGCGGTAGCAGCGGGCGATCTGGAAGTAGCGTTCCATGCCGCCGACCATCAGCAGCTGCTTGAACAACTGCGGCGACTGCGGGAGCGCGTACCAGGAGCCGGGCTTGAGCCGCGCCGGGACCAGGAAGTCGCGGGCGCCTTCCGGGGTGGAGCGGGTCATCGTCGGCGTCTCGATCTCGACGAAGTCCTGCCCGTGCAGCACCTCGCGCGCGACGCGGCTGACCTCGCTGCGCAGCCGGATCGCGGCCGCCGGGCCGCTGCGGCGCAGGTCGAGGTAGCGGTACTTGAGCCGGACCTCCTCGCCGACGTCGACCCGGTCGTCGATCGGAAACGGCAGCGGAGCGGCCTCGGACAGCACGACGAGTTCGGTGGCCAGGACCTCGATGTCGCCGGTGGGGATGTCCGGGTTCGCGTTGCCCTCGGGCCGCTGCGACACCTCGCCGACGACCTTCACGCAGAACTCGGAGCGCAGCGCGTGCGCACGCTCGGCCATCTCGCCCTCGCGGAACACGACCTGCGCGACGCCGCTGGCGTCCCGGAGGTCGATGAAGATGACTCCGCCGTGATCGCGCCGCCGCGCCACCCAGCCGGTGAGGGTGACGGTCTGACCGGCCTGCCCGGCACGCAGGGTGCCGGCTTGATGAGTGCGGAGCACTGCGACTGCTCTCCCTAGGTCCACGAAATTCGGTGCGGCGGGTGAGCGGCATTTCGCCGGACACGCATTTCGCCGGATACAGAGGCTAACGAACCCGGCGGGAGGGGGCGCGAGCAGGTTTGGGTCGGGAGGCGGGGGCGGAGGGGCGGGTATTGGTTCGGGCGGTGCGGGAGGGCTGGGCCGGAGCGGCGGAGTGAGGAGGCGGGCATCGGTTCGGACGGTGCGGCAGGGCTGGGGCGGGAGCGGGAAGGTGGCGCGGCGGGCATCGGTTCAGACGGCGCTGCGGGGCGGGGCCGGGCCGGAGCGGCGGGATGGCGGGGCAGGCATCAGTTCGGACAGTGCGGCGAGGCTGGGCCGGAGCAGCAACGCGGCGCGGCGGGCATCGGTTCAGACGACGCTGCGCGGCTGGGCCGGAGCGCCAAGGTGGCGCGGCGGCAGGACGAGGAGCCGGGTGGAGTCAGCTCACGGGAGGGCCGATGCGGTGCCACCGCGACGCCGAGGTGGCCGAATCGGCCCGGCGAGACGAGTCCGGGCCACGAGGCGGGGTCCGCGGGCGGGCGGCCCCCGGGCCCGCCCGCCCACGCACAGCACGGTTCGTCCGGACTGCCGCACTGCACCTCCCGCCTGGACCGCGACGCCGGTTCCGGTCCGCCTCCCACTCAGGTCGGCGGGACCGGCAAGGTCACAGCAATCGCAACTGTTCCGCCTCCCCTGTTCGTTGCTCCGGCACCGCCGCGCCCCCGGCCCCGGTCTCCCCCGGCCGGTCCGGCTCCGTGCGGGTTTCCGCGTGCGCCCGAGGCGCCCGCGGGTCCAATCCGTGTCGTCGCAGCAACGGGCCCACCACCGTCGCCAAGCGTTCGCGGTAGCCGCGGTCGACGTAGCTTCCCCGGGCGTACAGGCGGCGGTATCGCGACGCCAGTTCCGGGTACTCCCGCTTCAGCCACGCCGCGAACCACTCGCGCGCGCCCGGTCGCAGGTGCAGCGGCAGCACGGTCACCCTGGTCGCTCCGGCCTCGGCCAGTTGCGCGAACAGCGGGTCTAGGGCCTCGGGCGAGTCCGTCAAGTACGGCAGCACCGGCGCGACCATCACCGAGCACGGGAGTCCGGCCGCGGCGGCTTTGCGGATCAGGTCCAGCCTGGCTCGCGGGGTCGGGGTGCCTGGCTCCAAGCGCCGTTGCAGGTCGCCGTCCAGCAGGGCCAGTGACACTGCCAGGTGGACCGGCACGTCCTTGCCCGCCGATTCCAGCAGCGGCAGGTCCCGGCTCAGCATCGTGCCCTTGGTGAGGATCGACAGCGGCGTCCCGGAGTCCGCGAGCGCGCGGATGATCCCGGGCATCAGCCGGTAGCGGCCTTCGACTCGCTGGTACGGGTCGGTGTTCGTGCCCATCGCGACCGGTTCCCGTTGCCAGCTCGGCCGCTTCAGCTGTGCGGCCAGCACTTCCGGGGCGTTGACCTTGACCACGACCTGGGTGTCGAAATCCCGGCCCGCGTCGAAATCCAGGTAGGTGTGGGTGTTCCGCGCGAAGCAGTTGTGCGACACCATCCCGTCCGCGACGAAATCGCCGGTGCCGGTGGTGATGTCGAACAGCGGCAGCTCCAGGCCCACCGGCGCGACACTGGTGACCGTGCGCCGGACGCCGCCGATCACGGTGCCGTCGAGGGAGCGTTTCCATTCGACCGCCGGGTCGACCAGGTGCAGGAACCGCAGCACTTCGCCGGTTCCGCCGGTCAGCCGGGCCTGGCGGCGGCCGGGGTGCTGGCGGTGGCCGACGGTTTCGTAGCCGAACGAGAACCGGTCCAGCGCGGCGAACAGCATGTCCACCACTTCGTTCTCGTCGTGCGCGATGGACAGCGTGCCGCGCCGGTAGCCGCCGGCCAGGTCGAACAGTCCGGCGAGGAAGCCGCGCGCCCAGTGCGCGTCCGGCTCCCGGGGGATGCGCATGAAACCCACTGACGAGCCGAAGTCCGGCAGGTACGCCAGCGCTCGCGCGGCCGCGTCCGATTCCGCGGCGAATCCGCCGGAGCGCAGCATTCCGCAGAGGTATCCGGCGCGGTAGCCGAGCGTGTCGTCCGGCGTGCGCGCGAACCGGCCGCCGCCGACCAGTTCCGTGCCTGGCTCCAGGTGCGGCCGCTGCGCGGTGCCGAGTTTGCTGCCGGTGACGTACTTCCAGCCGCGCGCGCTGAGGAACCGGTGATCCGGCCCGGCGACGAGCCGTGTGCCGTCGTCGAGCGTGACCCGGTACGCCGGGCGCACCGTGGTCCAGTGCGCGAGCACCTCGGTAGGCACCAGCCTGCGCGCGACGCCGTGCCCGCGCGTGCCCATGATCCGATCGCCGACGCGCAGCTCGGCGATCGGCTTCGCGCGGCCGTCGGCCATCAGCACCGGTGTGTCGCCTTCGAGGCAGTACGTGCACGCGTGGGAGCACCCGCGATAAGGATTGACCGACCAGCTGAACGGCACCGCCGACGACGCGGGCACCCGGTTCAGCACGGACCGGGCGCGCACCTCGTGGAAGGTGACGCCGCCGAACTCCGGCGGCCGCACCGACCGCACCACATCTCCGAAGGCACCGAGACCGGGGAGTGCCGGCTCCTCCTTCCCCGCTCGCAACTGTTCCCAACGCACCTCTACAGTCGAACACATGTTCTAAAGCACTGTCAAACATATGTTCGAACACCCCCCGAACGGGGACCACGGAGGAGAGGCACTCACGACCGCAACGCGCCCCGGCGGCGGTGCAGATCGGTCACCGCCCCGAGCGCGGCGTCGAGTTCCTCGCGCAGCAAAGCGGCCTGCTGCGCCGCCACGTCCTCCCCCAGCAACACGCCCAGCCGACCCTCCTCCAGCAGCGCCAACGCCTCCCACGGCGACGCCGCCAGCTCTCCGCACCGAGAACCCGCTTCCGGCGGCGACAGCTGTTCGTCCAGCCCAGCCATCCCCGCCGCGAGCAGCGCGGCAACCACCAGGTGCGGCTGAGCGTCCGCGCCAGCGAAGCGGAACTCCAGACGTGGCGCGGACGCCGTCCCGCACAACCGGATCGAGGAGGTCCGATCGTCCGGCCCCCACCCCAGCGAGCGCGGCGAGAACGGCGCAGTTCGCAGCCGGACGTAGCTGTTCCACGTCGGTGCCCACACCGCGGACAACGCCCGCGCATCCCGCAGGACTCCGGCCAGAAAAGCGTCCAGCGCGAACGGACGTCCGTCCGAAGTGGACAGTGAAAGATGGACGTGGCAGGAATTCCCCTGACCGGGTTCCGGCGCGGCCAGATAGTCGGCCTGCGCACCGTGCTGCGCGGCGATCCGACGGGTCAGCAACTGCAGCAGCAACGCGTCATCGCAGGCAGCGAGCGCGTCGCGATGGCGAAGGACGACCTCGTACTGACCGGGATGACACTCCGCCCGTGCCGATTCCACACCGAGGCCAGCCGTCGCGGACCGCAGATCGGCCAGCAGCGGCGCGAGGTGTTCGGTGCCGCCGAGGGCGTAGTCCACGCCGTGTCCGGTGAGCGGTTCCCCTTCCAGTGTACGGAAAACCACCTCGTGCTCGATCCCGATCGACGGCACCAGCCCGTGCTCCGCCAACCGGGCCAACTGCGTCCGCAGCACCGTCCGCGGCGCAAGCCCCGCCGGTTCGCCGGAAGGGAACTCGGCGTCCGCGACCACCGCCCACGTCCGGTCGCCGAGGGGAAACGCCGTCGCCGCGTCCAGCCGTACCCGCAGGTCGCCGAAACCGCCGAGGTACGGCTTCAGCGGACCGGCCTCCGGCAGCGGCTCGCGCTCCGGCGTCCAGGCGAAGATGTAGCTGCACATGCCGTATCCGCTGTCCACGACCTCCGCGGCGAACGGCGCGGCCAGCTCCACCGCCGCGAACCGCGCGTGCGGATCCGGCACCAAAAGCACCAGCCGAGCGCCGTCCTCGGCGAGCACTCGGCGCAGCACTTCCGCGGCCGCCGAGCCTGCTTCGGCACGCGCGGCGAGCGATCGCGGCCCGGCCGGACGGTCGAACGGGTTCACCAGGCGCCGTCCAGATCAGGACTGTGCAACGGATTCGGCACACGGCCCCAGCGGACGTCGAACTCGTCGTCGCGCTCGACCTTGTCGAAGCCCTGTCCGGCAAGGTGTTCGCGGTTCAGTGTCACCCGCTCGACATCCGGCGCGAACAAACGGCACGCGTCGAATCGCTCGGCCACCTCGGGGTTTTCGTCGCGGTAGCGGCCGACGACCTCGCGCACCAAGGTCCAGAAATCGCCGCGAGCCAGGCCGAGGTCGTCCAGCAGCAGCTCCGCCCAGAACCGCAGCTGGCCGGAGAAAACCGAGCTGAACAGCGACTGCGCGAGCAGATGCGCGGGCCAGCGCAGCATGTCGGCGGCAGCGTCCGGCGGGAGGTCGGTGTAGCAGGGCAGTTCCTCGTCAAGCAGGTCGACGCCCTGCGCGAAGTCCTTGATCGCGACCCGCAGCGGGCTGCCGTTCGCGTCCACCACGAGCACGAGGTTCTGGCCGTGCGGGCAGAATCCGACACCGTACTGAAGCAACCAGTGCAGCAACGGCGTGAGCACCAGGTCGAACAGCCGCGACAGCCACGCCTCCGCACCCGCGCCGGACTGCGTGATCAGCCTGGTCAGCACGGTCTCGCCGGCGGCATCGCGGTACGGCAGCGCGGCGAACGAAATCGCCTGTTCCCCGTCGGCGAGCCGGGCGACGAGCGGTTCGCGCCACAGCGCGCCGAGCGTCTCGTGGAACCGGTACGGCAGTTCCTCCAGCGAGCCGAACAGCGGATGCCGGACCGAGATGCTCGCCACCTCTCCAAGCAGCTCGAAGCGGTACTTCTCAGACAGCAGCGGGTCGGCCGCATCGATCCGGCGCAGCCATTCGGTGACCGACGGCCCGGCGAGCGTCGCCGCGGAGTTCAGGCCGCGGTAGACGAGCGTGTTTCGCACGGACACCGCGGTTTTCACGTCGCGCCGGTCCGGCCGCGAGCGGTTGGCCAGCGTCCGGACCGTCTGATGTGGACGGTAGACGTCGCCGCTCTCCCCCAGCTCGGCCATCCGGCCGGTCGCCAGCTCGGCCGCGTAGAGCGTGCCGATGATTTCGTCGGCCTGCCAGGGATGCACCGGCACCCAGACGTAGTCGGCGGGATCGCCAAGGCGCTCCGTGCGGGTGGTGAACTCGGCTCGGGTGCGGTCGTCCAGCTCCTCGCGCAGCAGGGTCTCCGCGTCGAGCCCGGCCACACTGCGGAACTGCGCGAGATCGCGGTGTACGGCGTACCAGCGCAGCCGGATGTCGGTCCCGGACTCGGGTGCGTAGCGGGCACGGTCGCGGGCGGAGAACCCGACTCGGCCCTTGTTGAGCACCAGCCGGGGATGGCCGGTGAGGTGCCCGTCGGCGAGGTTGTAGTCCATCGTGGACAGTTCGGAGGCGCTGGGTGCGCGGCGCAGACGGGTCGCTTCGTTGGCGACGGTCGAGGTCAGCTCGGCGAGGACGTCGGCCAGCCGCAGGCCGGTGAGACCGAGCCGTTCGCGCGCGTCGACGATCAGCGTGCGCGGGTCGTCCGCAGGGGCCTCGGCACCATCGGCGACGCGGATTGCGCTGCCAGGCAAGACTGTCCACGACTCGAACGCGCCTCGGCGGGCTTCGAAGCGGTACGAGACTTCGCCGGGCAGGTCGAGCTGCCAGCTGCGGTGCCCGGCCCGCGTCGGTGCGCCCGCCACGGGCACGAGCATCGCTTCGTAGGACAGCTCTCCGAGCATCTTGTGGGTGACGAGCGAGCCCGCGGCCCGCCAAGCGGCGTCGTCGGTCAGGGTCACTGGTCCTCCGTCTGGTCAAGGCCGAAAGTGGTGAACGCGGTTCGTTCGGGCAGGTCGTACACTGGTTTTCCGCACACAGCATTGAGAATCGCCGCGGCCCGCCACGCGCCGAGCCCGAGATCCGGCGCGCCGGGGCCGTGCGTATGCCGTTCCGCGTTCTGCACGAACAGCTGACCGGGCAGGTCGAGTTCGACGTGATAGTCCGCCCCTACGACGAGCCGCCCTTGCGCGTCACGGCGTACCGCGTCGCCGAGCCCTTGCAGCAGCGGCCCGGTCGGCGTCTCGGCGTAGCCGGTAGCGGCGACCACGGCGGACGTCCGGTGGGTCGCGGTCGTTCCTTGCTGGGCATGCCGCAGCCCCAGCTCGATGCCGTCGCCGACGGTCGCGGACACCACCTCGACGCCCGGCGTCAGGACCGCGCCCGGCCAGCCGCCGCCGATGCTCCGGCGGTACAGCTCGTCGTGGATCTCCGCCATCGTCTCGGCGTCGATCCCTTGGTACAGCTGCCATTGCTTCGGGAGCAGCTCGTCGCGGACCGCCTCGGGAAGGCCGTGGAAGTACGCCGTGTAGTCCGGCGTGAACTGCTCCAGGCCGAGCTTGGAGTACTCCATCGGGGCGAAGGCAGGCGTCCGCGCGAGCCAGCGCAGACCGTCTACAGTGGACCGAGACCGCAGCAGATCGAGGAACACCTCGGCCCCCGATTGCCCCGAGCCGACCACTGTCACCGAATCCGCGGCGATCAGCTCGGACCGCCGCGTGAGGTAGTCAGCGGAGTGCAGCGCAAGAACGTCCGGCACGGACACCAAGGGCCGCAACGGTTCTGGGACGCTCGGCTGCGTTCCGACGCCGAGCACGACCGCCGCCGCCAGCACCGGTTCCGCGCCGCTGACGGTCAGCTCGAACGCCTCTTCACGCTCGATCCAGCGCAGGCCGGTGACCTCGTGCCCGAACCGGCACGACGGCAGCCGCGCCGCCGCCCAGCGGCCGTAGTCGTCGTACTCGGCGCGCGGCAGATGGAACCGCTCGGCGAAGTAGAACGGCAGCAACCGGCCGCGTTCGCGCAGGTAGTTGAGGAAAGAGTGGCGGCTGGTCGGGTCGACGAGCGTCACCAGGTCGGCGAGGAACGGCACCTGCAGCGTCGCGCCGTCCACGAGCAGGCCGGGGTGCCAGCGAAACTCGGGACGCGCGTCGAACAGCACGACTTCCAGCTGGTCGAGCGGATCCGCCAGCGCGGCCAGCGACAGGTTGAACGGCCCGATCCCGACCCCGGCGACGTCGTAGCGCCTCACGACGCGACCGGGCTTTCCCGCGCGACGGTCGCGCGCAGGTCCGCCGCGACTGTCGCCACCGCGTCGAGCAGCGCTCGGTAGTCGGCGGCTTCGGTGTGCGGGTGCAGGAGGGTGAGCTTGAGCCACAGCTGTGACTCACCGTCCGGGCCGGTCGGCAACGCACCGCGGCCGATCACCGCAACGCCGTCCTCCAACAGTGTGCGGCGCACCTGCGCGACCAGATCGTCCCCAGCCACCCCCGGCAGCTCGTCCGCCGCCACCGGACGGAAGACCACTGTGGACAGTTCGGGAGCACCCCAGGACCGCAGCGCCGGGTGGTCTTCGACCATCGCGTGCACGCCGGAAGCGTTGGCACAGCAGCGTTCCACGAGTACACCGATCCCCGCCGTGCCGAGCGCGCGCAGCGTGACCGCCATCCGGAACGCGTCCGGCCGACGGGAAGTGCGCAACGAACGACCGAGCAGATCAGGCAGTCCGGCCTCGGTGTCGTCGTCGGCGTTCAGGTACTCCGCACGGACGGTAAGCGCCTGCAGATCGGTCGCCCCGCGAGCGGCGAACACCCCGGCAGCGACCGGCTGCCAACCGAATTTGTGCAGGTCGAGCGCGACCGAGTCAGCCAGTTCCAGACCGGCGACGCGGGAGCGGAGTGCTTCGCTGCAGAGCGCGAGACCGCCGTACGCCGCGTCGACGTGCAGCCGCGCCCCAGTCCGGCGGCAGATCTCGGCGATCTCCGGCAACGGGTCGATCCGGCCGGTGTTGGTGGTGCCCGCGGTCGCGACGACCACAGCCTGCGCGCCGAGCGACGCCAACGCCTCAGCCAGCGCGGACGGGACCATGCGATCGTCCACGCACGGCACCACGACCGGCGCGGGCAGCCCGAGCAGCCACGCCGCGCGCGCGACGCTGTGATGCGAATTGGCCCCGCAGACCGGCCGGGTCACTGCGGATTCCCGCGCGAGAAGGAGTCCGAGGAGGTTAGATTCGGTGCCACCGGAGGTGATGACCGCGTCCGGACGGGCGGCGTCCGGGTAGCAGAGCCGGGCGATCCCCGTGGTGAACTCACGCTCGATCTCGCTCGCGACCGGGGCCTGGTCCCACGAGTCCATCGACGGGTTCAACGCGGACGCGACCACATCGGCGACAACTGAAACCGCCAGCGGCGGACAGTGCAGATGCGCGGCACAGGCCGGGTCGGCTGGATCGGCGGATCCGGCGGCGAGCAGGGCGGAAAGCTCCTCCAAGGCTTGTTCGGCACCGACTCCGTGCCGCGCGAGCCCGTCCGACTGGGCCCGGGCGAGCGCCGCCGCCACCGCGGCCGGGCCGCCTGCCGGGACGGGGCCGCCGCGTTCCGCCGTGCCCGCCGCCATCCCGCGCAACGCCGCCGGAAGCAGCCGAGCCAGCCGGTCCGCGCCGCCGGGACCGCCCGCCAGCCATTCCGCCGAAGCCACGCCGGACGGGGCCGCCGGCACTGAGGGCGCATCCGCCATGGAGCCACCTTTCTTAGGGTAACCTTGCCTTACCCTGAGCAACAATACGGACACTCACCGGCAGCCCGCGACCGGGTCCGAGCACGCCCGGTACAGCTGGCGTTTTGCCGGGGCTGCGAGGGCTGTGAGGGGAACCCTGAGGGAATCAGCGTCCGTGAAGGTGGCCCTCACGGACCGCAGCGCACGAAAACG
>NZ_JBHUKS010000024.1:237636-263060 GCF_042684085.1 Amycolatopsis silviterrae
GTGTCGAGGAGCAGCGTGCACGGCCCCCCGGGCCGGGCGCGCTGCCCCTCCACACGCCGACTCAAAGGCGATCCCGCCGGGCCGGCGGAGCCGGCGCCATCAAACACCGCGATCCCGCCGCGACGGCGAAGCCGGCGCAATCAAACACCGCGATCCCGCCGCGACGGCGAAGCCGGCGCAATCAAACACCGCGATCCCGCCGCGACGGCGGAGCCGGCGCCATCAAACACCGCTCTCCTTTCGGAGGGCGGCCAGCTCCCGGTGGATCCAGGCAACCTGCGTGCGCATCAAGTTCTCCGCGACCTCCTCGGCCTGCGGCGTCATGTGCGTCGCACCCGCCAGCGGCAGGAAGCCGTGCGGACGCCCCTTCGCCAGCAGCGCCGAAGACAGCCGCAGCGCGTGCGCCGGGAAGACGTTGTCGTCGGCCAGCCCGTGCACGATCAGCAGTGCCCGTTCGAGCGAACCGGCGCTCGCGATGAGCGAGTTGTGCTCGTAGCTTTCCGGTTCGTCCTCGGGCTTGCCGAGGTAGCGCTCGGTGTAGTGGGTGTCATACAGCGACCAGTCGGTGACCGGCGCGCCCGCGACCGCCGCGTGGAACACGTCCGGCCGCCGCAGCACGGCGAGCGCGGACAGGTAGCCGCCGTAGGACCAGCCGCGGATCGCAACCCGCTCCAGATCCAACTCGGGATGCGCGGCCGCGGCGGCGTGCAGCGCGTCGACCTGGTCGGCGAGCGTGACGTCGGCGAGCTTGCCCGCGATCTCCTTCTCCCACACCGGACCGCGACCGGGCGAGCCGCGGCCGTCCGCGACCAGCACTGCGAAGCCCTGGTCGGCGAGCCACTGCGGGGTCAGGAAAGCGTTGCGGCTCTGGAGAACCCGCTGTGCGTGCGGACCGCCGTACGGGTCGAGCAGGACCGGCAGCTTGCCCTCTTCCGGCTCGTATCCGCGCGGCAGCACCAAAGCCGCGCGCAGCTGCCGTTCGCCGAGGGTGAGCCAGGTCAGGTTCGGCACGATCTCCGGGTCCACAGTGGACGATTCGATCGAGCCCGTCTCGATGCCGTCCCGCAGCACAGTCACCTTCGGCCCGCTGTGGTCGAGGCTCCACGACGAAAGCACCGTGAGATCAGCGCTGCCCGAACCGACGTGCACACCGTCCGTTGTGGACAGTCGCTGCACCTCGTCGCCTTCGGTGCGGTACAGGTGCACCTGGGTCGGGTCGTCTTCCGAAGCAGTGAACAGGATTTCCGCACCGACGTGCAGCACCATCCGCAGCTGCATCCCCGGCGGCGTGACCGGCTTGCCTCCGACCACGAGCCGGTGGTCGCCGTCCGCCGCGCTTTCCACCACCAGCTTGCCGTCCGCGGTCCACGCGGGCACGCCCTGGAAGATCTCCACCCAGTGCTCGTCGGTCTCGGTGTGCACCTCGGCGACCGATCCGTCGGCCGGGTCCAGCGCCAGCACGGTGAGCCGCTTCTGGTCTCGCGGCTGCACGGCCAGCAGCGGCTGTCCGCCCGCCGACCAGTGCACGGTGACCAGGTATTCCCAGTCGCCCGGAGCCACATCGACGCGGCTGCCGTCCAGGCTCAGCACCGCCAGCGACACCTCGGCGTTCGGCGAGCCCGCCGACGGATACGCCACGACGTTCGCCGGCAGCTGCGGGTTCGCCGGGTCGCCGATCGTCCAGCGCGGCACCGGTCCGCGGTCCGCGCGTTCCGCGATCACGCTCCGCCCGTCCGGTGCCCACCAGTAGCCGCGCGTACGGTCCATCTCCTCGCCCGCGATGAACTCCGCGAGACCCCAGGTGACGTCCTCGTCGTCCTCGCCGGCGAGCACCCGGTCCTCGCCGGTCGCCAGCTCGATCACGCGCAGCCGGCGCTCGCGCACGTACGCGACGTGCGTGCCGGTCGGGTTCGGCCGCGGGTCGATCACGGACCCGTCGACCAGGATCCGGGTCTCGCCGCTCGCGAGGTCGAGCGTGTAAAGCTTGCCCGACAGCGTGAAAGTAACGACGGTGAACGCGTCGTCGACGCCGAACGCCACCACGCCGCCGCCGGTCTCGCGGGCCCGCTCGCGCCGCGCGCGTTCCTCCGGCGGCAGGTCCTCGTCGCCGGACACCAGCTCGGCGGCGTCGATCAGCTTCGTCTCCTCGCCGGTCGCGAGGTCGAACGACCACAGGCTGTGCCGCGGGTCGGTCCCGGTGGCGCTGCGCAGGAACAGCACCCGCGAACCGTCCGGGGCGACCCGGAACTGCTTGGGCGCGCCGAGCGTGAACCGCTGGGTGCGGGCCTGCTGGCGGAGGAACGGAACATCGTCGAGTGCGAAATCGGTCACGACCAGCACTCTTTCAGATGATCAGCCGGGCACGCCAACACCCTGCAGCGCGGCCCGCTGTTCATCGACGTCGTAGGACGGCTCCGGGAACCGCGGGTTCAGCTCGGCCAGCGTCTCCACCAGCAGCTCGGCGACCGCCCAGTTCCGGTACCACTTGCGGTCGGCAGGCACGACGTACCACGGCGCGTGCTTCGTCGACGTGCGCTTCAACACGTCCGCGTACGCCTGCTGGTAGGCAGGCCACTGCCGGCGCGCGTCGATGTCCGACGGGTCGAACTTCCACCGCTTCTCCGGCCGGTCCAGCCGCGCGGTGAGGCGACGGAGCTGTTCCTCCGGCGAGATGTGCAGGAACACCTTCACCACCGCGGTGCCGCTGTCGGTCAGCTCCTTCTCGAACGCGTTGATCTGCGTGTAGCGCTGGCGTCGTTCGGCTGCCGGGAGCTGGCCGAGCACGCGCGGCACGAGGATGTCCTCGTAGTGCGAGCGGTCGAACACGCCGAGATGCCCCGGCGTCGGGAGCTTCTTGCGGATGCGCCACAGGAAATCGTGCTTGCGTTCGGCGGCCGTGGGCTTCTTGAACCCGGCGTACTGCACGCCCATCGGGTTCACCAGGCCGAGCACGTGGCCGACGGTGCCGCCCTTGCCGGAGGTGTCCATGCCCTGCAGCACCAGCAGCACGCTGCGTTCGCCGCCGCCGATCCCCTCCGCGTACAGCGCTTCCTGCAACCCGGCGAGCTGTTCCCCGGCGGACGCCAGCTTCTTGCCGCCTTTTTCCTTCTTTTCCGGCCCCACGGGCGACGAAGCCGGGTCCGGCAGCTCGTCGCCCGCCCGGAGCGCGTCGCGGACCCGGTTTCCGTTCTGCTGCTTCTTCGCCATCCCGGGACGATAACCGGAGCGGCGGCCGATCCCGGGGACTTCCCGGCCGTCCGGGCGGGTGTCATCCGGTCGAGCGAGCCGCGCAGCGATTCGCCGGGCAGACCCCCTGATTGCGCAACGAACGACGGGGGAAAGCAACGTTTCCCGGCTGAACTCCCCGCGAACGGCCTCTAGCCTGAACGCATGACAGCGTCCGTCCAGCCTGCCGGCACCGCGCGTCCCACCTCCTCCGACGGCTTCATCGCGCTCGACGAGCAATGGAGCACGCACAACTACCATCCGCTGCCGGTCGTGATCGCCGAAGCCGAGGGCGCTTCGGTGACCGACGTGGCCGGCAAGTCCTATCTGGACTTCCTGGCCGGCTACTCCGCGCTCAACTTCGGCCACCGCAATCCCGAGCTGATCGCCGCCGCGACCGAGCAGCTGGGCCGCGTCACGCTCACCTCCCGCGCGTTCCACCACGACCAGATGGGCCTGTTCTGCCGCGAACTGGCCGAGCTGACCGGCACCGAAATGGTGCTGCCGATGAACTCCGGGGCCGAGGCCGTGGAGTCCGCGGTGAAGGTCGCGCGCAAGTGGGCGTATCAGGTGAAGGGCGTTCCGGCGGGCACAGCGGAAATCGTGGTCGCGCGGTCGAATTTCCACGGCCGCACCACCACCATTGTCTCGTTCTCCGACGACGAAACCGCGCGCGCCGACTACGGCCCCTTCACGCCGGGCTTCGTCCAGGTGCCGTACGGCGACGCTGAAGCAGTGAAGGCGGCCATCACGCCTCGTACGGCGGCTGTGCTGATGGAGCCGATCCAGGGCGAGGCAGGCGTCATCGTGCCGCCGCCGGGGTTCTTCGCCGACGTACGCCGACTGTGCGACGAGAACGGCGTACTGATGATCGCCGACGAGATCCAGTCCGGTCTCGCGCGCACTGGCACCGTGCTGGCGCTGGAGCACGAAGGCGTCCGCGCCGACCTGTACACGCTTGGAAAGGCTCTCGGCGGCGGCATCGTCCCGGTGTCGGCTGTCGTGGGCAGCCGTGCCGTGCTGGGCGTGCTGAAGCCGGGCGAACACGGCTCGACCTTCGGCGGCAACCCGCTGGCGTGCGCGGTCGGCCGCGCCGTGGTGCGGCTGCTGCAGACCGGCGAGTACCAGAAGCGGGCGACCGAACTCGGCGCGCACCTGCACGAGCGGCTGGCGAAGCTGGTCGGCAACGGCGTGTCGGAGGTGCGCGGACGCGGCCTGTGGGCGGGCGTCGACATCGCGCCGGGCGGTCCGACCGGACGGGCGGCGTCCGAGGCGCTGGCCGGTTTGGGCGTGCTGTGCAAGGAAACGCACGACCGCACGCTGCGGGTCGCGCCGCCGCTGGTGATCACCGAGGCCGAACTGGACCGCGGCGTCGACGCGATCGCGCAGGTCGTGCGCGGCTGAGCTACCCGGTGACCGCCGTTTTCCGGGCGGCGGTCACCGGGTGGGCACCACCGCGACCGACGATCCGTCCGGCGAAGCGGTCACCTCGATGCCGCGGCCGTAGTCGTCCTTGACGGACGTGCTCAGGCTCCACGTTCCGTTGTCCTCCCGGAACCCCACCGAAACCTTGTCGCGGGGGAAGCCCGGCATGCGCTCGTTCACCTTCGCGAGGATCGCGGGCAACGCCTTCGGCGACAGCTTCGACAACGCGAACAGCGGTGCGCCGGGGTCCGGCTGGATCGGCGAAGGCTGGTGCCCGACCAGACGTCCGCGGTGCCAGTCGTAATCGTCCGAGGTGCCCGGGCCAGGGCCAGGCAGCTGAAACTCCACGTAGTCGGTGCGGATGATCGCTTCGTACACCTCGTGGCGACCGCTCGTCTTCGTCAGCAGCGCGGCGACCTCTTGGAAACCTTGCTCGGTGAACGCGTCCGCCGTCAGCGCCGGAACGCCCTTCGCGTCCGCAACCAGCTCGCGCTCGCTGTCGTTGGCCGAGCGGACGGTCATCGTGACGCCGACATTCTCGCGGCGGAGGTACACCCGCACGTCCGCCGGATCCCCGCCGAAACGCGCGACGAGACCGGGAATCGCATCGAAATTGACCTCGCTCGCGGCGAATTGCTTGTCCGGCGCGCCGGTACTGGTCGAATCGCGCTTGACCGTGCCGCCGCGGTAGGTCAGGTACGCGCCAGGCACTTCAGCGCGGATCAGGTCCGATTCCACGGTCAGCCCTTCGAAACGCTCGCTCTCGGCGGACATTTTCGCCACGCCGTCGCGCAAGGCTTCCGCCGTGAACATATTCGGCTGCGAAAGAAGCTGGCCGAGTACATCGTCGCGGATGGGCACCAGCAACGCCGCCGCGATGACGACCGTGCTCACCACCGTCATGGCCAGCCGCCCGGCGAAATTCCCTTGCCGCGCTTCGGGTTCCGGCGTGCGCTCCTCGCCGATGGACCCGACCCGCCATGGCCGTTCAGTCCATTCCCGAGGCGGATCGGCGTCCACCACGAGCACGCCGGGATACCGCGCACTCTGCTTGACCACGACGACCGTGCCCGGCTGATACGCGGCCGAACGCACCGGATGGATCAGCTCCCGGGCAGTCGCCCTGTACGCCTGCCCAGTCGGCGGCGCGACGACGAGCTTCAGCTCGGTGACGTACGCGTCGTTGATCTGCGTCCCGGTCGTCTTGAGGCTTTCGATCTTGGCGAGTGCCCAGTCGCCGTGCTCCTTGACGAACTTCGTGCCCTGCGGGGAGGCGGCTCCGTGCAGCGACCGGGCGATGCTGCCGAGGATCAGCACCATGATGGTGAGGCTGATGCCGACCGACCCGGCCGCGACGTACCAGCCGTATTCGAGGACGAAGCCGCCGACGATCCCGGCGATCGCGAGCCCGATCGGCAGTGCGTACACCAGCCGCAGGAACCGGATCAGCCGGATCGCCGGAGAACGCCGCGGTTCTGGTGAATTGAGCACAATTGGTGTGTTTACTGCACTCCGCGCGAGGACACCAGATGGGGGTGCTCACACAGAGTGTCCGGTCAGACGGACGTCACCTCTACGCCGCTCAAGCCGTTGTTGTCCTGCTGCAGTCCGTCGCCGCCCGGCACCGTCGGGATGTCGCTGGTGCTGAGGCCGGACAGGTAAAGCCCGGCCTCGGCACCGGCTTCCGCGGACTGCCGCTTGCGGCGCGCCGTTTCGATCCTCGTCACCACGACCTCGCGAGCACCGCCGGGCAGCTGCACTACTGCGTTGGCGCCGACCTGGACGGTGCCGTCCGTGACCGTGCCGGTGACCACGACTCCGCGCGTCGGGATCTGGTAGATCTCGGAAATCCGGAAGCGGAACGGGCCGGACGGGGTTTCGGCCGGACGGCGCGAGAACAGCGACATGGGACAAGCATCGCATCACGACGGTCCTCGACCGTTCACCGGCTGTCGTTCGGTCGCGGCGTGGACCGCGGCGGCCAGCCGGTCGTGTTCCGGATAGGACCAGGTCGCGGAGAACTGCCGCCGCGTGTACCCGAAAGCGACACCGCTGCGCGGGTCCACGAAGGACTCGGAACCAGCAGACCCGTTGTGCCCGAACGCATTCGCGCTCAGGAACGGATAACGCAGCCCCTTCGCCTGAAACCCGAGCGCGTACTGGCCCGCGTCGCCAGTCACCAGGTCGCGGCCGGTCGAATGCAGCATGGCAAACTCGCCAAGCGTGCCGGGTTCGAGCAACGGCGGCCGTCCGTCCAAGCCAGACACAGCGGCCGCGTACAGCCCCGCCAGCCCGCGCGCGCTGCCCACCCCGCCTGCGGAAACCGGCCCAAGCGCCCGCACCCGCCGAGTATTGACGAACGCGACCTGATCAAGCGGCGGCGTCGAGTCGAGCGCGTAGCCGATCCCGCCGAGGCTGTGCGGCCCCGGAACATACGCCTGGAACGCGGCGAGGTCCTCCGCACTCGCCTCCCCCGCCAGCACCTCGCGGTAGCGGTGCTCCTCCTGCTCGGGCAGCCCGAGGTACAAGTCGAGGCCGTACGGCTCACGAACCCGCGCCTCGAAGTGCTCCTGCACCGACTCCCCGGTGACCCGCCGGACCACCTCCGCAACCACCGAAAACCCAGCAAACCCGCTGTAGCCATACGCAGAACCCGGCCGCCAGAACGGCCGTTGCCCAGCCAGCCGCCGCGCGATCACCCGGTCGTCCGCGAGTTCCTCGGCAGACAGCCCGCCGTCGACCCCGATCAGGCCGGACCGGTGCGTGAGCACGTCGCGCACCGTGATCCCGCCCTTGCCCGCCGCACCAAACTCCGGCCAGCAACGCGCGACCGGCACGTCCAGGTCCAAAACACCGTCCTGCACGAGCAGCGCGATCACCAAGGCCGTCGCCCCTTTGGTCGACGAATAGACGCCGGTCAGCGTCGCGCCCGTGACGTCCCCGGCCCAGAGATCAACCACCAGCCTCCCGCGCACGCGAACCGCCAACTGCACCCCCGCGCTCGCCCCGGCCGCCACAGCGAACTCTTCGCGAACCGCCTCGAAGCCGTCCGCGACAGTACCGTGGATCTCGATGTCCCCCATTGGTTCAGGTCCCTCCGATCGTCAGTGTCGAAGGAAGGACCCGCGAGCCGCCACGAATGTGACTAGGCTTCGATCCGTGACCGCCAGGCGGACTCTCGCTCTCTTCGCCGCACTCTGCGCGCTCGCCACGCTCGTGCTGGGACTGCTCGTCGCTCCGTACGCGCCCGGCACCGTGGACCAATGGGCCGCGAACTCCGCCGCGACACTAAGCCCAGGGCTGCTCAACGCGCTGGTGCTGCCCACCGAGCCCTACGTGCTCATCCCCGCCGTCGTAGTCATCGCCGGAATCTGCCTCTACCGACGCTCCCGACGAGACGCATTACTTGCTGTGGCAGGCCCTTTCCTAGCCATCGCCCTCAACAGCTGGGCCTTGAAACCCGCCTTCGACCGATGGAAAGGCGGCACCCTCGTCTACCCGAGCGGCCACACCGTCAGCCTGGTAGCGGTCCTCACCGTCGTGGTGCTGCTAGTCCGGTTTAAGGCGGTAGCCGCTGTTGTGAGCGTGGTGCTGATCGTCTGCGCAGCCGTCGGCATGATCGGCCTCGGCTACCACTACCTCACGGACATCGCCGGCGGCGTCTGCTTCGCCCCCGCCGTGGTCACCGCGCTGCGGGCGGCACTGTCACCGCGTCGCGCGCCAGAGCCGTCAACCGGCTGATCGCGCGCAGGTACTTCTTGCGGTAACCGCCGTTCAGCATCTCCTCGCCGAACAGCTCTGGCAGCGGAATCCCGGACACCACCACCGGAATCGCCCGGTCGTACAGCCGGTCCGCGAGCGCGACCAGCCGGAGCCCCACCATCTGGTCCGGCACCGGAGTCACGTGCTTGAGGTGCACCCGCCGCACCCCGTCGAGCAGCTTCCCGTAGCGCGACGGATGCAACTTCCCGAGATGCGCCGTCAACGCCCCGAAATCGTCCACAGTGGACCCTTCGTGCGCGGCGGCGGACGCTTCCAGCTCGTCGTCGCTGACCGGCGGCGGCGCGTCGGGAAGCCCGCGGTGCCGGTAGTCCGGCCCGTCGACCCGGACGACGCCGAACCGCCGCGACAGCGCCTGGATCTCCCGCAGGAAGTCCTCCGCGGCGAACCGCCCCTCGCCGAGCTTGTCCGGCAAGGTGTTGGAGGTCGCCGCGACGTAGACGCCCGCGTCGGTGAGCTCCTGCAGCAGCCGGCTGACCAGCGTGGTGTCGCCGGGATCGTCCAGCTCGAATTCGTCGATCGCGAGCAGCCGGTGCTCGGACAGCCGCGAGACCGCGTTGGCGAACCCCAGCGCGCCGACCAGGTGGGTCAGCTCGACGAACGTCCCGTACGCCTTCGGCCCCGGAGTCTCGTGCCAGGTCGAGGCGAGCAGGTGAGTCTTGCCGACCCCGAACCCGCCGTCGAGGTAAAGCCCCATCGGCCCGTCCGGAATGGCCGCGCCGCCGCCGAAGAGCGACCGCAGCCGCGACTTCTTCGCCTTGGCCGCCCCGATCCGCGAAGCGAACGCCGAACACGCCTCGACCGCCGCGGCCTGGCTGGGTTCGTCCGGATTGGGCAGGTACGTGGAGAACCGAGCCTCGCCGAACCGCGGCGGCGGCACGAGGGAGGCGATCAGCTCGTCGGCCCCAAGCTCGGGAAACCGGTCGGTCAGCGCAGCTGCGGGCATGGTCGGAGAGCCTATCCGGACGCTCCCGCCGCCTTCGGCTCGCCTCGACGCGCCGACGCACGGCAAATCCCCCGGTCGAAGCCCCTTTCCGCCGACGACGAGACGGGCGGAGCGGGCCGCGTGTGGTGACTGTCACCGGGCTTCGTCGCTGGTCCGGCGCTGCCTGCCCCGGTGCACCGACCAGCAGTGCTTCCCCGGCTGCTCATCACGCAGCCGGGGCCGCCTTCGCGCCGGTGGGCTCCGCCAGCCATCACCCGCCCCGGAACCACTGGACATCAACGGCTCCCGCCCGCCGCCACTCGGCCTAAGCCGCCTTCGCGCCGACCGCCCCAGCCATCACGCGCCCGGGAAGCCGCCGGACATCGCTGACTCCCGCCTGCACCGCACGCCCCGGAGCCGTTTTCGCACCGACGACCGTCGCCAGCCAACGCGCACCCCGGAAGCGCCAGACATCAATGACTCCCGCCTGCCACCGCACGGCCCGAACCGCCTTCCGCCCCACAGCCATCGCGCGCCAGGAGCCGCCGGACCTCGGTCGCTCCTGCCCGCCACCGCACGACCCGGAACCGTCGAGCACCGGTCAACGCCCGCTGCCACGCTGCGCACGGGCGGGCCGATGTCCGGACCAGGACGCCGGGCGGCCGACAAGCCCTGCGATTCCCCGGCCGCAGCCGCCCTTCGCGCCGTCGAAGCGGGCCCACACGCCATTCCCGACGTGAAACCAGGCGCGGGACCGACCGTCTCTGCTGAAGCCCCGCTGCCCTCGCCAGCCTCGTGCCGTATCACCCATTCGAGGGATGCCGCGTGAGTTTTCGCCCGGTCGGGACATCGTTCGGGCGGGCACGTCTTCGGCGCCGCGAGCCGCTCGCGGCGACACTGGACGCGCCATGTCCGCTACAGGGAGCGAGGAACCATGCCGACCCCGAACCGGCCGGATGTCCCGGCCGCCGTCCCCTCCGCCGCGCTGACGTCGGTCGAGCAGACCGACACCGCCGGGCGCACCACGATCTCGTCGCTGGTCGTGCAGAAGATCGCGGCGCTGTCGGCGCGCGAGGTCGCCGGCGTGCACGCACTCGGCGGCGGCGTTTCGCGGGCGATCGGGGCCCTCCGGGACCGGATCCCGGGCTCGGGCGCGACGTCCACCGCGGGTGTCTCGGTGGAGGTCGGCGAGAAGCAGGCCGCGATCGACCTCGACGTCGTGGTCGAATACGGCGCGCGGATCGCCGAGGTCGCGCGCGACGTCCGGCGCAACGTCATCGCCTCGGTCGAGCAGATCACCGCGCTCGAGGTGATCGAGGTCAACATCTCGGTCAACGACATCCACCTGCCCGGCGAAGAGGACGAACCCGAGTCCAGCCGGGTCGAGTGACCGGCGTCCGCAGGCCGCCGCAGCACGCCAGATCAGTCATCACCCCTTACTCGCCGCAGCAAGCAATCCCAGGAGGGCGCACGTTGAACGCTACGCAGACCGGGATCCTCGCCGGGCTGATTCTCGGCCTGGCCGCCACTCAGGGGTTCACCGCTTTCCTGGTGACCTTCGCGGTCGGCCTCATCGGGCTCGTGGTCGGCCGGGTCCTCGACGGCGAACTCGACCTCGGCGACCTGTTCGGGAAGGGCCGCGACAGGTGACCCGGGCGGTCGAGACCGGGCCGACCCGCAGCGACCTCCCGGAGCCCGCCGAACGCGGTTCGCTGACCATCGCGCACACGGTCGTGCGCAAGGTCGCCCAGCACGCCGCCGACCAGGTGCCCGGGACGATGTCCGCCGAACGCCGCGTCGCGGGCGTCAGCACCGGGACTTCCGGTGCGTCCGCGAAGGTCGGCGGCTCGGACAACGACGTCGAGCTGTCCCTCGATCTCGCGCTGCGCTATCCGGCTCCGGTGCGGGAAGTGACCGGGCAGGTGCGCGCGAAGGTCGTCGAAGAAGTCGAGCGGATCACCTCCTATCACGTGCGTTCGGTCGCGGTGAAGGTCACCGCGCTGCTGCCGGACGTGCCGCCGAGGGTGCGATGATGCGCGTCCTCGTCCGTCTTCTGTCCACTGTGCTCGGTCTGGCCGTCGCGGTCGGCGGCGCGCTGCTGGCGCTCGAGGTCGGGTGGTCCTGGTGGCAGCCCGGCAAGGAGCCGCTGCTGGTGCCGTGGCCCCGGTGGAAAACCGAAGTCGCCGAGCTGGACTGGACCAGCACGCCGGTGCGGATCGCCGCCGGGATCGCGGTGCTCGCCGGGCTCGTGCTCCTCTTGCTGGCGCTCGGCGCGGGCGACCGCGCGGTGCGGATGACCGACCCCGCCGACGGCATCACGGTGAGCACGTCGCCGCGGGCGCTCGCGCGGCTCGTCGGGCTGGCGGTGCGCGCGGAGGACAACGTGCGGGGCGCGTCCGTGACGGCCAGCTCCCGCCGGGTGCGCGTGCGCGCCACGAGCCGTCTGGAAAACGAGGAACAGCTGCGGCCGCGGCTGCTGGAGACCGTCGCCGGTGTGCTGGACGGTCTCCCGTTGCAGCGTCGCCCGAAGGTGTCGGTCGTCGTCGACTCCCCGAAGGACCGGTGATGAGTGCTTCCGCGGCGCGTCGCGCGCAAGGCCGTTCGCACGGCGCTGAGCGCACGCTGACCTCTCTGGTCGGCGTGCTCGGGTTGCTGGCCGGGGCTGGTGCCCTGGTGGTCGGCATGGGGTGGCTCGGGCAGTTCCGCGGGCACCGGCCGGTGCTCGACCCGATCGCGATCGGCTGGCTCCGCGACCACTCGCTGTACGCGCGGATCGGCGCGGTCGTGCTCGGAGTGCTGCTGCTGGTGTTCGGACTGTGGTGGTTTTTCCGTTCGCTGCGCCCAGAACGCCGTCCGGACCTGAAGCTCGACGAAACGATCGGCGAGGAGCTGACCGTCACCGCCGGAGCATTGGCCGGGGCCGTGCAAGCGGACACGGAGAGCCTCGACGGAGTCACCCGGGCCCGCGTCCGGTCGGTCGGCACCGTGGCTGAACCGGCGTTGCGGATCACGCTCTGGCTGACTGAGGGCACCGACGTCCGGCGAGTGTGGGAGGACCTCGACGCGTATGTGCTGACGCGGGCCAGGGAATCGCTCGGCGTCGCGACGCTGCCGACCGCGGTGCGGCTCGAACTCGACACGGCTGGCTCGGCACGCGTGCGCTGATCCCGCGTTTCGCCCAGAATGCCCGCATGGCCCTCCCTGTGCAGGCACCGATCAAGCCCATGCTGGCGAAGCCGGCGAAAGCCATCCCCGATTCCGGCGGCCTGCTGTTCGAGCCGAAGTGGGACGGGTTCCGCTGCCTGGTTTTCCGCGACGGCGACGAGATCACCCTGCAGTCGCGCGCGGAGAAGCCGCTGAACCGGTATTTCCCGGAGGTCCTCGCCGCGCTGCGGGAATCCTTGCCGGAGCGGGTGGTGCTCGACGGCGAGCTGGTGGTGGCGCGCGACGGCAAGCTCGATTTCGACGCGCTGACCGAGCGCATCCACCCGGCCGAGAGCCGCGTCCAGCTGCTCGCCGATCAGTCGCCCGCGCAGTTCGTGGCCTTCGACGTGCTCGCGCTGGGCGACGAGTCGTTTGTGGAGGAACCGACCTCGGCCCGCCGCGAACGGCTTGAGTCCCTGCCGGGCATCGCGCTGACGCCGGCGACGACCGATCCGGAGACCGCGCGGCACTGGTTCGAGCTGTTCGAGGGTGCCGGGCTGGACGGCGTGATCGGCAAGCCGCTGGACGAGCCGTATTCGCCGGGCAAACGGGTTTTGTTCAAGTACAAGCATTCCCGCACCGCGGACTGCGTGCTGGCGGGCCTGCGCTGGCACGTGGACGGCGAACCCGGCGAGGCGGTCGGCTCGTTCCTGCTCGGCCTGTACGACGAGAACGGGCTGCTGCACCACGTCGGCGTGGTCGGTTCGTTCCCGGTCGCGCGCCGCCGCGAGCTGGCACAGGAACTGGCCCCGCTCATCACCGACGGCGAAGGGCATCCGTGGCTGGGCGACGCGGTCCGCGAAGGGCAGCGGGTGCCGGGCGGCATCACGCGCTGGCGTTCGAAAGAACAGCCGTGGGTGCCGCTGCGGCTGGAGCGCGTGGTGGAGGTCTCGTACGAGCACACGGAAGGCGGCTATCCGTCTCGCTTCCGGCACACCGCGCAGTTCGCGCGCTGGCGGCCGGACCGGGAGCCGTCGTCGTGCGGCTACGCACAGCTGGACGAGCCGGCGCGCTACGACCTGGCAGCGGTGTTCCGGGGCGAGGTCGTGCGGACCCGCTGACCCCGCCCGCGCCGCCCGGACCAGCGTGGACCGGACACGCCGCGGGACCCGCTCACTGGCTTCCCACACCAGGCGTGCCAAGCTCGTCCGAGAGTTCCGCCGAGCAGACGTGAGGACCAGCCCGTGCACCGCCGTTCCCCCAGCCGTTTCCGTTCGCGCGCCCGGCTGGTGGCGGCGACGCTGGGAGTGCTCCTGCTCGCCGGGTGCACCAGCGGGCCCTCCGTGCGGCCCGCCGTGATCGACAACGACGGGCGCGCCACCGCCGCACCTCCCCCGAGCACCGCCGCGGTGCCGCTGCCGCCGCTGGCCGAGCCCAAGAAATCCGCGCTGCGCTGGGCCAACTGCGACGCGGACACCCGCCAGCGGATGGCTGCCCCGGCGCTGCCCGATTCGCTGCACGTCAGCTGCGCCCGCATGACGTCCCCGCTCGACGCGCCCGACGACTCGCAGCACCTGCTCGCCCGCATCCTCGTGCTCAAGGCGGGCGACGGCCCGATCCCGCTGGTGGTGGTGAACGACGTCGGCGGCGAGCCCGGTTCGCTGTTCGCCGCGCGCCTGGCGACGCAGCTGCCGCCGGAGTTCCTGAAGAAGTTCTCGCTGATCGGCGTGGACCGGCGCGGCACCGGGCTGTCCGGCGGGGTGCAGTGCGTGCCGCTGGAAGTGCGTTCGGAGCTGCTGGGTGCGGACCCGGCGGACGGCAGCCTCGGCGACGTGCTCGACGCGGCTCGCCGGGCCGGTCAGCAGTGCGCGCTCGACCTCGACACCGCGCAGACCGCGCTGGACAGCTGGCGTACCGCGGGCGATCTCGACCAGCTGCGCAAACAGCTGGGGCTTGACCGGCTGAACGCGCTGGGCCGCGGCGACGGCTCGAAGGTGCTTTCGGAGTACGCGGTGCGTTATCCGGCGCAGGTGGGCCGCATGGTGCTGGACGGCATCCCGGACCCGGGTGCCGACCGAGCGGCTGTGCTCGACGCGGTGGCCGCCGGCGCGCAGGCGACGTTCGACGCCTTCGCCGCGGACTGCGCCGCCCGCAACTGCCCGATGGGCGATGCGAAAACCGCGCTGAAGACGGTGACCGATCGCCTCCGCACGTCTCCGGTGGACACTGACGACGGCGTGACGATGAGCCCGGGCGTGGCGACCTACGCGGTGTACCAAGGACTCGCCGACCGTTCCGCCTGGCCCGCCCTCGCCGACGCGCTGACCGCCGCGAAGAACGGCGACATCACCGCGCTGGCCGGCTTCGCGAATCCGATCGTGGCCGACGTGCGCGGCCGCACGTCGCGCATCGGCGGCACCATCGCGACCCGGTGCAACGACTCGACCACCCGGCTGCCCGCCGACCAGCTGGATCGCGCCGGAACGGGAATGCGCGCCAAGTACCCGCAGTTCGGCGCGGCGATCGCACAGGAACTCGCCTGGTGCGGCGCTTGGCCGGTCCGCCGCGAAGCGCTGCCCCCGGGCGGCGCGCCGGGTGCCCCGCCCATCCTGGTCGCCGCGACCGCCACCGACCCGGTGACGCCGCAAGTCGGCACCACCCGGGCCGCGGACCAGATGCCCAGCGCCGTGACCGTCACCTGGCAGGGCGTCGCGCACGGCGCGGTGGGGCAGTCCCCCTGTGTCACCTCCGCCGCGCAGTCCTTCCTGATCGACGGCAAGGTCCCGGACAACGGCACTCTCTGCCCGGCCTGAGGACCGGCCAGCCTGACAGGCAGTGCCCTTCGCGGCCATCGCGGCTTCAGCGGCCTGATCAGCACTGTCTTTCTCGGGATCGGGATGTGCGAGTTCAGCGGCAGCACACCGGCCAGGCGGTTCCGCCCGGCCGAAACATCGCCGCCATCCGGCGCGCAGCAGCCGTCTGATCCGGCTGAACAGTCGTTCGCCCCGCTGTGGTCTGGGATGGCGGGACCGGGGCTGCCCCGCCGAAGTCGTTTCGAACACCTCACCAGTATCTCGAACACTTGTTCGACACTGCATCACCCGACCCAGCGGGATCGGCTCCCCCCGCTCGTGTGACCGACCACGCGATCTGTCACGGCCAGCGAGGGGCAACCTGGATGAACGGTGCGACGGGACCACTGACGCCGGTGTAGTGGCCGCACCCGCGTGCTGCTCCGCGTTTCCGCGACCGTAGTCGCCCAGCCGCGCGGCTCACGGTCCGTTCAGATCTCCGGGCTCGGACCAAGGGGGTCAGCCAGTTGCCGGAGACCGCGTTCGGCGTATTCGGTAGTGAGATCGAGAACGAACTCCGGATCGCCAGGATGGTTGCGATACGTATGCAGGATCGCGAAAATCGCGGTCCCGACCGTCATAGCGGCCAAGGGCGCCACCTCGGGGCCGGGCTTGTAGCCGTAACGGGCGAGGTTCGTGCGAATCAGATCGGCGACGCGGCTGATGATGTCGTCGGTGAATTGCCGCCACACAGCCAGATGTCCTTCGCCTTCGGTGCCCATGACGAGTTGCAACCCGTCCGGGTGCGCCTTGGCGTAATCGAAGATCGCGGCCATTCCGGCTCGGATCTGCTCGTGGATGTGCAGCCCTTCGGCTTTGTCGTAAGCGGCGAAAAGCCATTGCTTCAACTGCTCGGCCTCGCGACGCAGCACGGCGAGGTAGATGGTCTGTTTCGAGGCGAAATGCGCGTACAGGGTCGGCTTCGTGCAACCGGCCGCCTCGGCGATGGCGTCCATTCCGGCGGCCGCGTACCCGCGGGCGGCGAACACCGCGCACGCCCCGTCGAGCAGTTGTCCGTCGGATGGCCGGGAGCCTTTGCCGCGTCGCCCGGTCGGAGCATCGAGGGAAGCCACGATTGGCATCATGCCCCACTCGGTGTTTAACTCCGAGTCAAACTCTGGGCGGATCACCGGGCAAGGAGGCCCTGATGCGATGGTGGCGCAGCTTGCCGGCCCTGCTGGCGGCGACGGTTACGGCGGCGACGCTGACCGGGACGGGGACCGCTCCGGCCGGCGCCACGGAAGCAATGCCGGAGTGCGCGCTGCCAGGCGCCGGAGCGGCCACGACCTCGGCTTCGCCCGCGGCGGAGGGGTTCGATCCGGCCAAGCTGGCGCGGGCGATGGACTTCGCGCAGTCGCGTCTGCGCCTGAACGTACAGGTGCACCGCAATAACTGCCTCGTCGCGGCGGGCAGGCTGAACCCGCTCACGGGCGGCGTCCCGTGGAACATCTGGAGTTCGACCAAGAGTGTCGTGGCGCTGGTCGCCGGTATCGCGCGCGACCAGGGCAGACTCGACCTGGCGGCCCCGATCGGGCGGTATCTCCCCGCGGGCGTCGGGGACGCCGCGCACCGCGCGATCACAGTGCGGGATCTGCTCACTCAGACGTCCGGGCTGAAACAGGCCATCGTCTCCGACGTCGGAGCGTCGGTCGCCGGCGCTGACACAGACGTCGTCGGCCAGGCGATGGCGTTGCCGATCACCCATGCCCCAGGCACCTACTTCGAGTACAGCCAGCGCGGTCCCGATCTGCTGGCGTATGTGGTCGAACGCGCCGTCGGCGAGGATTTCCAGGCCTTCGCGCAGCGGAACCTGTTCGACCCGATCGGCATCGGCTCGCACGATCACGTCTGGCTGCGCGATCGGGCCGGCCACACCTACGGATTCGCGAACCTCTACCTGCCGCCCGACGATCTGGCCAGGCTCGGCCTCCTCCTCGTCAACGGCGGCAGCTGGAACGACCGCCGGGTCGTGTCCTCCTCGTACCTCGACCAGCTCCGCGCCCCGTCGGCGACCAACGCCTGCTACGGCTACCTCGTCTGGGTGAACCACGCGCCGTGCGTCGGCCCCTCCCTCCCCTCGCGCAAGGTCTATCCCGCCGTGCCGCTGGCGGCCCTGCCCAGCGACGCGTACGCGATGGTCGGCTTCCTGCAGCAGAACAACTTCGTCGTGCCCAGCCTGAACCTGGTGGTCACGTGGACCGGCGTGCTGGGCGACGTCAGCCTCGACCCGCAGACGCTGATCAGCGCCAGCCCCGACAGCGAGCTGTACCACGAGTTCCTGCGCCTGCTGGGCCAGTCGTTCGTGCGGCCGCGGCTGCCGGACCCCGGGCCGTATCGGCAGAATTTCAACTTCGACATCCAGCCCGGGCAGTTCCTCGACCCCGCCGTCACGCTGGGTTCGCTGGCGATCGGTCCGGACGCGCCGGCCGGATGCACGCCGATGGCCTGTGGCGGCACCCTGTTGCCACACCAGGGAACCGTGCAGAACTTGAACGCGGTGCTGGGACTGGTCACGCACTGAGCGACCCGGACTTGCCCCAGACGAGCGCCGACCGTCCTAACGGGACGCGACCGGGCTGGCCGCCGCCCAGGCCGCCTCGATCATCCGGAAAACCTCGTCCACGGCGGCCTCCGGATCGGCCGCCTCCCGCGCCACCGAATAGGCGTCGACCACGAACCGGGCGATCGCCCGGCACGCCGTCGGAGTCCGCCCCAGCCCGGGGTCGGCCGCCATCGCCGCCGCCAGCGACTCCGCGTGCCGCAGCCGCATCGAGTCCTCGTACTCGCGCAGCGCGGGCGATCCGTCGATCATCCGCCAGACCGGCGCGGCGCTGTCCGCCGTGCAGTGCGCCACGAGCGCTTGGATCTCGTCCCGCAAGGCCGGGATCAACGGCTCCTCCGGGGCCCGCCCGGAGACCGCGCCGCGAAGACTGTCCTCGAAGTTCGAGTCCTGCTCGAACACCAGCGCCTCCTTGGAGGCGAAGTGCGAAAAGACCGTGGTCACCGCGACGTCGGCCTCGGCCGCGATGTCCCGGATGCCCACCTCGTCGTACCCGCGCTCGAGGAACAGCCGGAGCGCGGTGTCGGCGATCTTCTGGCGGGTCGCAGCTTTCTTGCGCTCGCGCCGCCCGGACGGCTCAGTCATCCGCGGATGCTATCAGCCACAAAGTGTGCCCGGTTGCCAAAAGCTAACAGTTAGCCTTTGACTGCTACTGCCGGTAGCCCTCGACCTCGCCCACGGACCGGACCGAGGCCTCGTCCGGGTCGTCGTCGAACTCGATCCGGGCCCGCCGCTGCCGCAGCAGGTCCCAGCACTGGTCCAGTTCCTCCTCGGCCCGCCGCAGGCGTTCCCGGTCGTCGGAGGACAGCCCGACCCCGATGGCCCTCCCCCGCAGCTCCTTCTCCTCGGCGATCAGCTCGTCGATGCGTCCCAAGATCCCGTCAGCCACACCAGCCTCCACGACAGCGCGAACGATCACAGCGCGAACAATCACCCAGGACGCTACCCCGCCCCCGGGAATTCCCCACCCGGCTCGTTCGTTGGACCACCCATGAGCACAGTGGAACTGACCGCGGAGAACTTCGACCAGACCGTGACCGACAACGAGTTCGTGCTGATCGACTTCTGGGCGAGCTGGTGCGGCCCGTGCCGCCAGTTCGCACCGGTGTTCGAGAAGGCGTCGGAAAAGCACGGCGACATCGCCTTCACCAAGGTCGACACCGAGGCCGAGCAGCAGCTCGCCGCCGCGTTCAACATCCGCTCGATCCCGACGCTCGCGGTGATCCGCGACAAGACCCTCATCTACGCCCAGCCCGGCGCGCTCCCGGAAGCCGCGCTGGAAGACCTCATCCGCCAGGCCCGCGAGGTCGACATGGACGAGGTGCGCAAGGCCGCGGCCGCGCAAGAAGCCGAGCAGGCCTGAACCAGCCACCACAGGCGCACAACCCGGGGAAAACACGAAGGCCCGGCACCCACCAGGGTGCCGGGCCTTCGCGCTGGTTCAGGACCGGGTGACGAGCCCGCGCAGGAAGAACGCGAGGTTCGCCGGCCGCTCGGCCAGCCGGCGCATGAAGTAGCCGTACCACTCGTCGCCGCACGGCACGTACACGCGCACGGTCTCGCCTTCGGCGGCCAGGCGCTTCTGCTCCTCGGGCCGGATGCCGTACAGCATCTGGTACTCGTGGTCGCCGGTCGCGCGGCCGGCGTCGGCGGCGAGCTTGCCTGCGATCGCGATCATCCGGGGGTCGTGCGAGGCCACCATCGGGTAGCCCTTGCCCGCCATCAGTACGCGCAGGCAGCGCACGTACGACTTGTCCACCTCAGCCTTGTCCTGGAACGCCACCGATTCCGGCTCGGCGTAAGCGCCCTTGCACAGCCGCACGCGCGACCCGGGACCGGACAGCTCGCGGCAATCCTGCTCGGTGCGGTGCAGGTAGGCCTGAAGCACCGCGCCGACCCACGGGTACTCGGCGCGCAGCTCGCGGAGGATGCCGAGCGTCGAGTCCGTGGTGGTGTGGTCCTCCATGTCGAGCGTCACCGTCGCGCCGACCGCGTCGGCCGCCGCGCAGATCTTCCGCGCGTTCTCGAGTGCGACGCCTTCGCCGTCGCCAGGCAGGAACTGCCCGACTGCAGACAGCTTCACCGAAACGTCCGCGCCTTTGGCGAGGCCCTGTTCGGACAGCGCCGTCAGCAATTCCTCGTACGCCTGCACGGTGGCGGTGGCCTGTGAGGCGTCGGTGGTGTCTTCGCCGAGGTGGTCGATGGTGATCTTCCGGCCGTCGGCGGCGAGTTCCCGCGCGGCGCGCACGGCGTCGGCGGTAGCCGCGCCGGACACGAACCGGCGCACCACGGAGCGGGTGACCGGAACCGCTTCGATCAGCGCGCGCATCCGCTTCGAACGAGCGGCGGCGAGCAACGGGGCACGCAGCATGGTGGCGTCTCCTTCTCAGCCCTGGTGCGGGTAGCGCACGGAGGTCGGCGGCACGAACGTCTCCTTGATCGAGCGCGGGCTCGTCCAGCGGAGCAGGTTGAAGACCGAGCCGGCCTTGTCGTTCGTGCCGGAGGCGCGCGCCCCGCCGAACGGCTGCTGGCCGACGACAGCGCCGGTCGGCTTGTCGTTGACGTAGAAGTTGCCCGCCGCGAACCGCAGCGCCTGCGACGCCTTGGCGACAGCCGTGCGGTCGTTCGCGATGATGGCACCGGTCAGGGCGTACGAAGCGGTCTCGTCGACCAACTGCAGCACAGAGTCGAACTCAGCGTCGTCGTACACGTACACCGACAGGATCGGGCCGAAGTACTCGGTGCTGAAGATTTCGTGCTTCGGGTTCGTCGAGACGAGGACGGTCGGCTGCACGAAGTAGCCGACGCTGTCGTCCGCAGTGCCGCCGACGAGGACCTCGACCTCACTGTCGTTCTTAACGCGCTCGAAGAGCGCGGCGTGCTTGTCGAAGGCACGACGGTCGATCACCGCGCCGCCGAAGTGCGACAGGTCGGTGACGTCGCCGTAGCTGATCGCGGCGGTCTCGGACGCAAGGCCGTCCTTCATCTGCTCCCAGATGCTGCGCGGCACGTACGCACGCGAAGCAGCGGAGCACTTCTGGCCCTGGTACTCGAAGGCGCCGCGGACGAGCGCCGTGCGAAGCACGTCGATGTCGGCGGACGGGTGCGCGAGCACGAAGTCCTTGCCGCCGGTCTCGCCGACGAGACGCGGGTAGCTGCGATAGCCGGCGATGTTCGCGCCGACAGTGCCCCACAGGTGCTGGAAGGTGGCGGTGGAGCCGGTGAAGTGGATGCCCGCCAGGTCGCGGTGCGTCAGCGCGACCTCGGAGACGGCCTTGCCGTCTCCCGGCAGCAGGTTGATCACGCCCGGCGGCATGCCCGCCTCTTCGAGCAGCCGCATGGTCAGGTGCGCGGCGAAGCTCTGCGTCGGCGACGGCTTCCACAGCACGGTGTTGCCCATCAGCGCGGGCGCGGTGGGCAGGTTGCCGGCGATGGCGGTGAAGTTGAAGGGGGTGATCGCGTACACGAAGCCCTCGAGCGAACGGTGCTCCATCCGGTTCCACACGCCTGGCGAGCTGACCGGCTGCTGGTCGAGGATGCTTCGGCCGAACGCGACGTTGAAGCGCCAGAAGTCGGCGAGTTCGCACGCGGAGTCGATCTCGGCCTGCGTCGCGGTCTTCGACTGGCCGAGCATGGTGGCCGCGTTCAGCTTCGCGCGCCACGGGCCGGTCAGCAGGTCAGCGGCGCGCAGCAGGATGGCCGCGCGGTCGTCGTAGGACAGCGCGCGCCACTCCGGAGCGACCTTCGCGGCAGCAGCGATCGCGTCAGTCGCGTCCTGCTTCGTGGCGCTCTGGATGGTGCCCAGGACGTGGCTGTGGTTGTGCGGCTGGACAACGTCGATCTTCTCGCCGCCGCCCGCGCGCTGCTCGCCGCCGACGGTGACCGTCAGGTCAACGGGACCGGCCTGACCCAGTTTCTTCAGCGCACCCTCCAGCTCGGCGCGCTCGGCGCTGCCCGGCGCGTACGTCAGCACCGGCTCGTTCTTCGGGGCGGGGGTCTGGGTCACGGCGTCCACGGCGGCTCCCTCGTTGGCTTACTCGTCGGATGCCCGAAAGATAACGCTGCGCGGCGTCCAGGGGTTTGTTCAAGCGGCTAGAATCGCCCATATGGTTTTGTCCGATCGGCCTACGCAGTGACGGCCGCTGAACCGTTCGCCGGAACCTCGCTGCGGCACGTGCTCGCGACGCTCGGCGAGCCCCTCGTCCGGGTGCTCGTCGCCCCGCGCGGACTGGGCGTTCCGGTGCAGGACGTGGTGATCCTCGATCCCGAGGACCCACCCGAAACGCACCCCGGCGACCTCGTCCTGGTGATCGGCGCGCGGGGCCGGTCGGCGGCCGCAGCGATCCGGGCGGCCGGACGCGGCAGGGCGGCCGCGGTGGCGGTGAAGGGCGAAGGCGGCACGGATGTCGCGGCGGACGCTGGCGTCGCGCTGCTCACCGTCGGCGCGGAGGCACGGTGGGAGCAAGTCGAAGCGCTCGCGCGGGGCGTGGTCGACGCGGCCCGAGCCGGTGGCGAAGCGGAGAACGGCGAGGTGCTCGGCGACCTGTTCGCGCTGGCCCAGACGGTCGCGACGCTCACCGGCGGCCTGGTCAGCATCGAGGACACGGCGAGCCGCGTGCTCGCGTACTCCCGGGCCGGCGACGAGGTCGACGAACTGCGGCGGCTGTCGATCCTGGGCCGCGAAGGGCCGGAACGGTACCTCGCGATCCTCCGCGAATGGGGCGTCTACCAGCGCCTGCGGGCTGGCGAAGGAATCGTGCGCGTGGACGAGCGGCCCGAACTGGGGATCCGCCGCCGCATCGCCGCCGGGATTCACGCGGGATCGCAGCCGCTCGGCACGATCTGGGTGCAGGAAGGCGCGCAGCCGCTGACCGAGCAGGCCGAGGTGGCGCTGCTCGGCGCGAGCCGAACCCTTGCGCCGCAACTGATCCGCGCGCGAACCCTGCCCGATCCGCAACTGCGGCTGCGCGAGGATTTGCTCGCCGGGCTGCTGGAAGCACGCGTCGACGCCGAGTCCGTCGCGGACGACATCGGTGCGGATCCGGCGCGCCCAGCACAGGTTTTGGCGTTCACGCTCGCTCGGCAGCAGGCCACCGCCGCGTCGGACCGGTTGCTGCGCCGGGCCGAACTGGTGCACCTGATCGCCGTCCACACCGCGGCTTACCGGCGAACCGCGCTCGTGAGCGTGCTCGGCGGCCGGGTGTACGCGCTGCTGCCGGATCTGCCGGAGCATTCGGACGCCGCCGTGCTGGCTCTGGCGAAGGAAATCGTTGGCGCAGCAAGGAAACACCTCGACACGCCGGTCCGCGCTGCTCTCGGCGGGGTGGTGCCGAGGCTTTCAGACGCGGCGTCGTCAAGGGGCGACGCCGACCGGGTGCTGATGGCGATGACGCGCGGGCATTGGCCGTCCGACGTCGCGTCGCTGGCCGACGTCCGGGCGGACGTGTTGCTGTCGGAAGTGTTGGCGTACTTGGGAGATCAGCCTCGGCTGCGCGATCCCCGGCTCGCCGAACTCCGCGCCCACGACGCTGACCACGGCGACATCCTGATCCCCGCGGTGCTGGCGTACCTGAACGCTTTCGGCGACGTCCGCACGGCGGCCCGGTCGCTGAACATCCATCCGAACACCGTGCGGTACCGGGTGCGGCGGGCGTCCGAGGTGTCCGGCATCGACCTGACCGATCCGGCGCAGCGCCTGCTCACCGAGCTTCTGCTGCGGCTGTAAAACCGGGTGCCGAGGGGGTTCGTGATCGCTAAGGTGCCGTCGTGGACCTCTTCTTCCGCTCCTGGAACGCTCTTCAGAACGCCGTCAAATCACTCGAAGACGAGCAGTGGCTGATCCCGTCGGGCTGCACCGGCTGGCTGGTGCAGGACTTGGTGTTCCACCTGGTCATCGACGCGCAGGACATCCTGATCACGCTCGCGACGCCCACCGAAGCCGAGCCGACGCACACCGCCGCCCAGTACTGGGAACTCGGCACCGACCTGCCGACCGGCATGAACGAGGACGGCCTGTTCACCCGCCGCGCGGCGGTCGCCTACGGCACCACTGCCTGGCTGGCGCACCACCTCGACGACCTGGCCCAGGCAGCGGGCCGCGCGGCGAAGCTCGCGGACCCGGCGTCGAGGGTCGAAACCCGCGACTACGTCATGACGGTCGCGGACTATTTCGAAACCTACGTCGTGGAAGCGACGCTGCACCACCTCGACCTGGTCATGCATCTGTCCGGAGTGGACGGTCCGGACGCGGAATGCCTGGCAGAGACCCGAAAGACAGTGGAGGCCGCACTGGGTTCGCCGCTGCCGCCGTCGCTGGACGACCGGACCGCGCTCCTGGTGGCGACCGGCCGCCGGGCCGCGACCGAGGACGAGAAGGCGGCGCTGGGCGCGCTGGCGGAGCAGCTGCCGATCGTGCTCGGCTAGGCCGGAAGCCGTTCCGCCGCAGGCAGATCCGCGAGGCGAGCGAGCGCGGCGAACGATTCGACACGCGCGGCCGGGTCGTAGGTGCTGGTGCTGACGAGCAGTTCGTCAGCACCAGTCGCGGCGACCAGGTCCGCGAGCCGCGCGCCGACCTCGTCCGGAGTGCCGCTGATCTGCCCGGCGAGAGTGTCGTCCAGCCGGCGGCGCTCCCGTTCGGTCATCGGGAGCGCCAGAATCTCGTCCGCGGGCGAAAGCGGCGGGAACACGCCATGGCTGCGCGAGTACACAGTGGACCAAGCCTCCGGCACCAGCAGCCGCCGGGCTTCCTCCGCGGTGTCCGCCACCGCGACGGCTGTCGACACGACGACATGTGGATCGTCCACATCGGACCGGAACGTCTCGCGGTACCGGGAAATCGCCTCGACCATCGCCCGCTGCCCGTGCGCCGGAGCGATCACCAGCGGCAACCCGAGCCCGGCCGCGAGATCCGCGCCCGCCCCTGTCGCCAGCAGATACACCGGCACCGACAGCCCTTCGGCCGGGATGGCGTGCACACCGTCCTGCTCGCCGCGGAAGTACGCGAGAAGCTCGCGAACCTGACCGTCGAACCCGTCGGCCGCGTCCTTGCCCTGGCCGAGCGCCCGGCGCACCGGCTCGATGAACCCGACCGACCGCCCGAGCCCGAGGTCGATCCGCCCCGGGAACAAGGACTCCAGGATCCCGAACTGCTCAGCGACCACGAGCGGCCGGTGATTGGGCAGCATCACGCCGCCGGACCCGACCCGGATCGTCGAGGTCGCGGACGCGACGGCTGCCGCGAGCACCGCAGGCGCGGACCCGGCGACACCCGGCACGCCGTGGTGCTCGGAAACCCAGAACCGGTGGTAGCCGAGCGCTTCGATGTCCCGCGCGAACGCGACGGTGTCCCGGACCGCCTGCGCAGTCCCCCGACCACGCCGCACGGGCGAGCGGTCCAGCACGGAAATCGGAACGTCCACGATCACGCCAACGCCCGCCGTCCGGACCGAATTCCCACCCCGACGTCCGTGAAGGTGGCCCTCACGGCAGCCCCGTGTCCGTGAGGGCCACCTTC
>NZ_JBHUKS010000025.1:0-4264 GCF_042684085.1 Amycolatopsis silviterrae
GCAGGCGGCTGCGGGGGTGGCCGGGGTGATCAAGATGGTGCTGGCGATGCGGCACGGGGTGGTGCCGGAGTCGTTGCATGCGGGGACGCCGTCGTCGCATGTGGACTGGGACAGCGGAGCGGTGGCGCTCCTGGCGGAGCAGGTTCCGTGGCCGGAGACCGGTCGTGCGCGGCGGGCGGCGGTGTCGTCGTTCGGGATCAGCGGGACGAATGCGCACCTCGTCCTCGAACAAGGAACACCAGTGCCCGGGCCCGCGCCCGAGGCCGAACCGGATCTGGTCCCTTGGCTCCTGTCGGGCAAGACCCCGGACGCTTTGCGCGCTCAGGCCGGTCGGCTGCGCGCGTCCGGCCTGGCCGCCTCCCGGCTGGACATCGGCTTCTCCCTGGCCGCGGGCCGGACCATGTTCGACCACCGGGCGGTCGTGCTGACCTCCCCGGACTCCGCGCCGGACCTGGCCGCGCTGGCGGCGGGGGAGCCGTCGGAGCCGGTCGTCGAGGGTTCGGTGATCGGCGGGAAGACGGCGTTCGTGTTTTCCGGTCAGGGTGCGCAGCGGCTGGGGATGGGGCGGGAGTTGTATGCGCGGTTCCCGGTGTTCGCGGAGGCGTTCGACGGGGTTGTGGCGCTGCTGGACGGTCCGGTGCGGGAGGTCATGTGGGGCGAGGACGCCGAATTGCTGGTGCGGACGGAATGGGCGCAGCCGGCGTTGTTCGCGGTGGAGGTGGCGTTGTTCCGGTTGACGGAGTCCTGGGGCCTGCGTCCGGATTTCGTGGCCGGTCATTCGATCGGTGAGGTGGCGGCGGCGCATGCGGCGGGGGTGTTGTCGCTGGCGGACGCGGGTGCGCTGGTGTCGGCCCGTGCCCGGTTGATGGGCGAACTGCCGCCGGGCGGGGCGATGGCGGCTGTCGAAGCGACGGAGGCGGAGGTCGGGCCGCTGCTGGGCGACGGGGTGTCGATCGCGGCGGTGAACGGCCCGGAGTCGGTAGTGGTGTCGGGCGCCGAGGCCGAGGTGCTGGCGGTGGCGGCGGCGCTGGCGGACCGCAGGTCGTCGCGGCTGAAGGTGAGTCATGCGTTCCATTCGCCGTTGATGGAGCCGATGCTGGCGGAGTTCCGGGCGGTGGTGTCGGGGCTGTCGTTCGGCTCGGCGCGGATCGCGGCGGTGTCGACGGTGACCGGCCGGGTGGTCTCGGGCGAATGGGAGTCGCCCGAGTATTGGGTCCGGCAGGTGCGTGAGCCGGTGCGGTTCTCCGACGCCGTGGGCGCGCTGACCGGCGAGGGCGTGACGAAGTTCGCCGAGCTGGGTCCCGACGGCGTGCTGTCGGGAATGGTGCGGCTGTCGGCGCCGGACGACGCGGTCGTGGTTCCGTTGCTGCGCAAGGATCGTCCGGAGGAGTTTTCGGCGCTCCAGGGGTTGGCTCGGTTGCATGTGCACGGGGCCGAAGCGGACTGGCAGTCGTTGTTCCCCGGCGCGCGGCGGGTCGAGCTGCCCACCTACGCCTTCCAGCACCGGCGCTTCTGGCCGTCCGGCGCGGGAACCTCGCCCGGCGACGTCCGCGCCGCCGGGCTCGGCGTCCCGGAACACCCGCTGCTGGGCGCGGCCGTGCGGGTCGCCGGCTCCGGGACGGTGCTGTTCACCGGCCGTCTTTCAGTCCGCACGCATCCGTGGCTGTCCGACCATGTCGTGCTCGGCCGGGTCCTCGTGCCGGGGACCGCGCTGCTGGAACTGGCGGTCCGGGCAGGCGACGAGGTCGGCTGCGGCCGGGTCGAAGAACTGACGCTCGCGGCTCCGCTGGTCCTGTCCGAACAGGACAGTGTGCAGCTGCAGGTCGCGGTCGAGGCACCGGACGAGTCCGGCCGGCGCGCGGTGCACGTCTACTCGCGGTCCGCAGGCGCGGAAGACGGGCCGTGGACCCGCCACGCCGCCGGGGCGCTGGCAGTCGACGAGCACCACGCGGACAGCCAGCACGGCGAATGGCCGCCCGAGGGTGCCGAACCGGTCGAGCTGGCCGACTTCTACGAGCAGCGCGCCGCGGACGGCTTCGAGTACGGTCCGATATTCCAGGGCTTGCAAGCGGTTTGGCGTTCGAACGGCGAGGTCTTCGCCGAAGTGGCGCTCCCCGAGGACTCGGGCGCGGCGGCGTTCGGCTTGCATCCCGCGCTGCTCGACGCGTGCCTGCAGGCCGGCGCGTTCGACGGCAGGCCCGCGGACGATCCGTCGCGACGGTCGGTGCCCTTCTCGTGGACCGACGTGTCGGTCCACGCCCGGGGAGCCGCGGAAATCCGCGTCAAACTCGGCCGAGGCGCCGACGGCTCGACAGCGATCGCCGTCACCGACCAGACGGGCGCCCCCGTCGCGTCGGTCGGCGCGATGCGCGCCCGCGTCCTCTCCGCCGAGCAGTTCGGCCGCGCCGCTGTGGACCGTGATTCGCTCTTCGGCCTCGACTGGGTTCCGCTGGAGGCGGCCGGTGCCGCCGGGCTCGGCACCCCGATCGTGCTCGGCCCCGATCCGCTCGGACTCGCCGAATCGCTGCGGGCGGCCGGGTTCCCAGCCGAAGCGCACGCCGAGCTGGCCTCGCTCGGCGCCCCGGCCGGACCGGTGCTGGCGTCGCTGGCGGCCGCGCCCGGCGGGACACCCGAGCAGGTGCGCGCCGCGACCGCGGAAGCCTTGGCGCTGCTCCAGGAGTGGCTCGCCGGGCAACGGTTCGCCGATGCCCGGCTGGTCTTCGTCAGCCGCGGCGCGAACTCCGGCGAAGACCTCGCCGCGGCCGCGGTCCAGGGACTCGTCCGCTCGGCGCAGGGGGAGAACCCGGGACGGTTCGGACTGGTCGACCTCGACCGCCCCACCAGCCGCGGCGGCGAACCGGCCGAGCTGCTGGCGTCCGCGCTGTGCTCCGCGGAACCCGAGGTGGTCGTGCGTGAAGGGGCGGTGCTCGCGGGACGTCTCGTCCGCGTCGCCGCCGAAACACCGGCCGAGAGCTGGGACGAGAACGGAACCGTGCTGCTGACCGGCGGCACCGGCGGTCTCGGCGCCGTCTTCGCCCGGCACCTCGTCGCGGAGCGCGGCGTAAGGCGCCTGCTGCTGCTGAGCCGGCGCGGCCCGGCGGCCGAGGGAGCAGCGGAGCTGATCGCGGACCTTGCCGGCCTCGGCGCGGACGTGTGCGTCGAGTCCTGTGACGTGTCTGATCGCGCGGCACTGGCGGACGTCCTGTCGGCGATTCCGCGGGAGCATCCGCTGACGGCGGTCGTGCACACAGCGGGCGTCCTCGACGACGGCGTGATCGGTTCGCTGTCGCCGGAGCGGATGGACACTGTCCTGCGGCCGAAGGTCGACGCCGCGTGGCACCTGCACGAGCTGACCCGGGACATCCCGCTGTCGGCATTCGTGGTGTTCTCCTCGATCGCCGGTGTCTTCGGCAACGCCGGACAGGGAAACTACGCCGCAGGCAACGCTTTCCTCGACGCGCTGACGCGACGCAGGCGCGCCGAAGGACTCCCGGGGGTCTCCCTCGCCTGGGGGCCGTGGTCCGGCAGCGGCGGCATGACCGGTCACCTGGGCGAGGCCGGCCTGGAGCGCATCGCCCGCACCGGCGTCCCGCCGCTGTCGGCGGAGCGGGGAGCCGAACTGTTCGACGCGGCGCTCGCCTGCGGCGCGGCGGTCGTCGTCCCGGCCCGTCTCGACCTTCCGGCACTGCGCGCCCAGGAAGAAATTCCGGCGCTGCTGCGCGGCCTGATCCGGGCCCCGGCCCGGCGGGCCGGGGCGGCCGGGCTGCTCCGGCGGCTGACCGGCCTCGGCGAGGTCGAGCGGCGCGGCGAGCTGCTGGAGCTGGTGGGGGCGCAGGCCGCGGCCGTGCTCGGCCACGCCGGGTCCGGCGAGATCGACCCGGTCAGCGCGTTCCGCGATCTCGGCTTCGATTCGCTGACCGCCGTCGAACTCCGCAACCGGCTCGGCACCGCCACCGGACTGCGGCTGCCCGCGACGCTGGTCTTCGACTACCCGACTCCGGAGACACTGGCCGGACACCTGCTCGACACGCTGTTCGGGGGAGCGGACCCGGTCCGGTCGCAGACACCGGCGCCCGCCCCGGTCGAGGACGATCCGATCGTGATCGTCGGCATGGGGTGCCGTTATCCCGGCGGTGTCGATTCCCCGGAAAGCTTCTGGCAGCTGGTGGCCGAAGGCGTCGACGCGATTTCGGGCTTCCCCGAGGATCGCGGCTGGGATGTGGAGTCGTTGTACGACGCCGATCCGGATCGGCGTGGGACGTCC
>NZ_JBHUKS010000026.1:0-364172 GCF_042684085.1 Amycolatopsis silviterrae
ATACAACCAACACACTCCCCGCCAGCCGGAACCAGATTCCCAGTCCAACTTCCGGGGCGCAGTTCATTCCCTCAGGGTTCCCCTCACGTACCTTGGCGCCCGGCTGTCGGGCTGGGCCGCTGACGGGACGGGTTTCCGTTCCCCGAATTGCCGCTTCGGAGATTCCGAATTGATTCCCGCCGGGTGACCTGCCTAGCATCGAAACCGCAGCAAGAAATCTGTGACTTCGCATTTCACGGCACTCGCGAGTGCTGTTTCGTGCTGCCGGAAACAGGAGGCCGAAAACGATGAACGCACATCGGGGTGCGGTGGTCGGGTGCTGACCCGCGGAGCGGTGCTGCGGGAAACGCCGGGCCGGTACGAGGTCGTGGAGCTGGAGGTCGAGGACCCGCGACAGGGCGAGCTGCGGGTGCAGATGGTCGCGAGCGGCCTGTGCCACTCCGACGACCATTTCGCGACCGGCGACCAGACCCCGCCGATCCTGCCGTTCGCCGGCGGGCACGAAGGGGCCGGAATCGTCGAGGCGGTCGGGCCGGGAACGACGGGCTTCGCCGAGGGCGACCACGTCGTGTTCTCCTTCCTCCCGGTCTGCGGCCGGTGCCGGTTCTGCGCCCGCGGCCTGCAGAACCTCTGCGACCTCGGCGCCTCGCTCGGCACCGGCGCGCGGCCGGAGGACCCGGCGTCATTCCGGCTCTCCCTCGACGGGCAGCCGGTCGGCCAGATGGCCGGGCTCTCGACCTACTGCGAGCACACCACGGTCTCCACCTCGTCGGTGATCAAGATCGATCCGGACATCCCGCTCGAGGTCGCGTGCCTGACCGGCTGCGGCGTCGGCACCGGATGGGGAGCGGCGGTCAACTCCGCTGCTGTCCGCCCCGGGCACGTCGTGATCGTGATGGGCATCGGCGGCATCGGGATCAACGCCGTTCAGGGTGCCGCGCACGCCGGCGCCGCCGCCGTGATCGCGGTCGATCCCGTTG
Source organism: Amycolatopsis silviterrae (assembly GCF_042684085.1). Lineage (NCBI taxonomy): Bacteria > Bacillati > Actinomycetota > Actinomycetes > Pseudonocardiales > Pseudonocardiaceae > Amycolatopsis > Amycolatopsis silviterrae. The sequence continues at coordinate 981 of NZ_JBHUKS010000026.1, forward strand.
CGTTCAAAAGGGAATCCGCGCTGAAGCTCGGTGCGGCCCACGCGGTCGCGGACATGGACGAGGCCACCGAACTGGCCCGGTCGATGACCAACGGGCAAGGCGCCGATGCGGCGATCGTCACCGTCGGCGTCGTGACCGGCCGGCACCTCGGCGAGGGACTCGAAGCGGTCCGCAAGGCCGGCACATGCGTCGCGGTCGGGCTGGGCGAGAGCTTCGTCCGCGACGGCGATTTCAACCTGCACGAACTCGTCCTCTACCAAAAGCGTCTGCAAGGTTCGCTGTTCGGCGCGAGTTCGCCGACTGCGGACATCCCGGCGCAGCTGGAGATGTACCGCCAGGGCGCGCTGAAGCTCGAAGAACTGATCACCACCCGCTACGCCCTCGACGACGTCGCCGCCGGGTTCGACGACCTGAAAGCGGGCCGGAACCTCCGCGGCGTCATCGTCCACTCCGCCTGACGAACGAAAGGACAACGATGTCCGCACAGGTTTCGCCCCGGGAAACGATCGCCGTCGGCGACATCAGCATCACCTACCTGCCCGACGGAGAGGCCAGCGTCTCGGAGACCGCGCTGTTCCCGGCCGGCACTCCGGAGCTGTGGAACGCGCACCGGGAACTCTTCGACGCCGACGGCAAGCTCCTGCTCTCCCTCGGCACGTTCCTGATCCGCACGGGCGATCGCAAGATCCTCGTCGACCTCGGGTTCGGCGACCACACCGTCGACTTCCCCGCCGCGGACGGCGTGTTCCGCTCCGGGCGGCTGCTCACCAGCCTCCGCGAGGAGGGTTTGGCTCCCGAAGACATCGACACGGTTTTCTACACGCACCTGCACATCGACCACGTCGGCTGGACCGCTCAGGACGGGAAACTGACCTTCGGCAACGCACGCCACCTCGTCGGCGAACGCGAAGTCGAGTACTGGCAGTCCCTCGGCGACCACCCGATGGCGGCAGTCGGCCCGGGCGGCGCGCTGGATGCGCTCGAAGGACGGGTCGACGCGGTTTCGGACGGCAGTGTCGTCGCGCCCGGCGTATCCGTTGTCGCGACGCCCGGCCACACCCCGGGCCACTGCTCGCTGGTGGTGTCGTCGGGACACCAGCGCGCGATGATCCTCGGCGACGTGCTGCACTGCCCGGCGCAGCTCACCGACAACGAGGTTTCCTTGGTCTTCGAGGTGGACGCCGAACTGGGCGTCCGCACCCGCGACCGGATCATGGGCGAACTGGAGGGCGACCCCGACGCGGTCGCCGCGCAATGCCATCTCACCGGCTCGGCGTTCGGCCGGGTGCTGCGCGGCCGAACGCACCGTACGTGGACCGCGCTGAACGCCCAGGGAGTCTCGTGACGATGCCCGCCGAGTACTTCGAGATCGACTCGGCCGCGGTCGGCGCCCGGTTCGCGGTGAGCGTCTTCTTGCCGCGCGGTTACGACCGCGGCGGGGATCGGCCGCTGGTGTACGCCACGGACGGCAACATCGTCGGGCCGCTCACCGAAGGCCTGCGCGGCGCGCTCGCCGACCGGCAACAGGCGCGCCCGGTCGAGCCGTATGTCCAGGTGAACGTCGGCTATGTCGCGGAGGACGCGCCGAATCAGCTGGTCTTGCGCAACCGCGACCTGGTTCCCCCGGGCGAGGGCGTGCCGGACTTCATGCGCGCGCACATCCGAGGCCGGCTCGGCGTCGACTCGGGCGCGGTGCCGGAATCGGTGTGCGACGACTTTTTCGCGCAGCAGAAGAACGCTCGCGCGGACAACTTCCTCGCGTTCCTGGAGACCGAACTGCATCCGGAGATCAAGTCCCGTTACCGGTTCCGCCCCGACGACGTCGGACTGTTCGGCTACTCCTACGGCGGTCTGTTCACCCTGTTCGCCTTGACCTCGGGTTCCGCCCTCTTCACCCGGTTCGGCGCCAGCAGCCCCGGAGTAGTCGTGCCGGACAGCCGTATCTACGAACGCTACGAAAACCTGCACCGGCTGCCCCGGGAAACGTTCCTGCACCTGACCGTCAACGCGTACGAAATGCTCGGCCCCAGCCAGTTCTACCGGCACCTGGCGATCGAATTCCTGCGCTTCCTCGACGTGGTGACCGAGCGCCCGCTGCCGGGTCTGCGAGTAAGCACCGAGCTGATCGCGGGCGAATCGCACAGTACCGGAATGGCTGACGCGTACCGGAGTTTCCTGCGTGCTTGCTACCCCGGAGGTGCTTCATGAAGACGACTGCCGCGCTGCTGTGGGAGGCGCCGGGGACGTGGGACGTGCGCGAGGTCGACCTGGATCCGCCGAAGGCGGGCGAAGTCCTCGTGCAGATGATGGCGTCCGGTCTGTGCCACTCCGACGATCACTTCGCCCAGGGCGACATCCCGTTCCACTCCTATCCTGCCTGCGGCGGCCACGAGGGCGCGGGCATCGTCCGCGAAGTCGGGCCAGGTGTCACCCGGGTCGCGCCGGGCGACCACATCGTCACGTCGTTCATCCCGGCGTGCGGGCACTGCCGGATGTGCGTGGCCGGGCGGCAGAACCTCTGCGACAACGGGGCGCTGATCACCGTCGGCACGCAACTCGACGGCACGTTCCGGATGCACGCCGACGGTCGCGGCGTGGCACAGAACGCGTGCCTCTCCACGTTCTCCGAATGGACCGTCATCCCCGAGGTGTCCGCGACGCCGATCCGCCGAGACATCCCGTTCGAGGTCGCCGCGATCGTCGGCTGCGCGGTCCCGACCGGCTGGGGCTCCGCGGTGCGCGCGGCCGGGATCGCGGCCGGGGACGTGGTGATCGTGATGGGCACCGGCGGCATCGGGATGAATGCGGTACAGGGCGCGCGGTACGTCGGGGCCGAGCACGTCCTCGCAGTCGATCCGCTGGCGATGAAACGCGAACTCGCGCTGAAACTCGGGGCGACGGAGGCGTTCGCGGACATCGGCGAGGCGACCGAACGAGCCCGTTCGCTGACGAACGGCCAGGGCGCGGACTCGGCGATCGTGTGCGTCGGCGTGCTCGCCACCGAGCACCTCGCGCAGGCGTACGCGGCGATCCGCAAGGGCGGCACGCTCGTGGTGACCAGCGCGGCGAAGCACGATCTCACCGGGATTCCGGTGCCGCTGCTCGAATTCACCATGTCGGAAAAGCGGATCCAGGGCGCGCTCTACGGAATGGGCGGCCCGGCCCGGGAGATCCCGCTCATGCTGGACCTGTACCGGAACGGCTCGCTGAAACTGGAGGAGCTGATCACCCGGACCTACGACCTCGAACAGGTCAACGAAGCGTACGTGGACCTGCACGACGGGCTGAACGTGCGCGGAGTGGTGAGTTTCGCGAACCGGCACGGAGGATCCTGATGACCACGTTGGACGGAAAAGTCGCCCTGATCACCGGTGGCACCGGCGGGATCGGCCGCGGCGTCGCGCGTCGGCTGGCCGCCGCCGGGGCGACGGTGGTGCTGAACGGGCGGGACGAGCGCAAAGCCGAGGCCGTGCTGGCCGAGTTGGACGGCAAAGGCCATTTCGTGGCAGGCGATGTCCGGTCCGCCAAGGACATGGCCGCGGTGGCGGCCGAAACGGCCGAACGATTCGGCGGCATCGACATCGTCGTGCCCAGCGCGGGCGGCAACGACGACGAGGCCCGCACCACCGCGGTGCGCGGGCCGTTCGCGGACATCGATCTGGAACGCGCCACCGCGTTCATCGGTTCGGCGGTCGCGGCGAAGCTCAACGTCGTGCAGGCGGCTGTGCCGTACCTGCGGGAGCGGGGCGGCGGCAGTGTCGTCTTCGTGACGTCGGAGGGCGGCCGGGTCCCGACGCCCGGCCAGACCGCCATCGCCACCTTCTCCGGCGGCTTGATCATGGCGAGCAAGGTGCTGTCGAAAGAGCTTGCGCGCGACCGGATCCGGGTGAACTGCGTCTGCGTCACGGTGGTCCGCGACTCTCCGTCGTGGACTGCCGCGTTCGAATCGGAAGGCGCGGTGAGCGACCGGCACCGCAGGCAGTACGAGAAGATCATCGAACGCAGCCCGCTCGGGGTCGCGGCTCCCGACGACATCGGCGACGTCGTCGCGTTTCTGGCTTCCGGAGAGTCCCGGTACCTCACCGGCCTGGTCGCCAGCCCGACCGGCGGCCTCACCATCCACTGAGGAGGTCCCGTGATGCTGCCGGACGCGCTGAGCGGGCGCTGGTACAACTCGCGGACGTTCGATCCGGACGATCCGTGGGCCGATTTCGCCCCGCGCACGACGGCGGTGGTGCTGGTCGACCTGATCAACTGGCAGGCGCACCGCGACGGGTTCAGCGCGAGGGTGGCCTCCGGCGATTACAAGACAGCGCGGTGCGAGGAGGTCGTGGTCCCGGCGCTCTCGCGGGTGCTGGCCGCGGCCAGGGATGCGGGCGCGGTGATCGTCCATTCGAAACTGGCCAGCCGGGCTGCCGATTGCGCGGACATCGTCCCGGCGTTGCGGGCGTATGTGCGGGCGGCGGAGGCGTGGGAAGGAAACTGGGCCGCGGAACCTCTCGACGGCCTTCACGCGCCGGGAGACCTGCTGGTCACGAAGTCCGGCTCGGGTGCGTTCGGCAGCTCGGATCTCGACCAGGTGCTGCGGAACCTCGGCGTGCGGACGGTGCTCTACGCCGGCGTGGTGACCGACCGGTGCGTCCTGCTCACCGCCGCGGCCGGGTTCGACCTCGGCTATCAGCAGTACCTGCTGACCGACTGCACGGCCGCCTCGACCGCCGGGGACCAGGCCGCGGCGGAGCGGCTGATCAGCGGGTACCTGGCGCGGCCGGTCACCTCGGCCGAGGCGGTCAGGGCGTTCGAGGCGGGCTGACGGACGGGTCCGCGGCGGGTTCCGCGTGGGTCTTGGCCCAGCTGGCGAGCAGAAGGAGGGCGTCGTGGGCGGTGTGGTCGCCGGGCGGGGCGAGGTAGCTGTAGAGGCTGAGCCCGTCGGTGCCCGGGATCGCGAACCCTTCGTAGCGCAGGGTCAGGTCGCCGACCACCGGATGCCGGAACTGCTTCTCGCCGCGGTCGTGGGTCCGGACGTCGTGGCGGGCCCAGCGGGTCTTGAACTCGTCGCTGCGGGTGGCCAGCTCGCCGATCAGTTCGGTGAGCTTCCGGTGGTAGGGCGCGCGTCCGGCTTCGGCGCGCAGCAGGCAGACCGCGTAGTCGGCGATCAGGCCCCAGTCCGGGAAGAACTCGGCCGAGCGGTCGTCGAAGAACACGTACCGGGCGAGGTTGGGCGTGCCGGGGGAACGGTCGTAGACGTCCGAGTACAGCGCGCGGCCGAGGTCGTTGGCGGCGACCAGGTCGAGGCGGCCGTTCTGCACCAGCATGGGCAGGTCGGGCACGCTGTCGAGCATCGTGCGCACGCCTTCGGGGACGCGGTCGGGGGCGCGCTGGGCGCCGGTGCGGGGCCGGGCGCGGGCGAGGCCGAACAGGTGCGCCGTCTCGACGTCGTTCAGCAGCAGTGCCCTGGAGATCGCGTAGAGCACCTCGTCGGAGATGTCGCCGGCGCGGCCGCGTTCGATCTGGACGTAGTAGTCCGGGCTGACCCCGGCCAGCGTCGCGACCTCCTCGCGCCGGAGCCCGGGCACCCGGCGGCGTCCGGACGAGGGCAGCCCGACCTGGTCAGGCGTCACTTTCGCCCGCCGGGAGACCAGGAAGTCCTTGAGGTCGCTCGCCACGCTCACCCTCCACACGGTAGGCGGCCCGGCCGGTCCGGGGGAGGGGACGGCAGCACCCCCTCCGGACCGGCGGCGGGTCAGAGGTTCTCGCGGTAGAACGGCACGAGCCGCTCGAGCGCGATCTTCACCGGTTCGGGCTTGTCGTAGAGGTCGTAGTGCGACCAGCCCTCGGCGACGACGAGTTCCTTCTTCGCCGACCGGGCGCGGCGGACGATCTCCAGGCCGTCCCGGTAGGACCCGAACGCCCCCGGCTTGTCGCCGACGACGACCATCAGCGGCTGGGTCAGCAGCACCTCCGCGCGGTTGAACGCGTCCCAGCCGACCGCGGTCGCCTGGTGCGAGAACAGCGCCCGGTTGAGCCCGTGCGGCTTGCGGCCGCGGTCGCTGCGGTAGTACTCGGTGGCCTCGTACACGTCGATCTCGGTCAGACCGAGTTCCTGGGCCTTCTCCGGCGACGGCGGCAGCAGGTCGTCCACGCGCAGTTCCGCGCCGCGGGCTTCGGCGGTGCGCTGCGCGGCCATCGCCTCCAGCGCGGCGATCGGGTCGTAGTTCGTGAACGACTCGTGCATCAGCCGTCCGTAGTTCGCGCCGGCGACGGTGCCGAGCGCCTTGATCCGGCGTTCGGTCATGGTCGCGTTCACCGAGTAGCCGCCCGCGCCGCAGATCCCCAGCACACCGATCCGGTCCTCGTCCACATAGGACTGATTGACCAGGTAGTCGATGACGTAGCTGAAGTCCTGCACGCGCAGCGTCGGGTCTTCGATGAACCGCGGTTCGCCGCCGCTGGCGCCCTGGAAGCTCGCGTCGAAGGCGACGGCGACGAAACCCGCGTCGGCGAGCGCGGTTCCGTAGACATTGCCGGAGGTCTGCTCCTTGCAGCTGCCGATCGGATGCGCGGTGATGACGACGGGGTATTTCTTGGTTTCGTCGAACTCCGGTGGGAAGTACACGTCTGCCGCGATGTCCCAGTAGAGCGCTTTCACGCTGACTTGCTCGATTTTGCCCGGCACAGTCTCTCTCGCTTCCTTGGTCGGTTCCCTTCGGTGCTTCCCACGCTACGAACCTCGGCGGCGGTGAGGGAGGGGCTGAGAGCACCCCTTGCGCGCCCGCTGGCCAGCCTGCCGCCGAGGCGGGGGAACCGAATCGGCCTGGCACCAGGGAGATTGCCACGATGAGCGACCACCGCGACCACCACATCGGCGGGGCGTCGGGCCAGCGTCGGCGGCACCGCTCCGGCTGCGGATTCAGCCACCCAACGGGGTTGCCTTCTCCGGCGTGAATCTCCGGGGCAGGCGGAGGCTGTTGAAGGATCGTCAGCACCGGCAGGCCACCTGCGCGGCGACCGAGCTGGGCTCGGCCATCGCGCGGATTGCGCCGCGGGTGCGCGAACGGCGTGACGCGCTGAGCGCAACAACCCGTCCATGACAACGGTGCAGCGGAGGCTTGGGCGGACCTTCACTCGGGAGTGTCAGCGATGGCGATCGCACACGACGTCAGGCTGAGCGCATCGCATCCACGTCTGGAGGCTCCTGTGCGGTCGGCGAGGCCGATCGTTTCCAGGGTGGTGTCGCGGTGAGCGGAGACGGTCCCACCCAGTCGCCGGTCACCTTGTCTCTGGGGGCCGTCCCGAGTAAAGCGCGGAAGCCTGCTTCGGTTGCGCATTCGCGGGCAAGTTTGGCGATGTAGGCCTCGGTGTAGCCGTAATCGCCGTGTGGCTCGTCGTAGAGACAGTAGCTTTCGATCGTCCTCTCGGGATGCGGATCTCCGACCAACGGTCGCACACCGAGCTTCTTCCAGGCTGTGGTGAATAGATTTGTGTTGAATATGAACGGTATCCGGTCCTGGATCGCTCGTGCGGCCTGTGCCGGCCGGAGCAACCCGTGTCCGACGACGGGTCGTTTGTGTTCGCGGACGACGACGTAGCCTCTTCTGCCGATCGCCTCGACGGTGGCTCGTTGTTCCTCAGTGAGGTCGTCGTAGCGGGTGAACTGGACCGCGAGTGCGTCCGGGTCTTTGGGCGCGAGTTCCTGGAGCACTCGCAGCCGGAAGTCGTATCGCGGGTCCTGAGTGACGGAGGCATCGAGGCCGGCGTCATAGTCGGCGATGAAGGTCCGCAGTGGTGCGGGCAGCCGCGAGCGCAGCCGTCGCAGGGTACGCTCGCCCTCGTCAGTGAAGCTTCCGACAAAGACCGGGAACCGCAGGCGGGTGGCGAGGGACGAGCCGGTTCCGAATTGGCCAGTGAGCTCCTGCTCGTAGTTGAGCAGAAGCGCTTGGCTCTGGCCGCTCACGGAGACCGCGAGCGCTTGCTGTTCGCGGGCGTACCGGTGTTCGATCTTGTTGCGCAGGGCGACGAAGAATTCCAGGTTGGCCCGTTCCGGAGCGGCTTTGTCAGGCCAGCGGTGCCGCACACAGGTGGCCAGCTCCCAGCGCTTCGGTTCACCGTCGACCCGTTCCAGCCGTTTTGCCCGTCCCCGCATGCGCCAATACCGGAAGTCGATGCTGTCCCGGGTGAGTTCGGCGTGCAGGAGGTAAAGCCAGGCAAGGTGCATGTGAACGACGAAGCCTTCGAAGGAACGGACCTCCGAGGAGTCGTTGTACAAGCGCACGGCGAGCTGGGCTTCATCGCGAGAAGCGTCGACCATGTGCAGGTATCGCGGTCGCGGTGGCATGCGATGAAGGTCGGGATTGTGTCACCGGCTGTTACTGGGCTGCCGTATTCGTGGCCCGACGCGGCCGGCTGGCTGGGTCAGGCGACCTGCCGTCCGTTGGGCCGGTTGAGTTCCCAGTCGTCAGGGTCGTGGTTGACCCAGACCGTGGTGTCCGGCCTGCTGGCGAGCAGTTTCAGCTTGCGCAGGCCGGTTTCCTTGTCGGGGTTGGAGACGTCCAGCGGCATGCCGGTGGTCTGGTCGATGTTGCTGCGCAGGTGGGCGGCGTCGCTGCTCAAGACCATCTGCTTGCCGTCGGGCAACCGCACTTGCAAGCCGAGCGTGCCGGGGGTGTGGCCGGGCAGGGACAGGATTGTCACGCTGCCGTCGCCGAAGACGTCGTGGTCGTAGCCGCGGGGGACTTCGAGCCAGTCGATCCGGCTCGCCGCGTCTAGGTCGTGTTCTCGGAACATGGCGGCGTCGAGTGCGCGTGGCGTGCGGGCGTAGCGCAGTTCGTCGGCTCCGAGGAAGCCTTGCGCGCCGGGGAACAGGTCGAGGCCGCCGGTGTGGTCGAAATGCAGGTGCGAGATGACGACCTGCCGCACGTCCTTCGTGGTGAAACCGATCGACTCCAGCTGGGTGTCCAGCCGATGGTCTTTGGGGAATCGGATGTCGAAGGCTTCGGCGAGGGGGCCGTAGGCGCGGGCGGGGTCACCGGCGGCGGTGCTGTCTAGTCCGGAGTCGAACATGAGCAGGCCGAGGTCGTGCTCGATCAGGAACGTCGGGATCGGTACGGCGAGCGGGGCGCCGCCGGTGCCGAGCTGGAACAGGCCGCAGTCGGTGGCGATGGTCGGGGCGTCGAGCGCCCAGAGGTGTTTGACGGTGCCGGACACGGAGGTCTCCTTCGGGCTGTTCAGGCGAGGACGACGGCGCGGGCGCCTTGTTCCGCGGCGCAGTAGTCGACGGCTTTGGCGATGTCGGTGAAGGCGAAGGTCTCGGTGACCAGCTGGTCGAGGAGCAGGGCACCGCTGCGGTAAAGCTCGACCAGGCGCGGGATGTCGCGTTTGACGTGCGCTGAGCCGTACAGGCAGCCCTTCACCGTCTTGCCCGCCATCACGACGTTGCCGAAGACCTCGTCGATGCCAACGCCTGGTCCGGCGCCGACGAGAACCGTCGTGCCGCCGCGGCGGGACATGGCGATCGCCTGCTGCACGGTTTCCGGTCGTCCGGCCACCTCGATGACGACGTCCGCGCCGCGACGTCCGGTGAGGGCTTGCACCTGCTTGACGACGTCGGGGCCCGCGGTCAGGGTGTGGGTGGCGCCGAGTTCGGAGGCCAGCGCCAGGCGGTCTGCGTGCACGTCGATCGCGATGATGGTGGTGGCTCCGGCGATTCGGGCGCCTTGCACCGCGTTGAGGCCGACACCGCCACAGCCGACAACGGCGACGGTGTCGCCCACACGCACTTCGCCAGTGTGCACGGCGGCGCCGAATCCGGTGAGGACACCGCAGCCGAGCAGGGCGGCGGAGGCGATCGGGATGTCGTCGGGGATCTTGATCGCGGCTCCGGCGGGCACGACGGTCCGTTGCGAGAAGCTGCCCAACCCGCAGAACTGGCGGACGGCGGTGCCGTCAAGGCTCATCCGCGTGCTTCCATCGACCATGGTGTGCGCGCCGAGCATGGTGCGGGGACGGCCGCACAGGTGCTGTTCGGCTCGCTGGCAATAGAAACAGCTGCCGCAGCTGGCCAGCCAGGACAGCACTACGTGGTCACCGGCTTTCAGGTCCTCGACGCCGGCACCGACCTCGACGACCACGCCCGCGCCTTCGTGGCCGAGGACCAGCGGTACCGGCGCGGGGAGCTTTCCGGTGAAGACGCCCACGTCGGATTGGCACACGCCGGTGGCGCGTACTTCGACGACGACCTCTCCGGGGCCTGGATCGGCCAGCGTGATTTCGGTGATCCGGAGGGCGGAGCCCGCCTTCTCGAGCAGCGCGGCTTCAGTCATTTCGCTTGCCTCCATAAGTTGTGCGGAGAACGCTCTTGAGGACCTTCCCGCTGGCGTTGCGCGGCAGGTCGTCCACGAAGTGGAAGTGTTTGGGGACCTTGTATTTGGCCAGTCGTTCCGCCAGCCACCGGCGTACGTGCTCGGCGTCGACCGGGCGGCCTTCGGCGGGCACGATGATCGCGGCCCCGGTCTCGACGTACCGGGGGTCGGGGACGCCGATCACCGCGGCGTCGGCGACATCGCGGTGTCCGGTCAGGACCATCTCGACTTCGGCCGGATACACGTTCTCGCCGCCGCTGCGGTACATGTCCTTGGCCCGTCCGGCGATCGTCAGGAAGCCGTCTTCGTCGATGCTGCCCAGATCGCCGGTGTGGCACCACCCGTCGACGAAGGTTGCTTCGGTGGCGTCCGGAAGGTTCCAGTACCCGATGCTCACCCCGCCGCTGCGGACGCAGATCTCGCCGACTTCTCCGCTGCCGGTGGGAGTTCCGTCCGGCCTGATCACCTTCACCTCGGTCATGGCCTGCGGGCGGCCGATGCTGCTTTCGCGGCCGCGCGCCACCGCGAATTCCAGGCTGGTGCTCACGGCGCCGCCTTCGGTGAGGCTGTAGGACTGCACCAGTTCGACGCCGGGGAGCCGACGTTCCATTTCGTCGTAGATCCACGGCATGACGACGTCGCCGCCGGTGACGATCCGGCGGAGGGCGGCGGGGACGAGAGTTTCGATCGCGTCCATGTGCAGCAGGTCGGCGAGCATGAAGGGGTAGAGGAGCATGGACGTGGTGCCGTTGTGCCGGGCGACTTCAAGGAACCGTTCGCAGGTGAAGTTGCCGGAGGGGAAGGTGACCGCCGTGCCGTGCGCGAGCAGCGCGGGCAGCAGCAGCACTTCGAAGCCGCCCGCGTGGAAGAGCGGTCCGCTGGTCTGTGCGACGGTGCGCTCGTCGATGCGCCACCGCTGCGCCTGGACGGAGCCGATCCACAACGCGTTGCCGTGGGAGAACAGCACACCCTTCGGCCGCCCTGTCGTACCAGACGAGTACATCAGCGAGACAGGGTCGTCGGCGTTCAGTTCGGGGAAACCGGAGGCGTCGGACTCCTCGGCGGCGAACATCGGCAGGGGAGTGGCCCAGTCCGGGCCAGCGCCGGTCGAGGAGCGCGAAACATAAGTGGTGACCGCGATGCCGTCGCGGATGTTCTCGATCACCGGCGCGAACTCGGCGTCGAACAGCAGCAGGCTCGCGCTCGAATCGCTCAAGGCGAACTCGAGTTCCGGGCCGGTCAACCGCCAGTTGAGGCGAACGGCGATGCCGCCCACCCGGCCGATCGCGAGGTACAGCGCGATGTAGTCGGCACAGTTGCGCAGCAGGAGCGCGACCCGGTCGCCTTTCCGCACGCCCGCTCGTTGCAAGGCACGGGCATAGCGCAGTTCCCTCGCCCGCAGTTCCGTCCAGGACACCGCGGGTTCGCCGCCCAGGACGACGGCCGGGCGGCCGGGGTCGATCGGCGGCAGTTGGCCCGCGATCGAATCGGTGACGTAGTTGAGGCTCATCCCCATCGATGACTCCCGTGTCTCGCGTCGGACGGCTAAACGATCGCTCCGGATGCCCGCAAAGCGGTCACCTCTTCCGCGGTGAGGCCCCAGTCGAGCAATGCGGTGCCGGTGTCGGCCCCCGCGGGAACCGCCGGGCCTTGGACCGCGCCCGGGGTTCGGCTGAACCGCGGCGCAGGGGCGGGCTGCAGCACGCCGTCGACCGGAACGAAGCTCTTCCTGGCCGCCGCGTGTTCGTGACGCAGCGCCTCGTCCAGTTCGAGGACCGGTGTCGTGCACGCTTCCCGGCCTTCGAACCGGGCTTCCCACTCGGTGCGCGAACGAGTGCGGAAGACAGCGGCGATCGTCGCGTGCAGCGACGGCCATTCGGCGCGGTTCCATTGGCGCGCGGCGAGTTCCGGTGCCAGCTCGAGGACAGCGAGCAGCTCGGCGAAGAACTTGGCCTCGATCGCGGCGACAGCCATCCAGCCGCGGTCGGCGGTCTCGTAGACGGTGTAGAACGGCGCCCCGCCGTCGAGAGTGTTGCTGCCTCGCCCGGGCGTGAGCATCCCGGCTTGGTGCTGTCCGTAGAAGACGCCGCCGAGCAGGGCGATTCCGTCCAGCATCGACGCGTCGACGACCTGGCCGGGTCCGCCGTCGCGGGCTTCCCACAGGGCGGCCACCAGGCCCATGGCGAGCATCAGCCCGCCGCCGGCGTAGTCGCCGAGCAGGTTGAGCGGGATCGCCGGCGGTCCGCCCGCTGGTCCCATCGTCGCGAGCAGGCCGGACGTCGCGAGGTAGTTGAGGTCGTGTCCGGCGGTCTGGCTCAGGGGACCCTCCTGGCCCCAGCCCGTGGCCCGCCCGTAGACCAGGCTGGGGTTGCGGGCGAAGCAGTCCTGCGGGCCCACGCCAAGCCGCTCGGCGACTCCCGGGCGGTTGCCCTCGATGAGGACGTCGGCCTGTTCAACCAGCCGTAGCACCACATCGACGCCTTCGGGGTGCTTGAGGTCGACCGCGATCGAGCGCCGCCCGCGGTCGTTGACGAAAGCCGGTTCCCGCCCGTTGGCGGCGCCCAGATCGGTGCGCATCGTGCCCACGGCAGCCGGCCGGTCCACCCGCAGCACTTCGGCGCCGAGGTCGCTGAGCAGCATGCCGCACCACGGACCCGGCCCGATCCCGGCGAGTTCGATGACTTTCAGCCCCGCCAGCGGTCCCGCCCTCACGCGGCACCGACGAGGATCTGCTTGAGCTCGGTGAAACCGAGAATCCCTTCGGGGCCGGACTCACGACCCCAGCCCGAGGCCCCGACCCCGCCGAACGGAGCGCTCATCGCCGGACCGAAGGAATTGACCGCCACCGCCCCGGCGCGAATCCGGCCCGCGATTTCGATCCCTGCCTCGATGTCAGCGGTGTACACCGCACCCGACAGCCCGAAATCGGTGGCGTTGGCCAGCCGGACGGCGTCGTCGATGTCGCGGTACACCTGCACCGCGGTCACCGGCCCGAACACCTCGCGCCGCACCAGTTCGGCGTCCTCGGCGACGTCGGTGAAGATCGTGGGCTGGTGGAACCACCCGGTCTCCAGTCCGGCGGGCCGTCCGCCGCCGGTGACGAGCCGGGCGCCGTCCTGTCGCGCGCGGGCGACGAAACCTTCGGTGCGGCGCAGAGCAGCCTCGTTGACCAGCGGGCCGATGTGCGTCGCCCGATCGAGCGGATCACCGATGACGAGGCCTTCCCAGGCGGACTTCAGCCGCGCGACGACCTCGTCGTGCCGACGTTCGGAAACCAGGATCCGGGACAGCAGCGCGCACACCTGGCCCGCCCCGTTGGTGGCGCCGGGCACGAGCGCCCGGAGCACCTTGTCCAGCGGCGCGTCGTCCAGGATCACCGCCGGCGACTTCCCGCCCAGTTCCAGTTGAGTGCGCGCGTACCGGCCGTTCGTGCTCGCGAGGACGTCCTGCGCCGCCGCGTGCCCGCCGGTCAGCGAAACCAGATCCACCCGGGAGTCCCGCGTCAGTGCCTGCCCGACGGTGACCGGTCCCGACACGAAGTTCACCACTCCGGCGGGAAAACCGGCCTGCTGGGCGCATTCCGCCACTAACGCCATCGTCAACACTGATTCCGGTGCTGCCTTGACGATCACGGGGCACCCGGCGAGCAACGCCGGAACGACCTTGGACGCCACCGTCACCACCGGACCGTTGTAGGGCAGCATCGCCGCCACGACACCGGCGGGCTCCCGCCGCAGGAGGACATCGCCGAGTTCCGAGGGCCGGCGTCGTTCCCGCAGCATCTCCTCGGCGCCGTCGAGCGCGGACCGCCACGAGGCGAGAGTCCCGAACCGGTGCAGCGCCTTGCCATGCCGCAACGGCATTCCCGCCTCGACAGCCCAGGTCACGTCCAGATCGGCCGCACGCCGGTCGACGTTGTCCAGCCAGTGGGCACACGTCGCGACCCGGTCGGCCAGGGGAGTGGCGGCCCACGCTCCACGGGCGGAGAAGGCGGCATCGACCGCCGCGGTCGCGTCCTCCTCGGAAGCCTGTCGTGCCGTGCCGACCGGCTTCGCGTCCGAAGGTGACACGATGGTGTGCCCGTCTCCGGTCGCCGGCCTCCATTCGCCGCCGACGAAGACGTCGTCGGTGTGCGGTACCCGTACGCCTGCCGCTTCCACGATTCTCCTGACCGCTAGATTCCCTACGAATGAATAGATAATATATTGTGCGTTCAGATCGGGCAAGCGAGGAGGCCGGGTGAAGGACGCGAGCGGCGCCGAGACCCGCGCGACGCGCAAACGCGCCGAGCGGGTCCGGCTCATCGAGCACACCGCGGCCCGGCTTTTCGCCGAGCGCGGCTACGAGGCGACCAACTTCGAGGACATCGGCGCGGCCTTGGATCTGCGCGGACCCAGCCTCTACCACTACTTCTCGTCGAAGGAAGAGCTGTTCCTCAGGTGCATGGAGCACGCCGCCGCGGAGGTGTTCCCCCGGCTCGTCGCGATCGCGGAGTCGGAACACCCGCCGCGGGAAAGGCTGCGGCTGATGTTCCGGGAGGAAGCCGTGATCGCTCTTCGCGAGTACCCGGAGTTCATTCCGCTCTTCCTCAAGGTGCGCGTCCCGGTCGCGGCGCTGGAGTCCCGTCGCGACGAACTCCGGCGCGAGCAGACCATGATCTTCCGGGCCGTGGCGGACGAGCTGGCCGAGGACCTGCACCTGACCTTGAATCTGGCGCTGGGCGGACTGGCGCTCATCGGCGAATGGTTCGACCCGGAAGACCGGCTCGGCGTGGACGAGTTCGCCGAGTCGGTGTCCCGCACTCTCGTCGGGCTGTTCGGGGGCGATGGGTGAGCCGCGTCAGGCAGCCTGCCCCAAGTGCTTGCGGTAGAACGGGATCAGCGCGTCGAGCGCGATCTTGACCGGCTCGGGCTGGTCGTAAAGGTCGTAGTGCGAGTAGCCCTCGGCCACGACGAGCTGGCGGTCCCGCGATGCCGCGATCCGGCCGTACAGCTCCGTCCCGTCGCGGTAGGAACCGAACGCACCCGGCTGGTCTCCGACGACGATCAGCGCCGGCTGCGTCAGCATCGTCTCGGCGCGAAGGAACGCGTCCCAGTTCAGTGCCTGGTTCAACGAGCCGAAGTTCATCCGGGCGACGCCGTTGGGCTTCCCGCCCCGCCCGGTCTTGTAGTAGTCCGTGGCTTCGACGACGTCCCGGTCCGTAGCGCCTGCTTCGCGAGCCGCTTCAGGGGAGGCCGGCAGCAGTTCATTGACCTGGACGTCGCCGCCGCGGGCCTCCTTGGTGCGCTGTTCGCCGACCTGTTCGAGCAGCTTGACCGGGTCGAACTCGCTGAAGCCCTCCTGCATGAGACGGCCGTAGTTCACCGGCACGACCGCGCCGAGCGCCTTGATCCGGCGTTCGAGCATCGTCGCGTTCGTGGCATACCCGCCACCGCCGCAGATGCCGAGGACGCCGATCCGGTCCGCGTCGACGTAGTCCAGCGTCACGAGGTAGTCGACGACGTGGGAGAAGTCGGCCACGCGCTGGGTCGGGTCCTCGGTCCAGCGCGGCTCGCCGCCGCTGTCGCCTTGGAAGCTCGCGTCGAAGGCGATGACGACGAAGCCTTCTCGCGCCAGCACCGGGCCGTAGACATTCCCGGCGGTCTGTTCCTTGCAGCTGCCGATCGGGTGGGCACTGATGACGGCAGGGTAGGTTTTGCTCGCGTCGAAGTCCGCCGGCAGCAACAGGTTCGCCGCGATGTCCCAGTACGGGGCTTTGACGATGACTTGGCGGGTCTCGATCTCGCTCATGAGCCTCTTCTCCTCGGCAGTGGCTTCCGTGAGTTCGAGCTTGCCCGGACTCGCCTCGCTGAGGCAGATGCTCCTGTCAGGGGGTACTGGCGACCCCTGGCTGAGAGTGCGGCTACAGGATCAGATCGCCGCCGTTGATGTCCACCGTGGCCCCGGTGATGTAGTCCGACTTCGGGGAAAGCAGGAACAGCACCAGTTCGGCGATGTCGGAGGTCGTGCCGATGCGCCGCAGCGGAGTGGCCGCACGGGCTGCTTCCCGTTTCCGCTCGTCGACGGAACCGCTCAGCATCGGGGTTTCCACCAGCCCGGGTGCGATCGCGTTGACGTGCACGTTGTCCGGTGCCGCTTCCAGCGCGACTTGGCGGGTGAGGCCGAGCAACGCGGCTTTGGACGCGGAATAGTGCGCGCCGGCGAAGTTGGCGAGGGTCCGCCCGGCTCGCGAGGAGACGTTGACGATCTTGCCGGATCGCCGCGCCTTCATTCCGGGCAGTGTCTCGCGCATCCAGTGGAACGCGCCGGTGACGTTCACCCCCATCAGCCGTGCCCAGTCGTCGTCGGAGATGGTCTCGACCGGCCGGGTGACGCTCACCAATCCCGCGCCGTTGACGAGCAGATCGATCTGCCCGGCGTCCGCGACGACGGAGGCGGCTGCGGCGCGCACGGAGCGGGGGTCGGCGACGTCGCACTGGACCGGGACGATGCCCGGCGCGGATTCCGAAGCCGGTTTGAGGTCGACCGCGAAGACGGACGCTCCCGCCTGGGCGAGCCGGGACGAGATTTCCGCGCCCATGCCCCGGCCCGCTCCGGTGATCACGGCGACTTTGCCCGCGAATTCTTCTGTCATGAGTCCGTCAGTCTTCCGGTGTCAGGGGCAGCAGCAAGGCCGCCATCACGTCGTCGACCTTTTCCAGCGCCAGAACATCTTGGATCATCCGGTCAGCCGTCGCATCCTCGAGCGGCAGCACCGAGAACGGCAGGCACATCCGGAACTTGTCGATGAAGTCCTGTTCGCTGAAGGGGTTCTTCGGATGCCCCTTCACATAGACGTGTTCGGTGGCGATCACCCGCCCGTCGCGCAGAGTCGTGGTCAGCCGGGCGCCCCAGTCGGAAACGGACGGATCCTCGACGGCGGAGATCCGGGTCATCAGCTCGCGCACCTCCGGACGCCGCCGCGCTTCGTCCGAATAGGACTGCACGAACACCCGTCGGTCGAAGGCGGCAGTGGCCACGGCGTAGGGAAGGCTGAACTGGCATTCCGGGACGGTTTGCGGATCCCACTTCTTCTCGGTCGGCTCGCAGACCGCCCGCCAGCCCGAGGTCGAGACTGCGATGTGGACGCTCGCGATGTCGGCGGCGGCGAACTCGTGCGTGCGCATCTGCTCGATGATGCCGTCGATCGAAGAGTGCGAGAAATAGCAGGCGCTGTAGCCCTTGGTGGTGATCTGAGTCGCCGTCCAGTCCTTTCCGAGACCGCGGGTCAGCGCGTCCGGATCGGTTTCCCAGCGCGCCGTGCGCAGAAAACCGTTGGGTCCGGTCAGCACTTCCTGCCGGGGTCCGGTGATGCCGCGGCGAGCGAGCAGGCACGCGGTGATCGCGGATTGGCACACGAGCCCGTGGTGCACGCGCACCATCAGCGTCGCCGGTGCGTAGATGCCCATCGTGTGCGGCTGCGTCATCGTGCGGGCGATGCCCTGGGCGTTCTCCAGCTCCTCCTGGGAGAATCCGAGCAGACTGCCGACCGCGGCGACAGCTCCGAAGATGTAGTGCCCGCCGCAGTCGTTGTCCTTCACCGCTTTGCTGATCACCCGGTACGCCGATCCGATGCGGATCAAGGTCTCCTGGCCGATCACCAGCGCGGTCAAGAACTCCGCGCCCGTGACGTCCGACCGCAGCCCGGTGGCGGCGAGCAAGCTCGCGACGATGTACTCGCTGACGTGCCCGGCTTCCTCGTGCAGATCGCCGCAGTCCATCGCCCTCGGCATCGGGCCGATGGCCAGCGCGGCTTCGGCGGCGGGCACGCGTCCGCCGTAGAACGGCAGGGGCGTTTCCGGTTTGCCGCCCTTGTCCCGCACCAAGTCCGCGATGGCCGGGATGCCGTCCATTCCGGACCCGCCGATCAGGACCGCCATGCAGTCGAGCAGGGTATGTTTCGCGTGCCGGACGACGTCTTCGGGAAGGTCGGCGTAGGTCGTCCGCGCTGCGAACCGGCACAGCGCGCGCATGGGGTCCTCGGTCATTTCAGCGTCTGCCCCGCGTCGATCTTCAGCTCGAGCCCGGTCACGTAGCGCGCTTCGTCGGAAGCGAGGAAGGCCACCGCGTTGGCGACGTCCTCAGGTTCGACCCATGGCACGTCCATCACCGGGATAGTCGCGAACCGGTCCTTGACCCGGTCGGCGGTGCGTTCCGCTTCCGGGAGGTCCGGTGCGAACAGCGCGTACGTTTGGTCGTTGTGGATCAGTTTCGTGTTGACCGATGTCGGCGCCACGCAGTTGACCCGGATCCCGAACGGGGCCAGCTCCAGTGCTTGCGTCTTCATCAGGCCGACCACGCCGTGTTTGGCCGCGACGTACGGCGAAAGGTTCTGCATTCCCTTGATCGCCATGGTCGAGCTGGTGAAGATCATCGATCCTCCCGAGCCCTGGTCCTTGAGGATCGGGATCGCCGCTTTCGCGGTGTGCCACACGCCTTTTAGGACCACGTCCTGAGTGGTCTGCCATTCGAGGTCGGAGATCTCTTCGCTCAGCCCGTACGACCAGATCCCGGCGTTCGCGACCACCACGTCGAGGCGTCCGAGCTGTCGCACCCCGTCCTCCAGCGCGGCCTTCAGCGCGGCGTAGTCGCGCACGTCGACCTGCGCGGTGACCACCGAGCGTCCCAGACCTTTCACCCCGCGCGCGGTTTCTTCGAGGTCCGCGGGCGTCGCTGGCGGCGCCACGTTCGTCTCCACCGGTGCGGCGATGTCCACGGCGATGATGTCCGCGCCGTCCCGCGCCAACCGCAGCGCTTCGGCGCGGCCTTGCCCGCGCGCCGCTCCGGTGACGAACGCGACCTTGCCTGCGAGTTTTCCTGGCATGCGCCCAGCTCCGTTCTCGACTCCGTTGTCCGGCCCCGAGATTCGTCCGGTTCGGCCGATGCGGGAAGGGTGTTTCTCGGCTGCCGAGAAACAGCCGGTGCGATGAGTCTCAGCCGAGTTCGACGGCTCGCCGGATCTGGCGCAGGAGCGAAGCGATCCGCGGGTCGGGCGAGTGGAGCCGGTACGCGCGGGAGATGCCGCGGGCAGTGGTGTGCAGCGCGGGCAGCAGTTCGGCGGCCGCGTCGGCGGCGAACGGGACGGTGACGGACAGCGCGGCGAGCGCGGTGCGGTCGTCGGCGAGGATCGGGACGGCGATGCCGGTGGAGTCAAGGGAGATCCAGCGGCGCGCGACGACGTGCCCGACCCGGCGGGCCTCGTGCACGATCCGGGCCACCTCGGCGCGGTCGACGACGCTGTGCTCGGTGAAGCGGACGATCTTGGCGGAAGAGAGGATCTCGTCGCGCACGCTCGGCGGGGCGAACGCGACGAGCACGATGCCGGGCGACGAGGACAGCGCGGGCAGCCGGACGCCGGGCTGGGTGACGTTGGTGGCGCCGGCCTGGCGCGCGGACAGGGTGTCGACGTTGAGCACGTCGTTGTGGTCCAGTACCGAAAGCAGCGTCGGCGCCTGGACGACGGCGCGCAGATCCTCCAGGTAGGGGAGAGCGCTCTCGCGCAGCGTCGGCAGCCCGGCCGAGCGGGCCGCGATCTCCCACAGCCGCACTCCGATCCGGATCCGCCGGTCGGCGTCGCGCTCGAGGATTCCCAGCCGGGTCAGTTCCGCCACGATGCGGTGCGCGGAAGGCACCGGAATGCCGGTGCACCGGGCGATCTCGGACGCGGTGCGCGCGCTGCTCGTGTCTTTGACAGCCTCGAGCACGCGCACGACCCGCTCGATCATCGACTCGCCGCGCGGAGACATCCGCCCCGCCTCCTTCCGTGCGCGGGGGCCGGGCGCGCTGGTCCGACGGCGACCGGGGTCATTCGTCGGCCCAGGTCACCACTTCCTCCAGCGGCGCGCGAGCGGTGCGGTAGCTGTTCGTCGGATGGTCCTCGTCGGGGTAGCCGAACGAGATGCCGAGCAGGATCTTCCGGTCGTCCGGGATGTCGAAGTGCTGCCGGATCAGCGTGGCGTGCCCGGCGAGGGCGGCCTGCGGGATCGCGCCCAGCCCGAGGCTTTGCGCCGCCAGCAGGAAGGTTCCGACGTACAGCCCGCTGTCGACGGCGCCGTAGAGGTCGTGCACGGCGTCGGTGGTGACGATCGCGACGTGCGGGGCGCCGAAGAAGCGGAAGTTCTCGAACGCTTGCCGGGCGGATGCTTCCCGGTCGCCGCGTTCGATGCCGACGGCTTCGTACAGCTGCCAGCCGCTGGCGCGGCGCCGGTCGCGGTACACGCCGCGGTATTCGGCGGGCGGGGCGAAGTCGAACTCGGCCGGGTTCTCCCGCGCCCACTCGGTCATCGCTTTCCGGAACCGTTCGGTCGCCGCGCCGCTGGTGACGATCACCTGCCAGGGCTGGGTGTTGCACCACGACGCCGTCCGCTGCGCGAGCGACAGCAGTCGCTCGACGACCGGCCGGGGCACCTGCCGGTCCTGGTAGGCGCGACAGCTCCACCGTGTGACCAGCAGATTCTCGAGTGCCTCGTCAGGGGTCATGCCCACCAGTCTAGCAATAATATAAAAAATATTTCCAGCTCGGCGCAGAGTGCGATGCGGTGCCGGGCTCGATCGGAGAGTGCGGGCGGTCGAACGGTTCGCGCCGCCCGGCGGACGGGCGGCAAGGCGGTCATCGAGTCCTGCGGCAGGCAAGCGAAAAGCGGCGGCGGAGGCCCGCCGCCGCTTTTCGCCGATTCAGGCCCGCAGCAGCTTGGCGAACTCGGCGGCCGGCTGGTCGAGATCGCCGTCCTTGATCGCGTGCAGCAGTGCGGCCCGCTGGTCCTCGCTCAGCGCCGAGGACAGCACGTCGTGGAACTTCGCGTCCAGATCCGCCTGCGACATCGGGTTTTCCGCCGTCCCGGCGGGGTTGTCCACGAACACGTGCTCGCCGGTGCCGTCCTGATAGGTCACCGTCAGGTCCGCGACCCAGCGCCCGGGGTACTGCTCGTCCAGGTCCGGCCGCACCTCGATTTTCACCTTCCGGGCCAGCGCGGCGACGTCGCTGTCTTCGCCGAGGTCCAGTTTCCCGGCCAGGTACGCCTGATGCGTCGAGAACCCGTTGCCGCGCCCCAGCGCCGACAGCGCGAACTGGAACGGCAGGCTGTACTGGAGGTGTTCGATGATCTTCGGCGCGTACGCGTTGCGGTTCTGGTTGCCGATCACCACGTCCCCGCCGGTCTGGATGCCCAGCAGCACCGACTCGATCCGGTCCGCGTCTCCGGTCAGCTGCCGGGCGCCGTCGATGTAGGCGTGGTTGATCCCGCAGCAGCAGTAGGGCTTGAGCCAGATGCGGGAGATCTCGAAGGTCTCGCCGAGCCCGAAGGCGGCCGCGTCCTCGTCGCCGACCTCCACCGCGGCGAAGGTGCGGAGGAAGCCCTTCGAGCCGGTCAGGAAGGTGGTCGGCCCGGTGATCCCGGCCCCGGCGAGTTCCGCCGCGCGGATGCCGCCGCGGGTCCCGATGCCCGAGTGCACGCGTTTGATCGAACCGCCGCCGGAGGTGTACTCGGTGGTGCCGGAAGCGTGGCTGAGCGCGATCGAGAGCGCGTGCCCGGTGGTCTCCAGGTCGAATCCGCGCAGTTTGGCGACCACCGCGGCGGCGCCGAAGGTCGACAGCAGGCCGTGCGGGTGGAACCCGCGCACGAGGAGGTCGGGGTTCGCCAGCTTGCCGATCCGGGTGTAGACCTCGTATCCCGCGACGATGGCGGTGAGCACGTCGCGCAGGTCGGAGCCGAGTTCTTCGCCGACGGCCAGCGCCGCGGAGATCACGCAGCTGCCCGGATGCGCGGAACTGGACCGGTGCGCGTCGTCGTACTCGAAGCCGTGGCCGAAGGTGGCGTTGAGGAACGCCGCGTCGGCCGCGCTCATCGCGTCGCCGGTCGCGACGACGTGCGCGTTTCCGGGGACGTGTGCCGCCCTGGTCATTTCGAGCACGGTTTGGCTCCACGGCAGTGCCGCGCTGCCCACCTGGAGGGCGAGCTGGTCCTGCAGCAGCCGACGGGTCCCGGCGACGGCTTCGGCCGGGATCGCGTCGAAGGTCAGGTCGGTGACGAGCCGCGCCGCGGCTTCTTCGACGGGGGAGAAGGTACCCACAATGGTTGCCTTTCCGATCAGGAGAGAGGGAGGCCGTAGGACTTGAGCTCGACGTAGGCGTCGAAGCCCTCGGGGCCCGCTTCGCGGCCGATGCCGCTGTTCTTGAATCCGCCGATCGGCGCGGTGAAGCCGACCGGGTTGCCGTTGACCTCAACGGTGCCGGTGCGGATCCGCCGGGCGACCGCCAGCGCGTGCTCCGGGTCGGCGGAGAACACCGAACCGTTGAGGCCGTAGTCCGAGTTGTTGGCGATGGCGACCGCCTCGTCCTCGGTGTCGAAGGTGTGCACGGTCAGGACCGGGCCGAAGATCTCCTCCTGGGCGATCTTCGCGCCCGGATCGACGTCGGCGAACACGGTGGGGGAGACGTACCAGCCGCGCTCCAGCCCGTCCGGCCGTCCGCCGCCGATCAGCAGCGAAGCGCCGGATGCCTTGCCGTCGGCGAGATAGCCCTCGACCCGGGTGCGCTGCGCCGCGCTGGCAAGGGGGCCGATCTCGGTCGCCGGGTCGAACGGATCGCCGACCGGCATCGACCCGATCAGCTCCACCAGCCGGTCGTGGAGTTCGTCGCGGCGCGAGCGGGAGACCACGATGCGGGTCTTGTTGCTGCACACCTGGCCGGTGTTGCGCAGCGACACGGCGCGGACGGCGGCGATCGCGGCGTCCAGGTCGGCGTCGTCGAGCAGTACCGCCGCGGACTTGCCGCCCAGTTCGAGTGTGCAGCGGCGCAGGTCCTGGCCGCACAACGCGCCGATCCGCCGCCCGGCCGCGGTGGAGCCGGTGAACGACACCTTGTCCACGCCGCGATGCCGGACGAGGTATTCGCTGACTTCCCGCCCCGCCGGAACGATGTTGACCACTCCGTCGGGCAGCCCGATTTCTTCCAGCAGGTGGCCGAGGAGGTAGGCGTCGAGCGGGGTTTCCGGCGAGGGCTTGAGCACCATGGTGCAGCCGGCCAGCAGGGCGGGCGCGAGCTTGATCATGGTGATCAGCAACGGCGCGTTCCACGGCACGATCGCGGCGACCACCCCGACGGGCTCCCGCGTGACGAGCGCGTGCCCGGTCGCGGACCGGCGGGTGCCCTGCCACGGGTAGTCCGGCGCGAGATCGAGGAACGCGTCGAGCAGCAGCCGCGGCCCGATCGCCTGCATCTTCGTCGACAGCGTGATCGGGCAGCCCATCTCGGCGCTGACCAGCTGCGCGATGTCGGTTTCGCGCTCGGCCAGAGCGGCGCTGAGCTTGCGCAGCACGGCGATCCGCTCTTCGAGCGGCAGGCGGGGCCACGGGCCGTGGTCGAACGCATGGCGCGCCGCGGCGACTGCCGCGTCCATGTCCGATTCGACGCCCTCGGCCACCCGAGCGAGGACTTCCTCCGTGGAAGGGGAAACCACGTCGAAGCACCGGCCGGACGCCGGGGCCGTCCACCGCCCGCCGAGGAAAAGCTTGTCGTAGTGGCCTTGCCACAGCTGGGGCTGTGCGGGCATCGGGGCACGCTCCTTGGTCGTCCGGTGGAGGGCTGAGTCAGCATACAGAATATAAAATATCTGGACCAGGGCAAGAAGCGAACGGACGCGCCTTGACTCGCCTCGGGCTAGATAATATAAAATATTATCGCAGTGCACCCTCAGCGAAGGCGGGCGACATGCAGCACAAGCCACTCGACGGCATCCGGATCCTGGAGATCGGGGGCTACATCTCGCTCCCGTTCGGGACCTCGATGCTGTGCGGCCTCGGCGCCGAGGTGGTGAAGGTGGAGAAGCCGGTGGTCGGCGAGGACTTCCGGCGCCGGATGAACAACGAAAGCCCGTACTTCCGCCAGTACAACGCCGGCAAGCGCAGCCTTTCGGTCGACCTCAAGACCGCCGAAGGGATCGGCCTGATCAAGGCGCTGGTGCCGCGCTTCGACGTGGTGCTCGAGAATCTCCGCCCGGGCAAGCTCGCCGCCATGGGGCTCGGTCCCGAGGAGTGCCGGGCGCTGCGCCCGGACGTCGTCTACGGCTCGGTCACCGGGTTCGGCTCCACCGGCCCGCTGGCCGATCGGCCCGCCTACGACACGATCGGGCACGCGTTCGGCGGGCTGTACTCGCTCTTCAGCGACGACGGGCGGCCGCAGCTCGCGGGCGGGCTGAGCGCGGACCTGGTGACCGGGCTGACGACGGCGGCGGGCGTACTCGCCGCGCTGGTCGGCAAGCTGAAGACCGGGCAGCCGCAGCGGATGGAGACCTCGATCATGGAGGCGGTCAGCGTGCTCACCGCCGACGGCATCACGCAGGCCTTCGAACTCGGCCGCGATCCCAGCCGCACCAGCAGGCACCCGCAGGCGCAGAACTTCTGCGTGCCGACCTCCACGGGCGAGTACCTCGCGGTGCACCTGTCGTCGTCGCAGAAGTTCTGGCAGGCGCTGTGCCGCGCGCTGGAGCGCACCGATCTGCTCGAGGACCCGCGCTTCGCCGAGTACCGCCCGCGCGAGGCGAACTACTTCGAGCTGGTGCCGATCGTCGAGGCGGAGTTCGCGCGCAAACCCAAGGAATACTGGGAGCGCGTGCTCACCGAACACGACGTGCCGTTCGCGCCGGTGCTGTCCATGACCGGCTACCTCGACCACCCGCAGGTGCGGCACCTGGACATCGCCGACCATCAGCCGGACGGTCTCGCGCTGCTCCGTCCGCCGTGGACGTTCGACGGCGTGCGCCCGGACCGGTCTTCGGTCGCGGCGACGGTGGGCGCCGACTCTCGTGCGGTCGCGAGCGAGGTGCTGGCGGCCGAAGACGTCGAAAAGCTGTTCGCGACCGGCGTCCTGTACGAATCCTGAACGATTACTGGAGAACTTCGATGAAGCCGTACCGTTCCATGCTCTTCGTCCCCGGCCACAAGGCTTCATGGGCCGACAAGGGCCTCGCATCCGGTGCCGACGCGCTGATCCTCGACCTCGAAGACTCCGTCCCGGTCGTGGAAAAGGAGAGTGCGCGCCCGGTCGTCGCGGAGACGATCGACCGGCTGCACGCGCAGGGCGTGCGTCCCGACGTGTGGGTGCGGCCCAACGCGTCGGTCAGCGGCATCCAGGGCGCGGACCTCGAAGCGGTCATCCGGCCCGGACTGGCCGGGCTGTTCCTGCCGAAGGTGTTCGACGCCGAGGAACTGATCCGCATCGACGCGGTCGTGTCGCACATCGAGGCGCGCGAGGGACTCGAAGCGGGCAGCGTCGGGCTGATCGTGAGCTTCGAGACCGCCGTGTCGATGGCGCACTGCGAGGAGATCGCCGCCGCGACGCCTCGGGTGTCCAGCCTGCTCGGCGCGACCGGCCCGAGCGCCGACGTCGGCCGCGAGCTGGGCTTCGAGTTCACCCCGGCCGGCCTGGAGACGCTGTACCTGCGCAGCAGGCTCGTGCTCGCCGCCCGCGCGGCCGGACTGCACCACCCGGTGGCCGGGGTGTGGCAGGACATCCGCGATCTCGACGGCGCGCGCCAGTTCTGCGCGGACAACAAGCAGCTGGGCTACCGCGGCATGGTGTGCATCCACCCGTCGCATGTGGCGATCGCCAACGAGGTGTTCACGCCGGCACCGGAGGCGGTCGATCACTCCCGACGGCTGATCGAGGCGTTCCGCGCGGCGGAGGCGGCGGGCAGCGCGGCGGTGGACTTCGAGGGCCAGCACGTCGACATCGCGCACGTGAAGACAGCGGAGGGGATCGTCGCGCAGGCGGACGCGATCGCGGCGAACGCTTGATCTGTTCCCGGCTGCTTCCGGGGCGGTCCGCCTCGGCCGTTTCGAGGATTGTCGTGCGGGCGGAGACTAGCGCGGCGAATGCCCGAAAAGCACCAATGCCAGGAACTCAAGGCGGCGCTGCGGGTGCCTTCGAGCCGCGTCCGCCCAGGTCGATAGTGTCGCCTGGCCTGGGATGCGGGGCGTGCGGTCCGTGAGGGGAACCCTGAGGGAATCTGATTCCTTCAGGGTGGCCCTCACGGACCGCAAGACATGGTCAGGCGGGGAGGAATCGGGCATTTCGGTGGCGGTGGCGTCTCTTGTAGACGGTCAGCGAGACTGAGACCACGCGGCTTAAGTTCCTGGCATTGCCGAAAAGCACCGGCTGGGTCACCTCGATCGAGGTGACCCAGCCGGTTTGTTCTGTCAGCGGCGGGCCGCTCAGTCGCCGTCCGGTGTGGACTATTCCGTCTCTTCCGCCCAGAGACCGCGCTCCTCGAGCATCCGGACGACGTTGTCGGCTCCGTCGAGGATGTGCCGTTCGGCGATCGTGCGCGCCTTGCGGGCGTGGCGGCCGCGCAATGCCTGCAGCAGTTCGGCGTGGTCGGCGAGGGTGTGCTCGACGTGGCCTTCGATCGTCGCGTAGAAGCGGTTCGGCAGGTGCTTGACCACGGAGCTGAGCAGCAGCGTCAACCGGTGGGAGTCGGCGGCCAGGTTGAGCTGGCGGTGGAACTCGTGGCCGAGCCGGGTGATCGCTTCCTGGTCCCCGGCTCCGGCGGCCTTCTCGAAATCCTCGTTGATCGCTTCGAGGCGCGCGACCTGCTCCGGCGTGATCTTCTTGGCGGCGCGCGCGGCCAGTTCGGCGGAGAACTGGGCCTGCGCCCAGAACAGGTCCCGCACGTCCTGGCGCGACACGGGGGCCACGACGAACCCGCGGCGCGGCACGAGTTCCACGAAACCCTCGCTGCGCAACGAGAGCAGCCCTTCGCGCACGGGCGTGTTGCTGACCCCGACCGCCTCGGCGATGGGTTCGGTGCGCAGGAATTCGCCCGGCTTGACGTCGCCGGACATGATCAGCTCACGGACGTACGTCGCGACTTCCTCGGGCAGCTGCTGACGGCGGTCGCCGCTGCGCAGCCGGGCCAGTTCGTCGGCCACGGGCCACCTCCCCAACGCCTCGAAGCGGTTTCGAGGATCTGATGTTCAGCAAAGAACATGATATATCGACGGCAGGAGATTATGGCACGGCCGGCAGGCTCCCGGGCGCGCCGACCCGCCGGGGATCCACCGGCGCGGCGGCGAGCAGCGCGGTTCCGCTGACCGTGCCGAGGGGCCCTTCGCGGTCGAACACGGTCGCGGTCGTGACCGCGACGCCGTCGTGCTCGACGCGGTGGTCGGCGGCGAGGCCCAGCTGCAGGTCGCTCGCGGGCACGCGGCCGAGGGTGAGCGTGAGGTCGGCGTTGATGAACTCCAGGCCGGCGTCGCCCCAGTTGGTCACGAGGTTGACCAGGTCCGCGGCGGTCGCGGCGTGCTGGAACGGCGTGGGCCGCTCGCCGCGCACGATGTCCTGCGGGAACACCCAGACTGTCTTGCGCGAGGCGTTCTGGTGCGGTTCGGGCGATCCGGTCCAGCCGACGCCCTCGCTGTGGAACACGCGCGGCTCTTCGGTCTCGGGGAGCACGTCGGGCGGCGGGGGCACGGGGAAACCGGACGGGGCCCAGGCGCTGCCGACAGCGGGGGAGCCGGCGGCGAGGAACAGTCCGGAGCCCTTGCCGACAAGGGTTTCCCCTTGCCAGAGCGTCGCCTCGACGAGGCAGAGGCGACGTCCGCGGCGCACTACCTCCGTCCGTACGGCCGAGGGCGCGAACGCCGCCGGGCGCAGCAGATCGACAGTCCAGCGGGCCGGGCGGAACACCTCCGTCCCGGCCGCCCGCTCCGCGGCGCGAGCGAGCGCTCCGCTGGTCGCCATGCCGCGCAGCTGCTTGCCGTCGCTCCAGCTCGCCCGTGCTTCCGGCAGCGGGTGCAGGAGTTCGCCGTCCGGGCCCGGCGCCGCGGTGAAAAAGGCCATCGTCACCTCCCGAATATAACATTTTATATGTCATAGGAAGGAGGCGGCCGCGGTCGGCGTCGTCAGTTTTCGGCGGGCATCGGCAGCACTTCGTCGTTGTGCTGCCCGACTTCCGGCGCGGGGCACGGGGCGAGCCGGGCCCCGTCCACTTGGATCGGCGACTTCGGAGCCTGATGCGGGCCCGCGCCGGGCTGGTCGACCTCTCCGAACAGCGCCAGTTCGCGCAGCGCGGCCCCGCCGTCGCGGCCGAGTTCGGCGAAACTGCGGTAGCGCTCCCACAGAATCCGGTGCCGTGTCAGCGTTTCCGCCGCTTCGGCGTACGGCGTCCGCCTGAACCACCTCGCGAGCAGCGGCGTGATCACGTCGCGGTGCCGGTAGCGGTCGGACTCGGTGGCGAACGAGATGCCCAGCGCCTCGGCCAATCCGGCGAAGGCGGCCGCCAATCCGGTCGCGGCGAGCATTTTCGCCCAGTGCCGTTCGGTGAGCAGTACGATCATCACCCGGACGCCGTCGGCGGTCACGAAATCGTGGCCGTAGGTGCCGTAGACGTCGTTGCCCGACTTCGTCCGCTCGTGGCCGGTGAGCTGTGCTTCGGCGAGGTAGCCGAGGTTCCCGGCGGTGGCGAGGGCGACGTCTTCGAGCGCGACCCGGATCGACCGGCCCCGGCCGGTGACCTGGCGGTGCCGTTCGGCGGCCAGCAGCCCGACCGCGAGGTACAGCCCGGCGCAGACGTCCCACGCGGGCACCACGTGGTTGACCGGCGCGGGCGTCTCGGGGGCACCGGTGAGCATCGGGAATCCGGTCGCGGCCTGGACCGTGTAGTCGACCGCCGCGCCGCCGTCCGCACGCCCGGACAGCAGCACGTGGATCAGGTCCGGCCGCCGCGCGCTGAGTGTTTCGTATCCGAGGTCGGCGTGCCGTTCGGTGTTCGTCACGACGACGCACGGGCCGCCGCCGACGATCAGGTCCGCGACCCGCGAACGGTCCTCTTCGGACTCGAGATCGAGCGCGATCGCCCGTTTTCCCTTGTTCAGCCCGGACCAGTAGAGGCTGGTGCCGTCGTCGGACAAGGGCCAGCGGGTGCGGTCGGGTGCGCCCCCGAGCGGTTCGACGCGGATCACGTCCGCGCCGAGCTGGGCGAGGGTGAGCCCGCACAGCGGGGTCGCGACATAGGCGGACAGCTCGACGACCCGCAGCCCCGCCAGCAGGGCCGGACCGGTCACGAGTCCTTCTCGTGCACCCGGGAGAAGTCCGGCTGGCGGCGTTCGCGGTGCGAGGCGAGGCCTTCGTGCACCTCGGGCCCGCCGAAGCCGTAGAACTCCAAAGCGAGCGAGGAATCGAAGATGGCACCGGCGAGCTGGCGGTACCAGAGGTTGAGGCTCTGCTTGGTCCAGCGGATCGCGGTGGGCGCGCCGTTCGCGAGTTCGTGCGCGATCTCGCGGGCGGTGGGCAGCAGCTCGGCTTCCTCGTCCACACACAGCGACACCAGGCCGATCCGTTCGGCCTCGGCTCCGTTCAGCGGGCGGCAGGTCATGAGGTAGTACTTGGCCTTGGCCATCCCGCACAGCAAAGGCCAGCACACCGCTGCGTGGTCGCCCGCCGCGACGCCCAGCCGGGTGTGGCCGTCGATGATCTTCGCGTTGGCGGTGACCACGGAGACGTCCGCGAGCACTCCGGCGACGAGCCCGGCACCGACGGCTGGGCCGTGGATCGCCGAGACAATCGGCTTCGAGCAGTCGATCACGTTGTAGACCAGGTCCCGCGCCTCCCGCATGGTGCGGGAGCGCGCTTCGAAGTCGGTGGCCAGCTTCTCGACCAGGTCGAACGACCCGCCAGCGGAGAAACCCTTGCCTTCGCCGCGCAGCAGAACGGCTTTCACCCAAGGGTCGCGGTCGAATTCGCGCCAGACGTCGGCGAGATCAGCGTGCGCGGCTTCGCTCACCGCGTTGAGGTTCGGGGCGTCGAGGACCAGTTCGAGGACGCCGTCCTCGTCCGGTCCGTCGATCCGCAGGTTCTCGAATCGTGCGTAGCGGCTCATGCCGCTCCCTTCTTGCCGTCGCGGAGGAACAAGCCCTCGCGGTCGTACTTTCGCAGCTGTCGTACGTCTTCTTCGGTCACCTCGGGCAGTTCGCGCAGGTCGTCCGCGACGGTGAGGTCCCAGCCGCACCGCGACCGGACGTAGGCGATGCGTTCGGCCAGTGGTTCCGGCCCGGGTGCGATCGCGGTGAGCACGAGTTCGCCGTCGCGCTGGGTCAGGACGCCGAGGTCGGTGACCACTGCCCGCACCCGTGCGCCGGGGCTGGTGACGTAGCTGCAGTTTTCGATGAACCGCCGCGGGCTCATCGTCCCGACGACGTACGTCTCGTCGGCACCGGTCACGACGTCGTTCCCACCGCCGGAACCGACGAGATACGGGCCGCCCGCGATCCGGGTGGTGTTGATGTTGCCGTGACGGTCGATTTCCGCCGCCCCGACGCAGGCGATCGAGCGCGTCGCCGGGCCGTTCACGAGATGCCCCAGCGCCTGTTCGGTGTCGAGCAGCATCGAGGACGACGAGAAGTTGGCGAAGCTGAAGATGAACGGGTCGCCAGGCGTCGGCGAGTAGTCCCACAGGCCGAGTTCGGCCGCCAGCGCGACCTCGTGCCCGTCCGCCTTGGCCTGTTCGACGGCCACCCAGGCGGCGAGGTTCGCCAGCCCGGCACCGGCGAGCACGCCGTCGGCACCGGTTTCCGCGATCCGCGACCGGACCAGCGCGGCGAGCCAGGTCGCCGCCCGTTCCGGGCGGGTCACTGGCCCGGTGTGTTCGCCGCGGCCGGTGGGCGGAGTCGGCTGCCCCAGTGTGCGGGTCAGGTTGCTGAGCCGCGCTTCGCCGAGTTTCGCCAGGTACGTGTCGTGGTCGACGAGGATCCATTCGCGGATCCAGTCGTCGAAGTCCGCCGAGCGGCTGGCTTCCCGTGCGGCGATCCAGAACTCCACGTCCTCGGCGTAGCCGTCAACCGGCAGCCGCGCGCCCTCGGTGCCGGGGAAGACCCCGCCGGGATGGGCACCGAACGGAGCCTCGACCACGGCCAGCACCCGGTGCGCCGGGACGCGGACGAACGACGCCCACGGACGCAGGTCGTCCACGACTTTCTCCACCGTCGCCAGCACTCCGCGCCGGGCGGCGAACGCGCCGATCGAGCCTTCGAACATCGGCGGTGCGATCGCCAGATTGCCCTGCCGGTCGGCGACCGCGGCGTGCAGGATCGCGACGTCCGGGGTGAGCGGCGCGACCAGTCCGACCTGGCCGAACGGCGTGTCGACCTCCGCGTAGCCGGGGTTTTCGGTCATGGACGAGTCGCGCACCGAGCCGGTGACCACGGCGGGCACGCCGGTCGCGGCGGCGCGCAGGCCTTGGATGTAGCTGAGGAACGACCAGTTCTCGACCTCGACCGTGCCGTCCGCGTAGGACTGCTGGAACACCGGATTCGGGGTGAACACGGGAAAGGAGTCGCCCGAGTAGACGGTCACGACCTTCTCCAGGCATCCGGAGCGGAACAGCGCCGCGCCGAGCGACGAGAGGCTGGCCATGATCAGCGTGAACCGCGACGGCCGGTGCCAGTGCTGCCGCGCGATCTCGCGCACGAGCGCGCTCCAGCGGCTGTGTCCCAGGATGACGTGCAGCCCGTCGCCCTCGCGGACATGGCGGGCGACGGCTTCGTCGAGGCGGCAGAACTCGGTCATCCGGCCACGACCACCAAGGTTTCGGCGACACACGCCGGCTTCGCCGCGCCTTCGAGTTCCACGGTGTACCGCGTGGTGACGGTGACCCCGGCGGCGCTGTCTTTCGCCTCGGCGAACGTCGCACGGGCGCGCAGCCGGGACCCGACCGGGACCGGGGACGGGAAGCGGACCTTGCCCAGCCCGTAGTTGATCCGCGCGGACCCGAAGTCCAGCCGGACGAGCTGCGCGCTGAAGTACGGGATCAGTGACAGGGTGAGGAAGCCGTGCGCGATAGTCGCCCCGAATGGCCCGTTCGCGGCCCGTTCGGGATCGGTGTGGATCCACTGGCGGTCGCCGGTGGCCTCGGCGAACGCGTCGATCCGCGCCTGGTCCACGGCGAACCAGTCGGTCGGCCCGATTTCCTCGCCGATCGCGGCCCGGACTTCGTCGGCCGAGCTGAATACGCGGGTCATGCAGTCACCCGCTCGAAGACTGCGGCGAGGCCTTGCCCGCCGCCGATGCACATGGTTTCGAGTCCGTAGCGGGCTTCGCGGCGCTGCATTTCGCGGGCCATTGTGGCGAGGATGCGGGTGCCGGTGGCGCCGACGGGGTGGCCGAGGGAGATGCCGGAGCCGTGGACGTTGAGCCGGTCGAAATCCTTTTCGCCGAAGCCCCATTCCCGCGTGCACGCCAGTGCTTGCGCGGCGAATGCCTCGTTGAGTTCGATGAGGTCGATGTCGGAGATCTTGAGTCCGGCGCGTTCCAGCGCGAGCGCGGAGGCGGGCACAGGTCCGATGCCCATGATCTTCGGCTCGACTCCGGCGACGCCGTGGGAGACCAGCCGTACGAGGGGGCGGAGGCCGAGTTGGTCGGCGCGTTCGCGGGTGGTGACGATGCAGACGGCGGCGGCGTCGTTCTGGCCGCTGGCGTTGCCTGCGGTGACGGTGGCTTCCGGGTCTTGTTTGCCCAGTACCGGTCGCAGCTTGGCGAGCGTTTCGACGGTGGTGTCGGGCCGGGGGTGTTCGTCGGTGTCGACGACGGTGGTGCCTTTGCGGGTCTCGACCGGCACCGGGATGATCTCCTCGGCGAAGACCCCGGATTGCTGGGCGGCGACGGCCCGTCGGTGTGATTCGGCGGCGAGCCGGTCCTGCTCTTCCCGGCTGATGTTGTACTGGCGGCGGAGGTTTTCGGCGGTTTCGAGCATTCCGCCGGGGACGGGGTAGTGCTTGCCGCCGGGGGTTTGGCGGCCGCGGGTGAGGGAGTCGTGGAGGTGGACGCCTGCGCCGGTGGCTCCCCAGCGGATGTCGTTGGCGTAGAAGACGGTGTTGGACATGCTTTCCGCGCCGCCCGCGACGATCAGTTCGCTCGCGCCCGCCTGCACCTGCAGTGCGGCCAGCAGCACCGACTGCAGCCCGGAACCGCACCGCCGGTCGACCTGCATGCCCGGCACGGTGACCGGCAACCCCGCGTCGAGCGCGACGACGCGGCCGATGGCGGGGGCTTCGGCGGTGGGGTAGCAGTGGCCGAGGATGACGTCGTCGATCGCGTCGGCGGGCAGGCCGGTGCGTTCCAGCAGGCCTGTGAGGGCGATGGTGGCGAGGTCGGCTGCGGGGACGGTCTTGAGCGCTCCGCCGAAGCGGCCGATCGGCGTGCGGACGGGTTCGCAGATGACGGCGTCACGCATGGGGAGTGCCTTCCTCGTGGTAGTCGGCTTCGAGGCTGGTGCGCGGTCCGGCGGCACCGATGAGGGTCAGGGTCGCGCCGCCGGGCCGGGGCTCGGTGCGCAGCTGCGCGGGCTGGCCGCAGAACAGCGGGGCCAGGTTGCGGTGCGCCAGCCGCGTGACCCGCGCGCTGGGGGAGTCCAGGCGCAGCACTTCGGCCAGTGCGAGAGACATCAACGGGCCGTGCACGACCAAGCCCGGGTAGCCCTCGACCCGCGTCGCGTAGGGCCAGTCGTAGTGGATGCGGTGCGCGTTCGCGGTGGCCGCGGAGAAGCGCATCAGCAGGGTGGGGTCGGTGGCGAAGCCCCAGCCGTTTTCGCTCCGGCGGAACGGGGCGCCTGCCAGGTCGACGGGTTCCACCGGAGGCGCTTCGGAACTCCCGCCTGCCTCGCGGTAGATGAGGTCCTGCCGTTCCTCGACGAGCGGTGAACCGTCCACACCGGACAGCACGGTCCGCACCACGACGATCACCAGCTTCCCGGAGCGACCGGATTTCTCCGTCACCGAGTCCACAATGGACCGGCGGGTGACCGTCTCGTCGATCTTCGGCGGCCGGTGCACAGTCACCTCTCCACCAGCGAACATCCGGCGCGGCAGGTCGGTCGGCGGCAGGAAGGTGCCGCGCGCCGGGTGCCCGTCGGGGCCGAGTTCGGCGGAACCAGGCCAGCGGGGGAGTGCGACCCAGTGCCACAGCGGCGGCAGATCCTCGCCCGGCCGCGGTGCGGGAAGTCCGTTGTCGAAGAGCGCGGCCAGTGCCGCGACCGGGGCGGGGTCGACCAGTTCCGCAGTGGTGACGGCGTGCGGTTCCCAGCCGGTCACATGAACCGTCCGCCGGTGACTTCGAGCACCGTGCCGGTCATGTACGACGAGAGGTCGGAGGCGAGGAACAGGGCCACCGAAGCGATTTCGCCGACCTCGCCCGCCCGGTGCATCGGGATCTCGGCCATCTTCTGGTCCCAGGCTTTCTGCGGCATGGCTTCGGTCATGGCGGTGCGGATCAGGCCCGGCTGGATCGCGTTCACGCGGACGCCGTGGTGCGCCATCTCCTTCGCCGCGGCTTTGGTGAGCCCGACGATCCCGGCTTTGGCGGCGGAGTAGTTGGTCTGCCCGACCATGCCGACCTTGCCCGACAGCGACGACAGGTTCACGATCGCCCCGCTCTTGCGTTCGCGCATGATCGCGGCGGCTTTGCGGGTGCCGTTCCAGGTGCCTTTGAGGTGCACGTCGATGACCTGGTCGAAGTCGTCCTCGGTCATGGTCCGCATGGTCGCGTCGCGGGTGATGCCCGCGTTGTTGACGAACACGTCGACCGGGGAAAACGCGTCGGCAGCGGCGGTCAGGAGAGCGTCCACATCGGATGCTGTGGTGACGTCGCAGCGGACGCCGATGGCGTCGCCGTTGAGGCTGTGCGCGGCTTTCTCGGCGGCGTCGGCGTCCAGGTCGCCGATCACCACTCGCGCTCCGTGGGCGGCGAACAGTTCGGCGATGGCGAGTCCGATGCCTTGGGCGGCTCCCGTGATGACGGCGGTCCGGCCGGTGAGCAGAGTCATGGGGTTCCCTCAGATCTTGTTGCGGGCGACGAGTTGGGCGGCGATGACGTTGCGCTGGATTTCGTTGGTGCCTTCGCCGACGATCATCAAGGGGGCGTCACGGAAATACCGTTCGACGTCGTACTCCCGGGAGTAGCCGTAGCCGCCGTGCACGCGGATGGCGTCGAGCGCGACCTGCATCGCGGTCTCGGACGCGAACAGTTTCGCCATCCCGGCTTCCATGTCGGCCCGTTCGCCCGCGTCGAGTTTTTCGGCGGCGTCGAGGGTGAGCAGCCGGGCGGCGCGCATTTTGGTGGCCATGTCGGCGAGGAGGTTGCCGACGGATTGGTGTTTCCAGATGGGTTTGCCGAAGGATTCGCGTTCCTGGGCGTAGCGGACGGCGTCGTTGAGCGCGGCCTGTCCGACGCCGAGCGCGCGGGAGGCGACCTGGATCCGGCCGACTTCCAGCCCGCGCATCATGTGCGACCAGCCCTGGTTCGGTTCGCCGCCGAGCACCGCGTCCGCAGGAACCTGCTGTCCGTCGAAGACGAGTTCACACGCTTCGACCCCGCGGTAGCCGAGTTTGGGCAGTTTCTTGGAGACGATGAGGCCGTCGCCGGGTTCGACCAGCAGCACGCTCATCCCGCGGTGCGCGGGTTTCGCGTCGCGGTCGGTGATGCACAGCAGCCCGATCAGGCCGGAGTGCGCGGCGTTGGAGATCCACGTTTTCGACCCGGTGATCGTGTAGCCCTCGTCGCCGGGAACGGCCTGGGTGCGCATCGCCTGCAGGTCGCTGCCGCCGCCGGGCTCGGTCAACGCCATCGTCGCCCGGATCCGCCCCTCGGCCATCGCGGGCAAGTACTTCTCACGCTGCTCCGGGGTGCCGAACGTTTTGATCAGGTACGTGATGACGGAGTGCCCGCCGATCGCCCCGGCCAGGCTCATCCAGCCGCGGGCGAGTTCTTCGGTGACGCGGGCGAAACAGGCGGTGCTGACGTCCACCCCGCCGTACTCGGCCGGGGCGAGCAGTCCGAAGAACCCGAGCTTCTTCATCTCCTCGATGAACTCGGCCGGGTAGACGTCGTCGGCCTCGAATTCGCGGACTCGGGGCCGGACCCGTTCGTCCACGAACTCCGCGACCAGGGCGACCATCTGCTGTTCGTCGTCGGTGAGCGTCATCGCCCGTTCCCTTCCCGTGCCTGCCGGAGGACGCGCTGGGCACGCTCCAGCACCGGCTTGTCGACCATCTGCCCGCCCACCGCGACCGCGCCGCCCGCACCGGCGGAGTCGAGGATCGAGTGCGCCCAGCGGACTTCCTCGCGCGTCGGGCGCAGTGCAGCAGCGGCGACGGGTACTTGTTTCGGGTGCACGCACAGCTTTCCGGTGAATCCGAGCCGCCGTGCGTAGCGGACTTCGTCGGTGAGGTGCAGCTCATTGTCGAGATCCGCGGTGACGCCGTCGATCGGCCCGGGCAGCCCGGCCGCCGCCGACGCGAGCACGAGTGCGCCCCGCGCGGCGACGAACGCGTCCCGATCGGCCGGATCGGCACCCAGCTCCGCGGCCAGATCGAAGCTGCCGAACGCCAGACGCTGCACGTTCGGCACGGCTGCGGTCTCCCGCGCGTCCAGGATGCCTCGTGCGGTCTCGACCAGCGCGATCACCACCGGCAAGACCCCGAGCTGTTCGCCCGCGGCACGCGTCGTGACCGGTTCGGCTTTCGGCAGCATCACGGTGCACCGGCGCCGCCTGAGCACGGCGAGGTCTTCGTCGTGCCACGGGGTGCCGGCGGCGTTCACCCGCACCGCGCACTCGGGGTTCTCCTCGAGCCACGCGACGACCTGTTCCCGCGCGTACTCCTTGCGCTCCGGCGCGACGGCATCCTCCAGATCCAGCACGACCAGGCTCGGCTTGGCGGCCATCGCCTTGCCGAACCGCTCCGGCCGGTCGCCCGGGACGAACAGGAGGGTCGCCGCTTCCCTCGCCCGGTTGGTCATTTCTTCGCCTGGCGCACGAGGCCGCCGCCGATGATCAGCCGCTGGATCTCGCTGGTGCCTTCGTAGAGCCGCAGGAGCCGGATGTCGCGGTAGATCCGTTCGACGGGGACGTCGCGCATGTAGCCGGTGCCGCCGTGGATCTGCACCGCGAGGTCGGCGACCTTGCCCGCCATCTCCGTGCAGTACAGCTTCGCGGCCGACGGCCCGATCCGCCGGTCTTCACCGGATACGTAACGCGCCGCGGTCTCCCGCACCAGCGCGCGTCCGGCCATCACACCGGTCTGCTGATCAGCCAGCATTGCTTGCACCAGCTGGAAATCGCCGATCGGCTGACCGCCCTGGGTCGCCGAAGCGGCGTACGTGACGGACTCGTCCAGCGCCCGCTGCGCCGAACCTACAGCCAGCGCGGCGATATGCACGCGACCCCGCGCGAGGGAGGTCATCGCGGCGCGATACCCGTCGTCCTCGTTGCCGCCGACAAGAGCGGACGCAGGCACCCGGACGTTGCTGAAGGTGACGTCCGCGGTCCAGGCGCCTTCCTGGCCCATCTTCTTGTCCTTGGGCCCGACCTCCAGCCCCGGCGTGTCCGCGGGCACGAGGAACACCGCGATGCCCGGCCCGGAGTCGTCTGCGGGACGGGTGCGGGCGAACACGACGAACAGATCCGCGATCGGCGCGTTGGTGATGAACCGTTTCTGCCCGTCGAGCACCCACTCGTCCCCGTCGCGCACCGCCTTGGTGCGCAGTCCCGCAGGATTGGACCCGGCACCGGGCTCGGTCAGCGCGAACGACGCGACGACCTCGCCCGAGGCGATGCGCTCCAGCCACTGGCTCTTCTGCTCGTCGGTGCCGAAGCCGACCAGCACCTGTCCGGCGATGCCGTTGTTGGTCCCGAACATCGACCGCAGCGCCAGCGACGTGTAACCGAACTCCATCGCCAGCTCGACATCCTGCGTCAGATCAAGACCCAGCCCGCCCCACTCCTGCGGGATCGCGTACCCGAACAGGCCCATCTCCGCCGCCTGCGCCCGCAGGTCGTCGGGGATGGCGTCGCCGTCCATGATCTCCTGCTCGCGCGGAACGACCTTCGCCCGGACGAAGTCGCGCACCAGCTCCAGAATCGGCCGGAAGTCCTCGGGAGTAACCGCTGCTGCCATGCCGTCCACTATGACCCAGACCGCCGACGCAGGAAATACTTTATCAGAAATCATCGAATGGCTCACACTGCCGGGCGACGCTCGAGACACATGATGTCGCAGGTCAAAGGCAGGTTCTGGACGCGGCAGACGGTTCCGGCAGGAGCGACGCGGCCGCCGGAACGTGCCTCGGTCGTGTAATACTTCATCCGATACGTCGCCGACGCACGGATCGGAGAGAGTCGTGGCGATGCCCGAAACCGCGAGTGCCGGACCGCGCCGCACCGGCCCGGCGAACCTCAACGCGATGGCCGCCCAGGAGATCCGCCGCCGGGTCTTCTCCGGCCAGCTGCGCGCCGGGGCGAAAATCGACCAGGAAGCCCTCGCCGACGAACTCGGCATCAGCAAACTCCCGATCCGCGAAGCGCTGATCACCCTCGACCACGAGGGCGTGGTCGAGCACATCGCCCGCCGCGGCGCGTTCGTCGCGCAGTTGACCCGCGACGACATCCGCGACCACTACCGGGTGTTCGGCGTCGTGTCCGGACTGGCCGCCGAACGAGCAGCGAAGAATCTGTCGCCGGCAAGCCTTCAGGCGCTGGAAGATCTCGCCGACCGGATGGAACAGGAGCCGGATCGGGCGGAGCTGGAACGGCTGAACTTCGAGTTCCATCGCCGGATCAACCACGCCTCGGGCTCGCGCCGGCTGGTCTCGATCCTGGCGATCCTGGTGAAGACCGTGTCGCACGGGTTCTACGAGGCGCATCCGGACTGGCCGGACAAGGCGGCCGGCGACCACCGGCGGATCCTGCGCGCGCTGAGCAGCCGTTCGGGCGCTCGGGCGCGGACGCTCGTGGAAAAGCACTTCGCGGACGGAAGCGAGCGCGCGGTGGCTTTGCTGGAGCGGCAAGGGTTCTGGGCGAACTGACCGGTCGCGACGGGGCAACGCCCTTGCTTGAGCCGACCCATAGTATATAATATTTAATAATCTCTGCCGTGATTCTTGCGACTGCCGAGGAGCGCCGATGACCACCGAGACGGCCCGGACCGGACCGCTGGCCGGAGTACGGGCGGCGGTGCTCGCCGGGATGGGCCCGACGCCGTTCGCGAGCATGCTGCTGGCCGACTTGGGCGCGGAAGTCGTGCGTGTGACGCGACCGGCGCGCAGGCGGGGCCGGGCGCTCGGCCAGACCGAGGGCATGGCCGCCCGCCACGATCTCGCCAACCGGGGCGTCGGGACGGTCGAGGCCGATCTCAAGTCTCCGGAGGGCGTTCGCGCGGTGCGGCGGCTCGCCGAAGCGGCCGACGTGTTCG
Source organism: Amycolatopsis silviterrae (assembly GCF_042684085.1). Classification (NCBI taxonomy): domain Bacteria; kingdom Bacillati; phylum Actinomycetota; class Actinomycetes; order Pseudonocardiales; family Pseudonocardiaceae; genus Amycolatopsis; species Amycolatopsis silviterrae. The sequence goes on from NZ_JBHUKS010000026.1 coordinate 40,610, forward strand.
TCGAGGGTTACCGCCCGGGTGTCGCGGAGCGGCTCGGGCTCGGGCCGGAGGTCCTGCTGTCCGGGAACCCCGCGCTGGTCTACGCGCGGCTCACTGGATACGGCCAGTCGGGTCCGCTCGCGCAGCAGGCCGGCCACGACATCAACTACGTCGCGCAAACCGGTGCGCTGCACGCGATGGCCCGGGCGGGGGAGGCGCCGCGGCCGCCGATCAATCTGCTTGGCGACTACGCCGGCGGAGGCCTCATCGCGGCCTTCGGCATCGTGAGCGCGCTGCTGGAAGCCCGCACGTCGGGCCGGGGCCAGGTGCTCGACGCGGCGATGATCGACGGCGTCGCGTTGCTGACGGCCAAGCTCCAAGGCTTGCGGGCCGCCGGTCGGTACTCCGACGAACCCGGTACGAACTACCTTGACTCCGGCGCTCCGTTCTACGACACCTACCGCTGCGCGGACGGCCGGTACGTCGCGGTCGGCGCGCTGGAGCCGGATTTCTACCGCGAGTTCGTCTCCCGGCTCGGCGTCGATCCGAGCGGCTGGCCGGACCAGGACGACCGTGCGGGATGGCCCCGGCTGCGCACGCTCATCGCGGCGGCGCTCGCCGGGAAGGACCGCGACGAATGGGCCCGGATCTACGCGGGCACCGACGCTTGCGTCACGCCGGTGCTCACCTTCGACGAAGCGGCCGAGCATCCGCACAACGCCGAACGGCACGTATTCGAGCGCGTTGGCGGTGTGCTCCACCCGCGGCCCGCCCCGCGCTTCAGCCGTACTCCGGTGCGCGAACCGTCCGCGCCCGACGCCGGGGTGCTGGACCTGGACCGGCTGCTGACGGCGTGGACCGCGTCCGCCGAGCCTCGCGAACAGTCGGCCTGAGCCCTGGAAGCCGCCTGTCAGCCGCACCGGCGGGCGGTTGCCGACGGCAGCACCCCGAACCGTTCGCGGTACTGGTGCGCGAATCGTCCGGGATGGAAGAAGCCCCAGCGCGCCGCGACATCGGTGACTGAGTCGGGGCCGCCGGAGAGCAGTTCGCGGTGCACCCGGTCCAGCCGGACGGCGCGCAGGTAGGCCATCGGCGATTTTCCGACCTCCTCGCGGAAACCCGCTTGCAGGGCGCGCGGGCTGATCGAGGCCATCGCGGCCAGGTCGGCGGTGGTGACGGTCTCCTCGGGGTGCCGGTCGAGGTAGTCGACGATCTCGCGGATGCGGGAACCCCGGGTGTGCGCGGGGCGGCTGTGCAGCCGGTCGCTGAGCCGGCTGGGCAGGGTCAGCAGCAGCTGGGTCATCAGCGCCGACTCGAACTCGTGGCACGCGGCCGGAACCGTCGCCAGGCCTCCGTCCCGGTTCAGTTCCGCGTACAGGAAGCTCACGGTCGCGAGAAACGCCTGCGCGGCGGGCGAACGGAGCGAAAAGGTCAGGTCGAAGTCGATCTCTTCGCGGATCGGCTGCCCGATCAGCTTCGCCGCGTGCGCCTCGAGCAGATCCTTGGGCAGCTTGACGTGGTACTGCCAGGAGTCCGCGCTCCACTGCACCAGCACCGGGGACTGCGGCACGAAGGCGACGCCCGCCTCGCCCGCGGCGAAGGTGCGGCGGACGCCGTGCTGCTCCACCGTGCTGGTGCCGGTGGCGGGCAGGTTCACGTGGTAGCACAACCGCATCGGCGGGCCGACGATCGTCGTGTCCGCCCCGTAGGCCATCCGCCCGATCGTGAGATGCGGGGACGGCGCGAGATCGAGCCGGAACCGCATTCCCGCGCGGTCGGCCACGTGCACCTCGTGGCTCGCGAAGGTTCGCGTCACCTGCTCGCGGGCCGTGTCGAGGTCCGCGGTGCGGAAGGTGACCGGGCCGGGCCGCGCGGCGAGCTGCTGGTCCTCGGACATGGGCTCCTCCTCGTCTCCAGCGCCGTCGGGGAGTACGCAGAATATATGATATTCACCTCGCGGCTGGACGGGCCAGAGGGATGAGTATATATTTTATATTCAACTCAGGGCAGGGTGCGGCCGAGGAGCCGGCCCGGAGCCCGGGGACGCATCAAACCGTGACTACAGGCGCCGCGACCAGCGCGGCGGGGAGAGGACACCGGATGGCAGGCCTGTACTTCGAGGAGTTCGAACCGGGGATGGTCATCGACCACCCGACCCGCCGCACGGTCACCGAGGCCGACAACACGCTGTTCAGCGTCATGACGCTGAACCTGGCTCCGCTGCACCTCGACGCCGAGTACAGCAAGAACAGCATCTACGGCCAGCGCCTGGTGAACAGCTTGTTCATCCTCGGCCTCGTGTCCGGGGTGACGGTGCCGGAGACGACGCAGGGCACCACGCTGGGCAACCTCGGTTTCGAGAAGATCACCTTCCCCAAGCCGGTGTTCCACGGCGACACCATCCACGTGCGCACCGAGATCGTCAGCAAGCGCGAGTCCAAGAGCCGCGGCGATTCCGGCATCGTGATGTTCCGGCACCTCGGGATCAACCAGCGCGACGAGATCGTGTGCGACGCCCTGCGCGCCGGTCTGATGCTCAAGCGGTCCGCCGACCAGGCAGCCGCACAGGCCTGAGCAGCGGTTCGGGAAAGGAAGTGGCCATGGCCGAGGACGCAGCAGGCCCTGCCTGGATGCCGCCGCGGGAGGTGCGGGACCGCAGCAGGTACCTCGCCGCCGTGCGGAAGTGGGGAGCGTCCGCCGACGCGGCGGGCGTCGCGGAGGTGAACCGGCGGGCGATCGCCGACCCGGAGTGGTTCTGGCGCGCCGTCGTCGACGACCTCGACGTCGCCTTCGCCGAACCGTTCACCCGGGTGCTGGACGAATCCGAAGGAAAGCCGTTTCCCCGCTGGTTCCCCGGCGGCCGGATCAACGTCGCCGAACTGTGCGCGCACCGCCACGCCCGCGGCGAACTCGCCGGCAAGACCGCGGTGGTCTACGAGGGCGATTCCGGGCAGCGGCGGACGCTGACTTTCGGCGAACTGGACGAGCAGGTGCGCCGGTTCGCCGCGAACCTGGCCGCCGCCGGCGTCGTGCGAAGCGATCGGGTCGTGTTGTTCATGCCGGTCGTGCCCGAGGCGGTCGTGGCGTTCCTCGCGATCGCGATGCTCGGCGCGATCGCGGTCCCGACGTTCAGCGGCTACGCGGCCGACGCGCTCGCCACCCGGTTGCAGGATTCGGAAGCGGTCGCGCTGATCACCGCGGACGGGACCACCCGGCGGGGCAAGGAAGTCCCGCTGAAACCGGTCGCCGACGCGGCGCTGGCGGACGCGCCGTCCGTGCGCACCGTCGTCGTGGTCCGCCACCTCGGGACCGACGTGGCGATGCGGCCTGGCCGCGACGTCTATTACGACGAGCTGGATCCGTCGCCCGCGCCGGTGGACACCGCGTCGACCGAGGCGAACGACCCGCTCACCGTCGTCTACACCTCGGGCACGACCGGCCGGCCGAAGGGGATCGTGCACTCCCACGGCGGATTCGCGGTGAAGACCGCGGTCGATTTCGCCTACGGGTTCGACGTGCACGCCGACGACGTCGTCTGCTGGATCACCGATCTCGGCTGGCTCGTCGGTCCGATGCTGATGACCGGACCGCTGCAGCTCGGCGCGACCATCGTGATGATCGAAGGCCTGCCGACGCATCCCGCCCCCGACCGGATGTGGGACGTCGTCGAGCGCAACGGCGTTACCGTGCAAGGGATCGCGCCGACTGCGGCCCGTGCGTTGCGCGCCGCGCAGGAGAAGCCGGAGCACGCGCTGGCCACGCTGCGGTCGTTCGTCTCCACCGGAGAGGCGTGGGACGAGCCGACCTGGTGGTGGCTGTTCGACCAGGTCGGCAAGCGCCGGGTGCCGATCGTCAACTACAGCGGCGGCACCGAGGTCGGCGGCGGGCTGATCGTCGGTTATCCGTTCCTGCCGGGCGAAGCTGCGGCGTTCACCGGTCCGCTGCCCGGAGTGGACGCAGTGGTGCTCGACGACGCTGGGCAGGCGGTCGTCGGCGCGATCGGCGAACTGGCCGTGCGCAACACTTTCCCCGGCATGACGCACGCGTTCTGGCACGACCGCGAGCGCTACCTCGAGACCTACTGGGCGCGGTTCGACGGCATTTGGGTGCACGGCGACCTGTCCAGTGTGGACGAGCACGGCCAATGGCGGATCCACGGCCGCTCCGACGACACGCTCAAGCTGGCCGGGCGGCGTGTCGGTCCGGCCGAGATCGAGGCTGCGCTGCTGCGCGACGAGCGGATCGCCGAGGTGGCCGTGATCGGCGCCCCGGACGCACTGCGCGGCCAGCGGGCGGTGGCGTTCGCGGTGCTGCGCGCACCGGGGGCCGACCGCGGCGACCTGGCGGCGACCGCGCTCGAAAACGCGGGGAAGTCGTTCGCCCCGCAGCTGTACGTCGTGCCGACGCTGCCCAAGACCAAGAACGGCAAGATCATGCGGCGCGCCATCCGGGCGCGGTTCGTCGGGACGCCGGTCGGCGACCTGTCGTCGCTGGACCCGGCCACGCCGCTGGAAGACATCCCGGTACTCGCGGAGGAGAACGCGCAATGACCGACCAGGAAAGCAACGTCGAGATCGTCCGGAAAGCGACGCGGGAGCTGGCCCGGAAGTTCGACCACGACTACTGGCTGGACAAGGACCGCAATCACCAGTACCCGTGGGAGTTCGTGAAGGCGTTCGCCGCGGGCGGCTGGCTGGGCGCGATGATCCCGGAGGAGTACGGCGGCATCGGCCTGGGCCTGGAAGAGGCCGCGGTGATGATGGGGGAGATCTCGGCGTCGGGCGCCGGGATGGCCGGTGGCTCGGCGATCCACTTCTACGTGTTCCCGCCTGCCCCGGTCGTGAAATACGGCTCCGAGGAGATGAAGCGGGAGTACCTGCCCAAGCTGGCAGCGGGCGAGCTGCTGATGGCGTTCGGCGTGACCGAGCCGGACGCCGGGGTGGACACGTCGCGGATCAAGACCAAGGCGACGAAGGTCGAGGGCGGCTGGAAGGTCAACGGCAAGAAGGTCTTCATCACCAACGCGCAGAACGCGCAGAAGATCCTGCTGCTGGCCCGCACCTCGCCGCGTCGGGAGGACAAGCCGCTCTACGGCATGTCGCTGTTCTTGGCGGACATGGACCGCGACGCGATCACGGTGCGGGAGATCGAGAAGCTGGGCCGCGCGGCGATCGACACGAACGAACTGTTCATCGACGACCTGTTCGTGCCGGAGGACCGGCTGGTCGGCGAGGTGGACAAGGGCTTCTACTACCTGCTGGACGGGCTGAACCCGGAACGCATCGTGGTCGGCATGGAAGGCATCGGCCTGGGGCGGGCAGCGCTGGACATCGCATCGGAGTACGCCAAGAACCGGGTGGTGTTCGACCGTCCGATCGGGCAGAACCAGGCGGTCGCCCACCCGCTGGCGGATTCGTGGATCCGGCTGGAGGCCGCCGAGGGCATGGTCATGCGGGCTGCGCGGCTGTTCGACGAGGGCAAGCCGTGCGGGCCGGAGGCGGCCGCGGCGAAGTATCTGGGCGCCGAGGGCGGTTTCGAGGCGTGCGACCGGGCGTTCTCGACGCTGGGCGGCTACGCGTATGCGAAGGAGTACCACGTCGAGCGGTTGTGGCGCGAGGTCCGGTTGCTGCGCAACGCGCCGTTCTCGCAGGAGATGGTGCGGAATTACATCTCGCAGCAGGTGCTCGGGCTGCCGCGCTCGTACTGAGACAGAGTGTTGTGGCGGGAAACGGCGGTACCTTCGGCGCTTAGCTGAGGGCCTCGCCGTTTCCCGCTGCTCACTGTGCCGGGCCGCTGGGAAGGCGGCGTTTGAACCCTCGCCCTTCGGCGCATATATTATGCATAACACGGCGGCGATGCCGTGCCTCGGAAGTACCAGAGGTGGCCGATGGACGTGGAGAACACGGTCTCGGAGGCCGCGCGGTACCGGGACTTGTGCGTGGACGTCGGGGCCGCGCTGGGGCTCGACGTGCCGGTGCCGCGGCTCGACGGTCCTTGGGCCGACGAAGCGGCCAGCGTGCTCGGGCGGCTGTGGAACGCGGTGCTGGCCGAAACGCTGCACACTGCCGAGGAAGCGGGGGTGTCCGGAACACGGCGGCGTGAGCTGGCCGAGTTGCTGGCTCGGATCCGCGCGGTCGAGGCCGAACTAGCGGAAGCGCGGCTCGCCGACCGGCATGTGCTGCTGCGCCAGGTGGCCGCGTCGCTCGCGTCGGTCCGGGACGCGCAGTCCGTGGACGAATTCCTCGGCCGGGTCCCGGAGGCGGGCTGCAGGCTCGGCTTCGACCGGGTCCTGGTCTCCCGGGTGGTGGATTCCGTGTGGCGGCTGCACACGATGTGCGTCGTGCGCGAGCCGCGGTGGGCGGACGAGATCGTCGCCGTCGGGAAAGCGTCGCCGCCCGCCTTGCGCGGCGGGCTGATCGAGGCCGACGTGGTCGACCGGGCCGAAACCCGGCTCATCTTCGACACCCAGCACAGCCGGCGCGTGGACCGCGACCTGATCCGCGTCACGAAGTCCACTTCGTACGGAATCGCGCCGTTGACGGTGCAGGGCCAGGTCGTCGGGCTGCTGCACGGCGATCGCTACCACCAAGGCCGCGACGTCGACGAAACCGACCGTGCGCTGCTCACGCTGATGGCCGAGGCGCTGAGCCATACCCTCGGCCGCCTCACGATGCTGGAGGGCCTGGCGTTCCTGCGCGACACCGCCGACGGGTTGATGACGCGTCCGGCGGCTCTCCCCGCACCGGTCGCCCCCTCCGCGCCGAGTCCGCAGATCCCGTTGACCGCAAGGGAAAACGAGGTGATGGAGCTGCTCGCGGCAGGCCGGTCCAACCGGCACATCGCGCGCGAGCTGGCGATCACCGAACGCACCGCGAAATCCCACGTCACGCAGATTCTGCGCAAGCTCGGCGTCGCCAGCCGCACGGAGGCGATCGCGCTCTGGCTGCGCGGCGGGGGACTGTCCTAAGGTACGAGTCCGTCTCGCACCCTTGTCCGATGTGACCGCAGTCGCACCGGCCACAGAATCACCTCACACACCACGACCCGTGGAGGCATGAGGTGACTGAGCAACGAGGCTCGGCAGGCTGGCTGGTCGGCATCGACGTCGGCGGGACCTTCACCGACATCATCGGGCTTGACCGCGCCACCGGGGAAATCCGGGACGGCAAGGTGCTGTCCACAAAGGAGCAGGAACACGGCGTCCTCGAGGCGCTCGCCGCGATCGGCGTCGAACCGGCCGAGGTCGCGGAGATCGTGCACGGGCACACCGTCGGCATCAACGCGCTGCTGAGCCGCGCGGGCGCGAAGACCGCGCTGCTGGCCACGCGCGGGCACCGGGACCTGCTCGACATCGGCCGGATGCACCGCGAGTTCGGCGACCGGTTCTACGACCCGACCTGGCTGCGCCCGCACCAGGAGCGGCCGATCGTGCACCGGCGCGACCGGATCGGCATCCCGGAGCGGATCGGCTACGACGGCACCGAGTTGCTGGCTCTGGACGAGGACGCCGTCCGCGCCGCCGGTCGCGATTTCGCCGCACAGGGTGTCGAGGCGGTCGCCGTGTGTTTCATGAATTCCTACCGGGAACGCGGCCACGAACGGCGCGCTGCGGAAATTCTCGCCGAGGAAATTCCGCACGCCTATGTGCAGACCTCGGACCTGTATCCGGTCACGAAGGAGCACGAACGGACCACGACCGTCGCGCTGGACGCGTACGTCGGCCCGGCCGTGGTCGGGTATCTGCGGCGGCTCACCGTCGCGCTGGAGGAGCGGCGGTTCGGCGGCACGCTCTGGATCATGACGACCAACGGCGGCGTCGCGACTGTGCAGGACGCGGGCAAAGCCCCGGTCTTCCAGCTCGTGTCCGGGCCGGTCGGCGGTGTGACCGGCAGTCTTCAGCTGGCGCGCGAATCGGGCAAGCGCAACCTGCTGACCATGGACGTCGGCGGCACGAGCACCGACGTCGCGGCGATCGTCGACGCGCAGACTCCGCTCACCGATCTGTGGACCCTCGAGACCGGTCTGACGCTGACGTTGCCGCTGGTCGATGTGGAGAGCGTCGGCTCGGGCGCGGGCAGCATCATCGGCCCGAACGCGCTCGGACAGGTCGCGGTCGGCCCGAAATCGGCGGGCTCCAACCCCGGCCCAGCGTGTTACGGACGAGGCGGCACCGAGGCAACGCTCACCGACGCCTGCCTGCTGCTCGGGGTGCTGCAACCCGATCTGTTCGCGAACGGCCGGATCTCGCTGGACGTCGAGGCCGCGCGCGCCGCGCTGGCCCGGACCGGCGAGCAGTGGGGGCTTTCCGCGCTGGAGCTGGCCGAGGCTGCCTACCAGATCGCGTGCGAGGACATCGCGGCGAAGATCCGCACCATCTCGGTCTACCGCGGGCTGGACGTCCGGGAGTTCGCGTTGCTGCCGTTCGGTTCGGCTGGCCCGATGCTCGCCGACCGGGTCGCGCGGATCCTCGGGCTGCACACGGTTGTCGTACCGTCGACGCCGGGCCAGTTCTCCGCACTCGGGCTGTTGCAGAGCGACCTGCGGATCACTCGGGCGCAGTCGCTGATGGTCCCGCTCACCGTCGATAACGCCGAGACGGTCGAAGCGGAATTCGCCGCCATGGAACAGAGCCTCACCGAGGAACTGGCCGCGCAGGGCGTGGAACTGGACGGGCTGGCGTTCGACCGCGCGATCTTCGCCATGTACCGCGGGCAGACCTGGGACAACCGGCTTCCGCTCGCTCCCGGCCCGCTGACGGAAGACCGCGTGCCCGGCGTGGTCGCCGACTTCCACGCGTTCTACCAGGATTCCTACGGTTTCTCCGCGGCCGAGATCCCCGTCGTCGTCTCGACGCTGGAAGTGACCGCGGTGATCCCGAGGCCGAACAAGGTGCCGTCCACCGCGGCCGAGCAAGGCGAATCCCTGCTCGGCGAACGGGACTTGCGCGTGCCCGGGTCCGGGGAGACCACGAGCGTCCCGGTGCATGTCCGCGAACGGCTCGCCGCGGGCGAGGTTGTCAACGGACCGGCGATCGTCTCGGAGAAGTTCGCCACCACGGTCGTGCTCCCGGGCCGCCGCGCCCGCGTGGACGCCGACCGTCTCCTGATCATCGAAAACCAGGACTAGGAGCGCAGCCATGACGATTTCCGCGGAACCCGCCGCCGGCACGGCCGAGTTCGAACTCGACATCCTGCGCTACGGCCTGATCGAGGTCGCCCGCGAGATGAACGAGGCGCTGATGCGCAGCGCGTTCTCCCCGGTGTGCCGCGACATTCTCGACTGCACCACTGCCATCCACGTCCGCAGCGGCGACGGATGGGAGACCGTGGCGCAGTGGGAAGGCTGCATGCAGCACGCTTTCACCTCGCCGCACATCGTGAACTTCGTGATGGACGAGTTCGACCTGGACTCGCTGCAGCCCGGCGACGTCATCTTCGTCAACGACCCGTGGCGCGGCACCATCCACCAGTCCGACGTGAACTTGCTGCGGCCGGTTTTCGTGGACGGCCGGGTCGAGTTCATGCTGCATTCGACCTCGCATCTGGTCGACCTCGGCGGCCCGATCCCCGGCGGGTTCTCCAACGGCACCCAGACGTCGTTCGAGGAACAGATCAAGCTGCCGCCGTCGCTGCTGTACGCCAACGACGTCCCGGTGCGGCCGCTGTTCAACTTCATCCTGGAGAACAACCGGGTGCCGCACCTCGTCCTCGGCGACTTGCGCGCGTTGCACGGCTGCCTGGTGGTGGGGGAGCGGCAGTTGCAGGCGCTCGTCGCGCGCGGCGGCCTGGAGAAGGTGAAGGAAGCCGGGCGGTACGCGATCGAGGCCACCGAAGCGAGCATGCGCCGTGGCATCGCGGACATCCCGGACGGCGACTACACCGTGGAGGATTTCCTCGACGAGGACGGCGTCACCGACGAACCGATCCCGGTGCGCGTGACGGTCAAGGTGCGCGGCGACAGCATGGAGATCGACTTCTCCGGCTCCGGCCGGCAGCCGCTCGGCAACTGCGGCACGGCGTGGTGCGAGGCGGTGCGGTGCATCGAAGCGGTCAAGCTGATGGTCGACCCGAGCACGCCGGTCAACAGCGGCACCCTCCGTCCTGTCGAGACACTTCTGCCGCAGGGCAGCGTGGTGTGCGTGCTGCCGCCGTCGAGCTGCTCGAACCATGCCGACATCGGAGCCCGCGGCATCAACGCCGTCGCCAGCGCGCTGAGCCAAGCCGTCGGCGACCGCGCGATCGCGTGCGACACCGGTACCGCGCTGGTGGTCAGCCTTGGCGGGATCGACACTCGCGCCGGGCACGAGGGCATGCCGTGGGGCGCGTTCGCCCTCGCCGGCGGCGGGTGGGGCGGAACGTGGAAGGAAGACGGGATTTCCTTCTGCGTCACGCCGATCGGCAACTGCCGGACCTCGGTGCAGGAGCACGTCGAGATCGAAAGCCCGTTGATCGTGGCGCAGCACGAGATGGTGCTCGACACCGCCGGAGCGGGCGAGTACCGCGGCGGGCTCGGCTCGGTGTACACGCTCACCGCGCAGTCGGACACGATGGTCACGATCACCTGCGACCGGGTGCGCGTCGGTGCGCCTGGTGCTGCCGGGGCTGGTCCGGGTGCGCCCGCGTTCGGCTGGTACATCGAGAACTTCGACCTGGCACAGCACGCGGATCCGCTCGACCTTCGCGGTGCCGAACCGTTGTTCGGCATGTTCGACGACGACGGCCGCCCGGACCCGAACAACGGCGGGTTCTGCCGGGGCGCGCGGTACCAGACCGGCAAGTTCTCCGGGCTGGTGCTGAAAGCGGGCGACGCGATCCGCTTCCTGATCGGCGGAGGCGGCGGCTGGGGCGATCCGCTCGCCCGGGACCTCGACCGGCTCGGCCGCGACCTCGCCGACGGGCTGTACAGCGAGGAATTCGCCGCCGAGGCGTTCGGTGCCGTGCTGCGCGACGGCCGGATCGACGAGACCGCGACCGCCGGGCGCCGCGCCGATCTCGCCGCCCGGCGCGACGCGGGCACCTGGTCGGTGCCGGTCGCCACGCCCGTCAACTGGATCCTGGGATAGGAGCACTCATGTCTGTCGACCGACTTCTCTTCCCCCGTCCGGAAACCCCGCGCGTGTCCGTCGAGCGGACGCCGGTGGACGCCACCTGCCCGTCGTGCGGGAGCACGGACGTCAAGCGGTACCCGGTGGCCAACTATCTCGGCCCGCGCATGGTCGTGAAGTGCCAGGATTGCTTCACGCATCTGTCGGTGACCCGGCCGGAGCCCGAGGACCACTGGCCCGCGTGGCGCTCGCCGACGCGCGACTGGGCGCCCTCGCGGCTGGGGTGACACACATGTCCCCGACCCCACTGGCCCGGCTGTACACCCAGGCGTACGCCGAGTTCGCCGACCGGCCCGCGATCCGGGACTCCCGGCGCGAGCTGACCTACGGCGAACTCGGCAGCCGCGCCCGGCGGATCGCCCAGGCGTTCCGGGCGCTCGGCGCGGAACGCGGCACCCGCGCGGTGCTGCTCGGGCCGAACAGCTGCGAATGGGCCGAGGCGTACCACGGGCTCGTCCTCGGCGGCGGAGTCCGCGTGGGGCTGCTGCCCCGGCTGCACCCTGCCGAACTGGCCCAGATCGCCGCGGACGCGGAGCCGGCGTTCGTGCTCGTCGACGGCGAGTGGCTCGCCGAGAACGGCACAGCGTGGATTCCGCCGCAGGTCAAGGAAGTCATCGTGCTCGGCGAAGGAGCCGAGGGCATTCCGTTCGAGGAGTTCGTCGCCTCCGGCTCGGACGACGAGTTGCCGGTGCCCGATGCCGAGGACGATGCCTGGCTGCTCTACACGTCCGGCTCGACCGGACAGCCCAAGGGCGTGCGGGTGCCGCACCGGACGGTCGGTGCGCTCGTGCGCAACGCCCGCGAGGTCCTGCCGCCGCTCGGTCTCGGCGACGCGGCCCTGCACACCGCGCCGATCAGCCACTTCAGCGGCGGGATCGCGGACGTGCTCACCGCGAGCGGCGGGCTGAACGTTTACGCGCCGAAGTTCGACGCGGCGGAGGTCGCGGACGCAGCGGCAGGCGGTGAAGTGACTGTGCTGCCGCTGGTCCCGACGATGATCACCATGCTGCTGGAGGAGTTGGCCCGGCGCGGCGCTCCGGCTGGTCGCGTCGGCAACGTCCGGATCCTGCCGTACGCAGGTTCGGCGATCCAGCCGGGCCGGGCTGCCAAAGCGCGCGCGTACTTCGGCGAGGCGATGCAGCAGCTGTACGGCGCGAGCGAAGCGCAGTTGCCGATCGCGACGCTTCGTCCGGAGGACCACGTCGAAACGCTCAACGAGCGCGGTCTGCCCCGGCTGGCCTCTGCGGGCCGGGCGACCGCGCACGTCGAGGTCGAGATCGTGGACGCGGACCGCCGCCCCGTCCCGCCCGGGACGACCGGCGAGATCCGGACCCGCGGCGCGCACGTGAGCGCCGGGTACTGGCGGAAGCCAGAGTCGACGGCGGAGACCTTTGTGGACGGCTGGGTGCACACCGGCGACGTCGGCTGCCTCGACGAGCACGGGTACTTGTTCATCCTCGACCGGCGCAAGGACATGATCATCACCGGCGGGTTCAACGTGTACCCGCGCGAGATCGAGAACGTCGTCTCCGAGTTGCCCGGGATCCGGGAAGTCGCCGTCGTCGGCGCGCCGGACGAGCGGTGGGGCGAGGCGATCACCGCGTTCGTCTCGGCCGAACCCGGGAACGCCGTGTCCGCGGACGGGGTGCTCGCGCATTGCCGGGCCCGGCTCGGCGGCTACAAGGTGCCGAAGAAGGTGGTCTTCGTCGAGGACCTGCCGAAGACCGGCACCGGGAAGATCCAGAAACAGATCCTGCGCGAGAAATTGTGGACCGGCCTGCAGCGCCGGGTCTGAATTCCGCGTGACACAAGGGAGAGAACACATGGCGGCGCCGACCTTCGACAGCCGGAGTCTGTTCTTCGCGTGGAGCACGTACAGCACGGACTACGGGACCTACGCGAAGTGGTACGACGACGAGCACATTCCGCAGGTGATGGACGTGCCGGGAATGGCGGGGGCGCAACGGTTCCTGCTCGCGGACACCAAACCGCTGCCGGGCGTGCGCGCGCTCGATTTCGGGCACCTCGCGATCTACGAGATGGAGGGCTCGGCGCAGCCGTTCCGCGAGGAGGTCAAGCGGAAGCTGATCTCCGGGGAAATGGTGCTGCCGGACTTCATGAACCGGCCGTTCCAGGCGTTGTTCCTCGACGCGGTGAGCGAACCGTTCCTCGCTGACGGGTTCGCGGCGGCGGAGAACCTGGACGACCGGCATCTGTTCTTCGCGTGGAGCCGCCACAGCGGCGACGACGCGACGTTCGGGAAGTGGTACGACGAGGAGCACATCCTGCAGATCATGTCCGCGCCGGGAATGCTGCGCGCCCAGCGGTTCGAGATGTCGGACCTGAAGCCGCTGCCCGGCGTCGAAACCCCGGATCTCGGTCATCTCGCGATCTATGAGATCTCCGGAGACCTCGAAGGCTTCCGCACCGAGGTGAAGCGGCAGTTGATCTCCGGAGAGATGGTGCTACCGGACTTCATGATCCCGCCGTTCGCGGCGATGTTCCTGAAACCGGTCAGCCCGTTCTTCCCGGCCGCGAACTGATCGGGAGTCGCACATGAGCTATCCACCACGGCGCGCCAAGCCGGAACTCGCGCTGATCGCTGGAGCTGCGGGCGGCGTCGGCTCCGCCACCGCTCGGCGGCTCGCCGAAGGCGGTACCAAGCTGGTCGTCACCGATATCGACGAGGACCGGCTGGCGAAGGTCGCGAGCGACACCGGCGCGATCGCTGTCCCGGCAGACGGCACCGACCGCGAAGCCGTCCGGGCCTTGGTCGCGCGAGCGGTCGAGGAATTGGGCGGCCTGGACACGGTGATCGCGACCCAGGGCGCGGCGATCGGCGGGGGAGCGCACCCCAAACACGTCGACTCGTACCACCGCGCGCTCGACGTCAATCTGCACGGATCCTTCTACCTGGCCGGGGAAGTCCTCCCGCACCTGGCGGCCAGCGAAGGCTCCCTGGTGCTGTTCGCCTCGACCGCAGGATTGATCGCCGGTCCGCCGGGAGCGGCGGGCTACACCGCGGCGAAAGCGGCGATCATCGGCCTCACCCGCTGGCTGGCCCGCGATTACGGGCCGAAAGGCGTGCGCGTCAACGCCGTCTGCCCGGGGTTCGTCCGGACCGCGCTCGCCGCGGGCAGCATGGCCCACCTCGCCGAACGCGAAGGCATCAGCCTGGAAGAGGCTTACTTCCTGAGCGCGGCACACGTCCCGCTGCGCCGGGTCGCGGAGCCGGAGGAAATCGCGGCCTGCTGCGCGTTCCTGGCTTCGGGCGAGGCCTCGATGGTCACCGGGCACGTGCTGGTCGCCGACGGCGGCGGCGCGGCGGTGGACGCTTCGACGGTGGCTTTCGACAGCTGAAGTGTCCAAGTATTCGGACAGCTGAGCGGCCGGCTGACCCCGGGGACGTGATAGATATTATATATTTCATGCGCACCGTGCGCGGCGGCCGAGCTGACATCAACGAGGAGCAGGCATGGCGACGATCATCGAGAAGCTCGCGGGATTCGCCGCGGGCGCGGACGCCCGGGAATTCCCCGACGAGGTGATCCGCGAATCCCAGCGGATCCTGCTCGACTCGCTGGGCTGCGCGGTGGCGTCCCTCGGCGACGAAGGCGCGCAGCGGGGCGTCGACTACGCGCGGTACCTCGGTGGCACCGAGGGGACCGCGTCGATCCTCGGCACCGGCACAAAAACTTCGATCCCTGCCGCCGCGTTCGCCAACGCCGAACTGATCAACGCACTCGACCAGGATGCGGTCCTGCCGCCCGGACACGTCACGCCGTACGTGCTGCCCGGTGCGCTGGCCACGGCCGAGTCGTTGCGGACGTCCGGCACGAAGCTGCTCGAAGCGATCGCGGTGGCCCACGAAATGTCGTACCGGATCGGGAAGGCGACCGACTATCTGCGCGACATCAAGGACGGCGTCGTCACCATCCCGGACGTCATCGGCTACAGCAGCACGCTCTTCGGTGCCGCCGCCGCAGTGGGTGTCGCGAAAGGGCTGGAGCGGGAGACCCTCGCGGACGCGCTCGGCATCATGGGCTCGACGGCTCCGACGAACACCCAGCGCGCGTGGATGATGCACGCGCCGTCGACCACGATCAAATACCAGCTCGCCGGCGGGCTTGCGCTGTCCGCGGTCACCGCAGCCAACCTCGCCGAACGCGGTCACACCGGCGACCGGCAGATGCTCGACGACCGCGAATACGGCTTCCCGCGCTTCATCGGCACCTCCCGCTGGGAACCGGCGCCGATCACTGCCGGACTGGGCACGGAATGGACGTTCACGCCGTTCCAGTCCTTCAAGCCGTACCCGCATTGCCGGGTCATGCACGCACTGTTCGACGCGCTGACCGAGATCGTCGAAACGCACGACATCCGGCCGGGCGAGATCGACGCGATCACCGCCTGGGGTGAGAGCTTCGTGCTGCAGCCGGTGTGGCAGAACGAAACCATCCGCAATCCGCGCGACGCGCAGTTCAGCATGACCCATGGTCTCGCCCTCGCCGCGCACCGGATCCCGCCCGGCAGGGACTGGCAGACGCCCGAGGCCGTGCTGGATCCGTCGGTGCTCGACCTGACCAAGAAGGCGTCGTTCCAGGCGCACCCCGACTACACCGAGGCGTTGAAGAGCAATCCGGCTGCTCGCCGGTCGCGCGTCGAGGTTCAGGCACGCGGCACGACGTACCGCGGCGAGCGGGCTTATCCGAAGGGCAGCCCGTCACCCGATCCGGCCACCTATCTGACCGACGACGAGCTGGCCGCCAAATTCCGGCACAACGTCGAAGGCGTCGTGCCGGACCCGGACGCGATCGTCCAAGCGGTGTTCGACCTGCAGAACATCGAGGACGTCGCTGAGCTGCTGAACCAGCTGAAGCCGGGGGTGGCGGCATGATCGCGGTGACGAATCCGGCCACCGAAGAGATCATCGGATCCATTGTGGACAGCGACGCGGCGGCTGTCGACGCGGCGGTGTCCGCGGCGGCCGGGGCGCTCGGCCCGTGGTCGGCGCTGTCGCCCGCCACCCGTGCCGGTTACCTGCGGGTGCTCGCGGACGAGTTCGAGAAGCGGTCGGACGAGATCTCGGAGCTGGTCACGCGGCAGAACGGCACTCCGATCAGCATTGCCCGCGCGATGCAGAGCCAGGTGCCGGTCTGCTATCGGTACTTCGCTTCGCTGGCGGAGAAGCTCTCGGTGGAGGAACACGTCGAGACTGCGAGCGGCGACGCGATCGTGTTGCGTGAACCGGTCGGCGTGGTCGCGGCCATCACTCCGTGGAACGGCCCGCAGCCGCTGATCGCGTGGAAGCTCGGCCCCGCACTGGCGGCCGGTTGCACCGCGGTGATCAAGCCAGCTCCGGAGACGTCGCTGGACGCGTTCGTCTTCGCGGAAATCGTCGCCGCCGCGGGAATCCCCGAAGGCGTGGTGAACATCGTGACCGGCGGGCGCGAGACTGGCGCGGCCCTGGTCGCGCACCCTGGCGTGCGCAAGGTGGCCTTCACCGGTTCGACCGTGGCGGGCAAAGCGATCGCCGCCGAGTGCGCGAAGCAGCTGAAGCACGTCACGCTGGAGCTGGGCGGCAAGTCCGCGGGCATCCTGCTCGACGACGTCGACCTCGACGCGTTCCGGCCGCTGGTGCTTTCCGCCTGCTCGCCGAACACCGGGCAGACCTGCCGGGCATTGACCCGGGTGCTGGCTCCGGCGTCGCGCTACGACGAGGTCGTGGACCTGCTCGCGGCCACGATGACCGCGATCCCGCAGGGAGATCCGCTCGACCCGACAGTGTTCTTCGGCCCGCTGGTGAACGCGACGCAGCGGGAACGAGTGGAGTCCTACATCGAACTCGGCAAGGCGGAGGGCGCCGAGCTGGTGATCGGCGGCGGCCGTCCGTTCGAACGCGGCTACTACGTCGCGCCGACGATCTTCTGCGGTGTCACGAACGACATGCGCATCGCCCGCGAGGAGATCTTCGGTCCGGTACTCACCGTGATGCCGTATCGGACAGTGGACGAAGCGGTCGCCATCGCGAACGACTCGGAGTACGGCCTCGGCGGCGGAGTGTTTTCCCCGGATCGCGAGCGCGCGACGGAGGTGGCTCGCCGGATCGTGACCGGGAGCGTCGGGGTGAACACCTCGACCCTGCCGATCGAGACGCCGTTCGGCGGGGTGAAGAACAGCGGGATCGGCCGGGAACTCGGGCCGCGGAGCGTGGACGCGTACCTGGAGTACAAGACGATTTTCCGGGCGTAGCGACGAGTCGCGGAGTCCGGAGGAGACAGCCCGGGCCGGTCACTGCGATGATCGGCGGTCGCGTGACCGCCGGAACCGCTGGTTTCGCGTCGCCAGCGGAGCGGTTCGAGTCCTGTGCGGAGCTGGACCGGGTGGACGGTGCGCCGTTTCGGGCCGCCCGCTGGACATGCGGCCGCACACCCGGGCTCTCCCTCGTTCGGTCGCCGCGCTCTGGCCGAGCCCGAGACCCGACCGTCAGCGGCCCACGGGCGCCGCTTTTACTCCGCCGCCGAACCAGGATCCGGTTCCTTGTGATCAAGGATTGAATATTTTATATTTCACTGCCCGTCGACCACTGTCGGGTGAACACCGGCTCCGGGATGAGGACGACATGAGCGTACAAGGACGTATCGCACCGGCTGAGGCGGCGACGAAACGCCGCGGGAAAGTGCTGACGGCCGCCATCGCGGCGCAGTCTCTGGAGTACTACGACTTCTTGATCTACGGAACCGCGGCCTCGCTGGTCTTCAACCACGCGTTCTTCCCGTCGACGAGCGCGGTGGCCGGGGTGCTGGCCGCGTTCGCGACCTTCGCGGTCGGGTTCGCGGGCCGCCCGGTGGGCGCTGCTGTCTTCGGGCACATCGGCGACCGGTTCGGGCGCAAACCCGCGCTCGTGGCGTCGACGCTGTCCATGGCGGTGGCGACCACGTTGGTCGGGCTGCTGCCCACGTTCTCCTCGATCGGCGCGCTGGCCCCGGTGCTGCTGGTGATCCTGCGCGTCGCGCAAGGGATCGCGGTCGGCGGGGTGTGGGGCGGGTCGACCCTGCTCGCGGTCGAGCACGCTCCGCCGAACCGCCGGGGGCTGCACGGCTCGCTGCCGCAACTCGGCATCTTCGCCGGGATGGTGCTCGGCACCCTGGTCTTCGTCGTGCTGTCCGGTGCGCTCACCGCGGACCAGTTCGCCGCGTGGGGCTGGCGGATTCCGTTCCTCCTCGGGATCGTGATGATCCCGGTCGTGTTCTACATCCACCGCTACCTCGAAGACTCTCCGGATTTCCGCGCGGTGGAGGAGAAACTCGCCGCGGCGCCGAAGCGCTCGTCGGTCGTGCAGGTGCTGCGCCGGCCGAAGAATCTGCTGCTGGTCGTGTTCATCTTCCTGCCCGCGACGATCATGTTCTACGCGACCGTGACCGGCCTGCTGGACTACGGCGTGCGGGAGCTGAAGATCGCCAAGGGCACCATGCTCACCGCGGTGATGTTCTCGATGATCGCGACCGGGGTGAGCACGGTGCTGTGCGGGCGGCTGTCGGACACCGTCGGGAGGCGCCCGGTGTACGCCGGCGGCGTGGTGCTCGCGGGAATCTGGGGCTTCGCGCTCTTCCCGCTGGCCGACACCCGCAACTTCTGGGCGATCCTGCTGGCGATCGTGGTCGGGCAGATCTCGGTCGGCGCGATGTTCGGCCCCGGCGTCACGATGTTCGCCGAGATGTTCCCTCCGTCCGTGCGGTTCTCCGGTGCGTCGATGGGGTACCAGTTGGCGAATATCATCGGCGGGGGACTGGCCCCGTTCGTGATGGCGGCGCTGATCGCCGCGACGCACACGACGGTGTCCGTGTCGGTCTACATCCTCGCGGCCTGCCTGATCAGCCTGGTCCCGCTCGCGCTGCTGGGCCGCCGGGCCTTGACTTCAGCCGCAGTCGAAGGATAATATAAAATATTATTTCGACGAAGAGGAGGTGCGCGATGGCGCCTCGAACCGATTCCGAGCTGAGCTGCCGGGAACGGGCCCTCCTCCGCGTCGTGGCCGCCGGGCGGGCCGAGATCACCTGCAGCAGCGAGCCGGACATGTTTGTCGACGGCGTGGCGTGCTGCGACCAGTACACCGCGCACACGCTGGCCCACCGGGGCTTGATCGTCCAAACCGGACCGGCGGGTCTCGGGAAGCGCGTTCGCGCACGCCTCACCCCGGTCGGCGCGGCAGTCCTGGGCGGCATCGGCGAGGCGGCCTGAACGAGAGCGACGGGCGGTGCGACGGCCGAGGAGGCTGCCGCACCGCCCGTAACCATGTTCCTGCCGGGGAATCCGCGGGCCAGTCCGTCCCCAACGGATCGACCTTCGGGCGAGGCGTGCTTCGTTTTGCGGACTCGGCCGTGCGGTGCGCGGCTGTTGCCCCGGTCTCGTCCGGCCTACCGTTCGGTGTGAGGTGGCGCACCAGCGCCGGCCGAATCGAGCCAACAGTGGAGTTGCGCCGAAATGAGCCAGGAACCGAACCCGCCGTCCCTCGAGCGGGAACCAGTCGAGGGAACCTGCCCGCGCTGCGGCGCCGCCGAGCTGTTCCGCTACCCGGTCAATTCCGAGGGCGGCTGGTTCGACGTCGTGAAATGCCGGTCGTGCCTGTTTTCGGTCAGCCGGGACCCCGGTCCGCGGCTCGGACCGGTCCAGCTGCTCTCCGATCTCCTGTAGCGAAAGGATCAATGATGATCGCAGTCGACGTGGGCGGCACCTTCACCGACGTGGTCGCCTTGCGGGACGGGGAGATCCGCACCGCGAAGGTCTCCACCGACTACACCGACGTGACCCGTCCGGTGCTCGAGGGCGCCGCGCTGCTCGGCGTCGCGGGCGCACCGGTGTTCAACCACGCCAGCACCCACGGGCTGAACGCGGTGATCACCCGCACTGTGCCGAAGATCGGGTTTCTCGCCACCGAGGGGCATCGCGACATCCTCGACATGGGCCGGGTCTGGCGGCCCGCGGAGGCCATTCTGGACCCGGGCTGGCGGCGAAGCTTCGGCGACGCCGCACGGCCGCTGGTGCCGAGGTATCTGCGCAGGGGGATCCGGGAACGGCTCACCGCTTCCGGTGATGTCCTGTTCGCATTGGACGAAGCCCAGGCGCGGGCCGAGCTCGAAGTCCTGCGCAAGTGCGGCGTGGCCGGCGTGGCGATCTGCCTGATCAACGCTTACGTGAACCCGGCTCACGAGCTCCGGCTGCGCGAACTGGTCCGCGAGGTCCTCGGCGACGTGCCGTGCTCGCTGTCCAGCGAGGTCTCCCCGCTGGCCAAGGAATACGCACGGGCCTCGACGACGATGGTCGACGCGCTGATGAAACTGATCTACGCCGACTACACCGCGCGGCTGGAGAAGGGCCTGGCCGAACTCGGCTTCACCGGGCAGCTGAACTTCGCCGACTGCGCCGCGACGCTCGTGCCGTCGCATCGGGCGATGGAGCAGCCGTTCCGCATCGTGTTCTCCGGCCCCGCCGCGGGCACGGTCGCCAGCGCCCACTTCGGTTCGCTGATCGGGGAGTCGCAGCTGCTGTGCGCGGACGTCGGCGGCACGTCGTGCGACATCAGCGTCGTCACCGGCGGCGAACCGTTCGTGGACACGACCTTCGAACTGGAGCACGACCTCGTCGTCAACGCACTGGCGAACGACGTCAGCGCGATCGGTGCCGGTGGCGGAAGCCTGGTGACGATCGGCGCCACCGGCGAGATCCAGGTCGGCCCCGGCAGCGCCGGTTCGACGCCCGGCCCGGCCTGCTACGGCCGCGGCGGCACGCAGCCGACCACAACGGACACTTGCCTGCTGATCGGGATCATCGACCCGGGCACGTTCGCCGGCGGCGAGCTGGCGCTGGACCCGGAACTGGCCCGCCAGGCGTTCGAGAACCTCGAATCGGACTTCACGCTCGCCCAGCGCGTCCGGTACGCGTACGAGATGGCGGTGCACAACATCGCCGAGGGCGTGTTCAACGTGGCGATCAAGAACGGCGTCGACCCGCGCGACTACAGCCTGATCGCGTACGGCGCGGCCGGACCGATGCTGCTGCCCGCGGCGATGGACGCGGTGCACTGCAAGCAGGTCGTCGTGCCGCCGAACCCGGGCTTGTTCTCCGCGCTTGGCCTGCTCTCGGCCGACCAGGTGTTCACCGTGAACCGCAGCGCCTACACCGTGCTCACGCCGGACGTCGCGGAGCGGATCGACACGCTGTTCGCCGAGATGGAGGCGCAGTTGCGCGAGCGGCTGAGCGCCGACGCCGCGGTGACTTTCGAGCGCAGTTACGACGGGCATCTGGTCGGGCAGAGCTGGGACACGCCGTTCGTGCCCGTCCCGGACGGAACGATCGACGAGCCGGCCGTCGCCGCGATGATCGCGTCGTTCCACGACACCTACCAGGAGCGGTCGGGCAACCGCTTCGAGATGGTCCCGGTCGAGGGCGTCACGTTCCGGGTCCGCGCGGTGCTGGACACGCCGAAGGTCGAGTACCCACAGCTGCCCGCGCGCGCGGAGGACGAGCCGCTCACTCCGGTTCGCACCACGACCCTGCGGTACCTGGGCGAAGGGGCCGAGGGCCAGGAAGCGCCGGTGTACGAACGCACCGCGCTCCGGGCGGGCGACGAGTTCGACGGTCCGGCGATCGTCCACGAAGGACTGTCCACCACCCACGTCGGCACCGGCCAGCATCTGGTCGTCGGCCAGTACGGCGAACTCGTCATCCGGAAGAAGTGAGCGCCATGACCACTCTCGACACTCCGTCCGCGCGCATCCGGGATCTCACCGACGACGAGTTCCGGGCGGCCTATCACGCCGACCGGTTCACCGGGTCGGTGATCGTGAACCGGCTGAAGTACGCGGTGGGGCACATGAGCACCGCCTTCCTGCGGGAAGCGTTCTCGCCGATCATCCGCGACTGGTACGACTTCGCGTGCACGATCAGCGGCCCGCCCGCGCAGGACTACCGGATGGCCGTGGTCAGCAACAGCCTGACCCCGTTCCTCGGGACGATGCCCGACGCCACCCGCAACGCGGTGGAGGAGTTCGGGCCGGAGAACCTGTCCCCGGGCGACGTGCTGATCTGCAACGACCCGTACCGCGGCGGGCGGCACGTGAACGACGTGCTGTTCACCCGGCCGGTGTTCGTGGCCGGCGAGATCGTCTCGTTCGTGACGATGTGCGCGCACCAGCTGGACATGGGCGGCACGGTGCCCGGCGGGTTCTCCGCGACCAAGACGAACGTCTACGAGAACGGCCTCGTGCTGCCGCCGATGCTGCTGTGGGCGAAGGACCAGCCGGTGCGGTCCACGTTCAGCCTGATCTTCGACAACACCCGCTGGGGCGGTCTGCTGCTGCCGGACTTCCAGAGCATGCACCAGCAGTTGCAGCTCGGCGAGCGGCTGGTGCGGGAGAACATCGAACGCTACGGCCTCGACGCGTTCCTCGGCTCCCTCGCCTACGCCTGCGACACGTCCGCCGAGCAGATGCGCGAAGCGATCGCCCGGATCCCGGACGGGGACTACTCCGGGAGCGCGCTGATCGATGCCGACGGCCTCGACGACACCGTCGACTACCGGGTGCGCGTGACGCTGCGCAAACGCGGGCACGACATCGAGGCCGATCTCTCCGGGACCTCGGCGCAAGCCCGGACCTGCATCAACTGCGGCGTCCTCGACGCGAAAACCGCGCTGGGCGTGGCGTTGACGATGCTGCTCGACCCGGCGATCCCGTTCACCTCCGGGACTTGGCGCAACGTCGACCTGGTCGCGCCGCCGGGAACGCTCTTGAGCGCGCTGCCGCCGGAGGGCGCACCGATGATGTTCTGGGAACCCTCCGGCGCGCTGATCTCCGCGATCTTTGAAGCGCTGAACCCGGTGCTGGGCGAACGCGCGGTCGGCGGGGACTACGGCTCCACCAACACGCACAACGCGAGCGGAGTGCGGGACGACGGCACGCCCTGGACGAGCGCGACGCAATGCGGCGGCGAGCACGGGCCGTGGGGTGCCACCAAAGAGGGCGACGGCGACAGCTACACCGTGCTGTACAACCTCAACAACCTCGATCCGGCGACGGAGACGATCGAGCACGACTCGCCGGTGGTGATGCTGCGCAAGGAGCACGCGATAGACACCGGCGGGCCGGGCAAGCACCGCGGCGGCGCGGCGAACCTCAAGGACACGCTCTGGCTGACTGCCGCCGCCCAGCATCTGTCGCCGTTCCGGACCAAAGAGCCCAGCGGCGTCGGCGCCGACGGCGGGAAGCCGGGTCCAACCGGGGCGATGTGGATTTTCCCGCCGGGAGAAGGGACTTCCGGACCGGACGGACTGCTGGGCGTCTCGAGCGACGACTACGCCCGGAGTACCCCCGTGGCCGGTGTCTTGGACCCGGAGACCAAGGCACTGGACCCGGAAAAGGGCGTCTACCACTACTTCGCGAGCCAGAAGGCGTGGCTGACCGAACCCGGTTCGGTCCTGCGCTGCCTGACGAACGGCGGCGGGGGATGGGGCCCGCCGTTCGAGCGCGAACCGGCCAAGGTGCTCGCCGATGTGCGCGACGAGTACGTCAGTGTCGAAGGGGCGGCCCGGGATTACGGAGTGGTCGTCGTCGGCGACCCGCACTACGACCCGGAGGGTCTGCGGGTCGACGAAGAAGCAACAACTCGGCTGCGTTCCGGCCGGTCGAACGAACGAGGAGTGAGCTGATGGTTTCCGCCAAGGTCCCGGTTTTCGGGGATCGGAACCTGTTTTTCGCGTGGAGCACCTACACCACGGACTACGGCACCTACGCGAAGTGGTACGACGACGAGCACATCCCGCAGGTGATGGACGCGCCAGGGATGGCCGGGGCGCAGCGGTTCCTGCTCGCGGACACCAAACCGCTGCCGGGCGTGCGCTCGCTGGACTTCGGCCACCTCGCACTGTACGAAATGGACGGCAGCCCGCAGGGGTTCCGGGACGAGGTCAAGCGGAAGCTGATCTCCGGGGACATGGTGCTGCCGGACTACATGGTGCAGCCGTTCCAGGCGCTGTTCGCCAAGCCGGTCAGCGAACCCTTCCACACCGAGCGGTTCGCCGAGGCGGAGAACCTGGACGACCGGCATCTGTTCTTCGCGTGGAGCCGCCACAGCGGCGACGACGCGACGTTCGGGAAGTGGTACGACGAGGAGCACATTCCGCAGATCATGTCCGCGCCGGGAATGCTTCGGGCACAACGGTTCGAGGTGTCGGACGTCAAGCCGCTCCCCGGTGTCAGCCCGGTCGACGAAGGGCACCTGGCGATCTACGAAACCGCTGGCGACCTCGAAGGCTTCCGCGCGGAAGTCAAGCGGCAGCTGATGTCCGGGGAGATGGTGCTGCCGGACTTCATGATCCCGCCGTTCGCGACCATGTTCCTCAAGCCCGCCAGCCCGTTCTTCCTCTCGGATCGCGGGGCATGATGCGCGAGATCGCCGGTGTCCCGGTGCCTCGCCTCAACTCGGTCTACGTAGCCGGGGAGTGGGTGCCTGCTACCGGACCGGCGTACGAGATCGTTTCGCCGTCGACCGAGGAAACCGTCGCCGAAGTCGTGCTGCCGTCCGTAACGGAAGCGGACGCGGCCCTCACTGCGGCGACGGACTCCAAGTGGGGTCGGCTGCCGGTCGAGCAGCGAGCCGAGATCTGTGCGAGGTTCTGCGCGTCGCTGGAGGCCCGGTTCCCGGACCTGGGCACGGTCTGGGCCGCGGAAGCGGGCATGCCGGTGCGATACAGCGCGACGCTGCACAAATACGGCGCGGCGGGGGCGTGGAACTCCGCGCTGGCGAGTGCGGCGGACGCTCTGCGCGACGACCACCGCAGCTCCTTGCTCGGCGACGTCGTGGTGCGCCGCGAACCGGCAGGGGTCGTCGTCGCGATCCTGGCCTACAACGGACCGGTCGTCACGATGGCCACGAAGGTCGTGCCCGCCTTGCTCGCGGGCTGCCCGGTGGTGGTGAAGGCGGCTCCCGAATCGCAGCTGATCATGCGGCTGGTGGCCGAATCCGCCGCGGCAGCGGGTTTTCCGGCCGGTGCGCTGAGCATCCTGTGCGGCGACGTCGAGGTGGCCCGGCAACTGACCGCGGACCCGCGCGCCGACCTGGTCTCGCTGACCGGAGGCCGGGTCGCCGCGCAGGAGATCATCGAGGCGACGCGGGGACGGTTCGCCCGCACGCACCTCGAACTCGGCGGAAAGTCCCCGGCCCTGATCCTCGACGACGCGCCGCTCGACCGGGTGCTGAAGTCGCTGGTGCCCGGAGCGACGGGCGGCGGCGGGCAGGTGTGCGCCGCGTTGTCCCGGGTGCTGATCTCGAGGCGGCGCCACGACGAACTCATAGACCGGCTCCGCACCGCCTGGCAAGGACTGCGGATCGGCGATCCGTTCGACCGGGAGACGGCGATCGGGCCGCTGGTGAACCCGGCGGCGTTGCGGCGGACCGAGGGCTTTGTGGACCGTGCGCGCGCTGCCGGGGGCGAAGTCGTCGCGGGAGGACGGCGGCCGGAGGGATTCGCCGCCGGGCACTACTACGAGCCGACGCTGATCACCGGGGTCGCCCGGGACGCCGATCTGGCGCAGAATGAGGTGTTCGGGCCGGTCACCGTCGTGCAGACCTACGACGACCTGGCCGACGGGCTGCGGCTGGCCAACGACACGAGCTTCGGCCTCGCCGCGAGCGTCTACACCGCTGACCGTGCTCTTGCCGCGGAAGCCGCTTCCGCCATCGCCGCGGGCTCGGTCGCGATCAATACGTTCGGGCCCGCCGTGAGCGCTCCGTTCGGCGGGGTGAAGGGCTCGGGCTGGGGCCGCGAGTCCGGGCCCGAGGGCATCCAGGAGTTCACCGAGCTGAAGCAGATCGTCTTCGGACCGGGCGTGTGAGACAGGAGGGCAGGTCATGACGTTCACCAGACTGCTCGACGCGGTGGCCGACCAGCTCCCGCCGCCCGGCCACGACGGCATCGCGGTCAGCTTCGACGGCCGCGAACGGCTCACCTACGCGCAGCTGCGGGACAAATCGCTGCGCTACGCGACTGCGTTGCGGGAACTCGGCCTGAACAAGGGCGACCGGCTCGGCCTCATGCTCTTCAACGACGCCGAGTACCTGCCGCTGTGCTTCGCCGCGATGCACCTCGGCGTGGTCGCGGTCCGGCTCAACTTCCGGCTCGCGCCGGCCGAGCTGAAGTTCATCCTCGCCGACTCCGGCTGCAAGGCGGTGATCGTGCACAGCAGCCTGCTGGACCGGGTCGAGCCGGTGCGCGCGGAAACCGGCGTCGAAACCTTCGTGGTCCGGCCGGACACCGCGGACCCAGTCCCGGACTGGGCGCTTCCGTTCGACGTCCTGCTCGGCCGCGAACCGCTGGCTGACGTGCCGGAAGTGCGCGACGCGGACCCGATGTCGCTGCTGTACACCTCGGGCACGACCGGCCTGCCCAAAGGCGCGGTGTGGACGCACGCCAACACCGTGAGCACGGCGACCACGCAGGCGCTGCGCTGGCGGTTCTCGCCGGAAACCGTCGCGCTGGTGCCGGGCCCGCTCTACCACGCAGGGGCGTTCGAGGCGGTGACCGCGCCGACGTTCCTGATGCACGGCACCGTGGTGTGCCTGCGGTCGGGGAACTTCACCGTCGAGCGGCTGCTGGAGGTGCTCGAAGCCGAGCAGGTGACCGATTGCCTGCTGTTCTCGTTCATGCTGCACGACCTGCTGCGCGTGGACGGGATCGAGGACCGGCTGCCGAAATCGGTCACGCACTTCGTCATCGGCGGGGACACGATGATGCCGTGGGTCGTCGATCAGGTGCGGCGGAAACTGCCGTGGGTGCGGCTGACCCAGGTCTACGGGCTGACCGAGGGCGGCGCGATCGCGACGACGCTGGACGACGGGGACTTCGACGCCCAGCCGAAAAGCGTCGGCCGCCCGGTGCCGCTCACCGAGGTCCGGGTCGCCGGGGACGGGCTCGAACCGGCCGCGCCCGGCGAGGTGGGCGAGATCCTCGTCCGCGGGCCCGCGGTCTGCGCCGGGTACTGGCAGCGGCCGGAGGCGAACCGGGACACCTTCGTGGACGGCTGGTGCCGCACCGGGGACCTCGGCTTCGTCAACGCCGACGGTTTCCTCGTGCTCGCCGGCCGGGCGAAGGACATGATCCGCAGCGGCGGGGAGAACGTGTACCCGGCCGAGATCGAGCGGGTGCTGACGCAGCATCCGGCGGTGCTGGACGCGGCCGTGGTCGCGGTGCCGGACCCGAAGTACCTCGAAGTCGGCTGCGCGGTCGTGGTGCTGGCGGAAGGCATCGCGCTCGACGAAGCGGAACTGCGGGCCTATTGCCGGGAGAACCTGGCGACGTACAAGGTGCCCCGGTATTTCGCCGCGCAGCCGGAACTGCCGCGCAACGCGTCGGGGAAGATCCTCAAGTTCACCCTGCGCGAGAAGTACGGAAAGCTCTGCACCCCAACGGATTCCGGCGCGTCCGAGGCGGCGCGGCCGGGAGAGGAAGGCGCACGATGAACGACCCGGTCCGGCGGCGCAAGCCCGAATTGGCACTGGTGACGGGCGCGGCGGGCGGAGTCGGCTCGGCCACCGCGCGAAGGCTGGCCGAGGACGGTGCGAAGGTCGCGGTCACGGACCTGAAGGCCGAACGGCTCAAGGAACTGGCGGACGAACTCGGCGCGGTCGCGCTGCCCGCCGACGGCACCGACCGCGCCGCGATCCACGACGTGGTCGAGCAGGCTGTCGCGAGTCTGGGCGGCCTGGACACGGTGATCGCGACGCAGGGCGCGGCAGTGTCGGGCACCGCGCGGCCCGAGCACGTGGAGGCGTATCAGCGGGCGTTGGACGTGAACCTGCACGGTTCGTTCTACCTGGCCGGGGAAGTGCTGCCGCATCTGGTGGAGCGGCAGGGCTCGCTGGTGCTGTTCGCGTCGACCGCCGGGCTGATCGCCGGTCCGCCCGGGACTGTCGGCTACACCGCGGCCAAGGCGGGGATCATCGGCATCACCCGCTGGCTCGCGCGGGACTACGGGCCGAAGGGGGTCCGGGTGAACGCCGTCTGCCCGGGCTGGATCCGGACTCCGCTCGGCGAGGGCGCGATGGCCTACCTGGCGAAGCGCGAGGGCATCACACTCGACGAGGCGTATGCGCTGACGACGAAACACGTGCCGCTGCGCCGCGCCGCGGAACCGGAGGAGATCGCGTCGGTGTGCGCGTTCCTCGCCTCGGGCGACGCGTCGATGGTGACCGGCCATGTCCTGGTCGCGGACGGCGGCGGCGCGGCGGTCGATTCGTCCACCTTGGAGTTCGACGCGCCGTGACCGGCGACGCGGGCGTGGGAGGGGGCTGACAGCACCTCCCACGCCCGTCCGCGAGCGCCTAGCGTACGAAGCGAAGCGTCCCGTTTTCGTCGTGAAGGAGCCAGCTATGTCGTTCGACCCCGAGATCCGCGACCGGATCGGCGCCGCGTCGGAGATCCAGATCAGCAGCTACCGCCGCGACGGTTCACTCCGCCGGTGGACCCCGATCTGGGTGGTCCGCTCCGGCGACGAGCTGTACATCCGGTCGGCGTTCGGCACGGAGGGCGGCTGGTACCGCTGGGCCGCGGCCAAGCAGCTGGCCCGGGTGCGAGTGGACGGAGTGGAGACCGACGTGTCTCTGCACCTCGAGGCGGACGCCGACACGAACGCCGCTGTCGACGCCGCGTACACGGAGAAGTACCGCAGCATGCCGAGCGCGCTGGCGCCCATGGTCGCCGAGACCGCCGCCGCCACCACGACCCGGCTGGAGCCGGTGCCCGCCTGAGCCGCGGTCCGGCTCAGTTCCGCAGCCAGTACGCGACCGCCTCCGCCCGGTTCGCCGCGTCGAGCTTGCGCAGGATGTGCGTGATGTGCGTCTTCACGGTCCCCTCCGAGATCGACAGCTTCCGCGCGATCGCCCGGTTCGCGTCGCCGCGCGCCATCAGTTCGATCACCTCCGCCTCCCGCGCCGACAGCAGCGGATGCCGCGTCAGGCCCGGCTCGAGCGGGGGAGCGATGCGCACGTCCGCGGCCAGCCGGGTCATTCCCGCCTGGAGCGAGGCGAGTCCTTCGAGGACGGACACCCGCGCCAGCGTCTCGCTCACGCCCTCCGCGTAAAGGTTCAGGACGGCTCGGTCGGTGACGTCGACCTCCCGGCAGGGCGAGTAGTAGCTGTCCGCGTGCAGCAGTCCGACGACTTTCCCGTACGCCCGCAACGGCGCGATGGCGTAGGACGTGCAGCCGGACAGCGAGACCAGCTGCCGGTTGACGCGCGGGTTCTCCTGCACGTCGTACACGAGACCCGCACGAGCGTGCCGGACGACATCGGATTCGACCAGCGAGCCGTCGAGCCGCGGCGGGGCCTCGCGGCCGGCAGCGAGCATTTCGTCGGCCAGCCGGGGATCCTGTTCGATCACCATGCGCCGCAGCACCCAGGTCGCATCGTCCACAGTGGAGACGAGCACGCGGTCGAACCCGATCGTGCAGGCCTCCTCGGCGGCGCGGGAGAGGAGTTCCTCGGCGGTCGACGAGGCGTGCAAACGGGTCAGCGCGCGGCGGACGCGGCGCATCGTCGCGACGCCGTCGGCGACCCTGGCATCGTCCACCCGGGACTCCAGCTCGCGGACCCGGCCCAGCAGCGCGGTCAGGCCGGGCAGCCGGTCCGGTGCGGGAGCCGAGCCCAGCTCGGCCATCGCGGCGTCCCAGACCTGGCCGAGCAGCCGTTTGGCGGGCAGCACCTCGGCACAGCGGCCGACCGGCAGCATCCGGTCCAGCGCGGTGCACGCGTCCAGGCCCAGTTCCCGGACCTGATCGGCCAGATCGGCGCTCAGCCGGACGCTGTCGAGCCGCGGAAAGCCGGTCGCGTTCATGGGCAGCTCCCTTGCGGAAATTCCGAACATTATATATCCGCGACGAGGCTGGGGCCAGTCGTCGCATCGGCCGTACGGGGTAACGGAATACGACCGGCGGCAGATGCGGCGACCCGGTGACGGCCGACACACTGGCCGCGCTGTCCCACCCATCGAACCGGGAATCCCATGACTACCGCATCAGTGGCAACGAAGCCACGCGTGTCGCTCCGGGCACGCCTCGGCGGCTTCGACCAGACCTACCTGGTACTCGTCGTCACCGTGCTGCTCGCCCTTGCCGCGGGGGCCACGACGACGAATTTCCTCACCGCAGGCAATTTCGGCAGCATCCTCAACCTGTCCGCCGCGTTCGGCATCCTCGCGATCGGCGAGGCGATCGTCGTCCTCGGCAAGGGGCTGGACCTTTCGGTGGCCGGGATCGGGCTCGGCTGCGCGCAGGCGACGCTCGCGTTCATCAGCGAGGGCATGCCCGAATGGCAGGCGATCGCGATGATGACCGCGCTCGCGCTGGCAATCGGGCTGGTCAACGGCATCCTCGTCGCCGTCTTCGAGGTGCCCGCGCTGTTCGTGACGCTCGCGACCGGCATGCTCGCGATCGGCGGGATCGACATCCTGTTCCTCAGCCAGAACGTCTACGGCGTGCCGGCCGGATCGTTCCTGTCCCACCTCAGCGGCGGGTCGGTGCTCGGTGTGCCGAGGCCGGTGCTGATCGCGGGCGGGGCGTTCCTGCTCGCCGGGCTGTTCGTGGCCTTCACCTCGTCCGGGCGGCTGATCCGGGCGATGGGCGACAACTTCGAGACCGCCCGGTCGACCGGTGCTCCGGTGCGGCCGCTGCAGATCCTCACCTACGTGCTGTCCGCGCTGCTCGCCGCGGTGGCCGGCTTCGTGACGGTGTCGATCCAGGGCAGCGTGCAGACGACCGTGACGTCCTTCGACCCGCTCCTGTTCACCGCGCTGACCGTGGTGGTGATCGGCGGCGTCTCGCTGTCCGGTGGGCGCGGCACGATCCTGGGCGTCCTCGTCGGCGCGCTGTTCGTGGGCGTGCTCAACAACTTGCTGGTGTTGCACGGGCTGAGCACGGCCGTGCAGGACCTGATCCGCGGCGGGGTGCTGGCCGCCGCGATCGCGTTCGACGCGTGGCTGCGCCCGCGCAACGAAGAAACCGAGAAATCCGGCGAACTGTGACCGGCAACGACGCCGGGGAACGGAAGTAGGAAGCACATGAAGATCACCAGGAAGCTCCTCGTGCTCGCCGCGTCGGCGGCGCTGGGCGGCGCCGGCCTTTCGGGCTGTTCGGTCGGCGGCGGGTCGTCGGACTCGGCGGCCGCCGCCACGAACGCCGTGTTCGGCGCGAACGAACAGCTGATGCCGATGCGGCAGAAGGCGCACGACGCGATGAAGGGCAAGCGGATCGCCTTCGTCCCGATTCTCTACAAGGGCTACAAGCTCACCGAGAACTGGGGCACCACCATGCAGCGCACGTTCGACAGCGCCGGGGCCGAGTTCAAGGTCTACGACTCGAACTTCAGCAGCGACCGGATGATCAGCACGATCAACGACCTCATCGCGCGCAAGGCCGCCGACGTGCTCGTGCTGCAGAACCAGGACCTGGGCCTGCTCGACAACGCGATTGACCGCGCGCAGAAGGCGGGCATCTACACCGTGGTGCTCAACATGCCCTCCACCAAGCTCGGCGACGCGTTCGTCGGCGTCGACGTCTACGGCGCGGCGCAGTCGATCGCCAAGCGCGCGGTCTCGGACTGCAACTCCCGCAACGCTCCCAAGACGATCTCCATCATCGACGGCCCCGGCAACGACCCGGCCTCGATCCTGTGGGACCAGGGCATCAAGGACGTCGTGGAGAAGGAGGGCTACCAGACGCTCGTCGCGCACTCGCAGTTCCAGAACGCCCAGGCGCAGGCCGCCGCGGAATCCGTGCTGCAGCAGCGACAGGGCAAGGTGTGCGGCTTCATGGTGACCTTCGACCTGAACTCGATCACCGTCGGGCAGACCGTCAAGGCGGCGGAAGGCCGCGGCCAGGTGGCTCCGGGTTCGGTGGGCGTCTACACGCTCGACGCGGACAAGGACTGGTGCAACGCCCTCAAGCAAGGCACGGTGACCGCTTCGGCCGCCTACGACGTCCAGGGCATCGGCGCCGCCGGTGCGGTGGCGGTGCAGAACCTGCTCACCAACGGGGCGAAGCCGGGCAGCGCGCATTCGGTCGGGTACGTGTCGAGCACGGTGGTGGACAAGTCGAACATCGACCAGACCACCATCGCGTGCTACCAGAGCAAGTGAGCGGGGCCCGATGACTACGTCTCCGCTGCGACGCGGGCTGGACGCGTTCGGCATGACCGGCGGCCGGCGCACGGAAAGAATCGCCCGCTACCGCACCGTCTCGGATCTGTTCGAGAAACGGTGGATGGAAGGCGCGGTGCCGCTCGTGCTGGCGCTCGCGCTGTGCGGGTACGTGCTCGCCACGACCAACGTCGGAGCGGCCAACGCGCCGCTCGTGCTGGACGAGGTGTCCGAGTACGGCCTGCTCGCGATCGGGCTGACCGTCGTGCTCGTCGGCGGCGGCATCGACCTGTCGGTCGGCTCCGTCGTCGGGTTCTGCGGGCTGGGCGCGATGGTCGCGGACCGGGTGTGGCTGTGGCCGACGGCGCTGGTCGTCCCGGCCGCGATCGTCGCGGGTGCGGTGCTCGGGGCGGTGAACGGGTTCCTCATCGCGATCCTGCGGATGCGCCCGTTCATCACGACCCTGGTCACGCTGATCGCCTTCGGCGGCGCGGCCTCGGTGCTGCAGAACGCGAACAGCACGCAGATCGGCGTCACGAAACCGTCGCTCGTCTGGGATTTCCTCAGCGAGGGCCGCGTGCTGGGCATCCCGACCGCGTGGTTCCTCTTCGCGGTGGTGCTGATCGTGGTCCACCTGGCGCTCACCCGGTCCCGCTGGGGCTGGTGGGTCACCGCGACCGGTTCGGACCGGCGTTCCGCGCGGCGCAACGGCATTCCGGTCACCGCCGTGACGTTCTGGACCTACGTCCTGTCCGGCGCGCTGGCGGGCACCGCGGCGATCCTCACGTCGGCGCGGCTGGCCCGGACCGACCCCAACGTCGGCAACAGCTGGGAGATCATCGCGCTGACCGCGGTGGTCCTGGGCGGCGTCAGCATCAAGGGCGGCCGCGGTTCGGTGCTCCGCGCGGCGGTCGGCGTGGCGGTGGTGACGATCATCGAGCAGGCGACCGTCTCGGACGGCGCGCAGGGCTCGTACTACACCGTCATCCTCGCCGCGGTGCTCCTCGTGTTCACGGTGCTGGACCTCAAATGGGGCAAGTACCGGCAGCGCGCGGTGGAGAAGCTGAAGATCGACCCGGCGCGGCTGCGGCTCGGCCCGCTGGTCGACGTCACGAAGCCGGGCACGGTCTGGTCCCTCAACCGCCGGCTCACCGACGCGCCTCCGGTCGGGCTCGGCAAGATCCGCGGCGCGGAGGACTGCGCGGTGGACGCCGAGGGCAACGTCTACTGCGGCGACCAGCGCGGCTGGGTGTGGCGGTTCCGCGGCCTGGACGACACCGAAGGCGAGATCTTCTCGCGCACCGGCGGATTCCCGTGCGGACACGCCTGGGACGCCGAAGGGCGGCTGGTCGTCGCGGTCGGCGGCATGGGCATCTATCGCATCGGCGCCGGCGGCGAGCCCGAACTGGTCGCGAACAAGGTCAAGCGCAGCCCGCTGTCGCTGATCGACGATTCGGGGCTGCGCGCGATCGACGACCTGGACATCGCCCCGGACGGCTCGATCTACGCCTCGGACTTCTCCACCCGCACGAACACCGCGGACTTCCTGCTGGAACTGGTGGAATTCCGCCCGAACGGCCGGGTGATCCGGGTGACGCCGGGCGGCAAGACCGAGGTCGTGGTGTCGAACTACGTGTTCCCCAACGGCATCTGCACCGCGCACGACGGCGAGTCGATCCTGATCTCCAGCACCGGGCTGTGCCGCGTCGACCGGCTCTGGATCGCCGGGCCGAAGAAGGGACAGCTGGAACCGGTGCTGGAGAACCTGCCCGGCTATCCGGACAACATCAACCGGTCCTCCGACGGCAACTACTGGATGCCGTTGTGCGCCATGCGGACGCAGATGTCCGACCTGCTCGGCCGCTACCCGGCGGTGCGGCGGCGGATGACCCGCGAGGCGGCGGTGGACAACTGGGTGGTGCCGCAGCTGAACACGTCGTGCGCGATCAAGTTCAGCGACCGCGGCGAGATCCTCTCCGTGCTGTGGGACGAAACGATGGAGAACTACCCGATGGTGACCGCGGCGAAGGAACGCGACGGGCAGCTGTACCTGTGCGGCGTCAGCAACAACCGGATCGGCAGGCTCGAACTGGACCCGAGCGAGATCGGCGAGATCGACCCGGCTGCCGTGCCGGGGACGGCCAGTGCTCGCCGGGCGGCGGAGGCAGTGCGATGAGCCCGGTACTGGACACCGTGAAGGAATGGATCAACCCGAACTGGGGCCGTGCGCGCACGGTGCCCCCGATGGACACCGGACTGCGGCCGAACCTCCGGCTCGACGGAGCGGCGGAACTGCTGCCCGCGGGCGAGTACGAGCCGGACGACGTGGTTGTGACCGCCACGGGGTTGGTGTTCAGCAGCGGCAATCAGGTCTTCTCGGTGCGCGAGGACGAGGTGGCGCGGCTGGCTTCGTTCGGCAGCCCGGTGACGGCGCTGACCGTGCGGGACGGCCAGGTCGTCGCGGCGGTCGAAGGGCGTGGCCTGGTCTCGGTGTCGCAGTCCGGCGAGACCGAGGACTTGTGCACCGACGCGCCCGTCGCCAGGTGCGTGACTGCGCTCGCGACGGACGGGTCCGCGTTGCTGGCGACTGTCGGCTCGACGAAGGCCGCGGAGTGGCCGCGAGCGCTGGTCACCGGCGACCGGTCCGGGCTGCTCGTGCGGGTCGACGGCGCGCAGGCCGAAGTGGTCGCGGAGCGCCTCGCGTGGCCGTCGGGCGTCGGCGTCGCCGGGGACGAAGTGCTGCTGTCGCTGAGCCTGGACCATCGGGTTGAAGCCCGATCCGCGCCGGGCAAGCGAGGCCGGGTGCTGAGCGCGAACCTGCCCGTCTATCCGGGGCGGGTGTATGTCGGCGAGGACGGCTGGTGGTTTGCCGCGCCCCGCATCCGCAACCGAGTCACCGAGCTGCTGCTGGACGAGCCCGCGCTGCTGGCGGAGATGACGGAGACGATCAGCCCGGACGAATGGTTCGTCCCGCGCCTGCGCGCGGGCGACCCCTTCACCGACACGATGCAGATGGGGCAGCTGCGCGTGCTCGGCGTGGTCAAGAGCTGGGCCCCGGCCCGGTCGTGCGGCCTGGTGTTCCGGATGGATCCCACCGGCCGCGTCGCCGAGAGCGCGCACGCCCGGGTCGACAGTCCGCGGCACGGCGTCACCGGGCTGACCGTCCACAACGGACACGTGGTCGCTGCCGCGCGCGGCGGCCGGAACCTGCTGCGGCTGGAGGACGCATGAGCACGGTGCTGCGGCTGACGAACATCAGCAAGCGCTACAGCGGAACGTACGCGTTGGACGGGGTCGACTTCGACGTGCGGCCGGGCGAAATCCACGCGCTGCTCGGCGAAAACGGCGCCGGGAAGTCCACGATGGTCAAGATCGTCTCCGGGGCGGTCGCGCACGATTCGGGCACGTTGGAGGTCGACGGCGTCGCTCGGGCGTTCACGACCCCGCGCGAATCGGTCGAGGCCGGGGTGGCGATGGTTTACCAGGAGGGCTCGCTGGTCGAGTCGATGACCGTCGCGCAGAACCTCTTCATGGGCGACGAGAAGGTGTTCAACAACCTCGGCCACCTGAACGTGGTAGCGCGGGAACTGCTGGAATCGCACAACTTCCACATCCGGCCGGACGTTCCGGCCGGCGCGCTCGGTGTCGGGCAGAAGCAGATGGTGGAGATCGCCCGCGCGGTGCACCGCAACGCGAAACTGGTGATCCTCGACGAGCCGACGTCGTCGGTGACCCCGGAGGAACGGCTCCAGCTGTTCCTGTCGATGCAACAGCTCAAGAAGCGCGGGATCGGCGTCATCTTCATCACGCACATGCTCGACGAAGCGTTCGAACAGGCGGACCGGATCACCGTGCTGCGCGACGGCGTCGTCCAGGGGACGCTGGAGCGGCCGGAGTTCAGCCGCGATCGCGTGGTGAAGATGATGGTCGGCCGCACCGTCGAGATGGGGCGGGTGGAGCCGAACCGCGCGCCCGAGCCGACACCGACGCTGCAGGTCGAGGACGTGACGCTGCTGCCGGTGGTGCGCAACATGGCGTTTTCCGCCTACGCCGGGGAAATCGTCGGTATCTACGGCCTGGTCGGCGCGGGCCGCAGCGAGACCGCGATGATCGTCAGCGGGATCCTGAAACGCCGTCGGCTGCGCGGCGGCAGGGTGCGGCTGAACGGCGAGCCGGTGCGGTTCCGCACGCCCCGGCAGGCGCGCAAGGCCGGGATCGTCTACCTCACCGAGGACCGGAAAGCCTCCGGGTTCTTCAGCCACCTGACGATCGCCGACAACATCTACCTCGGGCACCTGTGCGGTGCGTGGCGCTTGCCGTTCCTCTTCCGGCCCGGTGCGCGCAAATCGGTCGCGAAACGGTTCGTCGAACAGTTCCAGGTCCGCACGCTGCGGCCGACGAAGGCGACCGTCGAGGAGCTGAGCGGCGGGAACCAGCAGAAGATCGTGCTGGCCAAGGGCCTGACCCGGAAGCCGCTCGTCGCGATCATCGACGAGCCGACCCGCGGCGTGGACCTCGGCACGATCCCGGAAATCCACGCGATGATCCGAGCGCTGGCCGACGACGGGGTCGCGGTCGTGGTGATCTCGTCGTACCTGCCGGAGATCCAGGCGCTGTCCGACCGCGTGCTCGTGGCGCGCGCGGGCAGTATCGCCGCGGAGTTCTCGCCGGAGGAAGCCGACGAGGAAAGCCTGATGTTCGCCGCTGTGCACTGACAAGGACGGAAATCTCATGCGCGGAGTCATTTTCAAGGGCGACCGGGTGCTCGAAATCCAGGAGTTCGCCGATCCCGAACCGGGACCGGACGAGGTGGTGCTGGAGATGAAGGCGTCCGGCATGTGCGGCAGCGATCTGCACTTCTACCGGGCTCCCGCCGGGCAGGCGCTGGCCGCGTTCGGGATGACCGGCGACGACGCCGGATTCATCGGCGGGCACGAGCCGTGCGGCGTCGTCGCCGCGATCGGCTCGGCGGTCGACCCGCGCGCGGTGAAGGTGGGGGACCGGATGATGGTCCACCACTACGACGGCTGCGGATTCTGCGACCTGTGCCGGACCGGCTGGCCGCAGATGTGCGAACGCGGCAACGTCATCTACGGCGCGACCGCGCACGGCGGGCACGCCGACTACCTCAAGGTGCCCGCACGGACGCTCGTGCTGCTGCCGGACGAGCTGAGTTTCGCCGCCGGCGCGGCGATTTCGTGCGGCACCGGCACCGCGTACGGAGCGCTGACCCGGCTTGACGTCAACGCGCGCGACACGCTGGCGGTCTTCGGCCAAGGCCCGGTTGGTCAGGCCGCAGTGCAACTCGCCGCGGCGATGGGCGCGGAGGTCGTCGCAGTGGACATCGCGGCGGAACGCGTGGCGCGGGCGAAGGACTTCGGCGCGGCGCACGCGATCGACTCGACGTCGGCCGATCCGGTCGAAGCCATCCGGGAACTGACCGGTGGCAAGGGCGTGACCAAAGCGCTCGACTGCTCCGGCGCACCGCCGGCGCGGGCCGCGGCGGTGAAGTCCGCGGCGAAATGGGGCACTGTCGCGTTTGTCGGCGAAGGCTCGACGGTGACGCTCGACGTCAGCCCGGACCTGATCCGCAAACAGCTGACAGTGGTCGGCTCGTACACCTTCTCCCCGGTGGGCCAGGCGGACTGCGCCCGGTTCATCGCCCGGCACGGGGTTCAGGCGGACCTGGTCTTCACCGACCGCTGGCGGCTGGACGACGCGGTGGCGGCCTATGCCGCCTTCGACAAGCAGACCGGCGGCAAGGCGGTCATCGAGTTCTGAGGCCGGGAAGCGCCGGTGGATCCGAGACCCACCGGCGCTGCATCCGGAACGAGACGACCAGTTCGCTAGGCTTGAGCCCGGCGGTCGTCGCCCGCTGTCTCGTGCCCCGCGGAGCGCACCTCCGGTCCGGCTGCCTCGCTCGCGGTCCAACTGGACAGCAACTGCAGCGCCTCGGCAGAAGGGGAGCCGGGTTCGGCGGTGTAGCCGATCAGGGTGAGGCCGGGCGCGGAGGCGACCTGCAGGCCTTCGAACCGCAGTGTCAGTTCGCCGACGACCGGGTGGCGGAACAGTTTCGTCCCGCGCTGGTGCGCCTTCACGTCGTGCGCTGCCCACCGGGTGCGGAACGCTTCGCTGCGGGTCGCGAGATCTCCGATGAGCCCGGTGACCGCTTTCGAATACGGTGCGCGGGCCGCTTCGACGTGCAGCAGGGCCACCGCGTCGTCGGCGGCCTTCTTCCAGTCCGGGAAGACCTCTTCGGCGCGGTCGTCGAGGAAGATGAACCGGGCGAGGTTCGGCGGGTGCGGGGCGCGCTCGTAGACGACGCCGTAGAGGGCGCGGCCGAGCGCGTTCGCCGCGACCACGTCGAGGTGTCCGTTCTGGACGATCGCGGGGGCGTTGACCATCGTGTCGATCAGCGCTTGCACCCCCTCCGGCACCGGCTGCCGGAGGGTGCGGCCGGGGCCGGACCGTTTCCCGGCGGCGCGCGCGAGGTCGAACAGGTGTGTGGTTTCGGTGTCGTCCAGCTGCAGTGCGGTGGCGATGGCGTGCAGGACCTCGTCGGAGACTCCGGACACGCGGCCGCGTTCGATCTGCACGTAGTACTCAGTGCTGACTCCGGCGAGCCGGGCGACTTCCTCGCGGCGCAGCCCGCTGACCCGCCGCCGCCCGCCCGCGATGATTCCCGCCTGCTCAGGCGTGATTTTCGCGCGGCGGGTCATCAGGAATTCCCTGAGGTCGTTGGCGATCTCCATGCCTTGAGGGTAAACGCGGAACGCCGGCGGAAGGAGGGGCTGCCGGTACCCCCGACAAGCGGCATCTGCCACGCCCGCGCGAACCGCCGCAGAGTGGGTATCAGCAGCCCGGGCCGCCTGGTTCGGGACACCGAAGACGTGCAAGGAGTGAGTGCAGTGACGTCTGTGGAGGCAGTTACCTTCCCGAACGACTCGATCACCATGGCGGGAAACCTGTACCTGCCGGACGGGTTCGACCCCAAGGGCAGCTACCCGGCGGTCGTGACCGTGCACCCGGGCGGCGGCGTGAAGGAGCAGACCGCGGGCCTGTACGCGGAGAAACTGGCCGGGCAGGGCTTCGTCACGCTCGCGTTCGACGCCTCCTTCCAGGGCGACAGCGGCGGCGAGCCGCACCACCTGGAGGACCCGGCCGCGCGCGTGGACGACGTCCGGGCGGCGGTCGACTACCTGCAGACCCTCGGCTATGTCGACGTCGAGCAGATCGGCGGCCTCGGCGTCTGCGCCGGCGGCGGCTACCTGGTCAACGCCGCGTTGACGGACTACCGGATCAAGGCCCTCACCACGGTCAGCGCGGTGAACATCGGCACGTCGTTCCGCCGCAACTGGTACGGCACCGACTCCGACGCGGCCGCGGTCCCGACGCTGCAGGCCGTGGCGCAGCAGCGCACGGCCGAGGCGAAAGGCGCCGAGGCGGCGTACCTGCCCTACGTGCCGGCCGAGCCGGACGAGAACACCCCGCGCGACATGGTCGAAGCGAGCGAGTACTACCTGACCCCGCGCGCTCAGCACCCGAACGCGAAGAACAAGTTCCTGTTCACCAAGAGCGTGTCAAGGATCTTCACCTTCGACGCGTTCCACATGGTCGAGGACCTGCTGCAGCAGCCGCTCCTGGTGGTCGCGGGCAGCGACGCCGGTTCGCTGTGGATGTCCGCCGAGCTGTACGGCCGCGCCCGCAGCCCGAAGAAGCTCGTCGTGGTCGAGGGCGGCGCGCACATGGACTTCTACGACGTGCCGAAGTACGTCGACCGCGCGGTCGCCGAAGCGGTCCCGTTCTTCCGGGAAAACCTCGCCGCCACCCGCGGCGAGTAAACCGGTAGAGGCGGTCCTGCCGGACACACCGGCGGGACCGCCGTCCGCGGCGTTCGGAAGTGAAGTCCCGGCGGAGCCGAGCTCCGCCGGGACTTCGGTTTCTCCGCAGGGGAATTACTTTCCGACGGCGGAAAGGTCCTGCTTGTCGATCGTGGCGAACGGGGTGTGGGTGGCGGGGTCGAGGATCTGGTCGATGTGCTGCTGCACCAGTTCCGGCGTCAGGTCCTTGCTCGCGAACCCCTGGTTGAAGCCGAGCACGAGGCGTTGTACCTCGCCGCCCTGCGCCTGCAGCACTTCGCCGTTGACCGCGCAGTCCTCGTGGGCGAGGTAGGCGACGACCGGGCTCACCAGCGAGGCGGGCAGGTTGTCGCGCATGAACTGCTTGAAGTCGTCGGGCAGGTCCGCCTCGTCCGACATGCGGGTCGCGGCGGTCGGCGCGATGGCGTTCACCTTGATCCCTGCTTCCTGGGCCTCGAAGGCCAGCGTCCGGGTGAATCCGAAGATCGCGCCCTTCGCCGAGACGTACGGGGTCTGTTGCGGGAACCCGATGAGGGTGGGAGAGGTGGTGTTGACGACGC
Organism: Amycolatopsis silviterrae; assembly: GCF_042684085.1. NCBI lineage: Bacteria > Bacillati > Actinomycetota > Actinomycetes > Pseudonocardiales > Pseudonocardiaceae > Amycolatopsis > Amycolatopsis silviterrae. The sequence goes on from NZ_JBHUKS010000026.1 coordinate 81,296, forward strand.
GGCCCGATCCGCTCCGGATCAGATGAGGCCACGCCGCGGCGGTCACCCCTGCCATGCCGAAGAAGTGGACCTCCATGTGCCGGCGGAGCGATTCCATGACGTCAGTGCCGAACTGGTGCACCTGATTGATGCCGGCGTTGTTGACCACGATGTCGAGGCGGCCGAACGCCTCGATCGCGGAGGCGACGATCCTCTCGGGATTCTCGGAGACGGAATCGAAGTTCGCCACCGCGCGGCCGCCCGCCGCCGCGATCTCCGCGACGACTTCCTCGGCGGGCGCCGCGCTCGAACCCGGGCCCGCCGCCGATCCTCCGAGGTCGTTGACGACGACGGCGGCGCCTCGCGCCGCGAGCAGTTTGGCGTGCGAAGCCCCGAGACCGCGGCCAGCACCGGTGACGATCGCGACACGATCGGTGAAATTCAACATGACCGTTCCCCTCGTGCAGGCTACTGGCGGCCTGGGTACATGACGGCCACCATGGTGACCGGCTTGCCGGTCTTGTTGCTCCACGCGTGCTTGATTCCCCGGTTGATCACCGTGTCGCCCGCTCGCAGGAGCACCTCGCCGGTTTCGTAGACGGCGTGGATCTCGCCGTCGAGGATCGTCGCGACATCGATCGTCGGGGTTTCGTGCAGGCCAGCCACCACTCGGCGAGCCGTCTTGTCCAGATGGTTGCCGCTCATCACGATCTCCCGACCTGTTGTTCTGCGCGCGACAGCTATCGCGCCGTGTTGCATTATATATTATATGAGTTGTCAAACCGATCGGTGACGGCGGAGATGCGGCCGTTGATCGTGGGCGGGCCGATCACCGTGGTGACGGCGGAGTCGTCGCGGAGTCGGCGGGGGAGCGGTCGGTGGCTCGGGCGGGCGGCACCGGCTCAGATCCTCGACGCTTTCTGCGGCGACAAGGTCGGATTCGCTGCCTCGGACGAGTGGCGTGCCGGTTGTCCCGCAGCCGGATGTTCTTGCGGAGGCTGTCGAGCTTGCGCGGGCAGCCGCCGCGGGCATGGACGGCGTCCGCGGCTTCGTCCGGCGAGACCGTGCGGGCGCTCGCCAGGCAATCCACGCTGCGGGCCAGCCCTCGGCGGAAATCCTCGGCGCGCCGTGGATCGGCACGAGTCTCGCCGCACCCTGCCTCGGCGAGGAGCGGTCCGTCACTCCCGGCACCGCATCAGCGACACCATCTCCCCGGCCTGGACCACCGTGTCCTCTTGGTTCACCACTTCCACGCGCTGGACCACGACGCCTCGGCTCGGGTTGGAAGTCCGGCGGGCCTCGGTGACTTCGTTGCGGGCCCGGATGGTGTCGCCGATGCGGACCGGGGCCAGGAACTGCCACGAGCGGATCTCGAGGAAGGCCAGCAGGGTGTCGTCGAAATAGCCGGTCCGGGCGCGCAGTCCGACGGCCATCGACAGCACCAGCGCGCCATGGGCGATGCGCTCGCCGAACGGTGTCGCGCGGGCGTGTTCGGCGTCGGTGTGCAAGGCGTGTACGTCCCAGGACAAGCCGGAGAACGCGACCAGATCAGTCTCGGTGACGGTGCGGGCCGGGGTCTCGAACGCGTGTCCGGCAGGGAGGTCTTCGAACCATTTTCCCATGCGGTGCCTGCTCCTTTGGTCGGCTGCGGGGAACCCGTGCTATGTTCATACTAACCGGTCGGTACTTGAAGGCAAGCGGGAACGGAGGCACGGCATGGTGGACGCATTCGCACCCGAGCGCGGCGAGATCGCGTTCGACACGGTGGCCGCGGCGGTCGCCGCCGTTCGCGCGGGGCGGCCGGTGGTGGTCCTCGACGACGAGAACCGGGAGAACGAGGGCGATCTCGTCTTCGCCGCCGAATTGGCGACGCCGGAGTTGCTGCACTTCACCGTCCGTTACACGTCGGGATTCGTCTGCGCCGCGCTGCCGGGCGCCGACTTGGATCGGCTCGACTTGCCGCCGATGACTCCTGTCAACCAGGATCCTCGTGGCACGGCGTACGCCGTGACGGTCGATGCGAAGAACGGCGTGTCCACCGGAATTTCAGCGCGGGACCGGGCGCGCACGATCCGGTTGCTCGCGGATCCGGAGACCGTTCCGGCCGACCTGTCGCGGCCGGGGCATGTCGTCCCGCTGCGCGCCGTCGCCGGGGGAGTGCTGCGGCGCGGCGGGCACACCGAGGCATCGGTGGACCTGGCCCGGCTGGCCGGGCTGGCGCCTGCCGGGGCGTTGTGCGAGCTGGTCAACGACGACGGGACCATGATGCGCGCGCCGGAATGCCGCCGGTTCGCCGACGAACACGGGCTCGCGATGATCTCGATCGCCGACCTGGTGGCGTACCGGCACCGGACGGAAACGCAGGTCGAGCGAGTCGCGGACACGCGCATGCCGACCGCGTCCGGGATGTTCCGGGCGGTCGGGTACCGATCGGCCCTCGACGGCCGGGAGCACGTCGCGTTGGTGTTCGGGGACCTCGGCGACGGCGAGGACGTGCTGGTCCGGGTGCATTCGGAATGCCTGACCGGGGACGTCTTCACGTCGCTGCGCTGCGATTGCGGGACGCAGCTGCAGGCGTCGTTGCAGACCGTCGCCCGGGCCGGCCGGGGAGTGGTGGTGTACGTCCGCGGGCACGAGGGCCGCGGAATCGGCCTCCTCGACAAGTTGCGCGCGTACGAACTGCAGGACGCCGGAGCGGACACAGTGGACGCGAATGTCCAGTTGGGTTTCCCGGCCGACGCCCGCGACTACTCCGCCTGCGCGCACATCCTGGCCGATCTCGGAGTGCGGTCGATGCGGCTGCTCACCAACAACCCGGCCAAGCTCGCCGGGCTCGCGGGCTGCGGGCTGTCCGTGCTCGACCGGGTCCCGCTGGAAATCCCGGCCACCGCCGACAACGTCGCCTACCTCCGGACCAAGCGCGACCGGATGGGACACACGCTGCGGCTCGGCGAAATGTGCGTCTGACCCCGCGGGAGGAGCGGTCGTGCCGGACGAATGGTTCGTGACCGCGGACGGACGGCGCCGCTGGGGCAGGCACGGCGCGGCGGGCATCCTGGTCGTGACCCGGCCGCCGCGCCGGATGCTGCTCGTGCGCCGGGCCGGCTGGGTGCACGGCGGCCGCGGCCAGTGGTCGATCCCGGGCGGGGCGCTGCTGGCGGGGGAGACTGCGGACGAGGCCGCGGTGCGGGAATTCGCCGAGGAGATGGGCGGGCTTCCGGGCGGATGGCGGCCGCTCGCGCGGTACGTGGACGAAGTTGTGCCCGGCGAATGGAGCTACACCACCATTCTCGCCGAGGCGTCCGAAGCGCCGGACTACTCGGCGACGCTGTCCGACGAGCACGACGCGCACGTGTGGGCCGCGGTCGAGGACGCGCGCCGGATGAACCTGTTCGCCCCGTTCGCCCGGGTTCTCCCGCGTCTGCTCGAAGCACTGGAATAGCAGGTCAGCGGACTCTTCCGCGCTACGTACGCAGGGCAGGATACGTAGCGGTTGGGTAGTCGCACGAAGGCGCGGCGGCCCGGTCTCGTGAGTGAATCCAGGGTGACGCCGATCACCGACCGTCGTAAGTACCGACTAGTCGGAATTATCAGGCGCCCGCTGGACACGGAGAACGGGAGCGAGCATGGAACTGGATCTGCTCTACGCGCTGACGAACCGCTCGGGCACGCAGGACTGGCACGACATCATGCGCGAAACGCGCCGGCACGCGCGGATGGCCGACGAACTGGGGTACGACCGGATCTGGCTCGGCGAGCACCACTTCGACACCGACGGCAGCGACGCGAGCCCGAACCCGGTCATGCTGGCGACGGACCTGGCCGCGCGGACCGAGCGGATCCGGCTCGGCATGGCGGCGGTCTCGCTCACGCTCTGGCATCCGCTGCGCCTGGCCGAGGACCTCGCCGTCCTCGACCACTTCAGCGAGGGCCGCCTCGACGTCGCGTTCGGCCGCGGCATCCTGCCGATCGAGGTGATGAACCTCAACCCGCAGGCGAACCGGTGGAACGGCTCGGACAACAGCCGCGAGATCTTCGACGAGAACCTCGCGATCGTCCGCGGCATCTGGACCGAGGACCCGTTCAGCTGGAAGGGCAAGCGCTACACGTTCCCGGAGCCGGGCACGAAGTTCATCCACTCGCCGGGCGCGCCCATGCCGCGGGGCTGGGTCGGCGAGAACGACGAACTCGTCGCGTTCGGCATGACGCCGCAGCCGTTCCAGCGGCCGACGCCGCCGCAGTTCGCCGTCACCGAGTCGATGACCGGTTTCGCGCACGCCGCGCGAAACGGTCTGCGGCCGATCACCTGGTACCCCAGCGGCCAGGTGCTGAAGGACCTCTTCGAGACCTACCGCGCCGAGACCGCGGCAACGACCGGGCGGACGCCCGCGCTCGGCGAGGGCTGCGGCGTGCTGCGGCTGTGCTGCATCGCCGAAACCGACGAGGAGGCGCGGCGCATCGCCGAACCGGGCATCGTCGAGTTCTTCGAGTTCCTGTGCCGGGTCCGCGGCATCGGCGTGTGGCTCGACGACGGCGAAGACCCGGAAGATCCGCGTTACCGCGAAATGGATCCGTGGGAGCTGCTGATGGAGCGCGACCACCTGATGATCGGCTCGCCGGACAGCGTCCTGGAGCGGATGACCCGGCTCACCACGTCGCACGGCATCCAGAACTGGCTGCTGCAGATGGGTTTCCCGGGCATCCCGGCTCCGGACGTGGACCGTTCGCTGCAGCTGTTCGCCCGCGAGGTGATGCCGGAGATCCGCAAGCTCGACACCTCGCTGACCACTGCCAGCTGACCGCACCGAGGGAAGGAAGAACCCGTGCCGGAATACCTCAACCCGGAAAACCTGCCCTACCCGCGCTACGGCATGAACCCCGGCGTCGCGACGCGCGATCTCGTCTTCGCGGGCGGAATGGCCCTCGACCTCGAAACGCTGCGGCGCAAGGACGAGGCGAAGTCGATCGCCGACGAGACCAGGATCGCGCTCGACGAGATCAAGGGCGTACTGGAAGCCGCCGGGTGCGGCCTGTCCGACATCGTGAAGACCACCTGCTACCTCGCGGACGACTCCTGTCGCAAGGAGTTCTGGGAGGCCTACACCGAAGTGTTCGCCCCGGGCCCGTTCCCGGCGCGCGCGACGTTCGTGGTCGGGATCGCGGGCGGCTGCCGGGTGGAGATCGAGGCGATCGCCGTCCTCCCGGGCGACGAGGCGGCCTGACATGCCGGATCGTCCGTTCACCGACTGGCACACGCACGTCTACCGGCCCGAGCACCTCGGTCCGGTGTGGACGGAGCGGGGCGTGGAACTGGTGGGACGGCCCGGGTTCGGCGAGGCCGACCTCGACGAGCACAGCCGGGTCATGCGGGCCAGCGGCGCCGACCGGTTCCTCGTGCTGGGTCTCCAGGTCGCCCGGATGGGCATGCACGTGCCGAACGACTACGTGGGCGAGTACTTCGCGGCCAACCGCGACCGGGCGATCGGCGTCGGCAGCGTCGACCCGACCCAGCCGGGCGCGGCCGCCGAACTGCGCCGCGCGGTGGAGACGCACGGACTGCAGGGAGTGAAGCTTTCCCCGCCGTACCAAGGCTTCCACCCGCACTGCGCCGAAGCGTTCGAGGTCTACCGGACGGCCGCGGACCTGGGGATCTTCCTGATGTTCCACCAGGCGAGCGTGTTCGCCCCGGACGGCTGCAACGAATTCGCCTATCCGATGCTGCTGGACAAGGTCGCGCGGGAGTTCCGCGGGACGAAGATCCTGCTCGCCCACTTCGGCAAGCCGTGGACCCACGAAGCGGTCGAACTGATGATGAAGAACCCCAACGTGTACGCGGATGTCTCGACGCTGCCGGTCAAGACCTGGCAGCTGTACAACGGCTTGCGGCTGGCGATCGAGGGCCACGTGACCGACCGGCTCCTCTTCGGCTCGGACTTCCCCTCGTTCGACCCCCGCGAGGCGGCCGATCAGTTCCTCGCCGTCGCCGACCTGGACCTGCCGTTGCCGATCCCGCGGGAGGTGGTGGAAGCCGTCCTGTACGACCGGCCGTTCGACCTGTTGCTCTCTTCATGAGCGGAGAACCAAGCCATGTACGACAACCAAGTCTCGCTGAACGCGCAGGTGCCCACGATCCTCTACGTCGTCGGCCTGATCGCGATCATGTTCGCCGTCGGCGGGGATGTCGATCGCCGGGTTCGCGATCTGGGACACCCAGTTCGCCCAGGCGTTCGGCGTCCCGAATCCGTTCGGGGAGGCGCTGAAATCCTGGTGGCTCGGCGGACCCGGCATCAACACCTATCCGCAGCACCTCGATCCGGCGACGATGCCGGGCGCGGACTCGTTCCAGGCGTTCTTCGCGGTGTTCATCCTGTTCGCCGCGTTCTTCGCGGCTCTGCTCGCGGGCTCGGTGATCGAGCGGGTCAAGACGGCCGGGCTGTCGGCGGTCACGCTGGTGTTCGGCGCGCTCGTGATCCCGTTCGCCGGTTACCTCGTGTACGGTTCGGTCGGGCCGCTGTCGAACGCGGGAACGCACGACTTCGGCGGTGCCTTCTTCTACATCTTGCTCGGGTGCTGGGCGCTCGTGCTGGTGTGGCGGGCGAAGCCGAGGGCCGGCGTGTTCGGCGGCCGGGCGAGCGAGCCGCCGATGCCGCACAACCTGGTCTTCACCGTGGCAGGGCTGTTCCTGTTCCTCGCCGGGCTGTGCGGATACGCGCTGCTCAACGGGTACCTGGTGCCGGGTTCCGGGTATTTCGGCATCACGCTGAACGAGACCGGCATGGGCGTGATCGTCACGAACCTGATGATGGCGTTCGCCTTCGCCGTGCTCGGCGGCCTGCTCGCGTGGAAGGTCGGAAAGAGCCCGTACTTCCTGCTGGTGTCGCCGGTCGCGGGCTGGATCGCGGTGTCCGCGCTGCTCGACGTCGCCAAGCCGTGGCAGGCCGGGCTCACCGCGTTCTTCGCGCCGCTGATCGTGGTCGGCGGGTACCGGCTGATGAACGGCTGGCGCCTCGACGACATCAAGGTAGTCCCGCTGACCCTCGGCCCCGGTGTCTACAGCGCGCTGATGACGGCGGTGTTCGCCTCCGGCGTCAAACAGGGCGGGTACTTCGGCCTCGCCGGGGCGTACGCGCCGCAGCACGCGTCGGTCGGCATCGGGCACCAGGCGCTCGGTGTGCTCGTGTTCCTGGTGCTCGGACTGGCCAGCGCGTTCGTTGTGGTCCTCGCCGTGGAGAAGACGATCGGTTTGCGGGACGAGCGGGTCGACCAGGGGCTGGACAGCGCGCTCGACCACGCCGTCCTCGGCGAAGCCGCCTATCCGGCCTCAGCACAGTCCGAAGTGGAGCAAGCGGCCGTCGCACTGCCGTAACGACCCCGCGATCAACAAGAGAGGAATCCCTGACATGGAATTCGGCATCTTCATCCCCAGCGCCCGCAACGGCTACCTCATGTCCGAGACCGCACCCCAGTACTCGCCGACGTACGACCACATGCGGGAGATCATCACCACCGGCGAGGACAACGGGTTCTCGTTCGCGCTGTCGCTTTCGGCGCTGCGCGGGCACGGCGGCACCACCGGATTCTGGGACGACGCGCTGGAATCGATGACCCAGATGGCCGCGCTCGCCCGGGACACCACCGACATGAAGCTGGTCGGCTCGGTGAACATCCTCGCGATCCACCCGGCGATCGCGGCCCGGATGGCGATGACCATCGACTCGATCTCGGACGGCCGGTTCTCGCTCAACATCGTCCCCGGCGGCTGGCATCCGCGCGAACTGGAGACGATGAAGGTCTGGCCGGGCTACGAGTACAACTCCTACCGCTGGCAGTACGCGGGCGAGTACTGCCAGGTCGTGCGCGAGCTGTGGGAGAAGGGCGTCTCGAACTTCCAGGGCGAGTACTTCCAGTACGAGGACCTGCGGATGGGCCCGAAACCGGACCACCCCATGAACATCGTGTGCGCGGGGACCTCCGACGACGCGATCGAGTTCACCACCCGCTACGCGGACTACTCCTTCCGGCTGGCCTGGGGCGGGCAGGACGCGCTGCGCGAGGTCGTGGACCGGTTCAACGGCCAGATGGACGAGGCGGGGCGCACCATCCGCCCGTACGTGGCGCTTGGCGTCGTCATGGCCGACACCGACGAGGAGGCCGAGGCGAAACTGCAGAACTACGTCGACAACGCCGACATGAAGGCGATCGAGTACATGATCGGCGGCGCGCTCACCGACTCCGCGGAGGGCGGCACCTCGGAGATCCTGGCCAGCATGGACCGCAAGGGTTCGGTGCAGATGTCGACGGACTTCATCACCGGATCGCCGGAGAGCATCGCCCGCCAGCTGGACGAATGGGCCGAGATCGACGTCGCGGGCTACATGCTGATCTTCCCGGACTACGTCGAGGACATCAAGCGCATGGGCCGCGAGGTGTTCCCGCGGATGAAGAACTTCACCGCGCCGCGCAAGACCGCGCAGCCCGCCTGATCCGCCGGGGGCGCGGCAGTTGCCGCGCCCCCGGTTCCCACTGCCGAGAAGGACGGAAACCATGGCGACAACGACTGAAACCCTGCCCGCGTCCCTTCGCACGAATGTCGAAAAGGCTCGCCGGATGCTCATCGGCGGCGACTGGGCCGAGGCGAGTTCCGGGCAGAGCCTCGCGGTGCGCGATCCCTCGACCGGCCAGGCGCTGGTCGACGCCCCGGCGGCGGACGCGTCCGATGTGGACCGCGCGGTCTCGGCGGCCCGCGCCGCGCTGACCGGGCCGTGGCGGCTGATGACGCCGCAGGAGCGAGGTAAGCTGTTGTGGCGCTTGGCGGATCTCGTCGAAGCGCGCGCGGACGAGCTGGCCGCGCTCGAAGCGCTGGACGTCGGGATGCCGATCACCGAGGCGCGCTTCGTGGACGTTCCGTTCTCGGTGGAGATCCTCCGCTACTACGCGGGCTGGCCGACGAAGATCACCGGCGACACCATCCCGGTGTCCTTCCCGACGAATTTCGGCGGCCCGTACCACGCATACACCCGCCGCGAGCCGGTCGGCGTCGTGGGCGCGATCGTGCCGTGGAACCTGCCGTTGATGATGGCGGTCAAGAAGCTCGCTCCGGCGCTGGCGACCGGCAACACCATCGTGGTCAAGCCCGCGGAACAGACGCCGTTGTCGATCGCGCTTTTGGCTGAGCTGGTGCTCGAGGCGGGGATTCCCGAGGGCGTCTTCAACTACGTCAGCGGGTACGGCGAGACAGCCGGGGCGGCGCTGGTCGAGCACCGCGGGGTCGACAAGATCACCTTCACCGGATCCGTGGCCACCGGCAAAGCCATCGCGCGGGCGGCGACGGACACGTTGAAGCGGGTTTCTCTCGAACTGGGCGGGAAATCCCCGAACATCATCTTCGGCGACGCCGACCTGCCCGCCGCGATCGCGACCGCGGGGCTGGCCATTTTCTCCTGCCAGGGCGAAAGCTGCATCGCCGGTTCGCGGCTGTACGCGCACCGCAGCGTGTACGACGACGTCGTGGCGGGCCTGGCCGACCGGGCGCGCAGCATCAAACTCGGCCCGGGACTCGATCCCGCCACCGAGATGGGGCCGATGATCTCGCCCGAGCACCGCGAGAAAGTGCTGGGCTACCTCGGCATCGGGCGGTCCGAAGGCGTCGAGGTCGCGGCAGGCGGGGAAGCCTGGGGCGACCAGGGCTGGTTCGTGCGGCCGACCGTGCTCACGAACGTCGCGCGGGACTCCCGGATCGCGCGCGAGGAGATCTTCGGGCCGGTGCTGACGGTCGTGCCCTTCGACACCGACGAGGAGGTGCTGGACCTGGCCAACGACACCGATTTCGGGCTGGGCGCCGGGGTCTGGACGAAGGACGTCGGACGGGCGCACCAGGTCGCCGCGGCGCTGGAATCGGGGCAGGTCTGGGTGAACTGCTACCAGGCGGTCGACGCCGCGTTGCCGTTCGGCGGGTACAAGCAGTCCGGATGGGGCCGGGAGACCTGCAAGGAGAACCTCGACGAGTACCTGGAACTGAAGACGGTCGTGGTCGGGCTCTGATGGTTTCCTTCGACTACGTGGTGGTCGGCGGCGGCACGGCCGGATGCGTGCTCGCCGCCCGGCTTTCGGAGAACCCGGACGTTTCGGTGCTGCTGCTCGAAGCGGGCGGCGACGAGCGGCGCCCGGACGTCGAGGACCCGGGCGCGTGGCCGGGCCTGCTCGGCGGCGACGCGGACTGGGGCTGGGAAACCACCGTCCAGGCCGCCACCGGGCGAGCTGTCCCGGCCCCGCGTGGCCGCGTGCTCGGCGGATGTGGCTCGATCAACGTCATGGCGCACCTCCGCGGCTGCCGCGGCGACTTCGACCGCTGGGCCGCCGCGGGCGCGGAAGGCTGGGACTACGCCGGGGTGCTGCCGTATTTCCGGCGTTCCGAGGACGTTCCCCGGGGCGATCCCGCATACCGCGGCCGGGGCGGACCGCTCCGGCCGCGGCCGATCGCCGAGCCGCACCCGCTCAGCCTGGCGCACGTGGAGGCCGCGCGCCGGGCGGGGCACCGCGTCGCCGCCGACCTCAACGACGGCGACCTGCTCGGGGCGGGCCTGCACGACCTGCTGATCCAGGACGGACGAAGGCAAAGCGCGGCGACCGCGTACCTGCGGCCCGCGATGGACCGGCCCAACCTGACTGTGCGCACCGGCGCCGAGGTACGGCTGCTGGCCGTCCGGGACGGTCGATGTCTTGGTGTCGAGTACGACTGGGACGGCGCGCCGGAGTGGGCGGGCGCGGGCGGCGAAGTGCTGCTGTGCGCCGGTGCGGTCGGCTCGCCCCGGCTCCTGATGTTGTCCGGCATCGGCCCGGCGGGCGAGCTGGCCGCGCTCGGCGTCGCCGCGTCGGCGGATCTCCCCGGCGTCGGCCGGAACCTTCAGGACCACGTGATGCTGGCCGGGATCAGGATGGCGGCGGAGCGGCCGCTGCCGTCGCCGAGCGGCAACTACGCGGAGGCGACCCTGTTCGCCAAGACCGATTCTGCGCAGGACGGCCCGGAGCTGCAGATCGTGCAGATCCAAGTGGACTACCGCCTGCCGTGGCAGGCGCCGGCGGGCAACAGCTTCGCGTTCGGTATCGGCCACATGCGCCCGCGCAGCCGCGGTTCGGTCCGGCTGGCATCCGCCGATCCCGGCGCGCCGCCGCTGATCGATCCCGGGTACCTGCGCGAGGAGTACGACCTCGACCAGCTGATCGCCGGGGTCGAGGAAGCGGACCGGCTGGTCAGCACCGGAGCGTTCGACGAATGGGGCGGCGAGGCCCGGACCGGCCGGCTGCTGCGGATGGACCGCGCCGAGCTGGAGCGGACGGTGCGCGACGCGGTCGGCAGCTTCTTCCACCTGTCCGGCACCTGCCGGATGGGGACGGACGGCCGCTCCGTGGTCGACCCGGCACTGCGCGTGCACGGCATCGATCGGCTGCGGGTCGCGGACGCTTCGGTGATGCCGGAAATCGTCTCCTGCAATACCAACGCGGCCGTGGCAATGATCGCGGAGAAGGCCGCGGATCTGGTGCTGGGACGGGAAGAACGCTGAGCACAGCGGCGATTCCGCGGCGGACCGTCGCCAACGGCGCGGTTGTGGGGGACACTACCGGGATGGTCCGCCCGACTGGTGATGGAGACGCCGCCGAGCCGGGGGCGCTGCCGCTGGAGCTGACCCGGTTCATCGGCCGGCGGCGGGACCTCGCGCTCGCCCGGCACGCGCTGGAGCGTTCCCGGCTCGTCACGCTCACCGGCACCGGGGGCGTCGGCAAGACCCGGCTGGCGTTCCGGCTCGCCCGCGAAGTGTCCCGGGCGTTCGCGGACGGTGTGCACGTGGTGGCCCTCGCGGACGTGCAGGAGCCCGCGCTGATCGGGCACACCGTGAACACGGCGGTCGGGATCCGCGAGACGTCGGCGCAGTGGCAGCTGGACACGTTGGTCGAGCACCTGCGCGACCGGCAGGCGCTGCTGGTGCTCGACAACTGCGAGCATCTGGTCTCCGCCACCGCCGCGCTGGCCGACGCGTTGCTGCGGGCGTGCGGCCGCCTCACCGTGCTGGCCACGAGCCGGGAGGCGCTGAACGTCGCCGGCGAAGCCGTGGTGCCGGTGCCGCCGCTGTCCACTCCGGACCCGGATCAGGCGCTCACCGCGACGGCCGTCGCGCAGAGCGAAGCGGTGACGCTGTTCGCCGACCGCGCCGCCGCCGCGCTGCCCGGATTCGAGGTGACCGCGGAGAACCAGCGGTCGGTCGCCGACCTCTGCCGGCTGCTCGACGGCATCCCGCTGGCGATCGAACTGGCCGCGGTGCGGCTGCGCGTGCTGCCGTTGCCGGAGCTGCTCGCGCGGATGGGGGACCGGTACCGCCTGCTCACCCAGGGCAGCCGGACGGCCCCGGCCCGGCACCAGACGTTGCGCGCGTCGATCGACTGGACCTACGACCTGTGCTCGCCCGCCGAACGCCTGCTCTGGAGCCGGCTCTCGGTGTTCTCCGGAGGATTCGGCCTGGACGCAGCCGAAGCGGTCGCGGCGGGCGGGGAGATCGACCGCACGGAGGTGCTGGACCTGGTGGCGGCGCTGCTCGACAAGTCTGTGCTGACCCGGGTCGCGGACTCCCGCGAACCGCGCTATCAGATGCTCGAGACGATCCGCCAGTACGGCACGGAACGGCTCGCCGGGGCCGAGTCGGCGGAGCTGGACCGGCGGCACCGAGAGTGGTTCGCGGCGCTCGCGGTGCACGCTGACGCGGACTGGCCCGGCCCGCGGCAGGCGGACTGGCTGGAGCGGCTGCGGCGGGAGCACGCGAACCTGCGCGCCGCGCTGAACTCCTGTCTCGCGCACGACGGGCAGAGCGGGCTGCGGCTGGCCTGGGCGGTCGAAAACTATTGGCTCGCCAGGGGATTCCTCAGCGAGGGCAGGCATTGGCTCGGCCAGCTGCTCGACGCGGCTCCCGAGCCGACCGTCGACCGGGGCCGGGCGCTCCGGCTCGCCGCGTGGCTGGCGATCCTGCAAGGCGACCACGACGTCGTTCCCGCGCTGCTGGAGGAGGGCGAACGGATCGCCGCCGGAACGGGGGACGCGCACCTCGCGGTGTTCGTCGCGCAGACCCGGGGCCTGCTCGCGTTGTTCAGCGGGGACCTGGAATTCGCGATCGAACGGCTCGAGGAGTCGGTCGAGGCGTTCGCCGCGCTGGGGCACCGCACCGGGGAGATCCACTCGATGTTCGAGGCGGGCCTGGCCCTGAGCCTGGCGGGGGAGAGCGAGCGGGCCTCGGCGTGGCACGTGCGGTGCCAGGAAACGACCGCGCCGATCGGCGAAGCGTGGTGGCGCTCGTTCTCGTTGTGGGCGTTCGGGGTGGAGAAGTGGCGGCAGAGCGACTACGCGGCCGCGGCCGAACTGGAGCGCGAAAGCTTGCGGCTCAAGCGCCCGCTGGAGGACCAGCTCGGCCACTCGGTGTGCCTGGAGGCGATGTCGTGGATCGCGGCGTCGGAGGGCGACGCCGAACGCGCGGCCCGCCTGCTCGGCGCCGCGGACGCGTTGCTGCGCAAGGTCGGTTTGGCGCTGGAAGGCATCCCGCGGATGTGGGTGTACCACCTGAAAGGCGAGGGAGACGCTCGCCGCCGCGCGTCCGAGGGCGCGTTCCGTTCGGCCTACGCGTCCGGCGCGGCGATGTCGGTGGACGCTGCGGTCGCGTATGCGCTGGGCGAGGCGGAACCGGCACCCGCTCCGGAACCGGACCGCGCACCGCTGTCCCGGCGGGAACAGGAGGTGAGCGAACTGGTCGCGAAGGGCATGACGAACCGCGAGATCGCCTCGATGCTGGTGATTTCGGTGCGTACGGCGGAGAAGCATGTGGACAACATCTTGTCGAAGCTGGGACTGGCGAATCGCACCCAGCTCGCCGCACACGTCGCTGGACGGGGTTAGCGGCCTTCCCACACTGGTTCGCGTTTCTCCGCGAAGGCGCGGGAGCCCTCCTGCGCGTCACGGGATTCCCGTACCGGCACAGCGATCTCGCGGGAGCGCGGGAACGCTTCCGCCGCCGGCCAGTCTCGTGCTCGGGTCATGATGTGTTTCGTCGCGCGGACGGCCAGCGGAGCGTTGGCGGCGATCGTCCGAGCCAGCTCCAGCGCGGTGGCCATGGCGTGCCCGGGCTCGGTGAGCCGGTTCACCAGACCGGCGTCGGCGGCGCGTTCGGCCGGGATGTGCGCGCCGGTGAGCGCCCATTCCAGCGCCAGGGCGTGCGGGACGCGGTGCGGCAACCGGAGGAGCCCGCCGCCCGCGGCTACGAGGCCGCGCTTGACCTCCGGCAGCCCGAAAACCGCGGTGCGGGACGCGACGAGGAGATCGCAGGCCAAGGCGATCTCGAACCCGCCTGCGAGCGCGTAGCCTTCGACAGCGGCGATGATCGGCTTTTCCGGCGGTGCTTCGACGATCCCGGCGAATCCGCGGTGCGGCACGATCGGACGCTCGCCGGCCAGGAACGCCTTGAGGTCCATGCCCGCGCTGAACGTGCCGCCCGCTCCGGTGAGGACCGCAGCGCTCAGGTCGGTGCGACTGTCCAATTCGGTCATCGCCGCGGCGATCGCTTCGGCGGCGGACAGGTCGATCGCGTTGCGGGCGTCCGGCCGGTCGATGGTGACGACGAGGACGGCACCGGCGGTTTCGGTGCGCACGCCGGTCATCGCGGGGCCATCCGGATCGCGCCGTCGAGCCTGATCGTCTCGCCGTTCAGCATCGGGTTGTCGACGATCGCCAGCGCGAGCCGGGCGAATTCCTCCGGGCGGCCGAGCCGGGCCGGATGCGGCACGGTCGCGGCGAGCTTGTCCCGCACCTCCGGGCCGTGCCGGTCGAAGATCGGCGTGTCGAAGATGCCCGGCGCGATCGAGCAGACCCGCACCAGCTTCCGGGCGAGGTCCCGCGCGGCGACGAGCGTCATGCCGACCACCCCGGCTTTCGCCGAGGCGTAGGGGATCTGGCCGATCTGCCCTTCCCACGCGGCGACGGACGCGGTCAGCACGCAGACGCCGCGTTCGCCGTCGACCGGTTCGTTCCGGGCCATCCTGGCGGCGGCCAGGCGGAGCACGTTGAACGTCCCGATCAGGTTCACTTGGACGATTTCCTCGTAGTCCGCCAGCGACCCGGCGCTGCCGTCCTTTTCGACGACTCGCACCGTCGCGCCTTTGCCCGCGCAGTGGACGACCGCTCGCAGCGGCGCGCGCTGTTCGGCGAGATCGAGAGCGGCGTCGACCGCTTCGGGATCGCGCACGTCGGCGGGAGCGAACCGTACGTTCGGCCCGATTTCGGCGGCGATTTCGGCACCGTGCGACGTGGGCCGGTCGAGGATCACGACTTCCGCGCCGCGTTCGGCCAGTTGCCGGGCGGTCGCCCGGCCGAGTCCCGAAGCGCCTCCGGTGACGAGAGTTGAGGCCGTCTTGAGTTCCATGTCCGGGTTCCCTTCAGCCGAGCCGTTCGAGGACGGTCGCGTTCGCCATGCCGCCCGCCTCGCACATCGTCTGCAGGCCGTACCTGCCGCCGGTCGCTTCGAGGTGGGCCAGCATCGTGGTCATGAGCCGTGCGCCGGACGCGCCGAGCGGGTGCCCGAGCGCGATCGCGCCGCCGCGCGGGTTGAGTTTTTCCTCCGGCACCGGGAATTCGCGGTGCCAAGCCAGCGGGACCGCGGCGAACGCCTCGTTGACCTCGAAGACATCGATGGCTTCCAGGGCGAGCCCGGCCCGGTCGAGCACCCGGTGCGTCGCGGGGATCGGGCCGGTGAGCATCAGTTCCGGATCCGAGCCGCACACCGCCGACGCCACGATGCGGGCTCGCGGCCACAGCCCGAGCGCGGCGGCTTTCTCGTCGCTCATCACCAGCAGTGCGGCCGCGCCGTCGGTGATCTGCGAGGAGTTTCCGGCGGTGACTGACCATGCGACGTGCGGAAAGCGCTGGGCCAGTTCGTCGGTGCGGAACGCGGGGGAGAGGTCAGCCAGCCGCGCCGCCGTCGTTCCGGCACGGATCGATTCGTCCCGGCGCACCAGCGAACCGGATGCCTCGATCGGCACGATCTCTCCGTCGAACGCGCCGCTGCCAGCGGCTTCCGCGGCGCGGGCGTGCGACCGGACCGCGTACTCGTCCTGCTCGGCGCGCGACAGTCCCCATTTCGCCGCGACCAGTTCCGCGGCGACGCCTTGCGGTACGAGATCCGGGAACCGCTCGCGCACCGCCGGGCCGTGCGGGTCCGCTCCCTGGCGGTTCGAGCCGATCGGCACCCGGCTCATCGATTCGACCCCGGCCGCGACCGCGACGTCGTAGAGCCCCGCGGTGACCCCGGCCGCGGCGAACTCCACTGCCTGCTGCCCGGAGCCGCATTTGCGTTCGATCGACACCGCGGGCACCTCGACCGGCCAGCCGGCGGCCAGCACAGCCTGCCTGCCAGGGGTTCCGGCTTGCTCTCCGGACAGGGTCACGCAGCCGACGAGCACGTCGTCGACATCGAGGGGGTCGAGCCGATTGCGCTGGGCCAGGGCAGCGAGGACCTGGCCCAGCAGATCGGCCGGGTGCAGCGCGGCGAGAGCGCCGGAGGTCTTCCCCCGGCCCATCGGCGAGCGGACAGCGTCAACGATCACGGCTTGCGGCAACGGTTTTCGCCTCTCTTCCGGAGCGGCCTTCGTCTGGGCAACATACCGATCGGTCCGAAGAAGGGGAAGTGATCTGGCTCGCCGGTCGACCCGACCAGAGTGCGCGATGCCAAAGAAAGCGTTGATTGCCAACGTGATACGAAAGACTTCAGGAGAAGCTACCCCGTCATTGACGCCCGTTCGCGACAGGCCCTATGGTTCACATACCAACTAGTCGGAATCTATGGGAGCCGAGATGCATACGGGACTGACCCTGGTCTTCCAGAATCTGGGGCGCCGGCGCGCCGACGGCGACGTCTACGCGCACGAGCTGCGCTACGCGGCGAGGGCCGAGGAGCTGGGCTTCGACTCGGTGTGGACGCCGGAACACCACTTCACCGACTACCAGCTGACACCGAACGTGCCGCAGTTCCTGTCCTGGGTCGCCGGGCAGACCAGCAGGCTGCGGCTCGGCACGATGGTGTCGGTGCTGCCGTGGCACGACCCGATCCGCGTCGCGGAGAGCTTCACGATGCTGGACCACCTTTCCGGCGGCCGGTCGCTGCTGGGCATCGGGCGCGGCCTCGGCCGGGCGGAGTTCGACGGTTTCCAAGTCGAAATGGGCAAGTCGCGGAAGCTGTTCACCGAGTACACCGAGGCGATCACGAGTGCGCTGGAGACCGGTGTCCTGGAGTACGGGGGAGAGGTCTACACCCAGCCGCGGGTGGACATCCGGCCGGAGCCGCGCGGGTCGTTCCGCGGCCGGACGTTCGCCTCGGCGGTGTCGCCCGAGTCGATCGACCTGATGGCGCGGCTGGGCATCGGCTTGATGGTTATCGCGCAGAAGCCGTGGGAGACCGTGCGGGCCGAACTGGCTGCCTACCGCAAGCGGTTCTACGAGATCAACGGCCGCGAGGCGCCGAAACCGGTGATCTGCGTGTTCGCCGGGGTGGCGGCGACCGAGCGGGAAGCCCAGGAGCTGCGCGACGTGTATTTGCAGCGGTACGCCCTTTCCACGGTCGAGCACTACGAATTCGACAATGTGGGCTTCGCGGAGATCGAGGGCTACGAGTACTACGCGGGCCTCAGCCGCAACATCGCCCGGCACGGCATCGACAAGTTCAGCGGGTTCCTCGCCGACCTCCAGGTCTGGGGGACGCCGGAACAGGTGGTCGAAAAGCTGCTCGGCTACGTCGAATTCCTCGACGCGGGGGCGGTTCTTCTCGTCCCGGCTTACGGCGGGATGCCGGTCGAGGTCGCGGACGCCAACTTCGACCTGATCGCCCGGGAGGTGCTGCCCGCGCTCAAGGCGCACGACGTCGGCGGCGACATCGGGGTCGGCTACGCCGACGAGCCGGTCCGGGACGAGGCGCAGGCGGCGTTCGGCTGAGCGGGACGCCCGGCGCGCGGGCTCCCGGGATCCCCTGGTCAGCGGTTACCGTCTGCTACAGTCTGAACGGTCGGTATCCACAACCCGCCCGGGTTGGCCAGATGAGGAGCACGGGATGGCTGCCGCTCAGGCGCGCACCGGAAAGCGCGCGGCCGCACAGAGCCGGGCCAGGGCGCCCCGCGATCCGGAGGCCACCCGGAAAGCGCTCGTCGACGCCTCGCTGAAGCTGTTCGAACGGGACGGTTTCCACGCCACTTCGGTGCAGAAGATCGTCGACGAAGCACGCCTCACCAAGGGCGCGTTCTACTACCATTACGAGACCAAAGAAGACGTCCTGCACGAAATCCACGACCAGTTCATCGACTTCCAGCTCAAGCGGCTGCATTCGGTGCTGGACGAGGGCGGCGAGCCGGACGAGGTGCTGCGCCGGATCATGACCGACGTGCTGATCGAGCCGATCAGCATCTACCGCTCCGAGATCTCCATTTTCATGCAGGAGCACCGGTTCTTGTCCAGCAAGACCTTCGCCTCGATCGGGCGCAAGCGCGACGAGTTCGAGCGGCTCGTCACGCAGGTGATCGAGCAGGGGGTCGAGGCGGGGGCGTTCAAGCCGGTCGCCACCCCCCGGGTCCTGGCGTTCGCGGTCATCGGCGTGGCGGCGTGGGCGCACACCTGGCTCGACCCGCGCGGCGCGATGACGCCTCGGCAGATCGGCGAGGCTTTCGGCGAAATCGTGGTCGACGGCTTGCGCCAGGGGTCGTTGCCGAAGGGCAAGAAGCGGGCCTGAAGGCCTGGTCGCTGCGGGCAGTTTCCCTTGTGGTTGACGGGAAGCGGCCTCGCGGCTACCTTCAATACCAACTAGTCGGATTGTTGAATCCGCTGCCTCGAACAGGACGGTGCTCATGACCCCGCCCAGGCTGGTGCCCCCGCCGTCCGGAGACGGCCGCTCGCAGCGGGACCTGCGTGCCGAAGTCAGGGAGTTCCTCGCCGCGCGGCCGGACCGGCCGCGGGTCGATTCGTGGCTGACCGGCTGGGACGAGGAGTTCACCCGGGCGTTGGCGGCCAAGGGCTGGCTCGGGATGACTGTCCCGCCCGAGTACGGCGGGCACGGGCGCAGCCATCTGGAGCGGTTCGTGGTGACCGAGGAACTGCTCGCGGCGGGCGCGCCGGTCGCGGCGCACTGGATCGCGGACCGGCAGATCGTCCCGTCGCTGCTGAAGTACGGCACTGAGGAACAGAAACGCCGCTATCTGCCCGCGATCGCGCGCGGCGAGTGCTTCTTCGGAATCGGGATGAGCGAGCCGGATTCCGGCTCGGATCTCGCAAGCGTGCGAACGAAGGCGGAGCGCGCCGACGGCGGCTGGCGGATCAGCGGGACGAAGGTGTGGACGTCCGGCGCGCACCGTGCCGACGCGTTCATCTGCCTCGCTCGCAGCAGCCCCCGAGACCCGGAGCGCCGGCACGCCGGGCTCAGCCAGTTCATCGTGGACCTGCGGTCGCCGGGCGT
Source organism: Amycolatopsis silviterrae (assembly GCF_042684085.1). Classification (NCBI taxonomy): domain Bacteria; kingdom Bacillati; phylum Actinomycetota; class Actinomycetes; order Pseudonocardiales; family Pseudonocardiaceae; genus Amycolatopsis; species Amycolatopsis silviterrae. The sequence goes on from NZ_JBHUKS010000026.1 coordinate 100,795, forward strand.
CGAGATCCGGCCGATCCTCTCCATGAACGGCGAGCACCATTTCAACGAGGTCCACCTCGACGAGGTGTTCGTCCCGGACGAGCTGGTGTTCGGCACGATCGGCGAGGGCTGGCAGCAGGTGACCTCGGAGCTGGCCTACGAGCGGAGCGGACCGGAACGTTTCTTGTCGACGTTCCCGCTGCTGGCCGAGACTGCCGAGCAGATGCGAGCCGGCGCCGTGCCGCGGCGGCCGGACCTCGGCCGGTATGTCGCCCGGCTGACCGGGCTGCACCAGATGTCGCTGGCCGTCGCGGGTGCGCTTGAACGAGGCGAACCCGCCGACACCGCGGCAGCGGTGGTGAAAGTGCTCGGCACCACGACCGAGGGCGACATCGCCGACTTCGCCGATCTTCTCGCGGAGCCGGATTCGCCGCCGGAGTTCCGGGAACTGGTCGACGAGGCTGTGGTCCAACGTCCCGGGTTCACCCTGCGCGGCGGGACGAACGAGGTATTGCGCGGCGTGATCGCGCGCGGATTGGGGATGCGCTGATGGCGGTCGACCAGTCCGTGACGGAGCTGATGGCGACAGTGTTCGCGGATTACCGGGCCGAGCACGCCGAACCGGTGCCGGGCGATCCGGAGCTGTGGCGCACGCTGGAGGAGCTTGGTCTCGTCCGGTTGACCGGCAGCGCATCGCGCGGCGGCAGCGGAGCCGGGTGGCCGGAGGCTGCCGAACTGCTGCGGGCCGCGGCCTCGCACGGGGTGCGGGCGCCGCTGGCCGAACACGATCTGCTGGCGTGCTGGCTGCTGGACGAGGTCGGCATCGAGCCGGACGGAGCGCGGCGCACGGTCTGCCTGCTTGACGACGATGCCACGGCGGCCGCCGTCCCGTGGCTCTCGCAGTGCGACCGCGCGGTGCTGGTGTGGCGGCGCGGTGGGAAGTGGCGCGTCACCGATGCCGCCGTGGCCAACTTGACCGTCGAACCGGGCGAGAACCTCGCGGGGGAGCCGCGCGACCGGGTGACGGCTGACCTGGGGATCTTCCCCGGAGTGTCCGCGTCGGACGAACTGATCGACCGCCTCCTGCTCCGCGGTGCGCTCGCGCGTGCGGTGCAGGTGTGCGCGGTGCTCGACCGGATTGTCGAGCTGACCGTGCAGCACGCGGGCGAGCGCACCCAATTCGGTCGTCCGCTGACGAAGTTCCAAGCGGTGCAGCACCTTGTCGTCGATGCCGCGGCGGAAGCCGGACTGGCGCGGGCCGCGACCGACGCCGCGTTGACGGAGGCTGTGCGTACCGGATGGGCTGACCCGCGGCTGGAATTCCGTGTCGCCGCTGCTCGTTCGTGCGCTGGACACGCAGTGTCCACTGTGGTGCGGAACGCGCATCAAGTGCACGGCGCGATCGGGACTACCCGCGAGCACCGATTGCACGAATTCACTGCCGCGGCGCTGGCGTGGCGCTCGGAGTTCGGGTCCGTCCGGCATTGGGACGAACTGCTCACCGACCTCGCGACGGGCGCCGGGCGGCGCGAGCTGTGGCCGCTCGTGTGCTCGTGACCGGCGAAAGGACCTCCGCATGGCTGACCTCGAGTACACAGTGGACGACGGGATCGCCACGATCCTGCTGAACCGCCCGCACCGCAAGAACGCCTTCACGCTCGCGATGCTCGACGCCTGGGCCGAAGCGCTCCGGTCCGCTCACGCTGACCCCGCCGTGCGCGTCGTCCTGGTCACCGGTGCGGGAGACGCGTTCTGCGCGGGCGTCGATCTGGACGACTTCGCCGAGATCACCTCGACCCTGGCGCGGCAGGAAGTGCTCGCCCAGCGCGTGCACCGGGTCGCTGCCGCAGCGCTGGAACTCGACAAGCCGTTGATCGCGGCCGTCGACGGGGTCGCGGTGGGAGCGGGCATGGACATGGCGCTCGCGTGCGACATCCGGCTGGCTTCCGACCGGGCGAGGTTCTCCGAGGCGTATGTGCGCGTCGGGCTGATACCCGGGGACGGCGGTGCGCATCTGCTGCCCCGGATCGTCGGCCGGGCACGGGCGCTGGAGTTGTTGTGGACGGGCCGGTTCGTCGAGGCGGACGAGGCGCTGGAGCTGGGTTTGGTGCTGTCCGTGCACAGTCCGGAGGCACTGGCCGAGGAGGCGGCGCGGCTGTGCCGGCGGCTGGCGGACGGGCCGCCGGTGGCGATCCGGGCGATCAAGCGCCTGGTGCGCGACGGCGAGCACCTCGACTTCCGGACCTCGCTGTCGATGGTCGCGGCCGAGCAGGCGGTAGTGCAGTCCACTCAGGACTCCGCGGAGGCGATGGCCGCGTTCCGCGAGAAGCGGAAGCCGCGTTTCGTCGGCGCGTAGCGGGAAGGGGCACGATGACGCCGGACGACCAGGCACTGGGGCCGGAAGACTACGAACGGGCCGCGCAGCTGTGGCCGAGCGAGCTGCTGAAGCGAGCCACGAACCTGCTCATCGTCCCGACCTGGCTGCCAGGGGAAGACCGGTTCTGGTTCCGGCACGAGCACCGCGACGGCCACGAGTTCCTGCTGGTCGACGCTGCGACCGGCGCGCGCTGTCCGGCATTCGACCACGAACTGGCGGCGCGGGCGCTGGGCGGGGATCCGACGCGGTTGCCGGTCGAGGGGGTCGAGTACGACGGGGATTCCGTCATCCTGTCCGTCGACGGCGCCCGGCTGCGGATCGAGCCCCGCGACGGCAGCAGCACCGAACTGCCGGTCCCGGACCTGAACGGTTTCCTCGGCCCGCGTGGCGAAGAACTGTTCGTTCGGGACCACAACCTCTGGGTTCGCACCCCGTCCGGCACCGAACGGCAGTTGACCACCGACGGCGAAGAGCACTACGGCTGGGCAGAGGCCCCGGACGCCTCCGACGACCGAATCGACCGCGACCGCACCGGCAGGCCGCCCGGCACGATCGGCTGCTTCTGGAACCCCGACGGGACCCGTGCGCTCGTGCCGCGCGTCGATGAACGCGCGGTGACGGCGTACCCGTTCGTCGAGAACATCCCGCACGACGGCGACGTCCTGCCCAAGGTGCGTTACGTGCGCGGGAAAATGAGCGGCGACGCCGAGGACTCCCGGTGGGAGTGGTATCTGCTCGACGTGGCGGACGGTTCGCGCGTGCGCGTCGGTTCGCTTCCCGGAGAACTGCGGATTCTTCCTTGGCACGCGTGGTGGACCGCGCGCGGCACGATCGTCGCGCTGGCGTCCACGACCGCGCAGGACCAGGCCGCGGCCGTCGAGATCGACGCCACGACCGGCGCGGCGCGCGTGGTCTACCTCGAGTACGACCACATGTTCCGGTTCAACAACGTGTGGTTCCACGACGACAACGTCCGGTATCTGCCCGAGCGGCACGAACTGCTCTGGTTCACCTTCGCTTCCGGCTGGCCGCATCTGTGGCTGATCGACCTCGCGACGGGCGCGGCGCGGCAGGTGACCGACGGCGACTGGGTCGTCCAAGACGTCGTCCGCACGGTCGGCCGCCAGGTCTTCTTCACCGCGGGCGGGGTCGAACCCGGGCGAAACCCTTACCTGCGCGCGCTGTACCGCGTCGACCTGGACGGTACGGAACCCAACGCCGGATTGAAGTGCCTGACGCCGGAGGACGCCGACCACGCGTTCCCGGCAGTCCCGTTCGGCGCCGTGACCCGGGACAGCGGGCAGTCCGCGGATCTGCGCTCCTGCCTGGCTCCGTCCGGAAAGTACTTCGTGGACAACATCTCCCGCGTAGATCTGCCGCCGGTGATCATGCTCCGCGACGCCGACGGCAAGGACGTCTGCGAACTCGCGCGCGCCGACACCAGCGGGCTAGACGAGATCGGCTGGACGCCTCCCGAGGTGTTCCGTGCCAAGGCCGCCGACGGCGAGACCGACGTCTGGGGCGTCCTCGTCAAGCCACGCCGGTTCGCCGAACGGGACAGCTGGCCGGTGCTGGAGCGCATCTACGGTGGTCACCAGGTGCTGGCGCAGCCGCGCAGCTTCCTCGAAGGCCTCAACGGCATGTTCATGTTCGGCCTGCACTCGCTGGCCGAGATGGGCTTCGCCGTCGTTCTGCTCGACGGCCCCGGCACGCCGATCCGCTCGCGGGCGTTCCGAGATCTGACCTGGGGCGAGCGCGACCGGTTCGGGATCAAGCACCACCGCGCAGCGATCGAAGACGCCGCCCGCACCCGGCCCTGGATGGACCTGACACGCGTCGGCGTGAGCGGGCATTCCTCCGGCGGTTACGGCACGGTGATGGCGATGCTGCTCGAACCGGACTTCTACGCGGTCGGTTTCGCCAGCTCGCCCGCTCTCGACCCGAGCGTCTCCTCGGCTTACGTCCCCGAACCGCATTTCGGCAAACCCGACTACGGCGACGGCCGTTCCGCGAGACGGACCCCGGACGAGATCGCGCCGAATTACGCGCGCCTGTCGCCGAGCACCTACGCGGCACGGCTGTCCGGGCGACTGGCGATCGTCTACGGCGATCTCGACGAACAGGTCGAGCCCCCCGGGGTGCTGCGGTTCACGGCGGCGCTGATCGACGCGGGCAAGGACTTCGACGTGCTGCCGCTGCCCGGCCGCGACCACCACTACACGACCGAGCCGTACTACCAGAAGCGGCTCTGGGACTACTTCGTCGAGCACGTGCAAGGCCGTGCACCGCTTCGGCACCACCGGCTGGACGTCGCGCCCGGCGAACGCCTGCACGTCACCTGAGCCGGGAACCATCCGAAACTCCGAGCAGGAGGCGAAATGCCCGAGTCGATCCGTCAGCTCAAGTCCGATACCGAGAAGGCGGAGGTGCTGCGGGGGCCGTTCGATCCCGGCGGCCAGCCCGACCTCTCCGGCGACCATCCGCTGCACCTGTCTCTGTTCGCCTGGAACGTGCGGTCGGGCCTGTCGGCCACCAAAGCGGTGCTGAGCGACCCGGCGCGGCTGCGCGATTTCTGGGAATGGCCGTCGGCCTCGAAACTGCTGAAAGGGGCCGAGGCCGCGGGCTTCGACAGCCAGCTGCAATACGGGATGTGGAGCGGGTTCGGCGGCGAGATCGGCTGGAACGACTCGGCGCTGGACTTCGCCACCGCGCCCGCCGCCGCGGCGGCGATCACCGAACGTCTCGGCCTGCTGACGACGTTCCACGTCGGCTACGGCGTCCATCCGCTCTGGCTCGCGAAGATCACCTCGGCCACTGACCACGTCGCCGGCGGGCGGCTGGGCGTCAACATCATCGCGTCCACGAACGCCAACGACTACGCGCAGTTCGGCATCGGCGACAAGCCGTCCCGCGAGCAGAAGTACGAAATCGCCGACGAGTTCACCACGCTGCTGAAGTACCTGTGGACCTCGGACCACCCGATTGATTTCGAAGGCAAGTACTTCCAGGCCTACGGAGCCCAAGTGAGCCCGCGGCCGAAGTCCTCGCCGCGTCCGCTGCTGATGAGCGCGGCGCAGTCGGACATCGGGTTCGACTACGCCGCCCGGCAATGCGATCTGATGTTCATCGCGAGCAACGTCACCGGCGGCAGCCTGGACGAGTACCGCACCAAGGCGGAGAAGATCCACGCCGCGGCCGCCCAGTACGGGCGCAAGATCCGGATCTGCGCGATGTGTTACGTGGTGATGGAGGAGACGGACGCCGAGGCGGAGAAGAAGGTCCGCTGGATGGCCGACGAGATCGACCGGGAAGCGTTGCGGAACCACATCATCCGCACCGGGCTCGGTCCCGAGGCCGACCTCGAAGACCGGTACCTCGGTCTGGGGGAGGACCGCTACACGCAGTTCGGCCTCGGCATGCACGGCTACCAGCTGTTCGGTTCCTACGACACGGTTGCGGACAAACTGGCGGGCCTGCACGAAGCGGGGGTCGGGCAGGTCGCGCTGTGCTTCTTCGATCCGCACCGGGGCGTCGAGCAGATGCGGGACCACCTGATGCCGCGGCTGCGCGAACGCGGGCTGCGCAACGACTGACCGGAGGGTCGTGAAGGACCCCTTGAGGGAATCCCGGCAATGCCAGGGAGTTGAGCGGTGCGGCCTCCCCGGCTGCTGAGCGTCCACAAAGGACGCCAAGCCCGACGCGCCACCATTTGACTGGTTCTTGTTGTCCGTGAGGGGACCCCTAAGGGAATCAGATTCCCTCAGGGAGTCCCTCACAGCCCCGCGCACCCGGTCACATGGGTATCAATCGGGCATTTAGCCAGTATTGGTGTCCTTTATGGACGGTCAACAGGCGCGGTGCCACGCGGCTTAAGTTCCTGGCATTGAATCTGCTCAGGGGTCCCCTCACGGACAACGACCCGCGCACGGCCGGGAACTACGGCGCGAGCAGGAATTTCTCCACCGCGTCCGCGGTTTCGTCGAACGCCGTGGTCAGGATCTGGTGCAGCCCGGGCACCTCGACGACCTGCTCCAGGTACGGCCGGTAAGCCTCAAGCTGTTCCGGGGTGACCAGCCCGAACGCGGGCGCGTACAGGAGCATGGCCGGGACGCGGAGCGTTTCCGGCGGCGGGGCCGGCGCGGCGAACTCGCTGAAGATGGACACGACGGCCGCCTGGCTGGTGCGCCGCTTGAGCCGCCCGTCCGGGAGGGTGTCGAACTCGTCGGCCAGCTCCGCCTTGAACTTCTCGACATCGACGTCCGGGCCGAGGTTTTCTCGGCTGGCGACGAACTGTTCGAACGAATCCCATTCCCCGCCGGTCAATTCCTGTTCGGCGCGGTGCCTTGCCAGTTCGGCCGGGATCTGCACGACCGGTTCCAGCAGCGCGAGCCGGCGGATCCGCTCAGGGGCGCGGGCCGCGAGGTCGAGCATCAGCCTGCCGCCGAAGGACCGCCCGACCCAGTCCGGCCGGTCGAGCCCGAGCGCGTCGACCGATTCGAGCAGGTCGTCCACATAGGTGGCGTGCGTCCACGGCGGTTCCCATCCGGAGCTGCCGTGCCCGCGCAGATCGAACGCGATGATCCGGAACCGTTTTCCCCAGCGCTCGTCGACGACCTTGCGCCAGCTCCCGGCGTGCGAGCCCACGCCGTGCACCAGGACGACCGGCGGGCCGTCGGGATTTCCCCATTCGCAGGTTTCCAGCAGCATGCAGAGCCCTTCCTCGTCGCTAGTGCCGGGCGGTCACGCCGCGGCGGTGACCTCGACCTGGATCCGGCAGTCGCCGGCCAGTCCCAGCAGGACCGTGCAGCGAGCGGGCAAATCCTGGGAGGCGAAGATTTCCCGGTACGCTTGTTCGAATTCCTCGAGGTAGGACTCGTCGCGCACGTATGTCGTCGTCTTGACGATGTCCTTCACGGACAGTCCGGCGGCATCGAGTTGCTTCCCGATGCGCTGGAAGACCACCGCTGTCTCACCGGCGATCGTGGCGGCCTCCGGTACCCGGCGCATGGTCGCGACGTCGATCGCGAGGCTGGACGCGTAGACGAAAGGCGCGACCGGAGCGGCATTCGGTTGTGCGGCAACGACATCGATCGCCACGCGGCCACCGCCGGCGACTCCGGCGGCCAGGATCGTCAGCACCGCACGGCAATCGGGTCCCAGCGCCGCGCGATATGCGGCTGCGACATCGTCGTGGAAGGCCTCGTCGGCGATCCAGATGTTCGCCTTGACGACGTTCGCCAGCCCGCGTCCGGCCGAGGCGAGCGTCGCGGCGATCTGCTCGACACAGGCGCGGGCTTCGTCCGCGGTCGTGCCTGGGTGCGGGCCGCTCGCGGAAGCGAAGACGAAACCGCTGCTCGCCGCGCCTGAATCTGGGGGAGTGAGGAATTGCGTCACGATCGGGCTCCTTGCCGGGTCGTCGGGAGGACGGCTAGCGAAAACCGCGCGGGCCGGTCCTTGCCGAGCACCCTATGCAACCGACCGGACGGTATGCAAGGCTTGCGGAGCGGCCTTGACTTCGAGCGTGTTGCCTCTCTAACGTCATACCGACTAGTCGGAACTAGCTTCGTCAGCCAGACAGGGCGGTCTCCATGCACACGGGTCTTTCACTGATCTTCCAGAATCTCGGGCGAAGCCGGACCGACGCCGAGGTCTACCGGCACGAGACGCGCTACGCCCTGGAGGCGGAGGCGGCGGGCTTCGACTCGGTGTGGACTCCGGAACACCACTTCACCGACTACGACATGACTCCGAACGTTCCCCAGTTCCTCTCGTGGCTGGCCGGGCAGACGTCGCGGCTGCGCCTGGGCACGATGGTGTCGGTGCTGCCGTGGAACGACCCGGTCCGGGTCGCGGAAAGCTTCACCCTGCTCGACCATCTCTCCGGCGGCCGGTCGCTGCTCGGCATCGGGCGCGGGCTCGGCCGGACGGAGTTCGAGGGTCTCCGGGTCGAGATGGGGCATTCGCGCCGGCTGTTCACCGAGTACGCCGAAGCGGTCACCGCCGGACTCGAAACCGGGGTGATGGAGTACGACGGGGAGCTGTACCGGCAGCCGCGCGTCGAGATCCGGCCCGAGCCGTACGCGAGCTTCCGCGGCCGGACCTTCGCCTCGGCGATCTCCCCGGAATCGATCGACCTGGTCGCCCGGCTCGGCGTCGGCATCATGGTGATCGCGCAGAAGCCGTGGCACACCGTCGAGCGGGAACTGGAGAACTACCGGCGCCGGTTCGCCGAGATCAACGGGACGCAGCCGCCCAAGCCGATTATCGCGTTGTTCGTCGGCGCGGCGCCCACAGAGGAGAAGGCGCAGCACATTCGCGAGCATTATCTGCAGAATTACGCGCTTTCGACGGTGAAGCACTACGAGTTCGACAATGTGGGTTTCGCCGACATCGAGGGCTACGAGTACTACGCGGGGCTAAGCCGCAACATCGCCAAACACGGCATCGAGGGCTTCAGCAGCTTCCTCGCCGATCTGCAGGTGTGGGGAACGCCGGACCAGGTCACGGCGCAAGTGCTCGAATACGTGGACCGGCTGAACGCGGGCGGGGTCCTGATGGTCCCGGCCTACGGCGGCATGCCGGAAGACATCGCCGACGCCAATTTCTCGCTCCTTTCCAAAGAGGTGCTGCCCGCGCTGAAGGAGTACGACGTCGGCGGCGATCTGGGGGTCACCTACGACATGGGGCCGCCGCGGGAACCCGCCGCGGCGGCCGACGAAGAAGACGAGGGCGCGCCCGGCATCGGATTGCTGCCGTGAGCGCGGGGAATGAACCCAACACCGTGGCAGTGAGGGATGGTCGGTATGCGGTTTGACGTGTTCTACGTGCTCGCGAATCAGGGGCGGGGACGCGCGTGGTCGGATTTGCTGGACGAGGTCCGCCGCCGGGTCGTGCTCGCCGACGAACTGGGTTTCGACGGGATGTGGCTCGGCGAGCACCATTTCGACGCCGAGGGCACCGACCAGTTGCCCAACCCGGTGCTGCTGTGCGCGGACCTGGCCGCCCGGACGTCGCGGATCCGGCTCGGGATGGCGGCGGTGACGCTGCCGCTGTGGCACCCGATCCGGCTGGCCGAGGACCTCGCGATGCTCGACCACTTCAGCGGAGGCCGGGTCGATGTCGCGTTCTCGCGCGGCATTCTCGCCGGGGAGATCGTGAACCTGAATCCGGATGCCGACCGGGCCGACGAAGCGCGGTCCCGGGCGATCTTCGACGAGCACCTGGCCATGGTCCGGGCGGCGTGGACGGAGGATCCGTTCAGCTGGCAGTCGGAGCGCTACCAGATCCCGCGGCCGAAGATGAAATGGCCGGCCAAGGCGTACGAGTCCTATCACGACAGTGACGGCTATCTGGCCGGGCTGGCCGTGCTCCCGCAGCCGGTGCAGTCGCCGACGCCGCCGCTTTACGCGGTGTCGCAAGGACTCGAAGGCTTCCGGTCCGCGGCACGGCAGGGGCTGGGAATCATCACCTCGCATTCGACTCCCCGGCGCGCGCAGAAACTGGGCGCGGCCTACGCCGAGGTCGCCGCACAGCACGGCGGCCCGCCCTCCTACATGCCTGGTCCCTGCGTGCTGGTGCGCGACACCTGCGTAGCAGCCACGGACGCGGAGGCCCGCGAAATGATGGAAGAGCAGGTCGCGGTCCGGTTCAACCTGATCAAACGGGTGCGCGGACTGGGGGAGTGGCTGGAGGAGGACGAGGATCCGAGCGATCCGGCGTTCGAGTCGATGAAGCCGTTCGACCTGATGATGGACCGCGACTACCTCCTCGTGGGCTCGCCGGACACGGTGGCCGAACGGATGATCCGGATGCACCGCGACTACGGCATCGAGCACTGGTCGCTGGCGCTCGGCCGGGTCTCCGACGACCAACTGGAGACGACTCTGCGGCTGCTGGCCGACGAGGTCCTCCCCGCGGTGCGCAAGGCGGCCGCCGAACTCAAGGACGCATCATGACTGCTTTCCTCGACAGCGACGGCTCGGCGGCAGTGCTCGCCGGCGGGCTCGTCTTCGCGACCGCTTCCGCGGCAAGCGCCGGGACCGTCGCCGACGAGACCGCGAAGTGTCTCGACGAACTGGAGAAGACGTTGGGACAGCTGGGGTGCGGCCTCGGCGATCTCGTGAAGGTGAACTGCTACCTCTCCGACGACGGCTACCGGGGCGAGTTCTGGCAGACCTGGGACGCGCGGTTCGCCTCGCTGGACGTTCGGCTGGTGCGCATCACCCAGGTCGTCGGCATCCCCGGCGAACACCGCGTCCACCTTGACGCCACCGCGGTCCGGCCGGAGGGCCGCGCATGACCGCGACAGCGATTTCCGTCCACGCCGGACCGATCATCGGCGGCAGGCCGGTCGAGTCGGCCGGGGCCGAACGGCAGGACGCCGTCAGCCCGGCTACCGGCGAACTCCTCGGCAGCTTCGCGCTTGGCGCCCCGGCGGATGTCGAGACCGCGGTCGCGGCCGCCGGGGACGCGTTCGAGGCATGGGCGGCGACGTCGGTCTTCGAGCGCATCAAGTTCCTGGAGCGCGCGATCGTAGTGATTTCCGAGCGCCGCGAAGACCTCGGCCGGCTGCTGGCCTCTGAGCAGGGCAAGCCTTACCGCGTCGAGGCGCTCGGCGAGGTCGACGAGACGATCGAGTATTTCCAGAGCGCCATTGAATGCGCCAAGCGCCTCGACGGAATTCTCCCGCCGCTCGCCGACACCGCGAAACGAGTGCTCATCTCTCGCGTGCCGAGGGGAGTCGTGGCCGCGATCGGGCCGTGGAACTTCCCGCTCGGCACCATGGCGGGCCAGGTCGCCCCGGCTCTCGCGTCCGGGAACACCGTCGTGGCACTGCCCGCGCCGACCACGACGCTGACGTGCTATGAGTTCGCCCGGTGCCTGATCGACGCCGGGTTGCCCGAGGGCGTGTTCAACCTGGTGACCGGGCAGGGCGCGGTCGTCGGCGACGCGCTGAGCGGGCATCCGGACGTGCAGGTGGTGGCGTTCACCGGCTCCGTGCCGACCGGCCTCCGGGTCGCGCAGCGCGCGGCGGGCAAGGCACAGCTGATCGAACTCGGCGGCAACGGCCCGACTGTGCTGCTCGACGACGCCGACCTAGCCCTCGCGATCCCCGGCTCGGTGTCCTCGACCTACTACTGCGCCGGGCAGAACTGCATCGCGGCTGGACGGTTCCTGGTCCACGAGGCGATCTACGACGAATTCGCCGAAGCCTTCACCGCGGCCGTGCGCCGGGAGATCAAGCTGGGCGATCCGTTCGCCGAGGACACGACGATGGGTCCGGTGAACAACGCCGTCCTCGCCGGAAAGATCGACCAGCACGTGCGTTCCGCGGTCGCCGACGGCGCGAAGGTGCTGCTCGGCGGCGAGCGGGCGGCGGGATTCCCGACCGACCTGTACTGGCAGCCCACGGTTCTCGCCGACGTGACCGAGTCGATGGCAGTCGCGGTTGAGGAGACATTCGGACCGGTGGCCCCGCTGCAGCGGATCAGCTCGGAAACCGAAGCGCTGCAGATCATGCAGGCCTCGCCATACGGGCTGTCCGCGGCTGTGTACACCAAGGACTTGGCCAGGGGCCTCCGGTTCGCCGAGAAGGCCCCGGCCGGGACGGTGAACGTCAACACGAGCACGTCCAGCGCCGAGGTGCACCTGCCGTACGGCGGTCGCGCGGGGAAGCTCAGCGGCCTCGGCCGCACCCAGGGCCGGTACCCAATGGAAGACGTTTACACCGAACTCAAGACCGTCATCGCGCACGTGGGCTGAACGGGCCCGCCGGATCGGCGAGGAGCGAAATGATCGACCTGACGACGTTCAAAACGATTATGGCGGCCGCGCCAGGGCCAGCGGCCGTGGTCACCGCGATGGGCGCGGACGGACAGCCCTACGGCCTGACCGTTTCGGCGGTCTGTTCGGTCTCGCTGGAACCGTCGCTCGCACTGGCGTGCATCGACCGCGGCTCGAACACCCTGGCGGCGATCAAAGAAACCAACGCCTTCACCATCAACTACCTCGGCACCGGATGCGAACCGGTGGCGATGCGCTTCGCGACCAAATCCGACCGCAAGTTCGAGGACCAGCGATGGACGCTCCCGGCGGCCGGCGGCGGGCCGATCCTGCTCGACGCGGCCGCCGCGCACGTGGTGTGCCGGGTCGAACAGGCCGTTCCGGCGGGCGATCACATCATTTTCGTCGGCGCGGTCGTCGAGGGCTCCGCTGACGACGGTTCGCACGCTCTGGCCTATGCCCGCCGGAAATTCTTCACCGGCGAGCACCTTGAGTCCGGCGCCGCGGCGCGCTGAACGGAGCTGCCCGATGCCCGCCCGAGCCCGCAAGAAGACGCCTCCGGTGCGCGATCCGGACGGCACGCGCCAGCTCCTGCTCGACAGCGCGGTGCGGCTGTTCGAGGAACACGGCTACCACGCGACGTCCGTCCAGGAGATCGTGGCCGGGGCCGGGTTGACGAAAGGCGCGTTCTACCACCACTTCGACACCAAAGAGGACGTCCTGCACGAGATCCACGACCATTTCGTGGACCACCAGCTCGACCTCCTGCGCGGCGTCGTCGCCAGCGGCGGCCCGCCGGACGAGCTGCTGCGCCGCGTCATGGTCGAGGTGCTGATCGAGCCGATCAGCGTCTACCGGGCGGAAATCGCCATCTTCATGCAGGAGTACCGGTTCCTGTCCGGCCGGACGTTCGCGGAGATCCGGCGCAAGCGGACGGAGTTCGAACGGCTGGTCACCGAGGTGCTCGAAAAGGGCATCGCGAACGGCGACTTCGCCGCGCCGGTGCCGCCGAAACTGCTGGCGTTCGCGGTGATCGGCATCGGGGCCTGGGCGTACCACTGGCTCGATCCGCAGGGGGCGGTGACACCGCGGGAAGTCGGCGAGGCGTTCGGCAGCCTCGTCGTCGACGGCCTGGGCGCCGCCGCTGTCCAGGAAAGCCGTCGGGAGATCTGACTACCAACCGGTTGGTTCATTGACCGGCCAAGGCAACGAGAACGAGGTCACTATGGGTTCTGCAACAGCACAGCGTCCGGAGCCGCGCCAGTTCGTCGGCGGGCAGTGGCGCACCGGAAACGGCGCCGAAGCCATCGCCGTCTTCGATCCGGCGACCGGCGCGCGGCTCGGCGAGGTCGCAGCGGCCAGCGAGTCCGATGTGGACGACGCGGTCCAGGCCGCGGCGGACGCGTTCGGCCCGTGGTCGGCGCTGTCGCTGAGCCGCCGGGTCGCCTACGTCAACCGGTTCAAGGCGTTGGTGCAGCGCGATGCCGAGGCGCTCGCCGAGACCGTCTCGCTCGACCAGGGCAAGACGCTGGACGAGGCGCGCGGCGAGGTCACCCGGCTCGTGGACGCGATCGAATGCGCCGCGGCGGCACCGATGATCTACCAATCGGCCAGCGGAAATGTCGCGGCCGGCCTCGACGCCCGCCGCGTGCGAGTCCCGCTCGGCGTGTGCGCCGCGGTCACCCCGTCCAACTTCCCGGTGATGAACCCCGGGCAGTTCGCCGCCTGGGCGCTCGTGTGCGGCAACACGCTTGTGCTCAAAGTGTCCGAACAGGACCCGTACGCGTCGACGCACCTGATCAAGATCCTCGAAGAGGCCGAGCTGCCGCCGGGGGTGCTGAACCTGGTGCACGGGCGCGCCGACGCGGTCAAGCGGCTCATCGCCAGCCCCGAGGTCGCCGCGGTCTCCTGCATCACCTCGACGCCGACGGCGCGGTCCATCTACGCGGCCGCCGCGGCCGAGGGCAAACGGGTCCAGGCGAACGGCGGCGCCAAGAACCCGATCGTGGTGGCCGAGGATGCCGACCTGGAACGGGCGGCGGCAGGCATCGTCTCGTCGGTCTTCGGGATGGCTGGGCAGCGCTGTCTCGCCGATACGCGCGTCATCGCCGCCGAGAGCGTTTACGACTCGCTGGTGGAGATGGTCGTCGCGCGGGCGTCGGAACTCGTTGTCGGCAGCGGTCTCGATCCGCGCACGACGATGGGGCCGGTGGTGAGCGCACAGAGCAAGCAACGTCTCGAAGCGACAGTGGACGCGGCGATCAGCGGGGGAGCGAAGGCGGTTTTGGACGGCCGGGGCGTGCGGCCGGTCAGCGGCACGCCGGACGGGTACTTCCTCGGCCCTACGGTGCTCGTGGACGTCGAGCCGGGTTCTCCCGTCGACCGCGACGAGACCTTCGGCCCGATCGTCAACATCCACCGGTCCGCCTCGTTCGAGGACGCGGTGGAGCTGGCGAACGACACCGAGTTCGGCAACGCCGCGACTGTCTACACCCGGTCGGGCTCCATCGCCCGGGAGTTCGAGCAGCGCTCGACGGCGGGCAACGTCGGCATCAACACGTTCCCGGCCCCGCCGATGAACTTCACCATGGGCGGCGCCGGTTCGTCGTTCTACGGCGACCTGCACATCTGTGGCGACGGGCCGCTGGACTTCTACACCGACCACAAGCTCGTCCTGTCGCGGTGGTGAACCAGATGAAGGTGATGGCGGTCAGCTGCTCGCCGAGCGTCGGCGGGCGGACCGCGGCAGCGCTGCGGGCAGTACTGGACGGCGCGGCGAGCGTCGGAGCCGGCACCGAGCTGGTCCAGTTGGCAGAACACAAAGACCCGGCTGAAGTCGTGGCGCGGATGGCGGACGCGGATGCCTTCGTCTTCGGCGCACCGATGTATCGCGCGTCGTACGCGTCGCCGTTCAAAGCACTCCTGGACGTCACGCCGCGGGGCGAATACGGCACCGAGGAGGCACCACTCACCGCTCGTGCCGTCGCGATCGTCGCGACGGCAGGCAGCGACCACCACTTCCTGGGCTTGCAGGCGATGCGCGGAGTGCTGGTGGATTTCTTCGCCGCGCACGTAGTTTCGCCCGGCTTGTACCTGAACGCCGACAGCTACACCCCGGACCAGACCCTCACCGCGGATACGGCCGGATCGGCCCGCACCCAGGGAATCGCGCTCGTGGAGCTGGCCAGGGCGATCGCATCGTCCGAAGGGCTCCGCAACGTCACCCCGAACGCCTGACCACCGACTGAGAGGCGAGCAATGCGACAGCTGCTCAGCACCAACGCCGCCGGAATAGCGGCGGGAACTGTTGCCGGGAACATGGTTTTCACCGCGGCGTCGGCCATCGACGTCGCCACGATGAAGCGAGTGTCCGAAGCGGACACCATCAAGGACGAGACCCGCGTGATTCTCCAACGGATCGAACGGACGCTCGCCGAAGCCGGCTGCACGCTGCGGGACCTGGCGAAGGTGACGTGCTTCGTCAGCGAGGAGGAACACCGGCTCGACTTCGCGGCGGCGTGGCGCGATCTCCTCGCGCCAGGGCCGTATCCGTCGCGCGCGATGGTGCGCATGGACCTGGTGAGCGACTGCCGGGTGCAGGTGGACGCGATCGCCGTACTCCCGGCGGGCGAAGGAAAGGACCGACGGTGACTGCTTTTCTCACCTACCCCGGCAGTGACCCGGAGTTGCGGCGCAAGTTCGGTCTCGGCGGCGCGGCGGTGATCGGGGATCTGGTCTTCCTCGGCGGGATGGCGCTGGACCTGACCACGCTTACCCGGCAGCCCGAGGCGGTCACCATCGCCGACGAACTGCGGATCTGCCTTGCCGGGATCCTCAAGACGCTGGAACAGGCCAACGGCACTCTCGCGGACATCGTGAAGGTGAACTGTTACCTCTCCGACGACCGGTACCGCGCGGAGTTCCGCGAAGCGTTCAAGGAGGTCTTCGCGCCAGGCCCCTACCCGAAGTGCCTGACGATCGTCGCCGGGCTGGCCGGGGACTGCCGGGTCGAGATCGAAGTGGTGGCGGTCAAACCGCCGGGCGGACGGGCCGCGGTGAACCCCGGCTTCTTCGACAGCGACCGGTTGGGTCGTTCGATGGGCGTGACGGCGGGCGGTCTCGTGTTCGCCGAAGCCGCCGCTCTGGACTGGGCGACGGGCGACCGGCTGCCCGAGGCGACGACGCTGGCCGAGGAGACCGGGATCTGCCTCGACCGGCTGTCCGCCGCGCTGGCGGAGGCCGGATGCACGCTCGCGGATCTCGTGAAGCTCAACTGCTACCTCGTCTCCGACAACGACCGGGCCGAGTTCTGGACCGCGTTGAACGAGCGGCTCGCACCGGGCCCGTATCCGCCGCGCATCACCCAAGTGACCTGTTTGGACGGTGCGGCCCGGGTCGTCGTCGACGCGGTCGCAGCGATCCCGGAAGCCAGGAACACGAGCGCGTAACGGGTCGGCGGCCGGGCTCCCCGAAGCGTTGACACCTGCGGAAACGCCCAGTAGCTTCGTTCAAACCAACTGGTACGTATGTAGTGCCTCGCCGCGATTCCCGGCCGCCGGTTTCCCGTCCCGCCGCAGCTGCGCCGGACGTCCCCACCATGGGAAGGACCCGCCGATGAAGCGAATGCTGGCGGCGCGAGTGCTTTTCGCGCTGCTCACCCTCGTGATCATCTCGATAGTCGTCTTCGCCGCCACCCAGGCGCTTCCCGGCGACGCCGCGCTCGTCCAGCTCGGCAAGCAGGCCACCCCCGCGGCGCTCGAAAGCCTCCGCGCCCGGATGCACCTCGACCAGCCGCTCGTCGCGCAATACTGGCTGTGGCTCACCGATCTGGTGCACGGGCACCTCGGCAACTCCCTGGCCACCAACATGAGCGTCGGCGCGCTGATCGGCGACCGGGTGGCCAACACGCTCGTCCTGCTGGTCGTCACCGGGGTCATCGCGCTCCCGCTGGCGACCGCGCTCGGCATCCTGACCGCGATCCGCCGGGACCGCGCGGCGGACCACACCGCGAGTGTCGTGATGCTGGTGATCGTGGCGATCCCCGAGTTCGTGTTCTGCCTGTTGTTCGTCGCTCTCTTCGCGACGAACGTGCTGCACGTGCTGCCGGCGGTGTCGCTGATCGATCCGGACCAGCCGCTCTTGTCCCAAGCCAGCGCGTTCGTGCTGCCGGTGCTGACGCTGGTCATCGTCAGCCTGCCGTACATCGCCCGCACAGTGCGCGCCTGCATGCTCGAGGCGCTCGAAAGCGACTACGTGGCGATGGCGCGGTTGAAGGGCGTGCCCGAACGGCAGGTCATCGTCAAGCACGCGCTGCCCGCGATCGCCGGTCCGGTGTTCCAGGTCAGCGCGCAGACCCTGGCGTATCTCGCGGGCGGGATCGTGGTGGTGGAGACCGTGTTCCAGTTCCCGGGCATCGGATTCGCTTTCGTGCAAGGGATCCAGAGCCGCGACCTGCCGGTGGTCCAAGCACTGGCGCTGATGCTCGCCGCGGTCTACGTGATTTTGAACAGCGTCGCGGACCTCGGAACTGTCGCGATGACACCGACCCTTCGCAAGGGGGCACGATGACGGACGTCGAAACGGCCGAAGCCGCGGTCGGCGAGCGCACCAGGCACAAACAACGCGGCGGATTCGGCCTGCTCGTGCGAGCCGCGTTGCGCCGCACCGAAGGACGGATCGGCCTCGCCCTGGTGGTTCTCGTCGCGGCGGTCGCATTCCTGGGGCCGTTCTTCAGCCCGCACTCCGCTTCGGAACTCATCAGCGCGCCGTATGCGCTGCCCGGCGACGGGACGGTCCTCGGTGCGGACGGGCTGGGCCGGGACGTGCTGAGCCGATTTCTCAACGGCGGCAACGTGATCCTCGCGCTGGCACTGCTCGCGACCGCGGTCGGCGTCGGGGCCGGAGTGGTGCTCGGCCTCATCGCGGGCTACCGCCGCGGTGTCCTCGGCCAGGTCATCATGCGGATCCTCGACATCGTGCTGTCGTTCCCGTCGCTGCTGCTGGCACTGCTGTTCCTGTCCATCATCGGCGTCAACTGGTGGATCATCGTCGTGACCATCGCGATCTCGCACATCCCGTATGTGGCGCGCGTGGTCGAAAGCGGTTCGCTGGCGGTGATCGGGCGCGGATTCGTCCAGTACGCCGAAATGATCGGCGTGCCGCGGCGGCGGATCCTCGTCCGGGAGATCCTGCCGAGCATCGTCGCGCCGCTCACCGTGCAGTTCGGCATCCGGGTCACGTGGTCGATCGGCATCATCTCGTCGCTCGCCTACCTCGGCTTCGGCCGCCAGCCGCCCTCGGTCGATTGGGGAATGATGATCAGCGAAAACCAGTCCATGCTTCTGTCCAACCCGCTGCCGGTGCTGCTGCCGGTCGCTGCCATCGCGGTCATCACCGTCGGGGCGAACCTGCTGACCGACGCGTTCGGGCAGGCCGCCGGCCTCAGCGGACGGCGAGGGCAGTCGGCATGACGGCGGTCGCGGAGACGGTGAAACAGGCGATCGAGGTCGCGGACCTGCGGGTGGATCTCGCGGACCGGGACGTGAACGTGGTGCGGGACATCGGGTTCAGCCTCCGGCCCGGCCAGATCCTCGGCGTCATCGGCGAATCCGGGTCCGGGAAGACGACGGTCGGCTCGGCGCTGCTCGGCTACGCGCGGCCCGGCACCCGCATCACCGGCGGTTCCGTCGTGGTCGACGGGGTCGACGTCCTGTCGCTGCGCGGCCCGGCGCTGCGCAAACGGCGCGGCGAGCTGATCTCCTACGTGCCGCAGGACCCGTTCTCCTCGCTCAACCCGTGCCGCCGCCTCGGTGCGCAACTGGCGGAAACGCTGGCCGTGCACGGGGTCGATTCCAAGGCGGAGCAACGGGAACGGATCGAGCGCATCCTCGAAGACGTGCGCCTTCCGTCCACTAAGGAATTCCTGCGGCGCTATCCGCACGAGATCTCCGGCGGGCAGCAGCAGCGGATCGTGATCGCGATGGGCTTCATCTGCAATCCGAAGGTCGTCGTGCTGGACGAGCCGACCACCGGCCTCGACGTCACGACCCAGGCGCACGTGCTGCGGATGGTGCGGGAGCTGTGCGAACGGCACCGCACCGCCGGGATCTACGTCAGCCACGACCTGGCGGTCGTCGGCGGACTGGCCGACCGGATCGGGGTGATGTACTACGGACGGCTCGTCGAGGCGGGACCGGCCGATGCGATCGTCCGCGCCGCCGGGCATCCCTACAGCCGCGGGCTGATCCAGGTCATCCCCGATCCGCACCGGCGGCGCGTGCTGAGTTCAGTGCGCGGCAGGGTGGCCCCGCTGGACGAACGGCCCGACGGGTGCGTTTTCGCGGCCCGCTGCGACCTGGCGGAACCGGAGTGCCGGACCGGCGAGATCCAGCCGGTGGCACTCGAATCCGGCCACGTCGCGATGTGCCGCCGGACCGAGGTCGTGCGCAGTTCGCCGCCCGCCAACGCAGCCCTCGCCGCGCGCGTAAGCGCTCCTGCGGAAGCCGGTCAGGGCTTCCTGTCGGTGCGCGAGCTGACCGCTTCGTACTCCGGCTACCAGGTGCTGAAGGACATCGGCCTGGACGTGCCGCGCGGCTTGGTGACCGCGCTGGTCGGCGAATCGGGTTCCGGCAAGACGACGCTGGGCCGGTGCATCGCGGGACTGCACGAAGAGGCGACCGGGGCGATGACCGTCGGCGGGAGCCCGTTGCGGTTCGGCGCCCGGAACCGGTCTCGCGAGGAACGCCGGACGGTGCAGTACATCTTCCAGAACGCGTCCGAGGCGCTGAACCCGCGCCGGTCCGTCCGGGACTCGATCGCCGAACCGCTGATCACGCTCGGTTCGGTCGCCGGTTCGGCCGAGCTGGACGAGCGGGTGGACGCCTTGCTCGACGACGTCGCGCTCAACCCGCGGCTGGCGACGAGGCGTCCGTCCGAGCTCTCCGGCGGCGAACGGCAGCGGGTGACCATCGCGCGCGCCCTCGCGACTGATCCGAGCCTGCTGGTCTGCGACGAGATCACGTCCGCGCTCGACGTTTCGGTCCAGGCGTCGATCTTGCTGCTGATCGAACGGCTGTGCGCGGAGAAGAACCTGACGTTGCTGTTCGTGACGCACAACCTGGCGGTCGTCCGGGCGATCGCGGACCGGGTCGCGGTTCTCGATACCGGGGTCATCGTGGAGGAGGGCGCGGTCGACCAGGTGCTGGACTCGCCGCAGCACGCGTACACGCAAGCTCTGTTGAAGGACACTCCGGCGCTGGATCTGGACTGATCGCGACTATCGGCGTGCGCGCCGCGGAAAGCGGGATTTCATGCAAAGAGGTGTTTCGGCGAGACTCAGCCGTCGCGGCTTTCTCGGCGGGATGGCGGCGTCGGCGGTCGTGCTGGCCGGGTGCTCCGGCGGCGCGCCGGAGGCGGATTCCGCGGCGTCAGGGGTGCCGAGCGGGCCGCGCAAACGGGGCGGCACTTTCCGCTTCGCCAGCGCGTCGTTCAACGAAGCGACCGGAGCGGACCCGGAACTGCTGGGCGGCGGATCGAGTTTCCCGTGCTACGACCAGCTGGTGAAGTGGGACGCGAACCAGCGTCTCCAGCTGGAGCTGGCCGAGGAATTCGCGCCCGACCCCAAGGACGCCTCGACGTGGACGATCCGCGTCCGCGACGGCGTCGAATTCCACAACGGCAAGACGCTGGGCGCGGACGACGTCATGTTCACCATCAACCGGATCCTCGACCCGAAGCTCGGCGCCGCGGCGGCCGCGCTGCTGGGCGCGATCGACCCGGCCGGCCTGAAGAAACTCGACAAGCGCACGGTCCGGCTGAAGCTCAAGTACCCGAATTCCCAGCTGCCGGACGGATTCACCAGCTTTTGCGGAGTCGTCCCGGTCGGCTTCGACCCGCGCAACCCCGTCGGGACCGGCGCGTTCCGGCAGGAGAGCTTCATCCCGCACCAGCAGTGGGCGGGCACCCGGAATCCGCACTACTGGCGGCCGGATTCCGCGCCGTACCTGGACCGGGTCGAGCTGATCGGGCTTTCCAGCCCGGTGGCCGCGGTCAACGCGATGCTGAGCGGTCAGGTGGACGCGATCGACACCGTGCTGATCTCGCAGCTGCCGCGGCTGAAACAGCGCAAGGACCTGGTGGTGGTCGAGTCGCAGACCGGGTCGGTCCAGTTCGTCTCGATGAACTGCCGCAAGGGACAGCTGTTCGAGGACCCGCGGGTGCGCAAGGCGTTCAAGCTGATGCTGGACCGGCAGCAGCTGGTGAACACCATCTACTCCGGACACGGAGCGATCGGCAACGACGTGGGGGTGTTCCCGCAATGGGATTCGGCCTGCGATCCGGGCCTGCCGCCGCCGGCGCAGAACCTCGACCAGGCGCGTGCCCTGCTGCGGGAAGCGGGAAAGGAGGGGATGACCGTCCCGCTGCGGGTGGCGGAGCTGCTGCCGGGCATGACCGAAACGGCGCAGGTGCTGATCGAGCAGGCGAAGAAGATCGGCGTGACGATCACCCTCGACCAGGTCCGCGACAACGCCCAGTTCTACACCGGCGAATACTACAAAGCGCAGCTCCAGATCGATTACGCGTCGACCATGTCGATGTACGGCGGCGCCGAGTACTACTGGCTTTCCGACGCGGGGTACAACGCCGCGGGATATGCCGATCCCGAGGTGGATTCCCTGTTCAAACAAGGGCTGGCGGCCACCGGCGCGGGATACGACGCCCCGCTGCGGAAGGTGTCGCGAATCATCCAGGACGAAGGCCCTTGGCTGGTGTGGGGACGGCAGAACGTCTTCAGCGCCTTCACCAGGAAATTCACCGGGATCACGGCAGGCGCGGGCGGCGGTTCGCTCAACGAATACGGGCTCTGGAACGTCTCGCTGGCTTGACCGGCGCGGCAGCGGACAAGGAAGGGACACGCTTCGCATGGCTGGTCGGCTGACCTTTCACGCATTCACCGAACTCGGCTGGACCGACGGCGAGGGAGGCGCGTGGCGCAACCCGGCATTGACCCCGCCGCGGACGGTGCCGGAGCTGGAGTTCTGGACAGGACTGGCCAGGGTCGCCGAGCGCGGCCGCCTGGACTCGTTCTTCTTCGCCGACGCGATGGGGATGGGCGGATTCACCCCGAGCGACCAGGAAAGAGAGGTGCGCGACGGCCGGCTGATCCTGTGGGACCCGGCGGTCGCGATCCCGGCGCTGGCCGCGGCGACCGAGCACATCGGATTCCTCTTCACGAGTTCGATTCTTCAGGAGCACCCGTTCACCTTCGCGCGCAAGGCGAGCACGCTCGACCATCTCACGAACGGACGAGTCGGCTGGAACATCGTGACGTCCTACAGCCCGAACGTCGCGCGGAACTTCGGGATGGACGACCTTCCGCCGCGCGAGGAGCGGTACCGGTGGGCGGACGAGTACGTGGACGTCGCCTACCGGCTGTGGGAAGGCTCCTGGGAAGAAGACGCGGTGGTGGCCGATGCCGCGACGGGCGTCTACGTGGATCCGGCCAAGGTGCACCCGATCGACTACGCGGGGGAGCGGTACCGGGTCCAGGGACCGCACCTGACCTACGCCACGCCGCAACGGACGCCGCTGCTGGTACAGGCGGGCGGCTCGCCCGCCGGACGGGCATTCGCGGCCCGGCACGCGGAAATGCAGTTCATCACCGCGCCTGATCCCGAGTCGGCGGCGAAGGACATCGCGGCCGTGCGCCTGCTGGCCGCGCGAGCGGGCCGCAGACCTGACGACATCTGCTTCACCATCTCGACCGGCTTCGTCGTGGGCAGCACCGAGGAAGAGGCCCGGCGAAAAGCCGACGATCTCGACAGCTACGCCGACTTCGCCGGGAAGGTCGCGGCCATCAGCACATCGATCGGGGTGGACCTGACCGGGCTGGAACCCGATGCCCCGGTGGCCGAGCTGCTGGCCGGTGCGACGTCGAGCGGCGGCATGTCCGGGGTGCTCAAGTCGCTCATCGGCTCGCTCCCGACGGACCGTCCGCCGACGTTGCGCGATCTGATCCGCCCCCGCGGCGAACGGCACGGGGGAGTGGGCACGCCCGAGCAGATCGCCGACCAGCTCGAGCGCTGGCAGCGGGCCGGGGTCGGCGGCGTCGCGGTGGGCATGGACGTCCGCCCCGGTTCGCTGACTGACTTCGTCGACCACGTCATCCCCGTGCTGCAGGACCGCGGCCTCGCCCAGCGCGAGTACGCATCGGGGACGCTCCGGCAGCGGGTGCTGGGCTACGGCGACCGGCTTCCGGACCGGCATCCGGCCGCGCGGCACCGCCGCGGTTCGCGGACGGCAGGTGAGCGACATTCGTGAGACCCGACGCACCGGTGAACCGCCCGGACGACGCGCGCAGGTCTCCGCCGCTGGCCTGGCTGATCTGTGCGGTGGTCTTCACCGAAACCACGCTGCTCACTCTCGTCACCCCGCTGATTCCGCGCTATGCGGCCGATTTCGGCATGTCGCACGCGGAGGCCGGGCTTTTCGTCGCGCTCTACGCGGCCGGCTCCATCGCCGGTTCGGTGCCCGCCGGGATGCTGGTCGCCCGGCTCGGCGCGCGGACCACCGTGCTGATCTCGCTGGCGCTCGTCGCGGCCGGAAGCATCGGCATGGGCTACGGCAGGCAGCTCGCGCTCCTGGACATCACGCGGTTCGTCCAGGGCGTCGCCGGCACGCTCGCCTGGTCGGGCGCGTTCTCGTGGCTGGTCGAGGTCGCGCCAGCCGGGCGACGGGCGCGGACCCTGAGCATGGGACTGGCCGCCGGTTCCCTCGGCGGCATGCTCGGCCCGGTGGTCGGCGGAGCAGCCGAACTGGTCTCGCTGCAGCTGGTTTTTACCGTTCTGGCCGGCCTTTTCGGCGTTCTCGCGATCGGTGTCGGCAGGCAGCCCGCGTCCGGGAGAAGCGACCGGCAGCGGCTGCGGGAGCTGGTGTCGGCGGTCGGCAGACCGGAGGTCGCGGTGCCGGGGTGGCTCGTCGCCGCGGCCGGGGTCGCGTTCGGGACCGTCGCCGTGACCGGACCGCTCAAGCTGGCCGGTCTCGGCGCGGGCGGAGCGGTGGTCAGCGCGACGTTCCTGTGCGCGGCGTTCGCCGAGGTGGTGGTTACCCGGCTCGCCGGCAGCGCGTCGGACCGCCACGGTCACTTGGCCCCGATCCGCGTCGGTCTGGTGCTGGCCGCGGCGCTCGCTGTGCTGCTGGCGGTTCCGGCCGCCGTTTTCCCGGCCGCACTGGTGATCGTGGCGCTCGTCGCGGCGATCTCGCTGTTCCTCGTTCCGGGGTTCGCGCTGCTTTCCGCCGGGGCGCAGCGGATCGGACTGCAGCAAGGACTCGCCTTCGGTTTGACGAACATCTCGTGGGCCGCCGGAAACCTCCTCGGCGCGCTCGCTGGAGGAAGCCTCGCGGGGATCGGCGCAGTGGTGCCCGGGGTGGCGGTGGCTGTGCTGCTGGCGGTCTCCCTCGGCATCGTCCGGCGGCGCGGGCAGACCTGAGACAGCAGGAGAGGACGCGCTTGCGGAGCGGTCTGCCTACCAGCGGAAAGCCCGGAATCGCGGGTGCTGTCCCGGCTTGACTCCCCAGGTGCGCGCGGCTACCTTCTCAGTACCGACCGGTCGGTGTGAAGAGGGGACCGGGTGCCGCGAGCGGTTCGCCGGGCACGCCGAAACACCGCGAGCCTGGTCGCGGGGGGTGCACAAAGCTCATCGCCGCGCGATGAGCGTCGCCGATCGAGAGGTGAAACCCATGCCTGAACCGTTTTCCGCCGGACTGACCCGTCGGCAGGCGTTGCGTCTCGGGGCGCTGGGGGCGGGCGGGTTGCTGCTCGCCGGCTGCGCCGGAACCCCGGCGGTGCGGACCGCCACCGCGCCGACCGGGCCCCGCAAGCGCGGCGGAACCTTCCGCTTCGCCCCGATTTCGACGGCAGGCACCACGTCGGCCGATCCGCTGTCGATCAACAGCGGCTACGAACTGCGCTTCGCGATGTTCGATTCCCTGGTCGCGCCGGACCATCAGAACCGGGTGCAGCCCGCGCTGGCGGAGCTGCTCGAACCCGAGGGAACCGACCAGTCGGTGTGGACGATCCGGCTGCGCGAGGGCGTCGAGTTCCACAACGGGAAGACTCTCGACGCCGACGACGTGCTCTTCAGCCTGCAGCGGATCCTGGACCCCAAGACCCCGAGTTCGGCGTCGAACCTCCTGAAGGCGATCGACCTGAACGCGATCAAGAAACTCGACAAACGCACGCTGCGGCTGAAACTGACGAGCCCGAACTCGCAGCTGCGCCGGGCGTTCGCGCCGTCGGAGGCGGCGATCATGCCGGTGGGGTTCGATCCGAACCGCCCGGTCGGCACCGGCCCGTTCAAGCAGGTGAACTTCACCCCCGGCCAGCGCTGGACCGGCACCCGCAACGGCAGCTACTGGCGCGAGGGACGGCCCTATCTGGACGGTCTCGAGTTCATCGGGTTCGCCGACACGACCACCGCGCGGACGAACGCGGTGCTGTCCGGGCAGATCGACGGCATCGACGGGCTGCACCCGGCGCAGCTGCCGCAGATCTCCGCGCGCCCCAACCTGAACGTCCTCATCTCGCAGTCGGGTGCCTACCAGGTCTTCGAGATGCGGTGCGACAAGGGCGCGGTGTTCGAGGACCCGCGGGTGCGCAAGGCGTTCAAGCTGCTGGTCGACCGGCCGCAAATGGTCAAGGTCGCCTGGAACGGCCAGGGCGCGGTCGGCAACGACACCGGTGTGTGGGCCGAGTTCGACCCGGCGATGGACGGCTCGCTGCCGCAGCACGCACAGGATCTCGACCAGGCCCGGTCCCTGCTGAAGGCCGCGGGCAAGGACGGGATGACCGTCACGCTGCGCACCTGCCAGCTCGCGACCGGCCAGGTGGAATCCGCGAATGTCCTCGTCCAGAACGCGAAGGCGGCCGGGGTCACGGTGAACCTGGACGTGGTCGCGAACCGGGCCCAGTACTACGGGGGCCAGGACTACTACACCTCGCAGTTCAAAGTGGACTCCGACTCGACCGAGACGATGTTCGCCAACACCGCGTACTGCTTCACCGGCAAAGGGATCTACAACAACACCGGCTACGACAACCCGAAAGTCAACTCGCTGTACGTGCAGGCGCTGGCGGCGACTCCGGAGAAGTACCAGGAGCTGATGCACGAGGTGTCGCGGCTCGTCTGGGACGACGGCCCGTGGATCTCGTGGGGACGGCAGAACACGGTCCACGTCTGCAGCAACAAGTTCACCGGAGCCGTGCAGGACGCGTCGGGCCGGTTCAACGGCTACCAGTGGAGCGACATCTCGCTCGCCTGACAGCCGGGTCGACCATCGAGACGGTGCCGGGACGACGCGGTCCCGGCACCGGGAGAAGGCGGGCACATGCACGAGAACCTGGTCCCTGCCATGACGAGGCGGCGGCTGCTCGGCGCGGCCGCCGCCGGCGCGGCGGGTCTGGCGCTGGCCGCGTGCTCCGGCGGGCCGCCCGGCGAATCGGCGGTCGAAGCCGGGGACGCGGCGCCGACCGGACCGCGCAAGCGGGGCGGGACTTTCCGGTTCGCTCCCTCGGATTTCGCCGGCACGGTGTCGATGGACCCGCAAGCCTCGGACTCGTCGTTCGCGCTCGCCACGGCGCTCACCGACACGCTGATGGCCCGCGACCACTCGTGGCGTCTCCAGCCGGGGCTGGCCGAGGAGTTCGAGCCCGCGCCGGGAAACTTCAAGACCTGGACTGTCCGGGTCCGCGACGGCGTCACGTTCCACAACGGGAAACCGCTCGGCGCGGACGACGTCATCCACACCATCCGGCGCAACCTCGACCCGAAGAACCCGGGCTTCTCCGCCGGGCTGCTGGCCTCGATCGATCCGAACGGTCTGTCCGCTGTGGACAAACGGACGGTGCGGCTGGAGCTGAAATCCCCGAATTCGCAGCTTCGGGACGGGTTCGCCGAGGCGCCGACCGGCATCGTCCCGGTCGGCTTCGACCCGAAGAACCCCGTGGGGACCGGGCCGTTCAAATACCGGAGCTTCCAGCCGGAACAGCGATTCGTCGGCGTCCGCAACGAGAACTACTGGCGCGAGGACGGCCCGTACCTGGATTCGCTCGAACTGGTCGGGTTCAGCGATCCGATCACCGCGCGGACGAACGCGTTGATCAGCGGCCAGATCGACGGGATGGACCGGGTGCCGGCGAACCTGAGCGCACAGATCCGGGCGAGGAGCGATCTCGCGCTGATCGTGTCCGAGACCGGGGCGTTCGAGTTCACCGGCATGCGGTGCGACCAGGGCGCGCAGTTCGCCGACAACCGGGTCCGGCAGGCGTTCAAGCTGATGCTGGACCGCGACCAGATGGTGAAGACGCTCTACTCGGGCTTCGGCGAGCCGGGCAACGACATCGGCGCGTGGGCGCGGATCGACCCCGCGGTGGACGGCTCGATCCCGCAGCGGCGCCAGGACCTGGACCGGGCCAAATGGCTGCTGAAGCAGGCGGGAATGGAGGGCATGCGCGTCACCTACCGGGTCGGGCAGGTCGAGCCGAGCGCGATGAGCACGGCCACGCTGATGGTGGAGTACGCGAAGGCGATCGGGGTCGATCTGACCATCGAGCCGGTACAGAACCTGTCGTCGTTCTACGGTCCCGGCTACTTCAGCTCGCAGCTCAAGAACAGCTACGACTACACCCAATCCCTCTACGACAACGCGTCCTACTGCTGGCTGCCCACCGGCGGCTTCAACGGCGAGCATTTCGACCACCCGAAGGTCAATTCGCTGTACGCGCAGGCGATGACCACGACGGGCGCGAAATACACCGAGCTGATGCACGAACTGTCGCGGGTGATCCACGACGAGGGGCCGTGGCTGGTGTGGGGGAGGCACAACATCCCCGACGCCTGCCGCAAGAAGTTCACCGGAGCGCGCAAAGACGCGTCCGGACTCGGTTTCAACGGCTTCCGCTGGGACGAGATCTCGCTCGCGTGAACCTTTCGCACACGACCTGAGGAGGCGATCGGCCATGGCCGGCAGGCTGACCTTGCACGCGTTCACCGCACTGGGCTGGCTCGACGGGCAGTTCGGCTTGTGGCGGCATCCGGAACTGGTCCCGCCGCGCGCCGTCCCGGACCTGCAGTGGTGGAGCGACCTGGCTCGCACCGCCGAACGCGGCTGCATGGACTCGATGTTCTTCGCGGACGCCATGGGCATGGGCGGCTTCACCGCGGACGACCGCGAAGCGGAGGTGCGCGGCGGCCGGATGATCCTGTGGGACCCGGCGGTGACGATCTCCGGGCTCGCCGCGGCGACCGAACACCTCGGATTCCTGTTCACCAGCTCGATCCTGCAAGACCATCCGTTCACGTTCGCGCGCCGCGCCAGCACGCTCGACCAGCTCACCGGCGGCCGGGTCGGGTGGAACATGGTCACCTCCTACAGCCCGAACGCGGCCCGGAACCTGGGGTACGCCGACTTGCCTTCCCGCGAAGAGCGCTATGCGTGGGCCGAGGAATACGCGGACGTGGTCTACCGGCTCTGGGAAGGATCCTGGGAGGACGACGCGCTGCTCGCCGACGTCGCGTCGGGGGTGTACGTGGACCCCGCGAAGGTGCATCCGATCGACTTCGCGGGGGACCGCTACCGGGTGCAGGGTCCGCACCTGACTCATCCGACCCCGCAGCGCACGCCGCTGCTGGTCCAGGCGGGCGGCTCGCCGGCGGGCCGGGAGTACGCCGCCCGGCACGCCGAGATCCAGTTCATCGCGGAAACGGACGAGCGCGCGATGGCGGAGACGGTCTCCGGCGTCCGGCGGCTCGCGGTGCGGTCCGGAAGGCGTCCGGACGACATTTCGTTCGTCGTCTCGTCCCGCTTCGTGGTCGGCAGCACCGAGGCGGAGGCGCGCCGGAAGGCCGGCGAACTGTTCGAGCGCGCGGACTTCCCCGATCTCGTCGCGCACCTCAGTTCCGCGATCGGGAAGGACTTCTCCGGACTGGGCCCGGACGATCCGGTCGACCTGCTGAACGACCCGGCCGGGAGCGGCGGCATGTCCGGCAGTCTCCAGGCGCTCGTCGACGGGCTGCCGAAAGACCGGGTCCCGACCCTGCGGGAAGTGGTCCGGGCCAGCCGGAACCGCGGCCGGGTCGTGGGCACTCCGGAGCAGATCGCCGACGTGCTGCAGCGGTGGCGCGAGGCCGGGGTCGGCGGCGTCACGGTCTCCATCGAGTTGCGGCCGACGTCGCTGGTCGAGTTCGTGGAGCACGTCATCCCGGTGCTGCAGGACCGCGGGCTCGCCCAGCGCGAGTACGCGCCGGGCACGCTGCGCGAG
Organism: Amycolatopsis silviterrae; assembly: GCF_042684085.1. Classification (NCBI taxonomy): domain Bacteria; kingdom Bacillati; phylum Actinomycetota; class Actinomycetes; order Pseudonocardiales; family Pseudonocardiaceae; genus Amycolatopsis; species Amycolatopsis silviterrae. Next base: position 130,251 of record NZ_JBHUKS010000026.1, read on the forward strand.
AAGCTGATGGGATACGGCGACCGGCTGCCGGACCGGCACCCCGCCGCTCGGCATCGCCGGTGACCGTCCGCCGCGGACCGGGTTCCGCGGAACCCGGTCCGTTTTCGGAAAATCAGCCCGCCGACGCGATCACATCGATTTCCACGCGGCACGCTCCCGCGAGGCCCGCTACCGCCACCGACCGGATCGGCAGCGGACCGCCCGAGAAATAGTCGTCGAAAGCGGCGAGCATTTCCGGAATGTGCTCGGCCGCGCTGACATAACAGGTCGCCTTGAGCACTCCGGACAGCGCGCCGCCCGCCCCCTCCACGACCTCCCGGATCTGGTCGAGGACGACCTGGGTCTCGGCGGAAACCGTTGCAGTGCCGGGAAGCCGGGCGAACGTGTCCAGGTCGAGAGCCATGCCGCCGGCGAAGACGAGGCCGCCCGCGACCGCGGCTCCGGAAAGACCGAACCGGTCGGCCGCCGCCGGATCTTCGGTGAGGAAAGTGGGCATGGGATACCTCCTGCTTTCTGCGGGGGAACGGAAGGAAAACAGCCGGGATTCTCGACATCATACCAAACGGTAGGTATGTTGAGAACGGCACCGAGACCAGCAAGCGTCGGGAGTTGTGCATGGCGGATTGTTTCGAACAGCGAAAGCATCCGGGTTCCGCTGGCGGTTCGGCGAGCGGGGATTTCGCGTTCGCCTCCGGAATCGCGATCGACCCGGCGACGATGCGCCGGGTCCCGGAGGCGGGCACCGTCGGCGAGGAGACCCGCGTGGTGCTGGCCTTGCTGGAAGACCAGCTCGCGCAGGCCGGCTGCGGCCTGGGCGACATCGTCAAGACCACCTGCTACGTCCGCGAGGAGACCGATCGGATGGAGTTCGTTCAGGCTTACCGCGACGTGTTCGCGCCCGGTCCGTACCCGGCTCGCTGCACGGTCGCGCTCGGCGTCGCGGGCGACTGCCGCGTGCAGATCGACGCGATCGCCTACCGGGGAGCGGAATCGTGAGAGTCGACCTTCTGCACGCGCTGGAGAACAAGGACGACGCGCGGCCCTGGCACGAAGTCCTGGAACAGGCGCGACGACGATTCGTCCTCGCCGACCAGCTGGGCATCGACGGGATCTGGATCGGCGAGCACCACTTCGACCACATGGGCGTCGACCAGTCGCCGAACCCCGCGCTGCTGCTGGCCGACCTGGCGAGCCGCACCAGCTGGATCCGGATCGGCATCGCGGCGGTCATTCTCCCGGCGTGGCACCCGATCCGGCTCGCCGAGGACCTGGCGATGCTCGACCAGATGACCGGCGGCAGGCTGGACGTCGCGCTCAGCCGGGGCATCCTGCGAGCGGAGATCATCAACCTCAACGCCGAGGCGGACCGCTCCGACGACGCCCGCAGCAAGGCGATCTTCGCCGAACGCCTCGGCCTCCTGCGCGCCGCCTGGGCACAGGATCCGCTGAAGTGGAGCAGCGAGCGCTTCGAATTCCCGCATCCGGACACCAAATGGCCAGGCGGCCCGAGCGCGTACACGGACGAGAACGGCAAGGCGACCGGCATGGCCGTCATCCCGCGCCCCCATCAGACAGGCGGTCCGCCGCTCTACAGCGTCACCGACACCACCGGCGGTTTCGTCTCGGCGGCCCAGCAAGGATTGAAGACCATCACCTGGTTCCCGACCCGGGGGATTCTCGACGGACTCAACGCGTCCTATCGGGACGAAGCGGAGCGCGGCGGCGGAACCCCGCTGCAGAACGGATCGGCGGTGCTGCGCGGATGCCTGATCGCCCCGACCGATGCCGAAGCGCGCGAACTGGCCGAACCCGAGGTGACCAGCTCGTTCGCCTACATCGAGAAGGTGCGCGGCATCAAGGTCTGGCTCGACGAGGGCGAGGACCCGGACGATCCGGCGATCCGCGCGACCCCGCCGTTCGACCTGCTTTTCGAACGCGACCATCTGCTCGTCGGTTCGCCGGACACGGTGGCCGAGAAGATGATCCAGTCCGCGCGCGCGAACAACGCGGCGCACTGGGTCCTCGCACCGTCGCTGACCGAGAACGACCACTGCGTGGAGCGGACCATGCGGCTGCTTGCCGAAGAGGTCCTGCCGAAGGTGAGGGCAGCCGTCGATGACTGACACTGCGGCATTCGAAGTGCGTTCCACCGGCGAGTTCGCATTCGTGGGCTCTCCCGTTCCCGAGCCGCACCCCGGCGGCCGGTCGCTGGCCGAGGAAATCCGCGCGGCGATGGCAGGCGTGCAGGCCGGTCTCGAGAGTGTCGGCTGCGCGCTGACCGACGTCGTGAAGGCGACCTGCTACCTGGCCGAGGATTCGTACCGCGGCGACTTCTGGGGCGCCTGGGCGGAATGGTTCCCGGCGGACGCGCACCCGGTCCGGCTCACCCTGGTCGCCGCGCTCCCGCACCGGGACCGGGTGCGGCTCGAAGTACTGGCGGAGCGGGCATGATCCTCGAACGCTCCGAATGGGGCGACCCCGAAGCACCGCCGCTCGTCTGCGTGCACGGCGTCGGTTCGCACGCGGGGGAGTTCCGCCGCGTCGCGACCAAGCGGTGGGCGCGGCGATTCCGGGTGATCGCCTTCGACCTGCGCGGGCACGGCCGGTCCGGCTGGAATCCGCCGTGGACACACGCCACCTGCGCCGACGACCTGATCGAGTCCGTCGACGCGCTGGGCCTGGACCGGCCGGACTGGCTCGGCTTCTCCTTCGGCGGCAGGCTGCTGCTGGACCTGGCGGCGCGGCGGCCGGAGAAGATCGGCCGTGCGGTGCTGATCGAGCCGGTCATCCGGATCTCGCCGCAGCTGGCACAGCACCGGGCTGAGCAGGAGCTGACCGGCGACGTGTGGGATTCGGTCGAGGACTTCCTGGGCAGCCGGGAGAACACCGGCGAGCGGAAGATCGACCCGGAACTGCTGACCGAGGTCGGGACCCAGTTCGACCGGCTGCCGGACGGCCGGATCAAGCGGCGCACCAGCCAGGCCGCGATCGTGTCGATCTTCAGCGAGTTCGCCGCGCCCGCACCGCCGCCGGAGACCCTGACCCGCCCGGCGCAGCTGATCTACGCGCCCGAGTTCGGCCTGGTGACTCCCGAGCAGCGCGCGGCCTACGAGCCGTATCTGGCCGACATCGTGCAGGTGCCCGGTCAGCACGCGGTTTTCTGGACGGCGTTCGACGAGACCGCTGCCGCGGTGGAGCGTTTCCTGTCAACGTGAAAGGGCGGTTCGATGGACAAGTTCGACTTCGTCGTGGTCGGCGGCGGATCCGCCGGCTGCGTCGTGGCCGCCCGGCTGAGCGAAGACCCGGGCGTTTCCGTTCTGCTGCTCGAAGCGGGCGGCGACGAACGGCGGGCTGACGTCATGGATCCGGCGCGCTGGGAAGAGCTGCAGGACACCGACGCGAACTGGGGCTTCGAAACGGTGGTGCAGGCCGGGACCGGCCGGGCGCATCCCGCACCGCGCGGCCGGGTGCTGGGCGGGTCCGGCTCCATCAACTGCATGACCCATCTGCGCGGGCACCGGCTCGATTTCGACCACTGGGCAAGCCTCGGTGCGAAGGGCTGGGACCACGCGGGCGTGCTGCCGTATTTCCAGCGGTCCGAGCACGTGCCCGGCGGCGATCCCCGCTACCGCGGAACCGGTGGTCCGTTGCGGCCGCGAGCGCCCGGCGAGCCGCATCGCCTCGGCGAGGCGTTCGTCCAGGGCGCGCTGAGCGCGGGGCACCGGCGAACCGGCGACTTCAACGCCGCGGAGATGTCCGGCGTCGGCCATCCGGAATCCCTTGTCCTGGACGGTTCTCGCGAGAGCACCGCCACCGCGTATCTGCGACCCGCGATGGCTCGGAAGAACCTGACCGTGCGCACCCAGTCGACCGCGCTGCGGCTGACCGTCCGGGACGGGCGTTGCGACGGCGTCGAGTATCTGCGTGACGGTGTCCGCGAGTCGGTGTCGGCGGGCGAGGTGATCCTGTGTGCCGGTGCGGTCGGTTCGCCGCACCGGCTGCTGCTCTCGGGGATCGGACCGGCGGACGAACTCGCGGCCGCGGGCGTCGAACCGGTGTGCGACTTGCCGGGTGTCGGCCGCAACCTCCAGGATCACATCCTGCTGGCCGGGATCCGTTACCACGCGCGGCGACCGCTCACGGCCACCGGAATGGACGGGGCCACCCTGCTCGCCCGCACCGACGGCGCCGACCACGGACCGGACCTGAACCTGTGCGTGATGAACTTCGACTACCACCTGAGCTGGCAGCAGCCCGCCCCGGACAGCTTCACTTTCGCGATCGGGCACATGCGCCCGGCGAGCCGGGGTTCGGTGCGGCTCGCGTCAGCTGACCCGCTGGCCGCGCCTCTGATCGACCCGGCCTACGTCCGGGAACGCGGCGACCTGGACGAACTCGTCAGGGGAGTGGAGCTGGTCGACGAGATCGTGCGGACGGGCGCGTTCGACGAGTGGGACGGCCGGTCGGACACGACCGCGATGCTGGGCCTCGGCCGCACGGAGCTGGAGCGCGCCGTGCGCGAGTCGATCAGCAGCTACTTCCACCTTTCCGGCACCGCCCGGATCGGGACCGACGACGAAGCGGTCGTTGACCCCGACCTGCGCGTCCGCGGAATCGACGGGCTCCGCGTCGCGGACGCCTCGGTGATGCCGACGGTCGTGTCCGCCAACACCAACGCGGCCAGCATCATGATCGGCGAGAAGGCCGCCGACCTCGTGCGCGGCCGATGCCTGCGCGCCTCGTCGGTCCGTTGACCGATGCTCCGGCGAGTTTTAGGTTCCAGATACCAACCGGTCAGTCTTAACTGAGGAGGCAGCATGTCCCAGCGCCCGCCCGGTGCCCGGCCCGGCACCCGTGCCGAACTCCTGCGCGGCCCGTTCGACCCGGGCGGTCAGCCGGAACTGCACCGCGACAAGCACATGCACCTGTCGCTGTTCGCGTGGAACGTCAGCAGCGGGCTGTCGGCGAGCAAGGCCGTGCTCAGCGACCCGGAGCGGCACCAGGAGTTCTGGAAGTGGCCGTCCGCCGCGAAGCTGCTGCGCGCGACCGAGGAGGCCGGGTTCGACAGCCAGCTGCAGTACGGGATGTGGAGCGGCTACGACGGGGCGACCCGCTGGAACAACTCGCAGCTGGACTTCGCGACCGCGGCGACCGGCTCGGCGGCGATCACCGAACGGATCGGCATCTACACGACGATCCACGTGGGATACCAGATCCCGCCGCTGCTGCTGGCGAAGATGACCGCGTCGATGGACCACCTCTCCGGCGGCAGGCTCGGCGTGAACATCGTCGCCGGGCAGAACGCCGTCGACTACGCGCAGTTCGGCTTGGTCGGCCCGCCGTCGCAGCAGGTCCGTTACGCGATCGCGGACGAACTCGTGACTGCGCTGAAGCATCTGTGGTCCTCGGAAGAACCCGTCGACTTCGAGGGCGAGTACTTCCAGTTCCACGGCGCGCAGATCGACCCGCTCCCGACGAGCCGCCCGCGGCCGCTGCTGATCTGCGCGGCCGGTTCCGACATCGGTCTCGACTTCGCGACGAGGCAGTGCGACGCGCTGTTCATCACCGCCGACGACAAGGATCTCGACGGCTACGCCAGGCGTGCGGCGAAAATTCACGCGATGGCCGCCGAACACGGGCGCAAGGTACGGATCTGCGCGATGTGTTACGTCGTGATGGACGAGACCGACGCCAAGGCCGCCGAGACGACCGAATGGATGCGAAGCCAGATCGACCGCGACGCGCTGGAGGTCTGGCTGACGCGCAGCGGGCACATCATGAACAGCGAACGGCAGGAGGTCACCGAGGACCAGTTCGGCGAGGGGCGCGCGAAGAGCGGCGCGAACCAGGACCCGTACCTGGGCATCGGCAAGGAGCACTACGAGGGTCTCGGCATGGGGATGGGTGCCTACCAGCTGTTCGGTTCCTACGAGACGGTGGCCGACCAGCTGATCGACCTGTACGAGTCCGGAGTGGAGCAGGTCGCGCTGTGCTTCTTCGACCCGCACAAGGGAGTTCAGCAGATCCGTGACCACGTCCTGCCGCTGCTGCGCAAGCGCGGCTACAACCTGTGACGCCGCGGTCGGGGCCGGTCGCGATCGTCACCGGCGGCGGAAGCGGCATCGGCCGCGCCACCGTCCTGCACCTGGCCGCCGAGGGATACCGGGTGGTGGTCGCCGACCTGAACTCGCGCGCCGCCCAGGAAACGGCCGAGTCGGCGGGCGGCTTGGCCGTCCCCGCGGACGTCAGCCGGGAGCCGGATGTCGCCGCCGTGGTGGCGGCCGCGATCGACCGCTTCGGGCAGGTGGACGTCCTGGTCAACAACGCCGGGCTGGGCGGTGCGTTCGGCCCGGTCACCGAGATCGAGGTCGAGGACTGGGACTTCACCTTCGCGGTCCTGACCCGCGGCACCTTCCTCGGGATCAAGCACGCAGCGCGGGTGATGACCGCCGGGGCGAGCATCGTCAACATCGGCTCGGCCGCCGCGTACAGCGGCGCGACGCTCGCCTCGACCGCGTACTGCGCCGCCAAAGCCGCTGTCCTGAACCTGACGATGTCCGCGGCCGTCGAACTGGCTCCGCAGCGGATCCGGGTCAACGCGGTATGCCCAGGGCTCGTCCGGACCCCGCTGCTCGAGTCGGCCCGCGGCGACGCGTTGGCGGCAGCCAGCCCGCCCGGCCAGCCGTGGCCGCGCTGGGGCCGGCCCGAGGACATCGCCCGCGCGGTCGGCTACCTGGCAGGCTCGGCGGCGGAATTCGTCACCGGCCAGACGCTCGTTGTCGACGGCGGCCTCACCGCGGCGGGTCCGGGACCGGATTTCCCGGCGGCGTTCGGTCTCGATCCGCGCGCACAAGGCCTGGTCGGGGTGAACCGCGGGACGACAGGGCAACGCAGCCAGGTGCGCCGCCGGATGTCCTGACCCTTGACATCCGGCGACTTGCATATGAAATATTCCGTACGCGTCGGCTGTGTGTGGTCCCCTTGCCGGTTCCCTTGTTGGAGGGTGAACGTGAGCTTCGAACTCCCTGGCCCGACCGTCTCTTCGCTGCTGCAACGGACTTACGACGTCCATTCCGGACAGACCGCGCTCGTGCACGCCGACGGGACGGAAACGTCCTTCGGCCGCCTGCGGGACCTGGCCGCCGGCCTCGCCGGAGGGCTCGCCGGGCTGGGACTCGGCCGCGGCGACCGGGTCCTGATCGCCGCCCGCAACTGCGCGGAGTACGTCGTCGTCGACCATGCCCTGTTCTGGGGAGGTTTCGTCCGGGTCGCGGTGAGTTTCCGCTTGCATGCCCGGGAAATCGCCGAGATAGCCGAGGACTGCGCGGCTCGCGTGGTCTTCGCCGACGCGGACCGTGTCACCGAGTTGGACGAAGCGCTGCGCGCGGTCGGTGTCGAGGCGAAAGTCGTCAGCACGATGTCAGTCGGCGAGCTGGCCGCGCACGATCCTGTCCCTCCCGCTCCGGCGGAGCGGGAGGACCTGGTCTGGATGCCGTACACGTCGGGAACGACCGGACGGCCCAAAGGCGTCATGCACACGCACCGGAGCCTCCTCGCCACGATCCGCAACATGATGGTCGAACTGCCGCCGATCACCGATCGGGACACCATGCTGCAGATCGCGCCGCTCAGCCATCTGGCCGGCTGGTACGGGCTGGTGTACACCGTCCGCGGCGCCCGGCAGCTGTTCGCCGCGGAGTTCGACGCGCGCGAGGCGGTGGAAGCGATCGGAAAGTACCGGGTGACCGCCATGCCGATCGTGCCCACGATCCTGGCGATGCTGACCGACGAACTCGAACACGGCGACCACGGTGACCGCGCTGTCAGCTCGATGCGAACGATCATCTACGGCGGCTCGGCGATCGCGCCGGCGAAGCTGGCGCGCGCGATCGCCGCGTTCGGCGACGTGTTCGTCCAGAGCTACGGGCTCACCGAACTGCCCATGCCGGTGTCCAGCCTGTCGCAGGAGGACCACAGATTCGATCCGGCCGAGCCCGCGCCGGAACGGCTCGCCTCGGCGGGCCGCGTCACCCCGTACATCGAGGTGCGGATCGTCGGCGCGGACGGCAACGACGTGCCGCCGGGGGAGAGCGGCGAAATCTGGATCCGCGGCGACATGATGATGACCGGCTACTGGCGCCAGCCGGAGGAAACGGCGGCGTTCCTGCGGCCGGGTTCCTGGGCGAGCACCGGCGACATCGGCCGGATGTCCGACGGCTACCTGTACATCGTGGACCGCAAACGCGACCTCATCGTTTCCGGCGGGTTCAACGTTTTCCCGAGCGAGGTGGAGAAAGTGATCGGCGCGCTGCCCGGGGTCGCCGAGACCGCTGTGGTCGGGGTCCCGGATCCGCGGTGGGGCGAAAGCGTCCTCGCTGTCGTCGTGCGGGAACCGGGCAGCGATCTGACCGAGGAACAGGTGCTCGCCGCCTGCCGGGGGTCGATCGCGGGGTACAAGAAACCGCGCCGTGTCGAGTTCGCGGACGCACTGCCGAAGAACTCGTCCGGCAAACTGCTGCGGCGGGAACTGCGCGCGAAGTACTGGGCTGGACAGACCCGCCTGGTGGACGGCTGAGGCACTTCGGTTTTCCCGAAGCACCGCTTCGGGAAACGGAAATTGACCGCCCCGGCAGCGGCGCTTAACGTCGCCGGAGACCCGTTCCCGGACGAAGCTCTTGGTCGCTCCGATCCGCCGAGAAACCTATAGCGAGATGCGCGCGCGTTCACCGACACCGACGGGGAACTGCCCGTGCGAGGCAGCTCGCCGCCGGTGGCTGCGGTGTCAGCTCTGCCAGGCTGGCGGAGGTCGGCGAGTCCCATCCGGGTTCCGTGCATGTGAGTTGGGTTGATCTCAGCTGGTGCGTGTGTCGGTCCAGACCTGGACCTGCTGGAGCACGGCTAGCGGATCGGGCGCGGTTGAGTGCACGACGATCTCTGTGTAGTCGTCGTGCACGATCGGCAGGCCTGGGAGCGGATGTTCGCGAAGGCGGGCGACAAGGTATCCGGCGGCAAGGAGATCGAGGGATTTAGCGGTGTCGATCTCGGTTTTGTCGGCGTGCCAGTAAGAGCCGTCGTATTCGATCGCGATCGTGCGGCCGCTGCCGAGGTCGGCGGTGATGTCGACCAGCCATCGTCCTCGTCGGGTGAACGCGTCGTGGCGAATCGGCTGTCCGGATGCCGCGTTGCCGAATACCGCCTGAGCCGCGGCATGATGGTCGAGTTCGACCTTGGATTTGCCGGTTTCGCGGCAGTTCGGGCAGCTGCTGCCGGATGCCCGGGAAGTAAGGGTCGCGTTCCATTCGTGGCCGGTGTCGTTGCGGCAGATCCAGCTCGGGACGAAGGCTGTCTGGCCGCTGGGGCGCACTTGCCATGCTGACAAGGGGTTGGCCGGTGACCACTCCGCGGCGATCTCGGGGTAGTGGTAGGCGAGCGAGTCGAGGATCGTGCGGCACAGGGGGCAGCGGAGCCGCTGGCCCTTTTGCCGGTCGGCTGGGCTCTCCTGCCACTCGTGGCCGCAGCTCGGTTCGCGCCACCACACGATTTTCCGCGAGTTCGGCGACACGGTTTCCAACCGCGTGGTGCGGTTCTTCTCGGGGTGCCATTGGGCGGCGATTTCCCGGTTCATCCCGAATGCCGTCGGGTCGGCTTCGACCTGCGCGAGCCGAGCCTGACGGGTTTCGTTGCCGCGGCAGGACGGGCACCCGGATTGAAGATAGCTCTGCGGCCGCAGGCGGGGGTGATGTCCGTGGGGGCAGCGGAAACGGTAGTACCAGCCGTCGCCGACCATGATCGACGACGGGTCCGCCTCGTCGGCCCAGGCGGCGAGCAGCTCCGGCACTGCGGCGACGGGCGTGCGCTCGTACCTCTTGTTTTCGGCTTCCCAGGCGGCGTGACGTTTGAGTTCGCAGTCCGGGCATTGGCGGTGGGTCACCATGTCCCGGACACGGCGGACAAACCGCAACCCGCAGTCGGGACAGCGCCAGTGGGCGTCGCGGTTGCCCCGCACCGTGACGCTCGCCCACGCCGCGGGGTCGTTCCGTTCGTGGTCCCACCAGTCCAGGACGGGCAGTCCGGAGTCCTTGAGCAGATTTTTGTTTTTGGGGCCGGAGACGTTCGTTGTTTGCCGGTCCCGGCGGGGGTTGCTCTGGCAGCTGCAACCGAAGGAGATGTCGCCGGTGCGCTGGGCCGAGATGCGCCCGCAGTAGCGGCAGCGGACCCGGTGCGGATCATCCGCGCGCACCACGGCCGTGAGCGGTTCGAGATACTCGAAACCGTGTTCCTCCGCGAGTTTCCGCGCCGCTCCCGGCTGGGCCTCGTCGCAATGGAACGGACTGCCGGATCGCTGGCGGACCATTTCAGCCCAGTCCCGCCAGAAGCACGCTCGGCAAGTGGGTTCTCCGTACCGGTTCTTGTCGAGCGTGTATTCCAGCCGGTAGTGCGCCTCGCAGCCACAGGCCAGACATCGGGTGAGACGCCACGCTGCGGGCTTCGTGAACGGCTCGAGCGGTTCGAGGCCGCCGAGGCGCAGGATCTCGGTGATGTGGGGATCACACCAAGCCGGCCTCGTCTTGGTGGCGAACGCCGCATTTCGGGTGCACCCCGGTTCCGAGCACTCCTGCGTGGCCACGGCCATCACCGAACCGTTTCATGAGAACGGACGACTGAGCCGACCGGCCGCGCTTGCCGGGCTCCGACGAGCAGGTGATCTCGCATACACGGGACAGGGTTCACGGCATACAAGATCGCTTACGGTCTCCTGAGTGTTATCAGCTCAGCGGATATCGGATGTTGACCTGACGACCTGCTGAGACTTGGTACACCTCTGCTTCGAACTGCATCTGGCGCAGTCCCGGGTGTCTGGTGTTCCACGCTGATCGAAGCCAGCTGCTGCGGTCGGGGTCGAGGTCGGGCAGGGGCATGCCGTCCATCGTCGCGGTGATGGTGAATCCGGTGCGGGTCAGGACTGTCCATGCGGAGGCGGCCTGGGCTTGCCCCATGCTGGTGTGGCCTTGTCCTCGTGGCGTGACCGAAAGACCGTGCTCCGCGGCGAAGGTGAGGACGGCGCTGACGTCTCGCGGCGAGCCGACCCGTGCGACGGCCAGCGGACTGTGGGAGACGATGCCGCCGAAGTCGGTTGCCGCGTAGGCGATTTCTTGGGGATCGGTGGACAGCGTGCCCTCGAGTCGCAGTCCTGAGAAGGATTGTTCGGGCATTCACTGCCTCCCGCTGTCGAGGTCGTCGAGCCGTGCACGAACTTCCGCTTCAGCCGGTTCGCCGCGCTGGCTCAAGATTGTCACTGCCTGCTGCAGGTATTCACGTGCAGTATCGCGGTCGCCGGTGGCGGTCAGCACTTCATTCAAAAGCAAGAGCGTGTCAGCCTCTCCCTTGCTGTCCTGCGCGGCTCGCTGGCTCGCAAGCGCCTCCTCCAGATGCTGCACTGCGGCATCGAGGTTTTCTCCCGCGAAATTCGCTTTGCCTATCTGATGAAGCGCGAGACCTTCGCCGTACTGGTCCCCGACCGTGCGGCAGAGCGACAACGCACGGAACGCGTACTGGACTGCATCCTCATGGCGTCCTTCTTCGCCGCACACCTCGGCGAGGTGCATGAGCGTGACGGATTCGCCATGCAGGTCACTCTGCGCCTGCTGAATCGCGAGTCCTAGTTCGAACGCCTCCCTGGCCTCGGCATGGCGTCCGGCTCCCGCGTAGGCGAGGCCGACGCCGACGTGGCACCAAGCGATACCGTCCGGGTCGGGATGGTTTTCGAGTTTTTCCAGGGCGCGCAGAAAGAAGTCGAGACCCTCGTCATGCATGCCCAGCCCCAACCGGACAAGGCCTAGCCCGGTGAGCATTTCCGCTTGGGCACTGGGGTCGAGCGCCTTGTTCGAGCCTTCGAGCCCGAGTTGATAGATGCGGTCCCAGATCGTCCAAGGCTTGCGAAGGTGCAGGAACGGAAACAACGCCTGCGAGATTTGCCAGCCGATTTCCGGATACTCGCCGCGGAGCGCGCTCGCGATGACGGACGGGAAGTTTTGCAGCTCAGCTTCGCTCCACCGGAAGGCTTCTGCGTAGTCGAGTTCCACGGTGGCGACGCCGGGTTCTCGGTAGGGCGCGAGAGCCTGCGCCGCGGACCGGCACATTCGCAGGTACCACGAGAGTTCGCGCAGTTGCGCGGCATCGCGTTCGGCCGGAGGCTCTTCGTCGAGCGCGCGCTCGGTGGCGTAAACCCGGAGAAGGTCGTGGAGACGGAAGCGGTCACGGTCGATCTCGGCGACGAGGTGCCCGCCAGCGAGGATGCGGAGGAGCTCACCGGCGCGCGCGACCGGTAGGTCTGCCAGCGCGGCGACGGCCTCGACACTGATGTTCTTGCCGGGATGCAAGCCGATCAGCCGGAACACGCGAGCGGCATCGGCGGCGAGTGCTCGGTAGGACCACGAAATCACCGTTCGTACGTTGGTGTCCTCGTCCTCGACCGTCAGCGCGCCGAGCCGATTGCGTTCTTCCGCGAGGTCCTGGGCGAGATCCGACAGGCGGAGGGGGTGTGCCGCGATGCGTTCCGCGGCGACTGCGACGGCCAGGGGCAGGTGCCCGCACCGGTCGAGAACGTCCCGCGCGGCGTCTGGTTCCTGATCGACACGCATTCCGACTACGTCGCGGAGGAGCCGGAACGAATCATCCGGCGAGAAGGGATCGAGGCGGAGTTGAGTTGCTCCCGGGCGCACGGAGAGCCCGGTGAGGACGCGCCGCGTGGTCACCAGAACCATGCTGGTCGCGTCGCCGGGCAGGAGCGCTCGGATCTGCTCCGAGGACACGGCGTTGTCGAGGACGATCAGCAAACGGCGTCCGTGCGTCATCGTCCGGAACAGCGCGGACCGCTCTTCGGCGGTCGCCGGAACGTCGGATGGCGAGAGGCCTAAGGAAATGAGGAATTCCTCCAGGATTTCAGCCGGTTCGACTGGATCGCGATGGCGCGAGTACGCGCGGAGATCGGCGAAAATCTGGCCGTCCTCGAAATGGTCTGTGTGCTGATGTGCCCAGTGCAGGGCGAGCGTTGTTTTCCCGACGCCAGGAGGGCCGTGCAGGACCGCGACCGAGAGTTGGTCTTGCTGCGTTGAGAGCGCGTCGATCGCCGCGAGATGCTCGATCCGTCCGATGAAGCGGCCCGCGGCCGCGGGCAGTTGAGCCGGACGCATATGTGGTTTTGGAGTGGCGGATCGTTGTTTTGGGATGAGCGCTTTGAGTTCGCCGTCCGCGCCGAGCGCGTTGTCGCAAGCTTCGGCGAGTTCGAAACTCGCCGCTTTTGTGCCGTGCTCGACGTTGTTGAGATGGCCTCGGCTGTAATGGACTCGCTGCGCCAGATCTGCCAGCGAAAGTCCTTGAGAGGTACGCAACTCGTGAAGCTTCTTCGCGAATTCGGTTCGCATTCGCTCGGGCTGCCTCGAGTTCGTCTTCTGTATTCCCATCATGAGAAGACGGAAACCCCCTAGTCATACCCGTGCCCGCATTCGATCCTGGACGGAGTGAAGGCGAGCATCCCCCTCGCACGACCCCTCGTCTCTAGAGGGTAGCGCGACAGGACTCGGCTCACATGCGGCTTCCGGCGTTCACTCGAAAGGAGCTGGAACCAGTGGCTATCTGTAGCCGAACCGGCAGGGGAGGCCATCAGATGTCCGTGAGGGAGCGTCAGCAGGCCGCTTGATGATCACTAAGTGTGGTCGCGGTGAAACGCATGCATTTTTATCGGGGAGGAACTATGTCCATGTCCGGAACGATCAGACGTGTCGCGCTGACAGCGCTGGCCGTACTTGCGCTGAGTATGGGTGCCGCTTCGGAAACCTGGGCACGTCCGGCAGCAGTCCGGCTGCCATGCGGCTACCTCGATCCCGGGATGTACCGCCACTGCGACGGCGGCTCCGGTTCGACCGTGATGCTTGACGTCCAGGACATTTTCCGGAATCTCTACCACTACTGCGTTGGACCAGGCATCACGAATGTGCAGCCCGTCGTCCGACTGCGCGTGATCGACGCCTGGTGGAACGGCGGCGTTGGATGCCAGCCCGGCTATTACGGCCCGGCCTGACCCTGCCCGCTGCGTCGGGCCGATCGGGCTCGCCGCACCTCCTATCCCATGGAGACCCTGATGACTCAGCTCAGGTACCCGGCTGTCGGACTGATGATCGCAGGCGTCGTGCTCGCTGGATGCTCCGATGTGGCCCCGACGCGGCCTCCGGCACCGGCAACTGCCGCTGCGCCCTCGTCTCCCTGGATCCCCACACCCGAACACGAAATCGCGCCGAAGGCGTTGGCGGTCTACCGCCAATACTGGGAACTGAGCGAACAAGCAGAGGCGGCACCGCGGTCCCAGGATTGGCGTCCAGCGCTGACTCGGTTGATGGCGGATCCCGCTCTGACGTCGTTCGTCGACGAGCTGGCCAATCTGGCTTCGGTGCCTGCTCATTCGGTCGGGCAGTACCGCCGGGCTCCTTCGGTCCGCTCGGTCAGCGTTGCCGAGCCGGCTCGTGTCGTGATCGACGACTGCCTGGATGCCTCGAACGAACACCTGGTCAGCGACCGGGTGGGGGAGACGGGCAAGTACCTCGACAGCCCTGGGCAGCCTCGGCGCTATCGGCTGGAAGCCGAGGTGGTCCGGTATCCAGCGCCGTCCCGGTGGCTGGTGCAGATCGTGCGGCCGCACGTGGACCAGCCATGTTGAGCCGCGCCATCGGCGTGCTTCTGCTGCTGATTCTCCTTCCGACTCCGGCTGCCGGACAGGAGGGCGGGTGTACGTCGACCGGCACGCGCGGGCGCTGCTGGGTCTCCGCGACCGACCCTGGCCGTCCGGGTGGTCCCGCTCCCGCGCCAAGTCCTCCATCACCCGGCACCGGAGGGCAAGGGCCGCGGCCGAAGTTCACCTGCGTCGAGCGGCCGTGGGCTCAGCAGCCTCCTCCGGGAGATCCGATGTGGGGTGGGCACGACCCGCGCGAGGGGTCGCTGAAGTTCCAGATGTGCCGAGGCGACGGAGCTGCGCTGCCTTGGCCGCGGGTGGTGTTCGCTCCCAACGGCCAGCCTGCCGCCGCTCCGCAGGTTTCGCCCGCGGAACTGGCCCGGCAGGCGATCGCCGAACTGGGGCTCGAGGCACCTGATATCCAGCTCGCACCGCCGGGAGACTCGCCGCACGGCGCGACCGTCGGGTTCCCGGTCTGGATGTGGACGGCCCGTCGACCGTCGACGACTGGCCCGGTCTCGAAGACGGCAGCCGCCGGCGGGATCTCGGTGAGCGTGACTGCCGCGCTGGAGTCGATTACTTGGGCGATGGGCGACGGCGCGACGATCACCTGCACGGGCCCGGGCACCCCGTTCACCGACGACCAGGCTGGCCGACCGTCTCCGACCTGCGGGCACGTGTACTCGCGATCGTCCTCGGCCGGGTTCTCCATCGCCGCGACTGGGCACTGGCGGATCCGCTGGTCCGGAGCCGGGCAGGGCGCGGCCGACTCAATGGACCTGACGTCCCGTGCGCAGCTGGCGGTCCGGGAGATCCGGACTCTCAACACCGACGTTCGGGGAGGCTGAGATGACCGTCAAGCCCGTGCCGGACCGCCCGGCACCGCCAGCTCCGACGCCTCTGCACCCGCCGCGGCGGCACCGGTCGAAGCTGCTGATCCTCGTCGGCGTGGTGCTCGCGGCGATGTGCGCTGCAGGAACCGTTGCCGTGTTCCGATCGACCAGCGGCACGATCGCAGCCGTCGGCGTCGCTGCGCCGGTTCGCTTCGGCGAAGCGGTGACCGAGGCCGCTCTGAGGGAGGTCGAGGTCCATCCGACTGCTGGGCTTGATCCGATTCCATGGGACGACCGGGCGGAAATCATCGGTAAGCCCGCTACCTCGGACCTTGTCGTCGGCAGTCTGGTGACGCGAAGCCAGGTCGAAGGTCCGTTGCTTCCTGTCGTCGGGCAGCAGCTGGTCGGCGTCCCGTTCAAGGCCGGGCAGATGCCGGGAGGCACACCGACCACTCGATCGCTCGTCTTGCTGGTCTCGGCCGAGGCCGACGGTTGGCAGCCGGTCCGCGCGACGGTGTTGCGGGTCGGTACGCCCGACGCCAGTGGAATCCGCGTGGTCGACGTCGTCGTGCCAGCCGCGGACGGTCCCCGGCTCGCAGCCAAGGCCGCCGCCAGCGCGGTAGTGCTGATCATGCTTCCGATGGGGGCTGGATGACATGCTGATCTCGTTCTTCTCGCTGGCTGGCAGCCCGGGGGTCTCCACCGCAGTGCTGGCCCTCACCTGGTCGTGGCCGCGCGACGCTGTCGCCGTCGAGGCAGACCCGACCGGCGGGCACGCGCTGGCGGTGTTCGACCCAGACGGCGCTCTCGGCCGTCGCGGCCTCTTGGAGTTGACGGTGGCCGCCCGCAAAACCCCGCTGCACCACGCCATGTCGGCGCAGCTGGTCACCTTGCCGGACGGAACCGGCCGCCACCATCTGCTGCCAGGGTGCCGCGGCCCGTTGGAATCCGACGGCGTTCCCTGGACCTCTCTCGCGGGCCTGTTCCGCGAGTTCAAGACGGTCGATGTCCTCGTCGATTGCGGTCGGATCCGGGCGCACGGCGCGCCGCGCGCAGTCATGGCCGCCTCCGACCTGGTCGTGCTCGTTCTCCGCAACGACCGCCATTCACTGGCCCGTGCGGTGCGTTCGTTCGAACTCGTCCAGCGCGAAGCTGGGCTCACCGCGTCCGGCGACGGCAGCCTCGTCGCTGTGGTCGTCCCCGCAGTGTCTCAAGGCTTTCCGCCTGCTGAAGTCGCGAAAGTGTTCGCGGCGCACGGAGTGCCGTTGGCAGGTGTGCTCGCTAAAGACCCTGCTGCGGCCGCGCAGTTCGCCGACCAGTTCCAGCCGTCGCGGCGATTCGCTGCTTCCCCGCTGTTGTCGTCGACTCGCGCGGTCGCGCAGGAACTGGAGAGGCGCGCCTCGACACGGGAAGCCCTGTTGCGCTCCACCAACGTCGTGCGGTTCCCTCCCCGCCCCGGGCCTCCGTCGGTGCGCATGGCACCGGTGCCTGCGGTGCGGCCGATTCCAGTGCCAAGGCCGAATCACGGTGGGGAGCCAGATGATGCCGGGTGATGCGGAGATATTCGAGGGTGCTGACGAGCTGGTCGATCTGGTGCAGGAACGGTTGGCTCCGCGAGTCCAGAACGCGCTGAGGCAAGGGAGCCACGCTCCCGCTGACGAACGAGCAGTCGCCGGGAACCTTCTCGACGAAGTACTGAGCGAGGTCGGAAAAGAGTGGATCGCTCGCGGCAGGGCGCTTCCGGATCCGGATCAGGATTGGGCGATCCGGCAAGCCGTCATGGCGGAGATGTTCGGCCTCGGCCGTCTCGAACCTTTGCTCGCGGACGACGCGATCGAGAACATCGACGTGATCGGCAGCGATGCCGCGTGGCTGTCCTACAGCGACGGCCGCGTCATGCGCGGACCGCGGCTCGCACCCACCGACGACGCGCTGATCCGCTGGCTGCAACGCATCGCCGCACGCCACGGCCGGACCGAGCACGCGATCAACGCGACGCATCCGCTGCTGAACATGGAACTGCCCGGCGGCGAACGCCTCGCCGCGACCGTCGGCGTCACCGACCGGCCGCACGTCTCGATCCGCCGCCACCGGCTCGGCGCTGCTGACCTTGAGGCACTGCGCGACCGCGGGATGATTTCCACCGCGCAACTGGCATTGCTGCGCGCCGCAGTCCGCGCGGAGAAGAACATCGTGGTCAGTGGACGGCAGAAGGCAGGCAAGACGACGTTGCTGCGCGGCCTGTGCTGGGAGATTCCGCCGACTGAACGGTTCGCCACGCTGGAGACTGAGTTCGAACTCGGCCTGCATCGGCATCGCGACCGGTTCCCCGCCGTGGTCGCCTTCGAAGAACAACAGGGAAACGCCGAGCACCTCGAGAACGGTCATACGGCCGGCGGCGTCAGCCTGATGCAGCTCGTGTGGCAGGCCCTTCGCATGCACACAGCCCGGATCGTCGTGGGCGAGGTCCGCGGCAAGGAGATCGTCCCGATGCTCAACGCCCTGTCCTCAGGCGGTGCTGGGTCTCTGTCCACTGTGCACGCCCGCAGCGCGGATCAGGCGATCCAGCGGATGGCGTTGCTGTGCTTGGACGCGAATTCCGCGTGGACGCCCGAGTTCGCGCGCGACATGGTTGCGCAGTCGGTGGACCTGATCGTCCACGTCGACCTCGTTGCTCGTGATGGTGCACTCGACCGGTCGGTGTCGGAGATCGTCGCCGTCGAACCAGGAGAACACGGGCACCCGGCGCGCACCCACCTTTTCCGACGCCCGACCGGAGCCCTCCGCGCCGTCCCGACTGGGAACCTCCCGACCGAGATCGCGGACCTCGAAGCCTGCGGCTTCGACCGGAACTGGCTCACCACCAGCGGCGACGGCGACTGGATGCTCCGTCTTCCGGAGGGTCGGTCATGAATGAGCTGCTCGTCGCGCTCACTGGTCTCGGATTCGCCGCCGGACTGACCGCAGTGGTGGCAGGTTTCCGCGGAACCACGGGCCGCTCGGTGCGGTCCCGGCATCGCCGTCTGCGGTTCGCCCGACGCCACCTGGTCGCAGTCGGTGTCGGGGGAGTGCTGTGGTTGGTATCCGGGTGGCCGATCATGGGCGTCGGTGGTGCCGCGGTCGTGACCTTCCTGCCTTGGCTCGTGTCTGCCGGTCGTGTATCTGCCGCGCGCATCGCTCATTTGGAGGCGATCGAGACCTGGCTCCGCCGTCTCGCCGACCTTCTTGGTCCCGGTCACATCGGCCTGACGACTGCGATCCAGGCATCCGCTCGCGGAGCGCCGCCGGAAATCGCCTCCGAGGTGCGCACTCTCGCCCAACGGTTGCGGATCTGGGAGTTCCAACCGGCGCTGCTGGTGTTCGCCGACGACCTCGACGACCGAGTCGGCGACATCGCCGCCGCAGGCCTGTGTGTAGCCCACCACTACGGGGCAGGCGCTGCTGAACTGCTCAACACGCTGGCACGCCAGGTATCCGACGAGGTCGGCGCGCGTCGCACTGCCGAGGTCGAACGGGCCCGGCGGCGCTCGACCGTGCGAATCCTGCTCGGCATCTGGGCCATGATGTTACTCGGCTTCACCGTGCTCGGCGGATCGACCTACACCGGCGTCTATGACTCTGTCGGCGGTCAGGTGGTGCTCGCCGCTGTCCTGGCCCTCGTCGGTGCCGCGGTCGCGTGGTTGCGTCGGCTCGGCGTCGAACCGAAGCCGCCGCGGTTCCTCCGCTCGGGAGCACCACGATGACCTCCCTCTCGCTGCTGATCCTCCTGTCCATCGGTTTCGCGGCCGGCGTGACGACGGTGGCCGCTGCGTTCGTCCGAGCCCGGCCGCGGCTGGTCGACATAGTCGGCGAGCCCAGCCCTAAGAGCAGTCCAGCGCGCTTCGCATTCCTCGCAGCTCCGCTCGCCGATCTGGAGCTGGCAGGGCAGAAGCCGGAAACCTTCATGCTGCACCGGGTCGTGTTCGCGGCGATCGGTGCACTCTGGGTTCCGCTGCTCGCCGTCGTTCTCGCGCTCGGCAACGTGGCCCCGCCCGTGGTTCTCACCGGCACGCTGTCGCTGGCCACGGCCGTGATCGGTTGGATGCTCCCGGCCGCGACGCTCAAATCGAAGGTCGCTCGCGCACGGACGGAACTGCGCGGCGCACTGGCATGCTACTGCCGTCTCGTCGCGCTCGGCAGGATCGGCGACCGCGGTCCGGTCGAAGCACTCCGCTACCCCGCGAGCTTAGGCGAGGGCTGGACGTTCCGCCGCATCCGCGACGCAATGGACGAGGCCGCCCTGCTCGGCGAGATGCCCTGGGACGGCCTGCAACGACTCGGCGCCGCGACCGGCGTCCGCGAACTGAGCGACCTGACCCACGTCGTCGCCAGCGCCGGACACGACGGCGCGAGCATCATCACCTCATTGCGCGCCAAGGCCGACTCCATCGAGCAGCAACTGTCCGCCGAACGCAAAACCGGCGCGGCAGTGCGTTCCGACCGCATGGACCTCCCTCTCGCCCTCCTCGGACTCGCGTTCGTCGTCTTCCTCGCCTTCCCCGGCGTCGCCACCATGCTCACCACCTAAGGAAGGAAACCCGTCATGCCCCGGTTCGTCCTGACCTGCTGGTTGTTCGCCCACGAGCTGCTCTCCACTCGGCTGCAGGAATTCCGCCGCGACAGCGAACGCGGCGACGAGAACATCACCAAAGCGCTGTACGCCGCGCTCGCCGTCGGCATCGCCACCCTCATCGCCGGCGCGATCACCGCCTACGTCAACGGCAAGATCCCCCTGATCGGCGGACACTGACATGAGCCGCGCCGAACAGTTGCGAACAGGGGAGCGGGGCGACGACACGATCACCGCGGTCCTGGTCATCAGCACCCTGATCATCGCCGCCTTTACGGTGTTCCAGCTCGTCGCGGTCTTCCTTGGTCGCACGATCGCGCTGGAAGCCGCCCGCGACGGTGCCGATCATGCCCGTATCCCGCCCGTCAACGTGACGGGAGCCGCTCAGCAGGCTGCCGCCTACGCCCGCGTCGCCACCGGTACCTGGCTGTCGCATGTGGACGCCAGCGGACGCTCGGACGGAAACGTCGTCCGGGTAACGGTCAACGCTGAGGTCGCGTCCTTTGTGCCGTTCATGACCGTGCGGATCAGCCAGACGGCCGCCGCGCCGATCGAGCGGATCACGCCATGACAACCCGCCTCGCCGAACTGCGCACCGAGCGCGGCGACATGAACATCGAGGCCGTTATCGGCATCTCCGGCCTGATCGCGCTCCTCGGCCTCGCGCTGCTGGGTATGCGGATCGAAACCGCCCAATCCGCGGTCGACGCCGCTGCCCGGGCAGCGGCCCGCCAAGCATCGCTCGCCCACGACGGCCGTGCTGCCGCGTCCGCAGCAGAGCAGCAGTCCCGCGCCGTGCTCGCCGAGCAGTCCATCACCTGCGCACCCCTAACTGTCGGCGTCGACGCCAGCGAATTCGCTCGCCCCGCAAGCACCAACGGCACCGTCACGGCGTACATCCACTGCGACGTCCCGCTTGCCGACCTCCTCCCTGGACTGACCGGGACCAGGCCAGTCGAAGCGACCTTCAGTTCGCCGATCGACCGATACGGAGCCCGCCGATGAACCTGTTCCGCGACGAACGCGGCTCCATCTCCGTGCTGATCCTCGGACTCAGCCTCGCCCTGACCATCGCCATCGGCCTCGCCGTCGACGGCTCCCGCAAAGCACTCGCCGCCTCGCGGGCCACCGCAGTGGCCGAAGAAGCCGCCCGCGCCGGTGGCCAAGCCCTCGACCCACATGCGCTCGCTGCCGGAGGGGCCGCGCACGTCGACCCGGACGAAGCTGCTACCGCGGCGAAGCGCTACCTGGCGGCATCCGGCATGACCGGAACCGTGCAGGTCCGTTCCGGCCACATCGTCGTGGAGACGACCGACTCCCTCCGCACCGTGTTCCTCGGCGCTATCGGCATCTCCGAACTCATCGTCCACGGTCGCGGCGCGGCGGACCTGATTTCCGCCGACTGACCACGAAGGAGTCGATCATGCGTCCCGTCACCAGCATTGTCCGGTTCCTCGGCGGATTGCTCGCCTTGACCGCGATCCTCGCCGGGCCGCCGACCGCCTTCTGGACCTTCCGCGACATCCTGCTCCCGAACCACGTGCACACCATCGCGGACGTGCTCGCCGCACTAGTGACGCGCGATAGTGGCCAGGTTTTCCTGGCCCTGCTCGCCTTCGCTGGCGTCGTCGCCTGGCTGCAGCTCTCCGCCGCGATCATCGTCGAATGCGCCGGCCATCTTCGCGGGCTCCCGGTACGCCGGGTCTCCGGCCTCGGCTGGGCTCGGAAGATCGTCGCCGGAATTCTGCTGCTGATGATCGGCACCGCGACCGTCGCCACTGCCGCCGAACCAGCCGCCATGTCCCAGTCGCGCACGACCGGCTACGTCGTGCGACCCGGCGACAGCCTGATGCGCATCGCAGCCGAACAACTCGGCGACGAACGCCGTTACACCGAGATCTACGCACTCAACCACACGCGCCGCCAACCGGACGGCGAAACCCTCCGCGACGTCGCCCTGATCAAACCGGGATGGTGCCTCGACCTGCCCGAGAAGTCGGCCGTCAACGGGTACCGCGTACGGCAGGGCGACACACTGACCTCGATCGCCCGCGACCGGCTCGGCAACGCCAGCCGCTACCCGGAGATCGTGCGGCTCAACAAGAACGTGGAGAGCCCGGACCGCATCCGCGCGGGCGAGACGCTGCAGCTGCCGACCACGCCGCCAACCATCCCCGCACCGCGGCCCCCGCAGCCTCAGACGCCACCCCCACCCGCGATCACGCCGTCGGCGATGCCTCCGGCGGCGAACCCGATGCCTTCGCCGCCGATGAAGCAGGAGAGCAGCGCGCAGGCAGCCCCGCCGCCCGGCTCGACCGTCAACGCCCCGATTGTCATTGCCGGAGCCGCCGGACTCGCGGCCGCGGCGGTACTGAGCGCACTCGGCGTCCGGCGTCTCCGCGCAGGGCGCGGGCAGAGCGTGGGCGAAGTGGAAGCTGCCTTGGACCCGATCGACACTCTGGACCGCGCCTTGCGCCAGCTCGCGAACCACGCCGAAAGCCAGGGGAGCAAGCTGCCGCAAATCCGGATGGTCCGGCTCGGCCGCGAGGACGCCACCGTCTGCCTGGACGAACCCGCGGAACCGCTCCCGCCGTTCACGGCCACCGCGACCAGCGCTGAATGGCACCTGCCCGATTCCGTCCCGCTGGCCGACGAGGCCGCCGGGGAAGCTCCGTACCCGTTCCTGGCCGGCCTCGGCCACGACACGGACGGCGCCTTGATCTTAGTGAGCCTCGACCACGCCGGAGCACTTCTCCTCGACGGAGACCCAGACGACATCGCCGAGGTCGCCTCAGCCATCGCTCTCGAAATCAGCAGTTCGCCGTGGACGGAGGAGGTGGCCGTCGATCTCGTCGGAGCCGGCCAGGTGCTCCAGGACGTCAACCGCATCGAACACCATCGATCCGTTGACGACCTCCTAGAACATCTCGCCGGTGCTACCGATCGACGCCCGCACGTCGTGATCGTCCCGAAGCCGCTGGACCCGGACGATGCTGATCATCTCGCGACCAGCGACGCCGCCGCAGACATCGTGGCAGTCGTCGCAGGTGCCGATCCGGATACAGACATCCCTGGCGCATGGGAACTCGACCTACGCCAGGACCCGACCCCGGTGGAACGGCTCGACGTCCGCATCGCGTTCCAGCGCCTCCCACGAGATGAGCGACCGAAGGAGACCGGGACCGCCGGTCCCGATCCCGATCCCGTCGAGACTGTCTCCCGTCCATCACGAGCGGACCGAGGCGAGCCCGAGACACCTGGCCAGACTGGTCTCGAACCGGCGGTCCCGGAGCTGCGGCTCCTGGGCCCGGTCTCGTTGGGCGGGGTGGACTACAGCCGTGTGGAGGGAAAGAAGGTCAACCGCCTCACCGAACTGGCCGCGTTCCTGGCTCTCAACCCGGGTGTCCACGCCGACGAGATCTCGCAGCAACTGGGAACCGCGACCCAGCCGTGGTCGGCCGCCACCAGGCAGGGCTACGTCTCTCGCCTGCGAACCTGGCTCGGCCACGACCCGAACGGTGCCCTGTACCTGCCGAACGTCGATTCGAAGAACGGCGGCTACCGGCTGGCCGGCACCGTGCCCTGCGACTGGTTCCGATTCCAGCAACTTGTCGAGAACGCCGACGGCGAGGACCGGCTCGGGCAACTGCAAGAGGCGCTGGATCTGGTCGAGGGCATGCCTTTGAGCAACGTTCCCAAGGGGCGCTATGAATGGAGTTCCTGGCATCAACGGGACATGATTGACCAGATCGTCGAGATCGCCCACGGCCTTGCCATTGCCTATCGCGATGCCGGTGATCTCACGCGCGCACGCCGAGCCGCTGCTCGCGGATTGCGTGCAGAACCGGTAAGTGAATTGCTCAGCCGTGACTTGCTGCAGACAGAACTGTTGGCAGGCAACCGAGCCGCGGCGGCTGCCATCGTGGAGCGACTCCGGCAGACCAGCCTTTCGCTCGGAGTGGAGCTGGAGGACGAAACCAGCGAACTGCTCGCACAAGTTATGTAGCAAGCGGGACGCGGGCGGGATCCACCGACTGTGGAGCCCGCCCGCGTCTCAAGCCGTGGATTGGCTAGTGGGTCAGGCGGCGAGGATCCTCGGCCGCTCCGGTTCTTTCTCCAATTGGGCGATCCGGCCGGTTGCTTTCCAGCCGCGCAGGATGCGGCGCCCGTAGTTGTGGGTGTTGGCCACGCGATCGAGTTCCGCGCCTGTCGGCGCGCGGCCCCGGGCATGTTCGTGAACGAAGTGCTGCCACATTCGTTCCTCGGCTGTCGGCTGTTCGGTCTCGGACTCGAATTCCGGGCTGTGCACTGCGGTCTCGCCGGACGTCTCGGCTGTCTCGCCCGGCTGCGCGGAGCTGCGGTGCAGCGCGCGGTTGAACAGTTCGACCGCGAGGAGGAGCGCGATGGGCGGGCTTGCGGCGACGATGACGCTAAGGACAGTGAGGTTCTCGGCGGCACCGATGTTCGCGCAGAGCGAGAGCGAGATCCCGAAGCCGAAGGCAGCCGATGCGGTCCGGCGGCCGGTGTCAGCGGTGCGTTTCCAGAGTTCGACGGTCGCGATGACGAGGAGGCCGTCGACGATGCCCGGCCAGATCGCGGCGGTCGTCTGATCAGCGCCGAAGCGGAGCGCGAAGGTGCGTCCGTGTCGGTAGGAGGCGTAGGCGGCGCCGAGCGCGACGAGAGCGGTGCAGGCGCATTGCACGGCGAGGGAAGCGGTCCATCGCGGGGTTCGGGTCATGACCTGCCTCCCGGAATGTTTCGGTGGGCCAAGGGGTGTGGCTCGCCGGTGAGGGCGGCCAGAGCGGCGGCGACGTCGTGGATGGAGGCTTTGATGTAGGTGACGGTGGAGTTGTCGGAGGAGTCGAAATGCCCGGCGTAGGCGTGGGCCACGCCGAAGCCGAAGCGGCGTTCGACCCAGGTGAGGGTGGTGTGGCGGAGCCAGTGGGTGGAGATGTTCTGGTTGCGCACGAACGGGAGATGCTGCCCGGTCCGTTTCCAGAGGTGGTCGTAGCGGCGTTTGGTGATCGGCTCGCCGCTGCGATACCGCAGCAGCTGCCCGTCGGGGTGCGTCGAGCCGCGCTGGGAGCCGTGGTCGAGAAGAAGCCGCATCAGTGTCGGCGACACCGGCTGGAAGCGGCTGGTGCCTTCCTTTTCCCGGAGGTAGACGAGACATTCGTCGGGTTCGAGGTCTCGGGGGCGGAGCGCGAGTGCGCCGCCGCGGCGGCCGGCGGTCTCGGTGTGGAGGCGGAGCAGGAGGGTGTCGAGGTCGGGGTCGTCGCCGGTCTCAGCGGCGACGATGTTGATGTCGGTGAGTTCCTCGGTGGTGAGGGCTCGGCGTGGCGAGGGCAGGCGTCGGGGTTTCGCGACTTTGAGCGCGGGGTTCTGGAGTTCGGTGATGAGTTCGTCGTCGACGGCGTGGCGGTAGAGGCAGCGCAAAGCGGCGATGAAGTTCTCCATCGCGTACCTGCCGCCGCGGGAGTTGCTCCGCACCAACGCCGTCGCCCGGGATCTCTCGGCGAGCGCCTTGATCTCCGACGGGGTGGGTTCGTCGATCCGCCGGTTGCCCCACGCTGCCTCGGCCTGTGCCCAGTAGCTGGAGTAGGAGCGTGCGGTGGCGGGGGACACCGAGCGCGCCACCACCGGGATGTAGAGGGAGAAGGTCGGCATTTCGGCCGTTGGTTCCGGTTGGTTGAGCAGGTCGGCCGGGGTGAGGCCCATTTTCGAGAGCAGGAGCCGGGCGGCGTCGAGTTCGGCTTGGCTAGTGGTCATCGCCGCTGCCTCCGATCAGGGAGGCGTGCCGGGCGAGGACGATCTTGTCGAGTGCGGCAGTCGGGTGAACGACCAGGATGTTCTCTCGGGTGTCGGCGACGAGCAGTGCCTGGTCGCCGGTGTGAAGGCGGCAGGGGCGGCGGAGCCGGAGCGGGACGACGACTTTGCGTTTGGGGTCCAGGGCGAATACGCCGTGCCGGTCCGGGCGGAACACCACAGAGGTCCCGACGACGGTGGCGGCGAGCCGGACCGAGGTCCGCCACTGGAGCCGCGCGAGGAGAGTGGTCGCGGACAGCCGTCCGGAGGCATCGAGACGGGACAGCGCGTAGACCAGCTCCGCCTGCCGGGCAGGAGCCGGGGGAGCAGGCAACGGGAGCCGTTCGTTGTCCGGAGCAAGCGCCGCGAGAGTCCCGGCGGGCCCGGCTCCTGGGATGAGCCGTGGTACGACGGCGGTCATGCGGACCACCGTCCCGAGACCGTGACAAGGCTGGTCAACGAGGAAAGCCGACCACCCTTGTGCTGGGTGATCGGCTGCTGCGAGACTTGGGGAAATCTCACCAGTTTTGGTGTCCGAGGGGGGACTTGAACCCCCACGTCCGTTAAGGACACTAGCACCTCAAGCTAGCGCGTCTGCCATTCCGCCACTCGGACTTGCTGATGAAGAGAGTATACGACGCCGGAACCCATGTTTTCAGGGGGGTAGGTAACCATCGTGACGGGTGGCGTGAAATAATCATATGTTCGGATCATCCGCGAGTCTCCGCAAGAATTACCAGGTCAACCGGCCTTTGGTGATCGTTTGCGCCTGGGCGGAGGCTACGCCCGCTGTCCGCACCGCGTGGGCAGAGCATCTTCAGCGAGGATCTCGCTGAAGATCAGGTGCCCGTTGTCCGGGATGCGGCAACCGCTAGGCGCGACGCAGCAGTTGAGCCCGCGTGAGGTCCTCCACCGAGATGATTTCCGGGTGCGCGGGCTTGCGCGAGCGGACAACGCGCTCCGGCGCTGCCTGACGGAACCGCACCACTTTTCCGGCCGCCACGTCCTCCGGGTCCACCGGCATCTCCTGTTGCGTCCAACGAAGTCCTTCGCTGTCGTCGGCCGCGCCTGGTTCCGGCCCTTCGACCAAGTCGGCACTCACCGGGACTCGAACCGCGGCCGCGGCGGCGTGTCATCCATCAGCTTCCCGTCGAGCATCGGGTCCGCGCACAGCGACAGCATCTGGCGGCGAGGGCGTCGGAGACGCTGAAGAACTCCCGCCCAAGGCGGACACCTCTCCAGAAGAGGAGCCGCCGCTGGTACCCCCGGTTCTAGGCTGACCCGACCTGTCGACCGCCAGTGCCGACGGCGAGAATCGTCTTTCGGACTTGCCTTTGGAGCGCTTTCCGGAGATCTGCATTCGAGGGCGGCGGACCGGAACGAGACGCCCGCGCCGACATCGACCGGCGTGTCCGCGATCAGGCAACGCCTCGACGGCTCGTGCCGATCAAGCCCCGTTCGCCGCCGGCTCCGCAACGCCGGCTTGCCTCATCGCGCGTACTGGCCAATCATCGCGCCGTCGCGGGGAGGGAGAACCTCGGCGGCCCGAGCCAGGTGACTGTGCTGAACCGGCGATCTGATCAACAGTGGTGCCCCGTAAGGAGTTCCTTGTTCGGCGGCCCCGCGCTCCGGGGACCGGCGCCTCGGCCGTCGATCGTGCGCCGCCGCCCCTAGCGAACCCTCTAGGGGTGGAGTTCAAAACGTACTGATCGGTATGTTTTGCCGGGTTTCGGAACACACCGCCCGGGGGTATGGCACATGGGGATTTCCGAGGGCGTCGCGGTGGTCGGGATGTCCTGCCGGTTCCCGGGGGCTTCCGATCCGGACGCGTTCTGGCGGCTGCTGCGGGCGGGCGCCGACGCGGTGACCCCGGTGCCCGACGGCCGGGTGGACCCGGGGACGGGGCGGGGCGGGTTCGTGGACCGGGTCGGGGACTTCGATCCGGCGTTTTTCGGGATCTCTCCGCGCGAGGCCGCGGCGATGGACCCGCAGCAGCGGCTGATGCTGGAGCTGGGCTGGGAGGCGTTCGAGGACGCGGGCCTGCTGCCGGGCGGGGACGCCGGTGTCTTCGTCGGCGCGATCCGGGAGGACTACGCGGATTTGCGGCGTGCGCACGCCATCAGCGCGCATTCCATGACCGGTCTGCAGCGCGGGATGATCGCCAACCGGGTCTCGTACGCGTTGGGGCTGCGCGGTCCCAGCTTCGTGATCGACGCGGCGCAGGCGTCGTCGCTGGTCGCAGTGCACACGGCCTGCGCGAGTCTGCTGGCGGGCGAGTGTGCGGTGGCTCTCGCGGGCGGCGTCACGCTCAACCTGAGCGCGGACAGCGCGCTGACGGCGGTGCGGTTCGGCGGGCTTTCGCCGGACGGCCGGTGTCAGGTGTTCGATGCGCGGGCCAACGGTTACGTGCGCGGCGAGGGCGGCGGGCTGGTCGTGCTCAAGCGGCTGGCCGACGCGGTGGCCGACGGGGACCTGATCCGCTGTGTGATCCGGGGCAGTGCGGTGACCAACGACGGCGGAGGTGCGAGCCTGACCGCGCCGGAGCAGGGTGCGCAGGAGGAATGTCTTCGGCTGGCTTGTGAACGGGCGGGCGTCGACCCGGCCGGGGTGCGTTACGTGGAGTTGCACGGCAGCGGCACCAGAATCGGCGATCCGGTGGAGGCGGCGGCTCTTGGCGCGGTATTCGGCGCGGGGCGCGAGCAGCCGTTGCTGGTGGGGTCGGTCAAGACCAACATCGGGCATCTGGAAGGCGCGGCGGGCGTGGCCGGTCTGCTCAAGACCGTGCTCGGACTTGAGCGCGGAGAGCTGCCGGCGAGCCTGCACTTTCGCGAGCCGAATCCGGAGATTCCGCTGGAGGCGTTGAAGATCCGCGTCCAGGACCGTGCGAGCGCCTGGCCGGGGGCCGGGGTGGCCGGGGTGAGTTCGTTCGGCATGGGCGGCACCAACTGTCACGTAGTGCTGGAGAAATGGACCGGGGCCGCGCCGCCGTGCGGGTCGCGGGTGGCGCCGTGGGTGCTTTCGGCCAAGACCGGTCAGGCGTTGCGGGATCAGGCGTTGCGGCTGCGGGAGCACCTTGAGGCGCATCCGCAGCTGGACCTGGCGGCTGCGGCGCGGTCATCGGCCACGACGCGGTCGGTCTTTGACCATCGCGCGGTGCTGATCGCGCCGGACCGGGACCGGGTGCTCCCCGGGTTGGCCGCTCTTGCCGAGGGTGTTCCGTTTCCGGGGCTGACGACGGGAGTCGCGCGGCGCACGGGCAAGGTGGCGTTCGTCTTCCCGGGGCAGGGCACGCAGTGGGCCGGGATGGCCGCGGAGTTGCTGGACTCGTCGCCGGTTTTCGCCGGGCGGATGCGCGAATGCGCCGACGCGCTGGCACCGCACGTGGACTTCTCGCTTCTCGACGTGGTTCGCGGCGAAATGCGGGACGTCGAGGTCGTCCAGCCTGCTCTGTTCGCCGTGATGGTTTCGCTGGCCGCACTGTGGCGTTCCCTCGGCATCGAGCCCGATGCCGTGGCGGGCCATTCGCAGGGCGAGGTCGCGGCGGCTTGTGTGGCGGGGGCCTTGTCGCTCGAGGACGCGGCGAAGGTCGTGGCTTTGCGCAGCCGGGCCGTTCGTGACCTCTCCGGAGAGGGGGCGATGGCGGCGGTGGCGCTGCCGGAGCGGGAAGCGGCGCGCAGGATGACCGATCGCCTCTGGATCGCCGCGGTGAACGGGCCGGACTCGACGGTGGTGACGGGCGACGTGGCGGCGGTGGAGGAGTTCGCGGCGGCTTGTGCGCGCGAGGGCATCCGGATCCGGCGGGTCGACGTCCGGTATGCGTCGCATTCGCCGCTGATGGAACCGCTTCGCGAGCCGCTCCTCGACGCACTGGCCGGCATCCGGCCGGCGGACACGGACGTCGCGTTCGTTTCGGCGGTGACCGGCGGCGTGCTGGCCGGTTCGGAGCTGGACGCGTCGTACTGGTACCGGAACCTGGTGCAGCGGGTCGAATTCGAGCAGGCGACCCGGTCGTTGACGGCGCTCGGTTGCGACATCTTCGTCGAGTCCAGCCCGCACCCCGTGCTCACCGCACCGGTGCAGCAGGTCGCCGAAGGCGCGCTGGCGGTCGGTTCGCTGCGCCGGGACTCGGGCGGGCTGGAGGAGATCCTGGCCTCGGCCGCCCAGCTCCACGTGCGCGGGCAGGCCCCGGACTGGGGCCGGGCGTTCGACGGGGGCCGGGTCCGGCTGCCCACCTACCCGTTCCAGCGCCAGCGGTACTGGCTCGGCGAAGCCGCGTCCGAGCCCGAGGCGCACGAGGCGCCTCGGGACACGCTGGGTCTCGTGCGGGCGCACACTGCCGCGGTGCTGGGACATCCGGCGCCGGATGCCGTCGCGGTGGACGCGACCTTCCGGGAGCTGGGAATCGATTCGCACCTCGCGGTCGAGTTGCGCAACCGGCTCGCCGCGGACTCCGGAAACGACTTGCCCGCCACGGTCCTGTTCGACCATCCCACCTGTGCCGACCTGGCGGCCCACCTGGCCGGCGGCTGCGGCGAGAACGCGCCCGCGGTCCGGTCGGCGGCGGAGGACGATCCGGTCGTGGTGGTGGGGATGGCCTGTCGCTTTCCGGGCGGCGTGGGTTCGCCGGAGGACCTGTGGGACTTGGTGGCCGAGGGCCGGGACGCGGTGTCCCCGTTCCCGGCGGATCGGGGCTGGGGCGAGGGGTCCGGCGGTTTCGTCGACGACGTGGCGGGGTTCGACGCGGACTTCTTCGGGATTTCGCCGCGCGAGGCGCTGGGGATGGATCCGCAGCAACGCCTGGTTCTGGAGTGTTCCTGGGAGGCGCTGGAGCGGGCCGGGATCGATCCGTCGTCGGTGCGGGGCAGCGATCTCGGCGTCTTCGTCGGGGTGATGGGCGGGGAAGGCGCGGGGCTCACCGGGCGCGCCGCGAGTGTCGTGTCCGGGCGGGTCGCGTACGTGCTCGGGGCCGAAGGCCCGGCGCTGTCGGTGGACACTGCTTGCTCGTCCTCGCTGGTGGCGTTGCATCTCGCGGCGCGGTCCGTGCGCGACGGCGAGTGTTCGACGGCGCTGGCCGGCGGCGTGACCGTGATGTCGTCGCCGGAGCTGTTCGAGGAATTCGCGCGCAACGGCGGCTTGGCGGGCGACGGGCGGTGCAAGTCGTTCGCGGACGCCGCCGACGGCACCGGGTGGGCCGAGGGCGTGGGTTTGGTGGTGGTGGAGCGGCTTTCCGAGGCCCGCCGCCGCGGCCATCGGGTGCTGGCGGTGATCCGGGGGAGTGCGGTCAATCAGGACGGCGCCTCGAACGGGCTGAGCGCGCCGAGCGGTCGTGCGCAGCGGCGGGTGATCCGGCAGGCGCTGGCGAACGCTGGTCTGTCGCCTGCCGAGGTGGATGTCGTGGAGGCGCACGGGACCGGGACCCGGCTGGGCGATCCGATCGAGGCGCAGGCGGTGCTGGCGACCTACGGCCAGGACCGCGACCGGCCGGTGTTGCTGGGGTCGGTGAAGTCGAATATCGGACACGCGCAGGCGGCCGCGGGCGTGGCCGGTGTGGTCAAGATGATTCTGGCGATGCGGCACGGTGTGGTCCCGGCGAGTTTGCACATCGACCGGCCGTCGTCCTTTGTGGACTGGGAGTCGGGCGCGGTCGAGTTGGCGGGGGAGCAGGTGCCGTGGCCCGAGGCGGGACGGGTGCGGCGGGCGGCGGTGTCTTCTTTCGGGGTCAGCGGGACCAACGCGCATGTGATCCTCGAGCAAGGGCCGGTCGCTGAGGTCGCTGACCGGCCGGACGGTGGCCTGGTGCCGTGGGTGGTGTCGGCTCGGTCCGCGGATGCGTTGCGGGAGCAGATTCGGCGGCTGGCCGGGTGCCTGGGGCCGGCGCTCGATGTCGGTTATTCGCTGGTGCGTGGTCGTGCTGTTTTCGACCATCGCGCGGTGCTGCTCGGGGAGCGGGTGGTCGAAGGCGTTGCCGGGCCGGTGGCCAAGACGGTTTTTGTTTTCCCGGGGCAGGGTTCGCAATGGGTGGGCATGGCGGCGGAACTGTGGGATGCGTCCCCGGTTTTTGCCGAGTGGATGGATCGCTGTGCCGCCGCGCTGACGCCGTGGGTTGACCTCAGGGATGCGCTCGGCAGTGAGCGGGTCGAGGTGGTTCAGCCTGCGTTGTGGGCGGTGATGGTTTCCCTGGCCGGGTTGTGGCGGTCGTTTGGCGTCGAACCCGACGCGGTGGTGGGCCATTCGCAGGGTGAGATCGCTGCGGCTTGTGTGGCGGGGGCGTTGTCGCTTGAGGACGGCGCGAAGGTTGTGGCGGCGCGGAGCCGTCTCATCGCGGAGCGGCTTTCGGGCCGGGGTGCGATGGCGTCGGTGACGCTTCCCGAAGGCTACGTCCTGGACGACCGGTTGTCGGTGGCGGTGGTGAATGGCCCGGCTTCCGTTGTGGTGTCGGGCGATCCGGCAGCCATCGACGAGCTTCTCCGGACCGTTCCGGGCAAGCGGATCGCGGTGGATTATGCGTCGCATTCGGCGCAGGTGGAGTCCGTGAGGGATGAGCTTCTCGCCGCGCTGCAGGGACTTACCCCGGGTCGACCGACGATTCCGTTCTGCTCCACCGTGTCCGGCACTGCGGCCTTCGACGCCGAGTACTGGTATGAGAATCTCCGTCGGACGGTGCAGTTCGAGCAGGCCGTGCAGTCGCTGGGCGACGGTGTGTTCCTGGAGATGAGCCCGCATCCGGTGCTGACGATGCACATCGAGGGCACCGCGATCGGCTCGCTGTGCCGCGGGGACGGCGGGCTTGAGCGTTTTCTGACCTCGTTGGCCGAGGCGTACGTGCGGGGCGTCGACGTCGACTGGACGCCCTTGGTAGCGGGTGGACAGCTGGTCGAGTTGCCGGCCTATCCCTTCCAGCATCGCCAGTACCGGCTCGACGCCAGGCCGGCGACCGGCTCGGCACACCCGCTCCTGACGACCGCGGTCGAGCTGGCCGACGGAGCCGGATCCTTGTCCACCGGCCGGATCTCGCTGCGCGCGCAACCCTGGCTCGCCGACCACGTCGTGGCGGGAACCGTCTTGTTCCCCGGCACCGGTTTCCTCGAACTGGCGGGCCACGCGGGCGCCGGGCTGGGCGCGGCGACCGTTCGGGAGCTGACCGTCGAGGCGCCGCTCGAACTGTCCACAGAAGACGTCGTGGACGTACAGGTGCTGGTGGGCGCGGTCGAGGACTCCGGCTGCCGGTCGGTGAGCGTGCACGCGCGGCCGGCCGGCGACGCGGAGTGGCGCAGGCACGCGAGCGGGTCGCTGGCCGTGACCGAGCCGCCGCGAGGGTTCGCCCAGCCGGTGTGGCCGCCGGAAGACGCGGTCCCGCTGGAGATCCGGTACGACGTGCTGGCCGAGACCGGCTTCGAGTACGGAGCCGCGTTCCGGGGACTGCGTTCGGCCTGGCAGCGCGGTGAAGAGCGGTTCGCCGAGGTCGACCTGCGGCCCGAGCCGGGCGGGTTCGCCTTGCATCCGGCGTTGCTCGATGCGGCGCTCCACCCGCTGCTGCTCGACGGCGACGGCTTGCGGGTGCCGTTCGCATGGGGCGGAGTGCGTTGCGCGGCAACGGATGCGACCACCCTGCGAGTTCGGGTGACACCGGCGGGGGAAGACGCCTTCGCCGTCGTCTTGACCGACACCGGCGGCAAGCCGGTGGCCGCCGTCGACTCCTTGACGCTCCGCCCGATGGGCCAGGCCCGTCGCACTCTGTACGAAGTGGACTGGAAGCCCGCGCCGTCCGCCGGGAAACCGGCGACAGCCGAGGTTTTCGTGTGCCCGCAGCCGGACGAAGAGCTGGGGCCAGCGGTTCGCGAGGTGCTGACGCGGGTCCTCGGCGCGATCCGGGACTGGCTGGCGAACGAGCACTCGCCGGACGAACGGCTGGTCCTGGTGACCCGGAACGCGACGGGCGCCGACCCGAACCTGGCCCACGCCCCGGTGTGGGGGCTGGTCCGCTCGGCGCAGGCCGAGCACCCCGGCCGGTTCGTCCTCCTCGACCTGGACGAGTCCGCCGCCGTGCCGGACGCGGTGCGGCTGGACGAACCGCAGCAGGCTGTCCGCGACGGCGCGGTCCTGGTGCCGAGGCTGCGGAAGCTGATCGCCGAGCCGGGTCCCGAGCTGGACGGGACCGTGCTGGTGACCGGTGCGAGCGGAACGCTGGGCGGCTTGCTCGCCCGGCATCTCGTGACCGCGCACGGCGTCCGGCGGCTGGTGCTGGCGAGCCGTACCGCGACGGCCGGGCTGGGCGCCGAGCTGGCGGAACTGGGAGCGGCGGTCGAGGAAGTCGCCTGCGACGTCTCCGATCGCGACCAGGTGCGCCGATTGCTCGCGGACCATCCGGTCGACGCCGTCGTCCACGCAGCCGGCGCGCTCGACGACGGCCTGATCGAGTCGATGACACCGGAGCGGCTCGACGCGGTGCTGGCTCCGAAGGCGGACGCCGCCTGGTATCTGCACGACCTGGCGAAAGACGTCTCCCAGTTCGTGCTGTTCTCGTCGATGGCGGGGGTGGTCGGCACGGCGGGACAGGGCAACTACGCGGCGGCGAACGCGTTCCTGGACGCACTCGCGGCCCATCGGCGCGCCCGCGGCCTGCCCGCGGTGTCGATGGCCTGGGGCCTGTGGGACCAGCGGAGCGGCATGACCAGCGGGGTAGGCGAGATCGAGCGCCAGCGGCTGGCGCGCGACGGAATGGCGCCGCTGCCCACCGCGCGGGCGCTGGAGCTGTTCGACGCCGCACTGGGCGCCGGTCGCGCCGCGGTGGTCGCCACCAGGATCGATCCGCGCGCCTTGCGCACGGACTCGGCCGTGCTGCGCGAACTGGCCGGACCCGCGTCGGCGGACCGCGGCCGGGCGCTCGCGGACCTCCCCGAGGACGAGCGGTACCAGGCCGCCCTCGACCTGGTCCGCACCCACGCGGCCGCCGTGCTGGGACACCCGTCGCCGGCGGCGCTGGCGCACGGACGTCCGTTCCGGGAACTGGGATTCGACTCGCTGACCGGGGTCGAGCTGCGGAACCGGATCGCGGCGGACAGCGGCATCTCGCTGCCCGGCACGCTGGTCTTCGACTGCCCGACGCCGGAGGCGGTCGCCGACCGGCTGCTGGCCCGGGCGCCGGACGAGAAGCCCGCCGTGCGCCGGGCGTCCGACGAGGACCCGGTCGTCCTGGTGGGGATGGCGTGCCGTTTTCCGGGCGGGGTGGGTTCACCGGAGGACCTGTGGGATTTGGTGGCCGAGGGCCGGGACGCGGTGTCCCCGTTCCCGGCGGATCGGGGCTGGGGGACCGGCTTCGGCGGCTTCCTCGACGACGTGGCGGGCTTCGACGCGGAGTTTTTCGGGATCTCGCCGCGGGAAGCACAGGCGATGGACCCGCAGCAGCGGCTGGTCCTGGAATGCTCCTGGGAGGCGCTGGAACGGGCCGGGATCGATCCGTCGTCGGTGCGAGGCAGCGATCTCGGCGTCTTCGTCGGCGCGATGCGGGGCGACTACCGGACCGACGGCGACTACGGCTTGACCGGCGGCGCCGGGAGCGTGGTGTCCGGCCGGGTCGCGTACGTGCTGGGGGCCGAGGGACCGGCGGTCTCGGTCGACACGGCGTGCTCGTCGTCGCTGGTCGCGTTGCATCTGGCGGCCGAGTCGGTCCGGCGCGGCGAGAGCACGGCGGCGCTGGCCGGCGGGGTGACCGCGATGGCGTCGCCGGTGCTGTTCGAGGAGTTCGCCCGGCAGGGCGGGCTGGCGGCGGACGGCCGGTGCAAGTCGTTCTCCGGGGCCGCCGACGGCACCGGGTGGGCCGAGGGCGTCGGGGTCGTGGTGGTGGAACGGCTTTCCGACGCGCGCCGCCGCGGTCACCGGGTGCTGGCGGTGCTCCGGGGGAGCGCGGTCAATCAGGACGGCGCGTCCAACGGGCTGACCGCGCCGCACGGGCCGAGCCAGCAGCGGGTGATCCGGCGGGCGCTGGCGAACGCCGGGCTCCGTCCGTCCGACGTGGACGTGGTCGAGGGACACGGCACCGGGACCCGGCTCGGCGACCCGATCGAGGCGCAGGCGGTGCTGGCGACGTACGGCCAGGACCGTGATCGGCCGATGTTGCTGGGTTCGGTGAAGTCGAACATCGGCCACGCCCAGGCCGCCTCCGGGATGGCCGGCCTGATGAAGATGGTGCTGGCGATGCGGCACGGAATCGTCCCGGCCACCTTGCACGTGGACGAGCCTTCGCCGGTCGTGGACTGGGAAGCGGGCGCGGTGACGCTGGCCCGGGAGCCGGTCGCG
Organism: Amycolatopsis silviterrae; assembly: GCF_042684085.1. Classification (NCBI taxonomy): domain Bacteria; kingdom Bacillati; phylum Actinomycetota; class Actinomycetes; order Pseudonocardiales; family Pseudonocardiaceae; genus Amycolatopsis; species Amycolatopsis silviterrae. The sequence goes on from NZ_JBHUKS010000026.1 coordinate 166,519, forward strand.
TGGCCCGAGGCGGGGCGGCCGCGCCGGGCTGGGGTGTCGTCTTTCGGGATCAGCGGGACGAACGCGCATGTGATCGTCGAGCAAGGCCCGGCTCCCGAGGAGGGCGACCGGCCGGACGGCGGTCTGGTGCCGTGGGTGGTGTCGGCTCGGTCGGATGTCGCTTTGCGGGAGCAGGTTCGGCGGTTGGCCGGATGCTCGGGGAGCGCGCTCGATGTCGGCTATTCGTTGGTGCGTGGTCGTGCTGCCTTTGATCATCGCGCGGTGGTGCTGGGGGAGCGGACCGTCGAGGGCGTCGCGGGGCCGGTGGCCAAGACGGTTTTTGTCTTTCCGGGTCAGGGTTCGCAGTGGGTCGGGATGGCGGCGGAACTGTGGGATACGTCGCCGGTTTTCGCCGGGTGGATGGATCGGTGCGCCGCCGCGCTGACGCCGTGGGTTGACCTCAGGGATGCGCTCGGCAGTGATCGGGTCGAGGTTGTTCAGCCTGCCTTGTGGGCGGTGATGGTGTCGCTGGCGGGGCTGTGGCGGTCATTCGGTGTTGAGCCGGATGCGGTGGTGGGTCATTCGCAGGGTGAGATCGCGGCAGCCTGCGTTGCGGGTGCGCTGTCCCTAGAAGATGGCGCGCGGGTGGTGGTGGAGCGGAGCCGTCTGATCGCGGAGCGGCTTTCGGGTCGGGGTGCGATGGCGTCGGTCTCGCTCCCGGACGGTTACGTGCTGGACGACCGGTTGTCGGTGGCGGTAGTGAACAGCTCGGATTCCGTTGTGGTGTCCGGGGATCCGGACGCCGTTGACGAGCTTCTGCGGACTGTTCCGGGCAAGCGGATCGCGGTGGATTATGCGTCGCATTCGGCGCAGGTGGAGCCGGTGCGGGACGAGCTTCTCGCCGCGCTGCGGGGAATCACTCCGAAGACTCCCGAGATCCCCTTCTGTTCCACGGTATTCGACACGGCGGCTTTCGACGCGGAGTACTGGTACCAGAACCTGCGCCAGACGGTGCAGTTCGAGCGTGCTGTGCAGTCGCTGGGCGATGCGGTGTTCCTGGAGATGAGCCCGCATCCGGTCCTGACGATGCACATCGAGGGCACCGGCTCGTTGCGCCGGGGCGACGGCGGGCTTGAGCGGTTCCTGACCTCGCTGGCCGAGGCGTACGTGCGGGGCGTGGACGTCGATTGGATGCCCTTGCTCGAAGGCGGCCGTCAGACAGACCTGCCCACCTACGCCTTCCAGCACCGGCGTTACTGGCACCGAACCGAATCGTCCACAGTGGACGACTGGCGGTACCGGATCGTCTGGCGGCAGGTGCCCGAAGCGCGGCACGCCTTCCCCGGACGCTGGCTCGCCGTAGTGTCCGAGGACGGTGCCGACCTGGGGCCGGACGTGGAGACCGTCGCGCTGAGCGAGCTTTCCGAACGGCTGGAGGCGGGCGAACCGGCCGGTGTGCTGTCGATGCTCGGAGTGGACGACACCCTGACGCTGGTCCGGGTGCTGGAGGACGAGAAGGTCGACGCGCCGCTCTGGCTGGTGACGTCCGGGGCCGTCGCGGCGGCGCCCGGAGACGTCGTCCGCCAGCCGGAACAGGCGCAGCGCTGGGGTCTCGGGCTGACTGTCGGGCTTGAGCACCCCCGGCGCTGGGGCGGCCTGGCCGATCTGCCCGAGGACGTGGACGACCGGGTGCTCGGCAGGCTGGCCGCGGTGCTCTCCGGCGACGAGGACCAGGTGGCGGTGCGGGCCGGCGGGACCTACGCGCGGCGTCTCGTGCGCGCACCGCGTGCCCAGCCGGGGCGCGTCTGGCGGCCCCGGGGAACCGTGCTGGTCACCGGGGGAACCGGCGGGCTCGGCGCGCACGTGGCCCGGTGGGTGCTCCAGAACGGCGCCGAGCGGGTGGTCTTGGCCGGACGCCGGGGTCCCGATGCCCCCGGCGCGGGCGCGCTCGCGGCCGAACTGGGCGAGCAGGTCGCCTTCGCCGCCTGCGACGTGGCCGACCGGGACGCGGTCCGGGAACTGCTCGCGTCGCTGCCGGATCTGACGGCTGTGGTGCACGCCGCCGGAGCCGCCCAGCACAGCACGCCCGTGACCGAGATCGGCGACGCGGCCGAGGTGATGCGGGCGAAGGTCGACGGCGCGGCGAATCTCGACGCCCTGCTGGACCACGACAACCTGGACGCCTTCGTGCTGTTCTCGTCCGGCGCGGGCGTGTGGGGCGGCGGCGGGCAGGGCGCCTACGCGGCCGCGAACGCCTACTTGGACGCGCTCGCTCAGCAGCGCCGGGCCGCGGGCGGCAACGCCACCTCGATCGCCTGGGGCACCTGGGCGGGCGACGGAATGGCGCGCGGCGGTGTTGGCGAGCAGTTCCGGCGGCTCGGACTGTCCGAAATGGACCCGCAGCTGGCGGTGCGCGCGCTCCAGGAGCTGGCCGAACCGTGCCAGGTCGTCGCCGACATCGACTGGCCGGTCTTCGGGCCCGCCTACTCGGCCGCCCGCCAGCGTCCCTTGCTGGCCGAGGTCTTCGAGGAGCCCGAATCTCCTCGCCCGGTCGTCGGCGACGCCCTCCCGCTGGTTCGCGCGCAGGTGGCCGCCGTGCTGGGGATGGATTCCGGCGACGCGGTCGACGTCCGGCGTGCGTTCCGGGAGCTGGGGTTCGACTCGGTCACGGCCGTCGAACTGCGCAACCGGCTGAACCACGCGACCGGGCTGAGCCTGCCGCCGACGGTCGTCTTCGACCACCCGAACTGCGCCGCGCTCGCCGCCCACCTGACCGGGACCGGGCCGGAACCGGCGACGGCCGCCGCGCCGGTCGGCGAGCCGATCGCGATCGTGGCGATGAGCTGCCGGTTCCCCGGCGGAGTCGAGTCGCCCGAGGATCTGTGGCGGCTGGTCTCCGAGGGGACCGACGCGATCTCCGGCTTCCCGTCCGACCGCGGCTGGACCGTCTCCGGCAGCGGCGGGTTCCTCTACGGCGCCGCCGAATTCGACGCGGGCTTCTTCGGGATCTCCCCGCGCGAGGCGACCGCGATGGACCCGCAGCAGCGGCTGATGCTGGAGTGCTCGTGGGAGGCCTTCGAGCGGGCGGGCATCGATCCGGCGTCGGTGCGCGGCAGCCGGACCGGGGTGTTCGTCGGCGCGCTGGCCCAGGACTACGGCCCGCGGATGCACCAGGCGCCGGCGGACTTCGCGGGGTACCTGGCCACCGGCAGCACCGGGAGCGTCCTCTCCGGCCGGATCGCCTACACCTTCGGGCTGGAGGGCCAGGCGGTCACCATCGACACCGGCTGCTCCTCGGCGCTGGTGGCGTTGCACAACGCCTGCCAGTCGCTGCGGCAGGGCGAGTGCTCGATGGCGCTGGCCGGCGGCGTCACGGTGATGTCGAGTCCCGGCGCGTTCGCGGAGTTCGCCAGGCTGGGCGGGATCGCCGCGGACGGCCGCTGCAAACCGTTCGCCGACGCCGCCGAGGGCACCGGCTGGAGCGAAGGCGCGGGCATGCTGCTCGTCGAGCCGCTGTCCGAGGCCCGCCGCAACGGGCACCCCGTGCTGGCGGTGATCCGGGGCAGCGCGGTCAACCAGGACGGCGCGTCGAACGGGCTGACCGCTCCGAGCGGGTCGGCGCAGCAGCGCGTGATCCGGCAGAGCCTGGCCACTGCGGGTCTTTCGCCTGCCGACGTCGATGTCGTGGAGGGACACGGGACTGGGACCCGGCTGGGTGATCCGATCGAGGCGCAGGCGGTGCTGGCGACGTATGGCCAGGATCGGGCCGAACCTGTGGTGCTGGGGTCGGTGAAGTCCAACCTCGGGCACACCCAGGCCGCTGCGGGGGTGGCCGGAGTGATGAAGATGGTGCTGGCGATGCGGCACGGGGTGGTGCCGGCGAGCTTGCACATCGACCAGCCTTCGTCCTTTGTGGACTGGACGGCCGGTGCGGTGTCGTTGGCGCGCGAGTCGACGGGGTGGCCTGAGGCCGACCGGCCGCGCCGGGCGGGGGTGTCGGCCTTCGGGGTCGGCGGCACCAATGCGCACGTGATTCTTGAGCAGGGGCCGGTGGCCGAGGTCGCTGAGCGGTCCGGTGGTCTGGTGCCGTGGGTGGTGTCGGCCCGGTCCGCGGATGCGTTGCGGGAACAGATCCGGCGGCTGGCCGGGTGCTCGGGGTCTGCGCTGGATGTCGGTTACTCGCTGGTGCGTAGTCGTGCCGCTTTTGACCATCGCGCGGTGGTGCTGGGGGAACGGACGGTAGAGGGTGTTGCCCGGCCTTCGGGGAAGACGGTGTTCGTCTTTCCGGGGCAGGGTTCGCAGTGGGCAGGGATGGCGGCGGAACTGTGGGATACGTCGCCGGTTTTCGCGGGGTGGATGGATCGGTGTGGTGCGGCACTGGAGCCGTGGGTTGACCTGCGGGACGCGCTCGACAGCGATCGGGTCGAGGTTGTTCAGCCTGCCCTGTGGGCGGTGATGGTTTCACTCGCCGGACTGTGGCGGTCTTTTGGTGTTGAGCCGGATGCGGTGGTGGGTCATTCGCAGGGTGAGATCGCCGCTGCCTGTGTCGCGGGAGCACTGTCGCTTGAGGACGGTGCTCGGGTTGTGGTGGCGCGGAGCCGTCTCATCGCGGAGCGGCTTTCGGGTCGGGGTGCGATGGCGTCGGTCACTCTTCCCGCAGGTCACGTTCTGGACGACCGGTTGTCGGTGGCGGTTGTGAATGGCCCGGCTTCTGTTGTGGTGTCCGGAGACCCGGAAGCGGTTGACGAGCTTCTGCGGATCGTTCCCGGCAAGCGGATCGCGGTGGATTATGCATCACACTCGGCGCAGGTGGAGTCAGTGCGGGACGAGCTTCTCACCGCGCTGGAGGGAATCACGCCGACCGTGCCTGAGATCCCGTTCTGTTCCACCGTGTCCGGCACGGCGACGTTCGACGCGGAGTACTGGTATCGGAATCTCCGTCAGACCGTGCAGTTCGAACGGGCCGTCGAGTCGCTCGGCGATGCGGTGTTCCTGGAGATGAGCCCGCACCCGGTGCTGACCATGCACATCGAGGGCACCGCCATCGGCTCGCTGCGCCGCGGCGACGGCGGGCTTGAGCGATTCTTGACCTCGCTGGCCGAGGCGTATGTGCAGGGTGTCGAGGTCGACTGGATGCCCCTCCTCGAAGGCGGCCGTCACACAGACCTGGCCACCTACCCCTTCCAGCGGCAGCGCTACTGGCTGAACGCCGACGACACAGACGCGACCCTGCACGACCACCCGTTCATCACCGCGGCGACCGTCCTCGCGGACTCGGCCGCGACGGTGTTCACCGGCACGCTCGCCCCGGACCGGATGCCCTGGCTCGCCGAACACGCCGTCGGGAACACGGTGTTGCTGCCCGGCACGGCTTTCCTCGATCTCGCGCTGTGGGCAGGCGACCAGGTGGGTGCTCCGAGAGTGGCTGACCTGGCGCTCGAGTCCCCGTTGGAGCTGCCGGGCTCCGTCACGGTCCAGCTCACCGTGGACGCCCCGGACGCGTCCGGGCACCGGGCGGTGCGGATGCACTCCCGGACGGCGGACGACGCGCCGTGGACCCGGCACGCGTCCGGCGTCCTCACCGCCGAGAGCTACGCTCCGAGCGAACCGGTGCCGTGGCCGCCCGCGGACGCGGAACCCCTTGAGGCGCAAGCCCTTTACGACAAGCTCGCCGACCTCGGCTACCGCTACGGGCCTGCCTTCGGCGGTCTGCGCGAGGCGTTCCGGGCGGGCACCGAACTCTACGCTGAAGTGGCGCTTCCCGAGCAGCTCCGCCCGGAAGCACGCCGGTTCCGGCTGCACCCCGCGCTGCTCGACGCGGCGTTGCACGTCCTCGGCGCCGACCGGACCAAGCCCGCTCTGCCGTTCTCGTGGAGCGGGGTCTCGCTCACCGCGCCGGGAGCCGCCGCGCTCCGGGCAAGGATCTCGTTGCGCGACAACGACGTCGTCTCGGTGCGGCTCGCCGACGACCACGGCAACGAGGTCGCGCAGGTGGACGCGCTGGCGTTGCGCGCCCCCGCCGACCGGCTGTTCCGGGTCGAGTGGAGAACGGCCCCGCAAGGAGCGCCGGAGGGGTCGCACACGGTCGTCACGGACCTGGCCGAGCTCCGGGACATCCCCGCGACTGTCTTCCTGAAAGCCCGGTACACCGGGGAAATCGTGCGGGAAGCGACCGCCGGGATGCTGGCGGTCCTGCAGGAGTGGCTGGCCGACGGCCGGTTCGGGGCTTCGCGGCTCGCGATCGTGACCGAGGGCGCGGAACTCGCCCGCGCGGCGGTACAGGGCCTGGTGCGGTCGGCCTGTTCGGAGCACCCGGACCGGTTCGCCCTCGTCGACCTGCGCGACGGCGGCCTCCCGGTGCACGCTGTGCTGGCGGCGCTGGCCACTGGGGAGACGGAATGCGAAGTCCGGGACGGGAGTGTCCGCGTGCCCCGCCTGACCCGGGTGACCGGAGAAGGAGCGACCGCGGCCTGGGACCCGGCGGGCACGGTGCTGATCACCGGCGGCACCGGGGTGCTGGGCGGGCTGGTGGCCCGGCATCTCGTCGCGGAGCACGGGATCCGCAGCCTGGTCCTGGTCAGCAGGCAGGGGCACGCGCCCGAACTCGTGGCGGACCTCGAAGCCGCCGGTGCGCTGGTGACGGCGGCCGCCTGCGACGTGTCCGACCGGGACGCCCTTGCTCGCGTTCTCGCCGGGATACCGGCCGAGTTCCCGTTGCGGGGGGTGGTGCACGCCGCCGGTGTCGTGGCCGACGGGGTGATCGGTTCCCTTACGCCGCAACGGATGGACACTGTCCTGGCACCGAAGGCCGACGCGGCGTGGCACCTGCACGAGCTGACGAAGGACCTCTCGCAGTTCGTGCTGTTCTCCTCGGCGGCCGGGGTGTTCGGCACGCCGGGACAGGGCAACTACGCGGCGGCGAACGGGTTCCTGGACGCGCTGGCGCGGCACCGCCGGGCCAGCGGACTGCCCGCGGTGTCCCTGGCGTGGGGAATGTGGGAACCGCGCAGCGGGCTGACCGGCCGGCTGGGCGAAACCGACCTGGCGCGAATGTCCCAGTGGGGCGTGCGCCCGCTGTCCTCGGCGGACGGGCTCGCGCTGTTCGACGCCGCCTGCGCGATGGACGAGCCGGTGCTGGTCCCGGTCCGGTTGGACGTAGCGGGGGAAGTGCCCAGTCTGCTGCGCGGACTGGTCGCCGCCAAGCCGCCGGTCCAGGCCGAGGCCGGGCTCGCCCAGCGCCTGGCGACGCTGCCGGAGGCCGGTCAGCACCGCGCGATGCTGGATCTCGTGCGGGGACACGCGGCGGCGGTGCTCGGCCATCCCTCGCCGGACCTGGTCGAGACCGGCCGGGGGTTCCTCGACGCGGGTTTCGATTCGCTGACCGCCCTGGAGCTGCGCAACCGGCTGGCGGCGGCGACCGGCGTGCGGCTGCCCACCACGGTGCTGTTCGACCACCCGACGCCGGTCGCGCTGGCCCGGCTCCTGCACGGCGAACTGCTGGGCGGCCCGTGGTCGCCGGTCGACGAGCTGGACCGGCTGGCGGCGCGGGTGCGGGACTCGTCCGACGACGACACCCGCCTCGCGGTGGCGGGCCGTTTGCGGGAGCTGCTGGCGGACCTCGGCGGCGGCGCGGACGCGGCGAGCCTCGACTCCGCCACCGACGATGAACTGTTCGAGCTGGTCGACGACGATCTGGGGATTCTCTAGATGGACAACGAACAGAAGCTGCGCGACTACCTCAAGCGGACCATCGCCGACCTGCAGCAGACCCGGAACCAGCTGCGCGAGGCACGGGCGGAGACGGCCGAGCCGATCGCGATCGTCGGCATGGGCTGCCGCCTGCCCGGCGGGGTGGCGAGCCCGGCGGAGCTGTGGCAGCTGGTCGACGGGGGCGTGGACGCCGTTTCGGAGTTCCCCGCCGACCGCGGCTGGGACCTCGACGCCCTCTACGACCCGGATCCCGGCCGCACCGGCACGAGCTACACGCGCCACGGCGGCTTCCTGCACGACGCGGCGATGTTCGATCCCGGCCTGTTCGGCGTGCCCCCGCGCGAGGCGCTGGCGATGGACCCGCAGCAGCGGCTGATGCTGGAGACGGCCTGGGAAGCGTTCGAGAACGCCGGCCTCGACCCGCTTTCCTTGCGGGGCAGCGAAACCGGCGTCTTCACCGGGGTGATGTACCAGGACTACGCCGGCCGCCTGCACCGGATCCCGGACGGGTTCGAGGGACAGCTCAGCATCGGCAGTTCGCCCAGCGTCGTGTCCGGCCGGGTGTCCTACACCTTCGGCCTCGAAGGCCCGGCGGTCACCGTGGACACCGCGTGCTCGTCGTCCTTGGTCGCCCTGCACCTGGCGAGCCAGTCCCTGCGCCGCCGGGAATGCGCGCTGGCACTGGCCGGCGGCGTGGCGGTGATGGCCGCGCCGGGCACTTTCATCGACTTCAGCCGGCAGGGCGGGCTTTCGCCGGACGGCCGGTGCAAGGCGTTCGCGGCCGCGGCGGACGGTGCCGGATTCGCCGAGGGCGCCGGGGTGCTGGTGGTCGAACGGCTGTCGGACGCCCGGCGCAACGGCCATCCGGTGCTCGCGCTGGTGCGGGGGAGCGCGGTGAACCAGGACGGCGCGAGCAGCAGGCTGACCGCGCCGAGCGGACCGGCGCAGCAACGCGTGATCCGCCAGGCCCTCGCCGACGCGCGGCTCACGCCCGCCGACGTCCAGGTGGTCGAGGCGCACGGAACCGGCACCACCCTCGGCGATCCCATCGAGGCGCACGCCCTGCTGGCGACCTACGGGCAGGACCGGGCCGAGCCGCTGTGGCTGGGTTCGGTCAAGTCCAACCTCGGGCACACCCAGGCGGCCGCCGGGGTGGCGGGCGTGATCAAGATGGTCATGGCCATGCGGCACGCCACGCTGCCGAAAACCTTGCACGTGGACCGGCCGTCGGCGCAGATCGACTGGTCGGCGGGCGCGGTCGAGCTGCTGACCGAACCGCGCCCGTGGCCGGATCCGGTCCGGCGGGCCGCGGTCTCGTCGTTCGGCGCCAGCGGCACCAACGCGCACGCGATCCTGGAACACGCTCCTCCTCTGGAAGAAACCGGCGGCCGGGTCCGGTTCGCCGGGCCGGTGCCGTGCTTGCTGTCCGCACACAGCGCGGCGGCGTTGCGTGCCCAGGCCGAGCGGCTTTCGGCGCACCTGGCCGGTACCGACGCCGACGTGCTGGACGTCGCGCACACGCTGGCGGGCCGGGCGATGCTAGGCGAGCGGGCCTTCGTGGTCGCCGGCGACCGGGACGCCTTGATCTCCGCCCTCGACCGCGTCCAGGGCGAGGCAACGACCGAGGCCGGAGTCGCGTTCCTGTTCTCCGGCCAGGGATCCCACCGGGCGGGCATGGGACGTGAGCTGGCCGCGACGTTCCCGGTCTTCGCCCGCGCCTGGGACGAGATCGGTGCTCATCTCGACCTCCGGACCGACGCCGGGTCGCTGGAGCAGACCGGGTTCGCGCAGCCCGCGCTGTTCGCGCTCGAGGTCGGGCTGTTCCGGTTGCTGGAGTCGTGGGGACTGCGCCCGGACGCGATGCTGGGCCATTCGGTCGGCGAGATCGCGGCGGCGCACGCGGCGGGCGTGCTGTCCCTTGTGGACGCTTGTGCGCTGGTGTCCGCGCGGGGCAGGCTGATGCAGGAACTCCCCGCGGGCGGGGCGATGGCGGCGGTGCGGGCCACCGAGGAGGCGATCCGGCCGCTGCTGGGCGAGGGTGTCGAAATCGCGGCGGTCAACGGTCCGTCGTCGGTGGTGCTCTCCGGGGACGAGGACGCTGTGCTGGCGCTGGCCGCGCGGTTCGAGGACTCGAAGCGGCTGCGGGTGAGCCACGCGTTCCACTCGGCGCGGATGGAGCCGATGCTGGCGGAGTTCCGCCGGGTCGTCGAGGGCCTTTCCTTCCGGCAGCCCGGGATCCGGATGGTGTCCGGTGAGGTCACGGACCCGGAGTACTGGGTGCGCCAGGTCCGTGAACCCGTCCGGTTCGCCGACGGGATGCGGGCACTGCTGGACCTGGGTGTCCGGTCGTTCGCGGAGCTGGGGCCGGACGGGGTGCTGTCGGCGATGGGCCAGGACTGCGTGGGTGAGACGGACGCGGCTCTGGTGCCGGTCTTGCGCCGGGACAGTCCGGAGCCGCATTCGGTCGTCGCCGCGGTGGCCCGGCTGCACTCGCGGGGTGTCCCGGTCGACTGGACGAAGTACTTCGCGGACACCGGGGCGCGCAAGGTGGAGCTGCCCACGTATGCGTTCCAGCGCACCCGGTACTGGCTCGACGCGCCCGAGGAAGCCGACGACGTCGCTTCGGTCGAGCTGGCCGGGGCCGACGGTCTGCTGCTGACGAAGAAGGTGTCGCTGCGGTCGCATCCCTGGCTGGCCGACCACGTCGTGCTGGGATCGGTGCTCCTGCCCGGCACCGCGTTGCTGGAGCTGGCGATGCAGGCCGGGGACCGGGCGGGCTGCGGCCGGGTCGGCGAACTCACCCTGCACGCCCCGGTCGTCCTGCCCGCCGCCGGCGAGGTCGAGCTGCAGGTGCGGGTGGACGATCGGCGAGCGCTGAACCTCTACTCCCGCAACGGCTCCGACTGGATGCACAACGCCAGCGGCGTGCTGTCCGATGGCGTGTCCGAGAATTTCCGGCTCACCGACTGGCCGCCATCGGAGGCCGTCGCTCTCGACGTCGACGGCCACTACGAACGACTCGCCGACGCTGGATTTCGCTACGGGCCCGCGTTCCGGGGTTTGCGGGCGGCTTGGCGGCGCGGCGACGAAGTGTTCGCCGAAGTCGCGGTGCCGGACGCCCGTCTCCCGGCGGTGCTCGACGCTGCTCTGCACGCGATCGGGCTGGGTCCGCTCGGCGACTCGGGCCTCGCGCAGCTGCCGTTCGCCTGGCACGACGTCGAGCTGTACGCCACCGGCGCTTCGGCGATCCGTGTCCGGATCACCACGGCCGGACCCAGTGCGGTCGCCCTTGAGATCGCCGACAGCACCGGGCTTCCGGTGGCCTCGATCGGCTCGCTGACCCTGCGACCGGCCACCCCGGCCACGAAGCACGACAGCATGTACCGAGTCGAGTGGGTTCCGGTGCGGGCCGGATCGCCCGCCACGGACGTGGTTCTGACCCGCTGCGAGACCGGAACCGACCTTCCCGAGGGAGGAGGACAGGCGGCCCGCCGCGCGCTGGAGCGGGTGCAGCAGTGGCTCGCCGAAGAGCGGCCGGAACGGCTCGCGTTCGTCACCGAGGGTGCGGTGGCCGTCGGCGGCCAGGACATCACGGACCTGGTGAACGCTCCGGTGTGGGGCCTGCTGAGGTCCGCGCAGACCGAGCACCCGGACCGGTTCCTGCTGGTGGACGTCGACGACGACCCGGAGTCGGAGCGGCTGCTGCCGGAACTCCTCGGCTCCGGCGAACCGCAGCTGGCGATCCGCGCCGGGATCGGTTACGCGCCGAGGCTCACCCGGTTCGCCACCGGCAGCAGGCGGCTCGACGTCTCCGCGCCGGGCACGCTGGACGGCCTCGCGTGGGTCCCGGCGCCGGAGGCGGAGCGGCCGCTCGGCCCCGGCGAGGTGCGCGTCGAGATGCGTGCCGCGGGCGTGAACTTCCGCGACGTGCTGGTCACCCTCGGCATGTACCCGGGCAAGGCGGCGATCGGCTGCGAAGGGGCCGGGGTGGTCCGCGAAGCCGGTCCGGCCGTGACCCGGTTCCAGCCGGGCGATCGGGTATTCGGCCTGTTCGCGGGCGCTTTCGGCCCGCTCGCCGTGACCGATCAGCGGCTGCTGGCCCCGGTTCCGGCCGGCTGGACGGACGAACAGGCCGCCGCGGTGCCGCTGGTGTTCCTGACCGCCTACTACGGACTGCACGACCTCGCCGGGCTCCGGGCCGGGGAGCGGGTGCTCGTGCACGCGGCGGCGGGCGGGGTCGGGATGGCGGCGGTGCAACTGGCCCGGCATTTCGGCGCCGAGGTGTTCGGCACCGCCGGTCCTGGCAAGCAGGCAGCGTCCACTTTGGACGACGAGCACTTCGCGTCGTCGCGGGAGCTGGGCTTCGAGGAGAAGTTCGGCGGCGAATTCGACGTCGTGCTCAACTCGCTGGCCCGCGAGTTCGTGGACGCGTCGCTGCGGATGCTCAAGCCCGGCGGCCGGTTCCTCGATATGGGCAAGACCGACATCCGTGCCGAGGCCAAGCATCCCGGCCTCCTCTACCGCGCCTTCGACCTGTTCGAAGCGGGCACCGACCGGCTCGGCGAAATGCTCGGCGAGATCGTCGGCCTGTTCGACCGGAGTGTGCTCAGCCACCTGCCCGTGACCGCCTGGCCGCTCGGGCGGGCCGGGCAGGCGTTCCGGTTTCTCGCGCAGGCGAAGCACGTCGGCAAGGTCGTGCTGACCGTCCCGGAACCGCTCGACCGCGACGGTGCGGTGCTGATCACCGGCGGCACCGGGGCGCTGGGCAGCCTGGTCGCCCGGCACCTGGTGACCAAGCACGGCTTCCGGCACCTGGTGCTGGCCAGCCGCCGCGGCGAAGCCCCCGAGCTGTGCGCGGAACTGACCGCGCTCGGCGCCGAAGTCACCGCGGTCGCCTGCGATCTGGCCGACCGCGCGGCCGTCGCGCGGATGCTGGCCGCGATCCCGCACCGGTTGACGGCGGTGGTGCACGCCGCCGGAGTTCTCGACGACGCCACCGTTTCCGCTTTGACGCCGGGACAGCTCGACGAGGTGCTGCGGCCCAAGCTCGACGCCGCCTGGCACCTGCACGAGCTGACCTCGGACCTCTCGGCGTTCGTGCTGTTCTCCTCGGCGGCCGGGGTCCTCGGCGGTCCGGGCCAGGCCAACTACGCGGCGGGCAACGCCTTCCTGGACGCCCTCGCCCAGCACCGCCGGGCCAACGGCCTGCCGGGCGTGTCCCTGGCTTGGGGGTACTGGGGGCAGTCCGGCGGCATGACCGGCCAGCTGGACGAACGAGATCGCGCGCGCATCGCCGGATCGGGCATCGCGGCCCTGTCCGAGGAGGAAGGGCTGGCCCTGTTCGACGCCGCGCTCGGCACGGAAGAGGCGGCGCTGGTCCCGGTCCGGTTCGACGAGGCCGCGTTGCGTTCGGAGTCGCCGTTGCTGCGGCGTCTGGTGCGGAGCCAGCCTCGCCGCGCCGCCGCGGAAGCCTCAATGTCCACTGTGGACAGCTCGGAGCCCGCGCTGCTGGACCTGGTGTGCGAGCACGCGGCGATGGTGCTCGGGTTCGGCTCGGCGGCGGAGATCGACCGCGGCAAAGCCTTCCGGGACCTGGGTTTCGACTCGCTCACCTCGGTCGAGCTGCGCAACCGGCTGGCCGCCGCCACCGGTCTGCGGCTGCCGTCCACGCTGGTGTTCGACCAGCCGACCCCGGCGGCGCTGGCCGCGTTGCTGCAGCAGGAACTGCGAGGCGGACAGACCGAGACGGCGCCCGCCGTCCGGGCAGCGGCCGCCGACGAGCCGATCGCCATCGTGTCGATGGACTGCCGGCTGCCCGGCGGGGCGGACTCGCCCGAGGACCTGTGGGAGCTGGTCGCCTCCGGCCGGGACGCCGTCGCGGGGTTCCCGGCCGACCGCGGCTGGGACCTCGGCGCCCTTGGCCCCAGCGGGGGCGGGTTCCGGTACGACGCCGCCGAGTTCGACGCGGGCTTCTTCGGGATCTCGCCGCGCGAGGCGCTCGCGATGGACCCGCAGCAGCGGATGCTGCTCGAAGGATCGTGGACGCTCTTCGAACGGGCCGGGCTGGATCCCGCGTCGCTGCGCGGCGCGCCGGTCGGCGTCTACGTCGGCGCGATCAACAACGGCTACGCCGAAAGCATGGGCAGCGCCCGCGAAAGCGTCGAAGGCTACCTGTCTACTGGCACGATGAGCAGCGTCGCCTCGGGACGGCTGGCTTACACGTACGGGTTCGAAGGCCCGGCGATCACCGTGGACACCGCGTGCTCGTCGTCCCTGGTGGCGATCCACCTTGCGGCACAAGCACTCCGCCAGGGTGAGTGCTCGCTGGCCGTGGCGGGAGGGGTGACCGTCTCGGCGACCCCGGACATCTTCCTCGAGTTCGGCAAGCAGCAGGCGCTGTCCGCGGACGGCCGGTGCAAGGCGTTCTCGGCGGACGCCGACGGGTTCGGGGTGGCCGACGGGCTCGGCCTGGTGCTGCTCGAACGGCTCTCCGACGCCCGCCGCAACGGCCACCGGGTGCTGGCGGTGCTCCGGGGGAGTGCGGTCAACCAGGACGGGGCCTCCAACGGCCTGACCGCGCCGAGCGGGCCCGCGCAGCAACGGGTGATCGGCCGGGCATTGGCGAACGCGGGCCTGCGACCGTCCGAAGTGGACGTTGTGGAGGCACACGGAACGGGCACCCGGCTCGGCGACCTGATCGAGGCGCAGGCGCTGTCGGCGGCGTACGGGCCGATCCGGGTGGGCTCGGTCAAATCCAACATCGGGCACGCCCAGGCGGCCGCAGGTGTGGCCGGGTTGATCAAGATGGTGCAGGCGCTGCGTGCGGGGGTGCTGCCGAAGACCCTGCACGCCGACACCCCGCTGCCAGAAATGGCGGAGCTGCGGTTGCTGCGCGAGCCCCAGGACTGGCCGGACACCGGAAGGCCGCGCCGGGCCGGAGTGTCGTCGTTCGGGATCAGCGGCACCAACGCGCACCTCGTGGTGGAACAGGCCCCCGTCGAAGACCCGCCCGCTCCGGTCGCTCCGGCGCTGGTGCCGTGGGTGGTGTCGGCCCGCAGCGCGCGGGCGCTGGCGGCTCGGCTGGACCAGCTGCGGTCGCACGTGCTGGCGCACCCCGGGCTCAGTCCCGCCGACGTCGGCTTCAGCCTGGCGACCGGCCGGTCGGCGATGCGGCACCGGTCGGTGGCGATCGGCGAGACCAGCGAGGAACTGCTCGCGCACCTCGGCGCGGTGACCGGGGACGCGCCGGCGTCGACCGGGGCGGTCTTCGTGTTCCCGGGCCAAGGCTCGCAGTGGACCGGGATGGCGACGGAATTGCTGGAGTCCTCGCCCGTGTTCGCCGAGCGGATGCGGGAGTGTGCGGCGGCCATCAGGTCCATTTCGGACATTGACGTCCTGGCCGCGTTGCGGGACGAATCGGCGCTGGAGCGGGTCGAGGTCGTGCAGCCCGCGTTGTTCGCGGTGATGGTGTCGCTGGCGCAGCTGTGGCAATCCTGTGGGGTACGGCCGGCGGCGGTGATCGGCCACTCGCAAGGCGAGGTCGCGGCCGCCTGCGTGGCCGGTGCGTTGTCCCTCGCCGACGCCGCCCGGGTCGTCGTGACGCGCAGCCGGTTGTTCGCGGAAACTCTGGCGGGCAAGGGATCCGTGCTCGCAGTCGCCCTTTCCTCGGAGCAGGTCACGCACCGGCTGGCCCGGTGGGACGGCCGGCTGTCGGTGGCCGGGATGAACGGGCCCGCGTCGTCGACGGTGTCCGGCGACCTGGCCGCGCTGGCCGAGTTCGCCGGCGAATGCGCGACGGCCGGGGTGCGCACCCGGATGGTGCCCAGTGCGATCGCGTCCCATTCGGCGCAGGTGGACGGGATCCGCGACCGGCTGCTGACCGCATTGGCCGAGGTGACCCCGCAGGCCGCCGAGGTGCCGTTCTACTCCGCGGTCACCGCGTCCCTGTCCGACCCGGCGGCCCTGGACGCCCGGTACTGGTTCCGCAACGTCCGCGAGCCGGTGAACTTCGAAGGCGCTGTCCGAGCGGCGATGGCCGACGGGCACACCGTGTTCGTCGAGTCCAGCCCGCATCCGGTGCTCACGATGAGCATCGCCGATATCGGAGCCGTCGCGATCGGTTCGCTTCGCCGCGGCGACGGCGGGCTCAAGCGGTTCCTGACCTCGCTGGCCGAGGCCCACGTCCACGGGGTCGACGTCGGCTGGGAGTTCCCGGCCGGAGCCAGCCTCGTCGACCTTCCGACATACCCCTTCGAGCGCGAACGGTACTGGCCGGACGGCACCTCCTCGGCCGACGTGCGGTCGGCCGGCCTGGACGCCGCGGACCACCCCTTGCTCGGCGCGACCGTGACCCTGGCGGAGTCCGACAGCGTCGTCTGCACCGGATTGCTGTCGCCGGGGACCCAGCCCTGGCTGGCCGACCATGCGGTGTCCGGCACGGTGCTGTTCCCCGGCACGGGCTTCGCCGAGCTGGCCAGGCACGCAGGCGACCAGGTCGGCTGCGGCACGGTCGACCGGCTGACCCTGACCGCGCCGCTCGCCCTGTCCACTGCGGACAGTGTCCAAGTGCAGGTCACCGTAGGCGCGCCGGATCCGTCCGGGGCCCGGCCGGTGTCCGTCCACTCCAGACGGACGGACACCGATTCCTGGACCCGGCACGCCACCGGAGCCGTGACGTCCGAGCCGCCGCGATCCTTCGAGCTGACCGACTGGCCGCCCGCCGACGCGGTCGAGCTGGACCTGGACGGGCTCTACGAGCGCCTGGCCGAGGCAGGCCTGGCCTACGGAGAAGCGTTCCGCGGACTGCGCGCGGCCTGGCAGCGCGGCGACGAGCTGTTCGCCGAGGTGTCGCTGCCCGCCGAGATCCGCGACGCGGGCCGCTACGGCCTGCACCCGGCCGCCTTCGACGCCGCACTGCACGTACTGGGAATCGCGGCCAAGGACACGCTGCTGCCGTTCGAGTGGTCCGGGATGTCGTTGCACGCCAACGGTTCATCGACGCTCCGCGTACGGCTGGCTCCGGCGGGAACCGACGCGTTCTCGATGGAACTGGCCGACGCCACGGGTTCGCCGGTGGCGTCGGTGGAGTCGCTGTCGTTCCGGCCGCCCACGGGCGTGCGACCGGACTCGCTCTACCGGCTGGACTGGGCGCCGGTGCGGGCTGCCGGTCCGGCGGCCGAGGTCGTCTTCACCGAGGACTTCGGCGGTGCCGCGGACGCGCTCGGCCTGATGCAGTCCTGGCTGGCCCGGGAGACCCGCGCGCGGCTGGTGTTCGTCACGAGGTCGGCAGTGGCGGCGCGGCCGGGCGAGGACGTGCCCGACCAGGTTCGTGCCCCGGTCTGGGGGCTGGTGCGGTCCGCGCAGGCGGAACATCCGGAGCGGTTCGGCCTGCTGGATCTGGACGGAGACCTGCCGGAGCGCGCGGTCGCCGCGGCTTTCGGCGCCGGCGAGACGCAGCTGGCGGTCCGCGGCGGCGAACTGCTGGCGCCCCGGCTGGAACGGGTCGCCGACGAGCCGCCGCCTGCTGGCTCCTGGCGGCTGCACAGCGGCAACGGCGCCCTGCGAGACCTGTCGTTCGCCAGCGCGCCGGAGGCGGAGCGACCGCTGGCCGCCGGTGAGGTGCGGGTCGCGGTCCGGGCGGCCGGGATGAACTTCCGGGACGTGATGGTCGCGCTGGGCCTGGTGGCCGAGGGCGACCGCGCGATCGGAGCCGAAGCCTCGGGAGTGGTCGTCGAGACCGGCGCGGACGTCACGGGCCTGGTGCCGGGCGACGCCGTGCTGGGCCTGTTCTCCGGCGCGTTCGGCCCGGTGGCGGTCACCGACCACCGGATGCTGGCCCCGCTCCCGGAAGGCTGGTCCTGGGCCGAGGCCGCGGCGGTCCCGGTCGCGTTCCTGACCGCCTGGTACGCGCTCACCGACCTCGCCGATGTCCAAACAGGACAGTCGGTGCTGATACACGCCGCGGCCGGCGGGGTGGGCATGGCCGCCGTGCAGATCGCCCGGCACCTGGGAGCGGAGGTGTACGCGACGGCGAGCCCGGGCAAGTGGGACACGCTGCGCGCGCTGGGACTGCCCGACGACCATATTGCCTCGTCCCGGGACCTCGGCTTCGCCGCCAAGTTCCCGCAGGTCGACGTCGTGCTCAACTCGCTGGCGAACGAATTCGTCGACGCCTCGCTCCGGCTGCTGCGGCCGGGCGGCCGGTTCCTGGAGCTGGGCAAGACCGACCTCCGTGAACCAGCCGGAGTCGCCTACCGCGCGTTCGACCTGGCCGAAGCCGGACCTGGGCGGATCAGCCGGATGCTCGCCGACGTGCTGGAGCTGTTCGGGACGGGACAGCTGGTTCCGTTGCCCGCCAGGCTGTGGGACGTCCGCCAGGCGCGGGAGGCGTTCCGGTTCATGGCGCAGGCCCGGCACGTCGGCAAGGTGGTGCTGACCGTGCCGCCGCCGCTCGATCCGGAGGGCACGGTGCTGATCACCGGGGGCACCGGCACGCTCGGCCGGCTGATCGCCCGGCATCTGGCGGCCGAATACGGCGTGCGGCACCTGGTGCTGACCGCGCGCCGCGAGGACCACCCGCCGGTCGACGTGGACGCCGAGGTGGTCGTCTGCGACGTCGGCGACCGCGCCGACCTGGAACGGCTGCTCGCGCGGATCCCCGCCGAACGCCCGCTGACCGCGATCGTGCACGCGGCCGGAGTGCTGGACGACGGCGTCGTCGAGTCGCAGACACCGGACCGGCTGGACCGGGTTTCCCGGCCGAAAGCCGAAGCGGCCCGGCATCTGCACGAGCTGACCCGCGACCTGGACCTGGCCGCGTTCGTGCTGTTCTCCTCCAGCACCGGCGTCCTCGGCTCCGCTGGACAGGGCAACTACACCGCGGCTAACTCCGCGCTGGACGCGCTCGCGGCGCACCGGCAGGCGCGAGGACTGCCCGCGGTCTCGCTCGCCTGGGGCCTCTGGGCGGACGAAAGCGGGATGACCGCCACCGCGGACACCGCGCGACTGGCCCGATCCGGAGTCACCGGTCTGTCCGCCGCCGAAGGGCTGGCGCTGTTCGACGCCGCGCTGGCGACCGGCCTGCCGCTGGTGATTCCCGCGAAGCTGGCGCCGCGAGCGAGGGCGCCACGACCAGCTGTCCGGTCCGATGTGGACGGTCTCAGCCGCCGGTTGGCCGCGATGCCCGTGGCCGAAAAGGAGAAGACCCTGGTAGAGCTGGTGCGCGGCCACGCGGCCGCCGTGCTCGGCCACGCCGGGCCCGAAGCGGTGGCGCCGGAGCAGGAATTCCTGGCGGCCGGATTCGACTCGCTGACCGCGATGGAGCTGCGCAACAGCCTCAACGCGGCGACCGGCCTGCGGCTTCCGGTCAGCGCGGTGTTCGAGCACCGCACCCCGGCCGGGCTCGCCGGCCGCCTGCTGGCCGAAGTCGGCGCTGGGACACCGGCGCCGACGGACCTGCTCGGCGACCTGTTCCGCCAAGCCGTCGCGGACGGGCGCATGCCGGAAGCCCTCGAGCTGATCAAGGCGGCCGGGAGCTTGCGGCCCGCCTTCGGCACGGCGGCGCAGTCCCCGCGACCGGTGCCGCTGGCCGCCGGGCCGAAGCCGACCGGCCTGCTCTGCTTCCCGTCGCCGATGGTGATGGGCGGGGTCCAGCAATACGCCCGGCTGGCCGCGCACTGGCGTGACGTGCGGGAGGTCCGGGCGGTGCCGGTGCCGGGCTTCGCCGACGGAGAACCGCTGCCGGCCACAGTGGACGCGCTGGCCGCCGTGCTGGCCGAAACCGTGCTGAGCCAAGGCGATCCGCGCGCACAGGTGCTGGTGGGCTACTCCTGGGGCGGCCTGCTCGCGCTGGCCGCCGCGAACGCGCTGGAGCAGCGAGGCATCGTGCCCGCCGGGGTGGTCCTGCTCGACACGCACCTCGGCGAGGCCGGCGAGCTTTTCGGGAACCTGCTGCCGGAACTGCTGTGGCGAGAACCGCTGTTCGGCCCGTTCACCGGCACCCGGCTGTCGGCGATGGGCCAGTACCTCCGGCTGTTCGGCGGGCACCGGCCGCCGGAGACCGCCGCACCCGTTCTTTTCCTGCGGCCCGAGGGCTCGGCCGGCCTGACGCCGGGCTGGCAGGCCGTGGCGGACGTGCCCGGCGACCATTTCACGATGGTTCAGGAGCACGCCGGCGACACCGCGCAAGCGATCGAAAAATGGTTGGGAGAGCTGGATGAAGGTTCTGTTCACGACGTTCGCGGCGAGCGCGCACCTCTACAACCTGGTGCCGATGGCGTGGGCGCTGCGCGCGGCCGGGCATGACGTCCGGGTCGCCGCCCAGCCGGATCTCACCGACGCCATCGTCGGCAGCGGATTGCCGGCGGTGCCGGTCGGTCCGGCGCTGGACCTGGGCGGGCTGAGCCGGGCGGCTCAGGAACGGCCCGCGAACACGACTGTCTTCGGCTCGGAGTTCGACATCACCGAGACCCGGGAAGACCGGCTCACCCTGGACTACGTGCGCGGCGTGTTCTCGACGTGGCGCTCGATCGGGCTGGAAAAGCTCGCTCGCGACGCGGTGCTCGACGACCTGGTCGGGTTCGCGCGGTCCTGGCAGCCGGATCTGGTTGTGTGGGACGCGTTGACGTATATGGGCCCGATCGCCGCGCGGGCCTGTGGCGCGGCGCATGTGCGGATGCTGTTCGGGCTCGATCACTGGGCCCGCATGCGCGGTCTGTTCACCGAGCTAGGCGGTGCCGGGGGTGAGGATCCGATGGCGGAGTGGTTGTCGGGCAAGCTGGAGCGGTACGGCTGCGTGTTCGACGAGGAGTTGGTCCTCGGGCAGCGGACGCTTGACCCGTTGCCGCCGTGGACCCGGTTCCCGGTCGGGGTGGATTACCTTCCGGTGCGGCATGTGCCGTACAACGGTCCGTCGACGGTGCCGTCGTGGCTGTCCGAGCCGCCCTCGCGGCGGCGGGTCTGCGTCACTCTCGGCCTTTCCCGGCGCGATCTGTGGGGTACGGACCAGTTCTCGGTCAGCGACCTCTTCGACGCGGTGGCCGGTCTGGACGTCGAGGTGGTCGCGACGTTGACCGCCCGGCAGGCCGAGTCAGCCCCGGCAGTGCCGGACAACGTCCGCTTGTTCGATTTCGTCCCGCTGGACGCGCTGCTCCCGACGTGCGCGGCGGTGGTCCACCACGGCGGCGCGGGCACGCTCGGGAACGCGGTGGTGTACGGGGTGCCGCAGCTGGTGATCCCGGGCAATCTGTGGGACAAGGCGGGTTTGGCGGACCTGCTGGCCGGGCAGGGAGCGGGTCTGGTGCTCGACCACGAGCAGGTCACCGCCGATCGGCTCCGGGCGCAGTTGCTGCGGCTGCTCGACGAACCGTCGTTCGCCACGTCTGCGGAGAAAACGCGCGCGCAGGTGCTGGAAACCCCCGCGCCTGCCCGGATCGTGCCGGAGCTGGAACGGCTAGCGGGCGTCCAGCACTGACGGCTGCTGCTCGGCGGCGGAGACACCCCAGAACAGGGGAGCGGCGCCGTCGAGCAGCAGTCCCGCCGCCCACCTCGGCTCCACCAGCAGGACGTCGCTGTCGCATTCGACGGTCCACTGTGGACAGCAAGCCAGCAGGACGAGCAGGTCGCTATCGGCCTCGGGCACGACATCGGGTTCGGTGACCACCGCCAAGGTCACCGTGGCCGCCAGCGGATGTCGCGTTCGCAGCGACAGACCCAGCGGATGCGGGGCGAGGTCGAAGGCGAGGCTCCCGTCCAGCTCCCGCGCCTTGACCAGCCATCGAGTCAGGACACCGGCCCACTGCGCGGTCGAGCCGGTGGCGAACCGGGCTGGCTCGGACTCGGCAGCCAGCGGCACGGACAGCAGCGCCAGCAGGCAGTCCCGGATCATGCGAGCAGTCCAGCGTCGAGAAAAGCCTGCGCCACCGGAGGATCCGCGAACACCCCGTTGTCCCGGAGCATCCGCAGCGTCGGCTTCGCGTTGCGCAGCATGCCGTCGCGGGTCCGCTCCGACGCGGACATCCCGGCCACGATCCGCGCCGGGTCGGCGAAGTCGCCGGGCATGCTCCGCAGCACGCTGAGCAGCGCGGGTTCGTCCGGCCAGAGGAACGCGTGGATCACCCGGGGCAGCAGCCCGCCGATCTTGCGGCGCAACGGAAACGGCATGCGCGGCCACAGCAGTTCGAACAGCTGCCGGAAGAACGCGTGGTGCAGGCCCTCGTCCGCGGCGTGGTCGCGCGCGAGTTCGCGAACGGCAGGCTGCACGGACGGATCCTTCGGCAGCTTGGTCAGCGTGCCGGTGATGAGAGTTTCCGAAACGATCGCGAAGAACAGCTTGACCAGCGGCCGGTACACGGGCAGTTCGGCCGAGTACAGCGCGGCGAGTTCGGTCAGGAACCGCGGCCGGTGGTCGATCGGGACCACCCCGGTCTCGGCGAGCACCGCCGACTTCAGCTTGTTCGACATCTCCGCGTGGCCGGCTTCGTCGGTGTAGATCCGCAGCACGTCGTCCTTCATCGGGGCGGGCAGCCACGGCAGGAAGCCCGGCGACCGCAGCAGCGCGCAGATCTCGTTGACCGGCCCCATTTCCAGCCGGACGGTGAACTCCAGGTGCAGGTACAGGCTGTGGACGAGGAGCGCCGAACGGACGTCGTCGGAGGCCGCGCGCACTTCCGGGCAGGCCGACAGCGGGCACAGTTCCGGGGAGAAGTAGTGCCCGCCCGCGGTGAACGGGGAGTCGCGGCGGGGCTTGGAGCGCACCCAGGACCGCCGGTCCCACTCGGTGAACCTGGACCGGTATTCGCCTGGCGTCAACGGATTCACCTCCACTCACACTGCACCACGCGCGGCGGGCGGCCCCAACCCCTATGTTCGTTGTCGCTGCCCGCCGGCCTGGATACGCTGCGCCGCAACGGAGGGAGCACACATGTGCGGGGTGGCCGGCTGGGTGTCGTTCGACCGGGATTTGACCGTGGAGCGGCAGGCCATCGAGGCCATGACGCACAGCATGCGGCAACGCGGCCCGGACGAATGGGGGATCTGGACCGGAAGGCACGCCGCCTTCGGCCACCGCCGGCTGTCCATCATCGACCTGCCCGGCGGCACCCAGCCGATGTCGGTCGACACCCCGGACGGCGAGGTCGTGCTCACCTACAGCGGCGAGACGTACAACTTCGTCGCCCTGCGCGACGAACTTCGCCGGCGCGGGCACCAGTTCCGCACCGCGAGCGACACCGAAGTCGTGCTGCGCGGGTACTTGGAATGGGGCGAGGCGGTCGCCGAACGGATGGTCGGCATGTGCGCGATCGGCCTGTGGGACGGCCGGACCGGACGCCTGGTCCTCATCCGCGACCGCCTGGGCACCAAACCGCTGCACTACCTCCCGACTCCCGACGGCGTCCTGTTCGGCTCCGAACCGAAGGCGATCCTCGCGCACCCGCTGGCCGCGCCGGCGGTCGACACCGACGGAATCCGCAGGCTGCTGCTGGGCTTCCCGACCACCGACGAAGGCGTCTGGTCCGGCGTGAAGATCGCGCGCCCCGGCACGGTGATCACCGTGGACCGCTCCGGCCTGCGCGAACACACCTACTGGCGCCTGACCGCCGAGCCGCACACCGAGGACCGGGAAAGCACGATCCGGACCGTCCGGGCGATGATCGAGGACAACGTCGCGCACGAACTGGTGGCCGACGTGCCCAGGGGAGTGCTGCTGTCCGGCGGCCTCGACTCCAGCGTGCTCACCGGACTGGCCGACCGCAGCCTGCGCCCCCGCGGCGAGGCCGTCCGCACGTTCTCGGTGGACTTCCCCGACCAGACCGAGAACTTCAAGCCCGACACCATCCGGGGAAGCGCCGACGGCCCCTACATCGCCGACGTCGTCGAGCACGTAGGAACCGATCACCACCAGCTGATCCTCGACCACCGCGCCCTGTCCGACCCGGCCGTGCGCCGGGAAGTCGTGGCCGCCTGGGACGCCCCGTACGGCATGGGCGACATGAACAGCTCGATCTTCCTGCTGTTCAAGGCGCTCAAGGAACACGTCACGGTGGCGCTGAGCGGGGAGGCCGGCGACGAGATCTTCATGGGCCACCTCTGGCACCACGCCGAATCGGTCTACTCCGGCGGCAATTTCCCGTGGTTCGTCGCCTGGCCCCAGCTGGACACCTCGTCCTACATGACCCAGGAGTTCATCGAGCTGGTCGACCTCCCGGGTTTCACCAGGGACAGCTACCACGACGCACTCGCCGAAGTCCCGCACCTCGACGGCGAAGACACCCGCCGGCGCAAGCAACGCGAAATCGCCTACCTCGGCCTGACCCGCTTCATGCGCACCCTGGAAGACCGCCTGGACCGGATGGCGATGCGCGCGGGCGTGGAGACGCGGGTCCCGTTCTGCGACCACCGCCTGGTGCAGTACCTGTACAACGTCCCCTGGGCAATGCACACCTTCGACGGCCACGAAAAAAGCCTCCTCCGCGCGGCAGCCCGGGACGTCCTCCCGGACTCCGTCGCGGGCCGCCGCAAGAGCGGGTACCCCTCGACCCAGGACCTCCGGTATGTGGCCGCGCTGCAACAGCAAGTGCGGGACGTCCTCGCGGAGGCGAACACGGACGCGTTGTTCATGTGCGATCCGGCGAAGGTGGCGGAAGCAGCCGCCCGCAACCCGGCCGAGGTGGACCCGGCGGCGCGGTTCACCTTCGAGCGGATCCTCGATGTCGCGGTCTGGCTGGACGTCGCCAAGCCGAGCCTCAAACTCTCCTGACCCCCATCGGCCGTTTCCCGGCCGGGTCAGGTCCCCCGGGTCGCCGGAAGCCGCGTGCCGGGCACTGCGGTCGCGGGCTGAAGACGGGCCGGGCGGTCGCGACGACCGCGGGACGTTCTCCGGCGAGCCGGTACCCGCCGTCCGCGCCGCGCCGGAATTCCTCGACCACTGCCGCGCACCGAACGTCGGCCGACTGAGTATCCGGCACACACCGCCCGAACGAGGGCCGATCCTCGCTGAACTGCCTGCCGACGCTGTCGTGCCAGACAGCACGTTCGCGGTCACCGTGCCGCTATCCGTTCAGATCGGCGCGCAGCAGGTCTCGCTCGGACGCGTGGAAGCGTGGCTGATCGATCCGGTGGTGACCTGAACGTCGAAACCGCGATCCGCGGCATCTGCGCGAACAGCGCCGGAGCTTTGAACAGACAGAATTGGAGCACGCACGTGCCGGTCATCGGGTACGCGCCGCCATGTCCACCACGGACCTGGCCCCTCGACCGGCGCCTGTGCACGGTCCTGGACCAGGTCGGCGGAAGACTGCGGGAGATTCTCGGTCGTGATCACACTCCGCGTGTGCGGTGTTCGACTGGTCCTACCCGTCTTTCCCTCCAGAGCGGACGGCGCGGCGGCGCTCGCCGCGTACCGGCAGCTGCCGGTTGGCGGGAGCGTCATCGGTCCGGTTCGGTCGCGGCGGCAGCCCTTGAATCACGGGGCAATTCTCAGACCGTGCGAGCCTGGCCCTGGCCTGCCGCAAGAACGATCTCGGCGAGGGCGACGGGTCGGCTGGCGGCGACCTCGTGTCCGGCGTCAGGGAGTTCGTGCAGCGCGGATCCTGGAAGCATCTGCTGCAGAGCGACGGCGAGATCGTGGCTGGAGAGGCGGTCGTCGGCGCCGCGGATCATGACGACCGGGGCGCTGATCCGCCGGATGTCCTCGCCGGGGTATCCGGTCGCGCTGGTGTCGTCAATCCACATGGTCACGTTCTCCCTGACCAGCCGATCGAAGTCAGGCTCCGGGTTCTTCGCGGTGTAGGCCGCCTCGGAGTACGGGCCGTTCGGGTTGCGGTCGCGCCACCATCGCGGGGTGACCTGCGCCAGGAACGCGCGGCTCGCCTCCGGCAAGGTCCAGTCCGAACCGATCGTGAACAGCGTCCCGACCCTTTCCGGCTGATGCGCGGCGAGCCGGAGCCCCGCGATGCCTCCGTCGCTGAATCCCGCCACGTCGGCGCGCGCGACGCCAAGCTCGTCCAGGACAGCGAGCGCGTCCCGCTCGAGGCGCTGATAGCTCAACGGCACGTCGCCCAGGGTGGAGCGACCGTGTCCGCGGCTGTCCAGGCAGATCACCCGGCGGTCACGGGCAAGGAGGGGCACGAGCTCGGCGAAGTCAGCGGTGCTGCCCATTCCGCCGTGGAGGAGCAGAAGCGGGGGCGACGTCCCTCGCCCGGACAGTTCAACGGACAGAGCGGCCCCTGCGACAACGACGGTTCGTACATCCATGGCGACAACTGTTCCAGCCCCCACTGACATTTATCGTCCGGATGCCAGAAATCGTGTCTCGTCGGCGCCGGTGTGGCGCCAGTCAACCCGCATCGGCATGTCCGCCTCCGACGGCGGGAGGCCTGCCTCGGGATCGCGATCACCGAGGCGTTCCGGGCCTTGGTGACGCGCCGGGCTCGCTGCGCGGTCGCGATCCACGCCTACGAGGACGACCGGTTCCGGTTGCTCGAGAACGGCGCCGGGCGATCCGCTCCAGGTCGATTTTCCCGCGCGCGGCCTGGTCGACGGCCCGTAGCCGGCTTTCGCCTTGACCCGCCACAGCTTCTGGCCGGGCAGGTCGGCGAGCTGCGGCGCGTGCGGCCGCCCCACCGTCGCGCCGGCCCGATACCGGCCTGCGCTTCGATCAGCGCCGCGTTCGCCGCCCGGATCGTGTCCAGCCGCAGGTAGTTCGCATTGACGTGCGCGGAGCCGGTCACGGGCGAGCGCGAGCATCCCTGGTTTGAGCACCGGCCGCCAGCCTGTGTTGCACGCTTCGGCGACCAGCAGCGCCGCGAGGGTGACGTTCAGGTCCGACAGCCGCGCCTCCCGCCGGTGATCGACGCGTACGCCTGGTCCGTACCGGTCCAGGAGAACACCTCCAGCAGCACCTCGGGCAGGTCCGCGCGCGGCATCATCAGGTGCGTGAGGCCGCGCAGGTTCGCCAGGCTCGGCGGATCCGCCTCGGCCTGCAGCGCCTTCAGGCGCAGGCGGACGGCATCGTCGAAGCTCGCCACGGCGTTGGCGGTCCAGCGGACCGCGAAGCCGTCGGATCTGTCGCGCGGATCCGGCGAGTTCGTTTGGCGGGGCCTGGAGCCGTCCGGGCGGCGCTCTATCCGCCTGCGCCTGGTTGACGCTCTCCACGACCGCCGCCGGGGCTGATCCCGGGCGCGATGGCGCCCTGGGACCTCCGAATCTCGGCCTCCTCCAAACGCCGCCGAGTCGCGCCGTCGCCTCCCAACCTGGGCAGTGGACTGCGCCTCTGCCAGTTGTTTGACGGTCCGAGCTAGCCGCAACGTTCGGAGCGGACAGCCGCCCGGAGCTGCTCCGCTGGGAACAGCCCGGGACGGCACCCCCGCTAAACCCTCACAGCAACGCCTTCGTCTCAGCCGCCAACGCGGTCCGCAGCTCCCAGCTGTCCGACCCGATCGGGCTCAGGACCACGTGTTCCACCCCGGCCTTCTGGTACCTCGCGATCTGCTCCGCCAGGTGCTCGGGCGGGCCGCTCACCACGATCTCGTTCGCTTGCTCCTCGGGGAGGCCGAACTTGTCGGACAGCAGGCGCGCGAGTTGGCGGTGTTCGGGGGCTCCTGGGGTTGAGGTGATGGCGGTGAAGAGCTGTACGCCGGCGGCGGGGGTGGGGTTGCCTGCTTCGTCGGCCAGGCGGGCGATCGTCTCCATGTTCTGCTGGATCTGGTCTGGGGTCAGCAGCGCAGGCAGCCAGCCCTGGCCGTAGCGGGCGGTTCGGCGGAGGGCGGCTGGCGAGTGGCCGCCTACCCACACCGGGGGCATCGGGACGCAGGGCAGGAGGGTGACCTCGACGTCGTTGTCCGGGAGCTGGGTCGGGTCGCCGGACAGGAGGCGGGGGAGGGCTCGCAGGAGGGCGTCGGTTCGGTGGCCTCGTTTCGGCAGAGGCGCTCCCGCGGCGGCCCATTCGTCGGGGCGGTCTCCGCCTACGCCGACGCCCAGCAGCAGGCGGTCTTCGCTGAGGAAGTGCAGGGTGCCGATCTGCTTGGCGACCCACGCGCTCGGGCGCAGGGCCAGTTGCAGCACGGCGAAGCCCACGTCGATCCGCTCGGTGGCGGCCGCGGCGGCGGCCAGGGTCAGCGAGCTTTCGAGGGTCGCGTCCTGCGTGCTGAGGTGATCTCCGCACCAGAAGGAGTCCAGGCCGAGATCTTCGATCCGGCGCGCGACCTCGCCCGGATGGGGAACCGCCCCGTCATTGAGTGCGGAATGGTTGATCCCGACTTTTACCGTCATGCTCATCTGCTCCAAAAAAATGGGTGGCTGGATCCGCCCACAGAATGTAGAACCTCTAGTATGGTAAAGGTCAAGGAAGTCGCCTGATGAGGTGACACAAGGACTTCCGCGGAACCGCGCCAAGTCGGTTCGGAGTTCTACTAATGGGGAGACATCGGATGTCAAGACGGAAAAGCGTGCGAATAATTCTCGCGCTCGTGGTGTGCTTGCTGGCCGGATGGGGACTGCCGGTTACTGCGGCGGCGGCCGCGGTGGGCCAAGTGGTGGACACTGATCGCGGGCCGGTGCGCGGGGTTGTCACGGAGAAGATCCGGTCGTTTCAAGGGATTCCGTATGCGGCGGCGCCGGTGGGGGCGCGTCGTTGGGCGTCGCCTGCGGAGCCGGCGTCGTGGACGGAGCCGTTGGACGCGTCCCGGGCGTCGGCGGCGTGTCCGCAGCCGGGGGTGGCTGGCGACGAGGATTGTCTTAAGCTCAACGTTTTCACTCCGGCTGAGCCGAGCGGGGCGAAGCGGCCGGTGCTGGTTTGGTTCCACGGCGGGGGATTCGTGGTGGGATCGGGGGCGTTGTACGACCCGGCGCGGATGGTGGAGCGCGGGGATGTCGTTGTGGTCACCGTGAATTACCGGTTGGGCGTTCTTGGGTTTCTTGCGCATCGGTCGTTGGAAGGCTCTGGGGATTTCGGGTTGGAGGACCAGCAGGCGGCGTTGCGGTGGGTGAAGCGCAATGCGGCGGCGTTCGGCGGGGACCCGGATCTGGTGACTGCGTTCGGCGAGTCGGCGGGGGCGACTGGGCTGTGCGGCCAGCTGGTGTCGCCGGGGGCGGCTGGGTTGTTCCGGCGGGCGATTCTGCAGAGCGGGCCGTGTGCGGTGCCGTTCCGGGCCAGGGAAGAGGCTGAGTCGGAGGGTGCGCGGGTGGCGGACGCTGCGGGGTGTGCGGGGGAGGATCCGGCGGGGTGCCTGCGCGGGCGGTCGGTCGCTGAACTGCTTGCGGCGTCGGGCGGTCAGGTCTGGCAGCCGGTCGTCGGGACTCCAGTGCTGCCGGTGCAGCCTGCGGATGCCTTGCGGTCCGGGGACTTCCATCAGGTGGATCTGCTGGTGGGCGGGAATCGGGACGAGGCGCGGTTCCTGGTCGGTCCTCGTTACGACGGGGCGGGGAAGCCGGTGACGGCGGAGCAGTATCCCGAGCTGATCCGGCAGGGTTACGGGGCGAACGCGGACAAGGTGCTGGCGCGGTATCCGCTGGGGGACTATCCGACTCCTAGCCTGGCGCTGGCGGCGGTGAATACCGATTACCAGGACGCTATGCCGAGAATCTCGGTGTGCCCGACTTTGTGGACTGCCCAGCTCGCCGCGCGTCATGCCACGGTCCGTGCTTACGAGTTTTCGGATCGGACGGCTCCTCCGCGTAAGGAGATTCCGGGATTTCCCGGCGGCGCGCAGCACACGGCGGAATTGCAGTACTTGTTCCGGTACGCCGAGGCTGGCGCGGAATTGACGGCGCCGCAACGTGCTCTGGGCGACGCTATGATCGGGTACTGGACTTCCTTTGCCCGCACGGGTGTTCCCGCTTCGCCGGGTGCTCCGGTCTGGCCTCGGTTCGGCGCCAGTTCGGATGTGCTCGCGTTCTCCGGCGGGATCGGGCTCGTTGATCTCGCGGCCGAGCATCAGTGCGGGTTCTGGTCGTCGCTGGGGGTTCCGGGGAGCTGAACGAAACGGCCGGCCCGGCATAGACCGGGCCGGCCGCTTCAGCGTCGGGCTATTTTCCGGGGGCGCCTTCGAGGACCACCTCGTACAGGTCCTGATCGCTTTCCACCAAGCCGGTCAAGTCGGCGAGCAGTTCGGCGAAACGGTCGCCGCGGGCGGCTTGTTCGAAGGCTTCCGCCGATTCCCATTCCGCGACATTGAAATAGACGTCGGACTGTTTCTCCGAGCGGGAGAGCTGGTACCGGATCAGTCCGGGCTGTTCTTCCATGTACCGGCCCGCTCGTTCGTAGAGCTTTTCGTAGGTCTCGGGGGAACCGGTCACGGTCATTTTGTTCACCAGCACGATCATGGCGTCTCCTTCAGCGCAGTTGGTCGATGACGTGCCCGAACTGGTCCATGAAGGGTTCCAGCACGGTGAAATAGGTGAAGCCGAAGCGTTCCCGGCGTTCGAGGACCCCGTCCGCCAGTTCGCGGTCCGAACCCGCGAGCAGGCCGGGGAGGTGGAGCGCCTCGTCGTCGGTCATTCCGTCCGGGCGGCCGCGGATGCCTCTTGTCGCGGCTCGTGGGTCGGCGGTGCGGGCCACCGTGTGCACCAGGACGTTCAGTTCGGGGCGGCGGCCGAGGTCGGCGGCGGTTTTCCTCAGGTAGTCGACTCGTTCGGCCATCGCGGGTGCGTCGACGAGGGTCAGTTCGCCGGACGCTTTGCCGGGGTCCTGGCGAAGGCCGCTGAATCCGACGATGTCCGCGTTTTCGGCGGCGAAGCGGAGCATCCGGTCGCCGTTGGCTCCGATCAGCAGCGGTGGGCGCGGTTTCTGCACGAGATCTAGCCCGAAGCCCGGGTCTTCCAGGAACGAGCCGACCTCGGTGACCAGTCTTTCCAGACGGTCGACGCGGTCTCGTGCGGTGCCCCAGGGCAGGCCGGCGGCCTCGAACTCGCCGCGGACGTAGCCGGTGCCGAGGCCGAGTTCCAGCCTGCCTTCGGTGAGCCGGTCGATCGTGGCGATGTCGCGGGCCAGCAGGAGCGGGTTGTGGAAACCGCCGTTGAGCACGAAAGTGCCGACTCTCGGCCGTTCCGTGGCTTCGGCTGCGGAGACGAGCGCGGGCAGCGGGGCCATGGCCGCGGCCGCGGCGGCGGGGGAGGACGGCAGGCGGAGATGGTCGGACAGCAGGAGCACGTCGTAGCCGAGCGATTCGGCTTTCCGGCATTTCGCGGCGAATTCCCGGCGCGATCCGGTGGCGAGGAGATTGATTCCGAAACGAAGAGCGGGCGCGGACCCGCCCGATGCCGATGTCAAGGCGACCTCCGGTCGTGGTTCCCGGGAAACGATCAGGGCTGGCTCGCGAAGCTGGGGATGAGGGCGGGCTGCTGCCGGCTCTGGTCGTCCAGCTCCGGGTCCATCCGCAGGATCGCCTCGTGCAGCCGGCTGATCCGCGCGGACGGGGTGAGGCCCAGCTCCCCGGCGAGGTCGGTGCGCAGCCGCCGGAACACCTCCAGCGCCTGCACCTGCCTGCCGGACCGGTACAGCGCGAGCATGAACAGGGCCTGGAGGTTCTCGTTCATCGGATCCTGCGCGGCCGCGGCCCCGAGTTCGCTGAGCAGTTCGCGGTGGTACCCCAGGCGCAGCTCGGCCTCGTAGCACTGCTCGGCGGTGGAGGCCCGCGCCTCCTCGAGGCTGCGCACCTGGCCGCGCAGGATCGGGCCGAGGTCGACGTCGGACAGCGCCGGGCCGTTCCAGGCGGCGAGCGCCTCGCGGCTGCGCTGCGACACCAGCAGGTCGTCCCTGGCCTGGCGGGCGGCACGGGCCCGGGCCGCCGATTCCCGGAACCGCTCGAGGTCGAAGGTTTCCGGCGGGACGACCATGGCGTAGCCGCGGGCGATGGTGGCCAGGTGCTTCCTCGCCGCCGACAGGGAACCCAGGTCCGGGTCCGCGGCCAGCGTGCGGCGGATCTGCAGCACATAGGTCTGCAGGGTCTGCGCCCACGTCCTCGGCGGGCGGCCCTCCCACAGTTCGCTCATGCAGGTTTCGGTCGACACCGGTTTGTTGGCGTTGAGCAGCAGCAGCGCGACGAGCTGGCGTTGTTTGGGCGCGGTCGGCAGGTACGATTCCTTCCCGTTCGTGATGCGAAGGCCGCCAAGTACGTAGAAACGCAAGTTTTCCCCCAAAGGTATATCACTAACTGAACATGCCGGTCCTATTTCGCGAAGCTCTGATCCAGTGCCGCGACAGTGCCGAAACGTCAAGCTTCGCCGATTGGCGGAAATAAGGTTAAACAGCGGAACACGATGCCGCCCGTGTTCAATTGCGCGTGTCTACAGACGGTGACGAGCCTAGCACGGGTTTGAGCGGAGAGTCCAGGGAACGGGACGCTTCGGACAGGCCGTCGAAACATATTCACGCGGAATTGGCGGAGCGGCGGCGCGAAGTGCCACTGCGCTGTCCGGGGGAATTCGACAGCGCAGCGGCACGACGGGCCGGTGACCGGCTATTCAGCTGGACGCGGGGGAAATCTGCTCTTCGGTCTGCGGCGCCGCGGCGGGTCCGCGGGAACGCAACAGCACGAGCGAGAGCAGCGCCGCGGCGAGCGCGACGCAGGCGGCCAGAAGGAAACCGTTCTGGAAACCTTCGGCGAGGTACTGCGGATTGTGCTCCGCGCCCGCGCCGAAGCCCGCGGTCGTGGCGGCCGCGATCGACGCGATGATCGCGAGGCCGAGCGCGCCGCCGATCTGCTGGGTCGTGTTGATCAGCCCGGACGCGAGCCCGGCCTCCTGCGGGCGGGTGCCGCTCATCGCCGCGATCGTCACGGCGACAAGGGAAAGCCCCATGCCGGTGCCGCAGAGCAGCGACGGCCCGAGGACGTCGACCGCGTAGCTGCCGCCCGCCCGCACCGCCGCGAACCAGCCCAGCCCGGCGGTCAGCAGCGCGAGCCCGGTGACCGCGGCCCATTTCGGGCCCAGCTTGCCGACGAGTTTCCCGGCGAGCTGGGAGGAGGCGACGATGGTCGCGGTGAGCGGAAGGTAGGCGAGGCCGGCCACCAGCGCGCTGAACCCGAGCACCTCCTGCAGGTACACCGCGATGAAGAAGAACATCGCCAGCAGCGTCATGCTCAGCAGCACGTTGAGCACGTTCGCCGAGGTCACCGCCCAGTTGCGGAAAATGGAGAACGGGACCAGCGGGTTCTTGACCCGTTTCTCGGTGACGACGAAGGCGGCGAAGAGCACGACCGCGACGGCCAGCCGCACGATCGTCCCGGTGGATCCCCAGCCGGACTTTTCCGCGTCCACGAGGCCCCAGACCAGCAACGCCATGCTGCCGGTGATGAAGACCGCGCCGGGCACGTCGATTCCCGCCGCGTCGTCGGCGACGCTCTCGCGCAGCAGACGGGGAGCGAGCGCGATGGCGATGACGCCGACCGGCACGTTGATGAACAGCACCCATTCCCAGCCGAGCCAGCTGGTGAGCACGCCGCCGAGCAGCACGCCGCACGCTCCGCCCGCGCCGACCGCGGCGCCCCAGATGCCGAGCGCCCGGTTGCGCTCCTTGCCTTCGGAGAACGTGGTGGTGAGCAAGGAAAGCGCGGCGGGCGAAGTGAGCGCGGCCCCGAGTCCCTGCACCGCTCGCGCGCCGTAGAGCCATTCCGAACTCTGCGCGAAACCGCCGAGCAGCGAGGCGAGGGTGAACAGGCCGAGTCCGAGCATGAACATCCGGCGGCGGCCGACGAGGTCCGCCAGCCGCCCGCCCAGCAGCAGGAAGCCGCCGAATACGAGCACGTACGCGTTGACCACCCAGGAAAGCTCGGCGGCCGACATTTTCAGGTCGGCCTGAATCGAGGGAAGCGCGATGTTCACGATCGAGCTGTCGACGACCAGCATGAACTGGGCGGACGCGAGAAGCGTCAGGGCCAGCATCTTGCTCGGCGACCGTACGGATTTCGATTCACTCGGAGAATTCTCCGTCGAACCGCGGATTCCGGCTTCTTCCGCGCCCCTTCCCTGCGGATTCGTCATCGACGCACCGCCGATCCGCGCTCGGTCGCGTAGCCGGCAATCGGCCCGTGCATGGAGTCCTCCCTCGTGTCGGATATCGGCAAAACCGTTGTGCCATAAGCAAAACGGAGTCTTTCATCTCTAGTTATGTCGAGGTCAAGCCGACCATTCGAGTGTGAGTCAAGTCACAAGCAATGCCGCTATTCTCGCGGTGCGCAGGACATTTCAGCCGCGATGTACCGCGGCTCCAGGAAAGCCTCAGTGCGGGCTGCCAGCATTGGCCTTACCCGGTTCGCGATGCCGCGTCTGGAAAAGACTCACGGGGACGGAGGCAGCCTTGCCCGAAGACGAATGGCAGACCAGTGTGCACGCCGAGACGATCGGGGCGCCCGCTGATCGCATCTTCGCCACAATCGACGACATCGAGAACTGGCCCCTGGTATTTCCGCCGATGGTGCACGTGGAAAGGCTCGGCGACGGCGCGGCCGGAGAACGGTTCCAGGTCTGGGCCACCGCGGGCGACCAGGTGAAAAGCTGGGTCACCGGGCGGGCGGCGGGGAAAGGGCCGACCACCGTGCGGTTTTCCCAGCTGACTTCGCCGCCGCCGCTCGCCGCGATGAACAGCGAATGGTCGGTCGAACCGGGGCACGGCTCGAGCACGGTCCGCATCCGGCACGAATATCGCGCGCTGACCGGTGACCCGGAGAGCTTGGCCTGGATCGAGCGAGTGGTCGGCGAGAACAGCGCGCACGAGCTGGCCGCGCTGAAAACGGGAGCTGAACAGGAAAAGGAAAGCGGCGGCACACTGTCCTTCGCGGACAGTGTGGTGGTCGACGGCTCGCGGGCCGACGCGTACGCGTTCATCCGGGACGCACAGGACTGGCCTGCCCGGTTGCCGCACGTGGCACGGGCCGACGTCGCCGAACCGGCCCCGGACGTGCAGATCCTCGAAATGGACACCACGGCCAAGGACGGTTCCGCGCACACCACGCGATCGGTGCGGATCTGCCTCGCCGAAAAGAAGATCGCGTACAAGCAGCAGGTGCTGCCCGCGCTGCTTTCCGCGCACGTCGGATGCTGGTTCTTCGACGAGACCGAAGCCGGGGTGCGGATCACCTCGCAGCACTCGGTCGTGATCGATCCGCGGCGGGTCGAATCGGTGCTCGGCGCCGGCGCGACGATCGAGCGCGCCAAAGAGTTCGCCCGGTCGGCGCTGAGCGGCAACAGTCAGATCACCTTGGGGCTGGCCAAGGAATTCGCCGAACGCGCCGCGAAGGCCCGCTCATGACCGCCACGACCGGCGACGGAACGGTCGCGATGGTGGACGCGGTGGTCTACGCCGAACTCCAGCAGTTCTATGCCGCTCAGATGCAGCTGCTCGACGACGGGGCGGCCGAGGAATGGGCGCGCACGTTCACCCCGGACGGGGTGTTCGAACAGAACGTGCTTCCCCAGCCGTGGCAGGGCCGGCACGAGATCGCGGCGAAGATGCGTGGCGCGGTCGAGAAGGTGGCGGCGAAACAGCTCGAACGGCGGCACTGGATCGGGATGGTGACCGCGCGGCCCGCCGGTCCCGGCGTGGTGCGCACCCGCTACTACGCGACGGTCGTGCAGACGCCGGCCGGCGGCTCCGCGGAGGTGCACCTCAGCACCCGCGCGGAGGACGTGCTGGTGCGGTCCGGGGATTCCTGGCTGGTCGAGCACCGTTCGGTGTGGCACGACGGCTCGACCGCGGAAGGATGACCATGCCTGTCGACCCCGACACATTCCGGGAGATCTTCGGTTCGCTGCCCACGGCCGTCGCGGTCGTCACCTCGGTGGGCGACGACGGCGAACCGTGCGGCCTGACGATGAACACGGTGACCGCCGTGGCCAAGACCCCGCCGCTGCTCCTGGTCTGCCTCGACGAGAATTCGCAGACGCTGCAAGCGATCCGGTACTCGCGGGCGTTCGTGGTGAACTTCCTGGCCGGGAACGGCAGCGCGCTGGCCGACCGGTTCGCCCGGAAGGGCCGGGGGAAGTTCGCCGGGTTCGACTGGCTTCCCGCGCCCTTGAGCGGCGGCGCGCCGATCTTCTCCGGGCACGTGCTCGCGCACGCGGAATGCTCGGTCCGCGAAGAAATCCGGGTCGGCGACCACTCGGTCGTGATCGGCCTGCTCGACGACGGCGAGGCGTACGACCGGCCCCCGCTCGTCTATCACCGCAAGAACTATTCCGCGTGGCCGGCGGGCGACGCCCGCGCGATTCCGGCCGGGCGCTGACATCCCCCGACAACCTCAGGAGGACTCATGAAGTTCGGCATCAATCTCGCGCCCAACGTCACGCCGGAGGAAAAGAGCGGCGGGCAGGTGTTCGCGGAATTCCTCGAACTCGCGGAGCTGGCGGAAAAGCTCGGCTTCGAGCACGTCAAAACCGTCGAGCACTATTTCACCTCGTACGGCGGCTACAGCCCCGACCCGGTGACCTTCCTCGCCGCGGTGGCCGCGCGGACCGAGCGGATCCGCCTGGTGACCGGCGCGGTGCTGCCCGCGTTCACGCATCCGCTGAAGCTGGCCGGGAAACTGGCGATGCTGGACAACATTTCGCGCGGGCGGCTGGAGGTCGGCTTCGGCCGCGCTTTCCTTCCCGACGAATTCGCCGCGTTCCAGATCTCCATGGACGAAAGCCGGCCGCGGTTCGACGAGGGCGTCGAAGCGTGCCGCCGGCTGTGGGCCGAGGAGAACGTGGTGTGGGACGGCCAGTTCTACCAGTTCGGCCCGGTGACCATGCTGCCGAGGCCGTTCCAGGAGCCGCATCCGCCGATCCTGGTCGCGACCGCGCGCACGCCGGAGTCGGCCGAGGCCGCCGGAGTCGCCGGTTACGGCGTGATGATGGTGCCCTCGATCAACAAGGTCGAGAAGGTCCAGGACATGCTCGCCTTGTACCGCAAGGCTTACGCCGGCGCCGGGCACCCGGGCGAGGGCCAGGTCCACATGACCTACAACACCTACCTTTCCGAGGACCCGGAACAGGCCAGGACGCTGGGCAAGGAGTACGCCGAGAACACGCACGAGAAGCTCCTCAGCGCGGTGACGTCGTGGGCCACCACCCGCAGCGAGCAGTACCGCGGCTACGAGCAGATCGCGCAGAAGGCCAAGTCGAGCAGCTTCGAGGACCAGATCCGCGAGACCAAGGTGCTGGTCGGCACGCCGGACGAGGTCGTGGACCAGGTGCGCCAGATCCGCGAATGGTTCGGCGAGATCACGATCAGCCTGCAGCCGACGGCCGGGAACATGCCGCTCGAGGAATCGGTGCGCACCATGCGGCTGTTCGCCGAGCACGTGCTGCCCCGGTTCGCCTGAGCGGCGGGGGAGGAGGCGAACCGTGACTGACGAGGTGCCGGCGTTGATCGTCGGCGGCGGACTGGCCGGGCTGACCGCCGCGCTCTTCCTCGGGCTGCACGGGGTCCGGCCGCTGCTGGTGGAAAAGCATCCGAGCACATCGGCCGTGATGAAGGCGCGGGGCCAGTACCCGCACGTGATGGAGGCGCTGGCGATCGGCGGCGTCGCCGACCGGGTCCGGGCGGCCGGCCCCGGCGGCAGCGAGGACTTCTACATGGTCGTCGCGAAGTCGCTGGCCGGTCCGGTGCTGCACAGCATCATGACCAACGGCGAAATGTCGATGCGGCACGTGTCGCCGCAGGAATGGGCGATGGCGAGCCAGGAACGGACTGAGCCGATCCTGGCCGAACGGGCCCGCGAACTCGGCGCCGAACTGCGGTTCTCCACCGAACTCGTTTCGTTCGACCAGGACGCCGACGGGGTCACCGCGGTGCTGCGGGAGAACGGCGTGGAACGGACGGTGCGGGCCGGCTACCTGGTCGGCGCGGACGGGCGGCGCAGCCCGGTCCGCGAAGGCGCGGGCATCGGTTCGCACGGCCGGGGCGTGCTGGGACATCTGCTGCGGGTGTTCTTCGACGCTGACATGTCCGGTCCGCTCGCCGACCTCGAAGGCGTCGCGGAAGGCGAACGGTTCGCGCTGTTCCATTTGCTGGAAGACAGCATGCCCGGCGTTTTCTACACCACGGACGTGCCGGGGCGGTACGGCTACATCCGAGGGCTGACCGACGAGCCGGTCGACTGGCGGGACTGGCCGCCGGAGCGCGCGGCCGGGCTGGTCCGGCGCGGGCTCGGGATGCCGGAGCTGGAGCTGGCGGTGACCGGGGTCGGCGAGACGCCGCTGGTGGAAAGCATCGCGGACCGGTTCACCGAGGGCAGGGTGCACCTGATCGGCGACGCGGCCAAGGTCGTCCCCGCCCCGGGCGGGCTCGGCGGCAGCACGGCGATCATGGACGGGTTCTACCTCGCGTGGAAGCTGGCTGCGGTGCTCCGGGGCGAGGCCGGTCCGGGCTTGCTGGACAGCCACGACGCGGAACGCAGGCCGGTCGCCGAGATGATCGCCGAGCAGCAGTTCGCGAACACGCTGCAGCGGCTCGCGCCGGGGCTGGACGACGGCACCGCGGCGGAGATCATCAGCCCGGTCACGCAGGTCTTCGGCTACCGGTACGCGCACGGCGCGGTGGTGCGGGAGCCCGGCGACGAGGGCGAATTGCTGGAGGATCCGACGAAGCCGACCGGACGTCCGGGATCACGGGCGCCCGATGTTCCGCTGGGGCCTGGTGCCGAGGCGGATTCGACGATCGGGTTGTTCGGGCGCGAGTTCGTGCTGCTGGCCGGGCCCGCCGAGACACGGCTGCTGGACTCGGTGCCGGAGATCGCCGAGAGGCTGGGAATTCCCTTGCGGGGCTTCCGGATCGGCGCATCCGTCGCCGACCGGTGGGCGCGGGCGTACGGGGTGACCGACGCCGGTGCGGTGCTGGTCCGCCCGGATCGGTTCATCGCGTGGCGGGCACCAAGGCAGTCCACACCAGCGGAGTTGGAGCGGGCGTTGCGCACTGTCCTGGACCGAGGTGCGGAATGATCCTCGTGACGGGAGCGACCGGCACGGTCGGCGGCGCGGTGCTCGCCCGGTTGAGTGCGGACGGCGTGCCAGCGCGGGCGCTTACCCGCTCCCCGGAGAAGGCTGACCTGCCGCCGGGAACGCAGGTGGTCGGCGGTGACCTGGGCGTGCCGGAGAGCCTGCCGCCGGCGCTCGACGGGATCGAGAGTGTGTTCCTGATGTCGCCGGGGCACTGCAAGGCGCTCCACGACGCGAACCTGATCAACGCGGCCGTGGAAGCCGGGGTGAAGCGGATCGTGCAGCTGTCTTCGGCCGGAGTCGCCGAAGCGGACGGCTCCGGGCAGGACAACGCGCTCGCGGTCTGGCACCGCGACGCGGAGGACGCGCTGCGCGGCTCCGGTCTGGAATGGACGATCCTGCGTCCGGGCGAGTTCATGTCGAACGCGCTGGCGTGGGCGGGATCGATCAGCGCGGACGGGACCGCCGCCACTCCGGCGCCGGA
Source organism: Amycolatopsis silviterrae (assembly GCF_042684085.1). Classification (NCBI taxonomy): domain Bacteria; kingdom Bacillati; phylum Actinomycetota; class Actinomycetes; order Pseudonocardiales; family Pseudonocardiaceae; genus Amycolatopsis; species Amycolatopsis silviterrae. Next base: position 205,604 of record NZ_JBHUKS010000026.1, read on the forward strand.
CCTGGTGCAGGCTCCGATCGATCCGGCCGACATCGCCGCGGTGGCGGTGGAAGCGCTGTGCGCGTATGGCCACGCGGGCAAGACGTACGACCTGAGCGGGCCGGAGCAGCTCAGCGCGGCGGGCCAGATCGCGGTGCTCGGCGAGGTGCTGGGCCGGGTCATCGAGGTCCGGCGGGTTTCCCTGGCGCAGCACCGGTCCGCGATGCTGCGGAAGCATCCCGAAGAAACGGTGGCCGGGGTGCTGGAATCGCTGGAACAGGCGCTGGCCCGTCCCGGAAACGTGCGCGCGGAATGCGTGCCGACCGTTTCCGAGGTGCTCGGCCGCTCGGCGGCGACTTTCCGGGAATGGGCCGTGCGGCACGCGCCCGCGTTTTCCTGAGCGCGTTTTCTACAGCGGCGCCTTAGTTTTCCTGTACCGGCCGCTGAAAGAATAAATGCGGGGCCGGAACTGTCCGGTCCGGTTTCGGCTGGCAGCGCGGCTGGCCGGCATTCGGCTGGCCGCCGCGAGGCGGTCCGTTAAGGGAAGGTGTGGACAATCCATGTCGAACGCCCGACGAGTCGTGATCACCGGGATCGGGGTCATGGCTCCGGGTGGCGGCGGCGCCAAGGAGTTCTGGGACCTGATCTCCGCCGGCCGTACCGCGACCCGCCGGATCACGCTGCTCGACCCCGAACCGTACCGGTCGCAGGTGGCCGGCGAATGCGATTTCGACCCGGCGGCGCACGGCCTCGGGCCGCAGGAGATCCGCCGGATGGACCGGGCCGCGCAGTTCGCGGTGGTCGCCGCGCGCGAGGCGGTGGCCGACAGCGAACTGGAATTCGCGTCGCTCGATCCCGGCCGGATCGGGGTCGCGCTCGGCAGCGCGGTCGGCTGCACGATGAAACTCGAAGAGGAATACGTCGTCATCAGCAACGGCGGCCGGATGTGGCTGACCGACCACGAATACGCGGTTCCGCATTTCTACGACTATTTCGTGCCGAGCTCGCTGGCGGCGGAGGTCGCGTGGACGGTCGGGGCCGAGGGACCGACCTCGGTCGTTTCCGCCGGGTGCACCTCGGGGCTCGATTCGGTCGGCTACGCCGCGGACCTGCTCCGCGACGGCGACGCCGACGTGGTGATCACCGGGGCGACGGACGCGCCGATCGCCGGTATCACGCTGGCCTGTTTCGACGCGATCAAGGCCACCACCCCGCGCAATGACGAACCGGGCACCGCGTCGCGGCCGTTCGACCGCAGCCGCAACGGATTCGTGCTGGGCGAAGGGTCCGCGATGTTCGTGCTTGAGGAGTACGAACACGCGCGGCGGCGCGGAGCGCACATCTACGCCGAGATCTCCGGGTACGCGTCGCGCTGCAACGCCTACCACATGACCGGACTGCGGGCGGACGGTCGGGAAATGTCGGCCGCGATCACCGCGGCGCTCGACGAGGCCCGGCTGCCGGGAACGGCGATCGACTACATCAACGCGCACGGCTCCGGGACCCGGCAGAACGACCGGCACGAGACCGCCGCGTTCAAATCGAGCCTCGGCGAGCACGCCTACCGCACCCCGGTCAGCTCGATCAAGTCGATGGTTGGGCATTCGCTCGGCGCGATCGGCTCGATCGAGATCGCCGCCTGTGCGCTGGCCATCGAGCACGGGATCGTGCCGCCGACGGCGAATCTGCACGAGCCGGACCCGGAATGCGATCTGGACTACGTGCCGCTCGCGGCGCGGGAACGGCGGCTCGACGCGGTGCTCAGCGTCGGGAGCGGGTTCGGCGGGTTCCAGAGCGCGATGGTGCTGACCCGCCCGGAAGGGGCGGCGTCGTGAGCGGCAACCCGGTGGTGACCGGAATCGGCGTCACCGCGCCGAACGGCATGGGCGTGGACGAATTCTGGTCCGCCACGCTGGAAGGCCGCGGCGCGATCGGCCCGATCACCCGCTTCGACCCGGCCCGGTACCCGTCCTCGCTGTTCGGCGAGATCCCGGACTTCCGGGTGCGGGAGCACCTGCCGAGCAGGCTCGTGCCGCAGACCGACCGGATGACCCAGCTCGCGCTGGTCGCCGCGGACTGGGCGCTGGCCGACGCGAAGGCCGTGGCGGGCGAGTTCGACGAGTTCTCGATGGGCGTCGTCACCGCGAGCGCGTCCGGCGGCTTCGAATTCGCCCAGCACGAGCTGGAGAAGCTGTGGAGCAAGGGCAGCGAGTACGTCAGCGCCTACCAGTCGTTCGCGTGGTTCTACGCGGTCAACACCGGCCAGATCTCGATCCGCAACGGGATGCGCGGTCCCAGCGGTGTGGTGGTGACCGACGAGGCGGGCGGGCTGGACGCGGTGGCGCAGGCGACCCGGCAGCTGCGCAAGGGAGTGCGGCTGGTGGTCACCGGCGGAGTGGACGGTTCGCTGTGCCCGTGGGGCTGGGTGGCCCAGCTCGCGACGGGTTCGCTGACCCGGGCCGTCGACCCGGAGCAGGGCTACCGGCCGTTCAGCGCGGAGGCGGACGGTTTCGTGCCCGGAGAAGGCGGGGCCATCCTCGTGGTCGAGGACCGGGAAGCGGCCAAGGAGCGCGGAGCCCGGTGCTACGGCGAGATTTCCGGGTACGCGGCGACTTTCGACCCGAAGCCGGACAGCGGACGTGAGCCGGGGCTGCGGCGGGCGATCGAACTGGCGCTGGAACGAGCCGAGGCGACTCCGGACGAGATCGACGTGGTTTTCGCGGACGCGGCGGGAATCCCGGACCTGGACCGGATCGAGAGCGCCGCGATCACCGCGGTGTTCGGGCCGCGCGGGGTTCCGGTGACCGCGCCGAAGACGATGACCGGACGGCTCTACTCCGGGGCGGCGTCGCTCGACCTGGCGAGCGCGCTGCTGTCCATCCGGGACCAGGTCATCCCGCCCACGCTGTACGTCGCGGAGCCGGCCCCGGAACACCCGATCGACCTGGTGCGGGACGCGCCGCGGGAGGCCGGGGTCGGCGCCGCGCTGGTGCTGGCCCGCGGCCGCGGCGGATACAACTCGGCCATGGTCGTCCGGGCAACGCAGTGAACGACTGAGCGGAAGGACCCCGAAATGGCGGAATTCACCCTGGACTCCCTCAAAAGCCTGCTGCGCGAGGTGGCCGGCGAAGAGGAGGGCATCGATCTGGACAGCGAGATCGCGACCGCGACCTTCGAACAGCTCGGGTACGACTCCCTGGCGCTGCTGGAGACGTCCGCCCGGATCAAGCACGACTACGGCGTGGTGCTCGCGGACGACGACGTCACGTCGGTCGGCTCCCCGGCCGAGCTGGTGGACCTGGTGAACAAAGGCCTGAACGTCACGGCCGGCTGAGCGGGCCCGCCGAGCAGGAAGGAGCTTCACGTGACGGGAACTCTGATGCACCGCGCCGCCGCGGACCCCGCCGAGTGGGTCGTCTGCGCCGGCTGCCGCGACCTGATCTACGGCAAACGGCTGTCCCGCTCCCTCGGGGTGTGCCCGGAATGCGGGCGGCACGGCCGGGTGGCCGCGCCGGAACGGCTCGCCCAGCTGCTCGACCCGGGTTCGGCGGAGCTGCTCGGATTCCGGGCCGCCGACACCGATCCGCTGGGCTTCGTCGACTTCAAGCCGTACCCGCGGCGGCTCGCGGAAGCCCGCCGCGAGACCGGGCTCGACGAGGCGGTGCTCTGCGCTCGCGGGACGATCGAGGGCCAGCCGGTGGTCGTGGCGGCGATGGACTTCCGGTTCCTGGGCGGCAGCCTCGGCTCGGCGGTCGGCGAACTCATCACCCAGGCCGCCGAGGAAGCGCTGCGCACCCGCACCCCGCTGCTGGTGGTGACCGCCTCCGGCGGCGCCCGGATGCAGGAGGGCGCGCTGTCGCTGATGCAGATGGCCAAGACCAGCCAGGCGTTCGCGCAGCTCGACGAGGCGGGCGTGCTCACCGTTTCGCTGATCACCGACCCGACGTTCGGCGGGGTCGCCGCCTCGTTCGCGTCCCTGTCCGACGTGCTGGTGGCCGAACCGGGCGCGCGGATGGGCTTCGCCGGGCGGCGGGTGATCGAGCAGACCATCCGCCAGGATCTGCCGCCGGACTTCCAGACCGCCGAATTCCTGCTCGCGCACGGGCTGGTCGACCTGATCTGCCCGCGCGGCGAGCTGCGCGGCACGATCGGCAGGCTGCTGTCGGCGGGCAACCGGCACGTCGCGGCTTCCGGTCCGGCGGCGGAGATCGGCGACGCGCTGGTGCGGGACCCGGGAGCGCTCGAAGCGCGGGATCCGTGGCAGGCGGTGCGCTCGGCGCGGGCGCTGGACCGGCCGACCGCGCGGGACTACTTCCACCGGATCCTGGACGAGTTCGTCGAACTGCGCGGCGACCGGCTGTCGGCCGACAGTCCTTCGCTGGTCGGCGGTTTCGGCCGGATCGGCGGACTTCCGGTGCTGGTGCTCGGCCACCAGAAGGGGCACGACGCGGCCGAACTCGCCGCGGCGGGCTTCGGGATGCCGCAGCCGAGCGGTTACCGGAAGTCCGCGCGGCTCATGCGGCTCGCGGCGAAACTCGGGCTGCCGGTGCTGGCCCTGGTGGACACGCCCGGCGCGCATCCCGGCGTGGAGGCCGAGGAACAGGGCCAGGCCATCGCGATCGCGGAGAACCTGCGCCTGATGGCCGGGCTGCCGGTGCCGATCGTCGCGGTGGTGACCGGCGAAGGCGGCAGCGGCGGCGCGCTCGCCCTCGCGGTCGCGGACACGGTGCTGATCTGGGAGCACGCGGTGTACTCGGTGATCAGCCCGGAAGGCTGCGCGGCGATCCTGTGGAAGGACGCGCAGTCCGCCCCGGAAGCCGCCGCCGCGCTCGGCGTGAGCGCGGAACGGCTGCTGGGCCTCGGCGTCGTGGACGCGGTGATCCGGGAACCCGCCGGCGGCGTCCAGGCGGATCACCATCTCGCCGCTGAGCGCCTGCGCGCCGTGCTGCTCGGCGAGCTGGCCCGGCTGGGCGAGCAGGAGCAGATGGAACTCCTCACCCGGCGGCACGCCCGCTTCCGCCGGTTCGGCGCGGCGCATCGCGGGACGGAGTCCCGCCGAGAGGACGGGGGCCTGAGCGCATGACCGACCACGAGAACACGACGGACCACCCCGAACTCCTGCGGCTGGTGGACGCGGTGTGCACCCACGCGTCCGGGCTGCTGTCCGGGGTGCGGCAGCCGCCGGCGGTCCTGCGGCTGCGTGCGGGGGACGTCGCGGTGGAGCTGGAATGGCCGGTCGCGGCGAGCGGCGAAGCGGTGGTGGCCGCGCCTTCGGCGGTGACTCCGGCCGAGGAGACCGTGGACGATCTCGAATACCTGCTCGCGCAGACAGTCGGCGTCTTCTACCACGCTCCCGAGCCGGGCGCGCCGCCGTTCGTCAGCGAAGGAGACCTGGTCGCGCCGGGGAAACAGGTGGGCATCATCGAGGCGATGAAGATGATGATCCCGGTGGAGGCCGACCGGCACGGCCGGGTCGCCGCGGTGCTGACCGAGAACGGGGCGTCGGTCGAATACGGGGCCCGGCTGTTCGCCCTCGCGCAGGATGGCTGACGAGTTTCCCTTGCCCGGTAACAGAAACGACGAGGAGCGGCCGTGTTCGGTTCGGTACTGATCGCAAACCGGGGCGAGATCGCCCTCCGGGTGGCCCGGACGTGCCGGGAGCTCGGCATCCGGTCGATCGCCGTGTATTCCGCCGCCGACGAGGATTCCGCGGTGGTCCGGTTCGCCGACGAGGCCGTGCGGATCGGGCCGGCCGCGGCGAAGGCGAGCTATCTCTACATCCCGGCGGTGATCGAGGCGGCGCTGAAAACCGGGGCCGAGGCGGTGCACCCCGGTTACGGTTTCCTTTCCGAGGAACCGGATTTCGCCGAGGTCTGCGCGAGCAACGGGCTCACCCTGATCGGGCCGCCCGCCGACGTGATCCGGAAACTCGGCGACAAGGTCGAGGCCAGGACGCTGATGGCGGGCACCGGGATGCCGTTGCTGCCGGGCAGCCTCGAACCGGTGGCCGCGGCCGACGAAGCCCGGCGGATCGCCGACGGCATCGGGTATCCGGTGATCCTCAAGCCGGCGGCGGGCGGCGGCGGGAAGGGCATGCAGGTCGTGTCCGAACCCGGCGAGTTCGCCTGGAAGTACGGCGAGACGACCCGGACCGCCCTCGCGCTGTTCGGCGACGCGCGGGTGTATCTGGAGCGGTACCTGAACCCGGCGCGGCACGTGGAGATCCAGGTGCTGTGCGACACCCACGGCAACGGCGTGCACCTGGGGGAACGGGACTGCTCGGTGCAGCGGCGGCACCAGAAGCTGGTCGAGGAGACTCCCGCGCCGGGCCTCGACCCGGAACTGCTCGCCGAGATGGGCCGGGTCGCCGTGCGCAGCGCGCTCGCGGCGGGCTACGTCGGCGCGGGCACGTTCGAGTTCCTGGTCGGGCCGGACGGCGCGTTTTCGTTCATGGAGGTCAACAGCCGGATCCAGGTCGAGCACCCGGTGACCGAAATGGTCACCGGCCTCGACCTGGTGCGCGAGCAGATCCGGATCGCGGCCGGGCTGCCGCTGGGGTTCTCCCAGCAGGACGTGGCGCGCCGCGGCTGCGCGGTCGAATGCCGGATCAACGCCGAGGACCCGGATCGCGATTTCGTCCCGGCCCCGGGGACGCTGACCGAGTTCGTTCCCGCGGGCGGCCCGTTCGTGCGGGTGGACACGCACGGCTATCCCGGATACCGCGTGCCGGGGGCGTACGACTCGCTGCTGGCGAAGCTCGTGGTGTGGGGGCCGGACCGCCCGCAGGCGCTCGCCCGGATGCGGCGGGCGCTGGGGGAGTTCCGGATTTCCGGGCCGGGGATCAGCACTACGGCCGGGTTTCTGGAGGAGCTGCTGGACCATCCGGCGTTCCGGTCGGCCACGCACAGCACGTCGCTGGTGGACGAGATCCGGGCGGCGTCGCGAGTTGCTTGAGTACGCGCAGGGCCCCGCGCGGGGTTTGGTCGTCCGTGAGGGGAACCCTGAGGGACTCTGATTCCCTCAGGGTTCCCCTCACAGCCCTCCGGATGGTCATGCGGGCAACTCGGCGGTTCTGGCGTCCTTTGTGGATGGTCCAGCCGGAGTGCGGCCATGCAGCTCAAGTCCCTGGCATGGGACTCTGGTTCCCTCAGGGCGGCCGTCACGGACTCGTCCAAAGCTCTCCAAAACCTCGATCAGGCGTGGCAGACCGGAAGACCGCCGTGGTGGGTGACCATCTCCCCGAAAATCCCGACCACGTCCAGCGGCACCCCGGGCTCGGCGCCACGGTGTTCGGCGAACGCCCGGTGCAGGTTCGCCACCAGCCGTTCGGAGTCCAGCAGTCCCGCGAACTCGCCGAGATCCGTCTTGGCGGCGGCTTCGAGCGGGGTGTGCCCGGCGGCGATCGCGTCCGCGGCGATTCCTTGCAACCAGCGGAGATACCGGGCGTTCGCGTCGAGCACCTCGGGGCCGGCCACCGGCCCGTGCCCGCAGACCACCGTCGACGCGGGCAGTTCGCGCAGCCGTTCCAGGACCGCCAGCGAGGCGGAGACCGAGCCCATCAACACGAACGGCGTGCAGCCGGACAACGCGATGTCGCCGGTGAACAGCACGCGTTCTTCGGGCAGCCACACCACGACGTCGTTGGTGGTGTGCGCGGTCCCGAAGTGCAGCAGCTCGATCCGCCGGTCGTCGCGGTGCAGGACGAGACGCTCGGCGAAGGTCGTGGTCGCCGGTTTCAGCACCACTTCTCCCCATTGGACGCCGGGCCACAGATTCTGCAAGGCGAGGCCGTTTTCGATCGCTTCGGCGCGGCCCAGTTCGTGCGCGATGATTTCCGTGTCCGGGCCGAAAACGAAATTCCCGAAGGTGTGATCGCCGTGGCTATGGGTATTGACAATGGTGCGCGGCCGGACGTGGGTCACGGTGCCGATGGCGGAACGCAGCGCGCGGGCCCGCGATTCGGTGGCGGCGGTGTCGATCACCGTGGCGTCCTCGGCGGACCGGATTACGCCGGCGTTGTTCAGGCACCATCCGCCGTCCGGTTGCACATATGCGAAAACGCCGTCCGCGATTTCCGAGAGACCCGGGCGTGTCACATTCCCTCCAACACCGGAAGGGCGTGGCCTTTGCGGTCGAGACTGACGTGGCGGCGGCGCACGAGCCAGCCGTCGCCGTGCCGGAGAAGCACGTCCTGGCACACCGTGCTCGCCCACACCTGGCTGGTCTCTTCCGGCAGGGTTTCCACCACCAGCACATAGGAACGCGCGACGATCGTGCCGTCCGGGCGCCGCTCCGCGTGCAGGCCGGTCAGCAGGTGCCGGTGCACGGCTCCGCGCTGGCGGCGCGCGTCGACTCCGGCCCTGGTCAGCCGTTCGATCGCGGCGCGGCCTTCGAGCGGTTCCGGCAGGGCGGTGGAGGCGAAGACGCCGTCTTCGGCGAAGGTGTCGAGCCATTCCGCGACCCGGTTTTCGTCGAGCAGGAACATCTGCCGCGCGTAAAAGTGCTGAATGTCCAGGAGAACGTCGCCGGAAACCGGATTCAGCGCTGAGGCAAGACTCGTCATGGCATTCCTTTGCGGTCGACGGAGCGTCCGCGACGATGGTCCCAAAACCCGCTGGAGCGCCGGTAAACGCGCGGACCACGGCGAATGCGGTCCTTACCGGTCTTCTACCCGGAACTCACCGGCGCCGGGGAAGCTGGGAGGCGAAGATTCGCCCGAGGAGAAAGGACCGCGATGACCCGGGGAGAGAAGCAGCACGCGATCGTGACCGGAGGGACGAGCGGCATCGGGCTGGCGGTGGCGGCCGCGCTCGCGTCCGACGGGTTTCGCGTGTTCCTGTGCGGACGGGACAAGCAACGCGTCGTCGACACGGTGGCGGATCTGCGGGCGAAGGGCTTCGACGCCGACGGCACCGCCTGCGACGTGCGGGACGGCACCGCGGTCAAGGACCTCGTGCGCAGTGCGACCGAGCGGTTCGGCCCGGTCGACGTGCTGGTGAACAACGCGGGCCGGCCCGGCGGCGGGCCGACCGCGCAGCTGACCGACGAGGTGTGGACGGACGTCATCGACACCAACCTCAACAGCGTTTTCCTGGTCACCCGCGAGGTGCTGAACGCGGGCGGGATGCTCGGCCGCGGCCGGGGCCGGGTCATCAACATCGCTTCGACCGGCGGGAAACAGGGCGTGGTGCTCGGCGCCCCGTATTCGGCTTCCAAACACGGCGTGGTCGGTTTCACCAAGGCGCTCGGCCTCGAACTGGCGAAGACCGGTGTCACCGTGAACGCGGTCTGCCCGGGATACGTGGAAACCCCGATGGCCGGGCACATCCGCGGGAATTACGCGCGGATCTGGGACACCACCGAGGACGACGTGCTCGAACGGTTCGAGGCGAAAATCCCGCTCGGCCGCTACACGACCCCGGAAGAGGTCGCCGGCCTCGTTTCCTATCTGACCACCGACACCGCGGCTCCGATCACCGCGCAGGCGATCAACGTCTGCGGCGGGCTCGGGAACTACTGATGGCGGCCCCGGAGACCGAGGCGGCCCCGACGCGCGTCGTCCACGAGCAGACCGTCTCCCTGCCCGCCGACGCGGTCTACGCGCTGATCGCCGACGTGACCCGCTGGCCGGTGCTGTTCGGGCCGACGGTGCACGTCGAGCACCTGGAACAGGGCGAGGGCACCGAGCGGTTCCGGATCTGGGCCACCGCCAAGGGCGAGGTGAAGAACTGGACCTCGTTCCGCAGGCTGGACCCGGTGCGCCGGACGATCGACTTCCGCCAGGAGGTGTCGCAGCCGCCCGTGGCCCGGATGGGCGGGTCCTGGCGGATGGAGGACCTGGACGGGCGGCGGACGCGCGTGGTGTTCGGGCACGAATACCGGGCCATCGACGACGATCCGGCCAGCCTCGCGTGGATTGCCGAGGTGGTGGACCACAACAGCAAGGCGGAGCTGGCGTCGCTGGAGGAATCCGCCCGGCGGGGCTTGGGGCTGGAAGCGCTGACACTGTCCTTTGCGGACACTCGCACGGTGCCGGGCGACCCCGCCGCGGTCTGCGAATCGGTGTACCGGCAGCAGGATTGGCGCGGCTTGGACCTGGCCGTGCTGCCGACGCTGATCGCCGCCAAACGGTCTTCGCCGCCGCCCGGGATTTCCGCCTGCCTTGAGCGATGGACCTTCGACGAAACGGCTGAGGGAGTCAGGATGTCGTTGCGGCACACCGTCGTCGCGGAGAAACCGGAACTCGCCGAGCCGGCGGTCACGCGGCTGCGCGCGCAGGCCGCCGAGCGGCTGAAGGCGGTGCGCGCGTGACCGCGGTGGTGGTGACCGGAGCCGGGTCGGGCATCGGCCGCGCGGTCGCCCACAGCTTCGCGGACGAAGGTGCGAACGTACTGGCGGTCGGGCGGACGGACAGCAAACTGGCCGAGACCGCCCGGAACCGGCCGGAGATCCGGACGCTCGTCGCGGACATCACCGCCGACGGCGCCGCGGACCGGATCGCGGAGGCCGCGGCCGCGGAGTTCGGCCAGATCGACGTGCTGGTGAACAACGCGGCCGTCGTGACGCGGGCCCCGCTCGGCGGCATCGACGCGAAGCAGGCCCGCGAACAGGTGGAGACGAACCTGGTCGCTCCCTTGCTCCTGACCCAGGCCTGTCTGCCCTGGCTCCGGCTCAGCCAGGGCACCGTCGTCAACGTCAGCACGTCGGGCGCGGTCCGGGGCTGGCCGATGAACTCGGTGTACGGCGCGAGCAAGGCCGGGCTGGACTTCCTGACCCGGACCTGGGCGGTCGAACTCGCGCCGGACGGCGTGCGGGTCGTGTCCGTCGCGCCCGGCCCGGTCGAGACCGAGATCGCGGAGAACGCGGGGTTTTCGCCGGAGCAGATCCGCCGGCTGCGGGAGACACAGCGCGCCAAGGTGCCGCTGGGCCGGATCGGCCGTCCGGAGGAAATCGCTTGGTGGGTGCGGACGCTGGCTCGTCCGGAGGCCGGTTTCGCGACCGGCGTCGTCCTGGCGGTGGACGGCGCGGCGAGCGTCGCGATGTGACCCGCGGACGCGGGAAGGGGCCGGGAGCAACGAAGCTCCCGGCCCTTTCCCGCGCTCTCCGCAGAAGAGGTCAGGCCACCGCCGCGGCCCCGTCCTGGACGACGGTGGCGATGTGCGGGTCGCCCTTGATGAGCGGGAACACCTTGCTCACCCGGGCGTGGAACTCCGGGTCCTTCATCGCCCGGTCAAGGGATTCGCGGTCGGTCCACTCGGCGACGTTGAAGTAGACCTTCGGGTCGTTGACGGCGCGCAGGAATTTGTAGCTGACCAGGCCCGGTTGCTCCAGCATGAACTCGGCGACCTTCGCGTACGCCGATTCCAGCTCCTCGGCCGATCCGGTGAGGATGAGCTTGTTCATGAAGACGACCACAGCGCGGCTCCTTCGGCAATTCCGCTCGGAACGGGACTGCGACCATCACAGCACCGGCGGGTGAGGCCTCGGTGGAACCGCGGTAAGGCGGGCGGCCAGCGACGCCTGGGTCAGGCTCCGACCATCGTCACGATGCCGGACACCACGATCAGGCCGACGATCGCCCGGTCGAACACCGCGCGCGGAACCCGGCCGACGAGGCGCCCGCCGAGGATGTTCCCGGCCAGCGCGGCCAGCACCAGGACCGGCAGCCGGGCGGCCAGACCGGTGGTGTCGAACTGGCCCGCGGTGACCAGCAGGAGCAGGGACAGGCAGTTCGTCACCACGAAATAGCCCGCGAGATCGCCGACGAACGTTCGCGGCGGGACCTTCGCGGAGGCCAGCAGGACGGCCGGGGGCGCGCCGTTGAGGGAGGTCGTGGTGGAGAGGTAACCGCCGAGCAGCCCGGCGACGGTTTGCCGGACCGGGGTCGCGGGGTGGGCTTGGCGGGTCGGGCGGAGCAGAAGGCGCAGTCCGGAAAGGACGACGACGGCCCCGGCCAAGAGACGCAGAGCGTGCGGCGGGAGCAGGTGCAGGGTGAGTGCCCCGGCGGCGGCTCCGGGGAGGCTGGCCGCGCCGAGGACGGCCACGCGGCGCCAGTCGATGTAGTTGCGTTCGCGGTGGAGCACGGCGAGCCGGGTGATCATCGTGGTGATCAGGTTGATCACCACCACCTGCGGCAGCGGGAGCCCGATGAGCAGCAGCAGGGGAGTGCCGACCAAGGACGCGCCGAACCCGCTCAAGCCGCCGATGAAGCCCGCGAAGGCGACGGCCACTGCGGCGAGGATCATGCGACGACCGCCTGGCCGACCAACGCGAGGGACAGCACGGCGAGGATGCCGAGCACGATCCGGCGGACGTCCCCGCCGCCGTGGCGGTACAGCCAGGTGCCGATGCCGACCCCGGCCAGCGCGATGGGGAGGAACAGCGCGGTCTGCAGGAGGACGTCGCCGGTGAGCAAGCCTCCGGCGCCGGCGGTGCCGACCGTCATCAAGTCGGCGGCCAGGAAGAAGACCACCAGGCTCGCGCGGTTCACCGCCATCGGCAGCGGGGACGCCAGGTACATCAGGACGACCGGCGGGCCGCCCATTCCGCACGCGCCGTTGAGAATTCCGAAAGCGGTGCCCATCCCTCCGCACGCGGCGCGGCCGGGCAGCCGCCGGGTCCGGCGGCTGAAAGCCAGCGCCAGCGCGGAAATTCCGACGACCAGTCCGACGGTCAGCCTGGTCGCGCGTTCCGGCAGCGCCGCCAGGAACCAGATGCCCATGGGCAGCCCGGCGAGCGCGCCGAGGAGGAGCCAGCGCACGGACGGGCGGTGGGCGTCGGGCCAGGCCTTGGGCAGCAAGGTCACGCTGGAGGCTACTTCGAGCAGGAGCGTGCTCGGGACGACCGCGGGCGGCGGCAGGACCAGGCACAGGCAGCTCACCCACACCAAGGACGCGCCGAAGCCGGAGTAGCCGCGGATCAGGCCTCCGGCCAGCAAGGCGGCGATGGCGAACGCCATCGCCGCCGGGGGCAGCTGCCAGAAGCTCATCGGCGGGCCGGGGGAGACGGGTGCATCTGACCTCCCTGCGCGGAACGGACGGCTTCACCTTGGGGCACGCCTGGTCACCGCGGTAGGTCCAGAACCGCGGCATCCAGGGGCGCCAGACCGGTCAGGTCGAGGCGACTCCGGCCTCGCCCCGGGTCGCGTCCGTCTCGGTGGTGGCCGCCGGTCCGGCCGGACGGCGCTTCCGGAACTGGTACGCGATCAGGATCAGCGCCAGCGTCACCGCGCTCAGCCAGAACTGCGACCGGGTCGTCGGAAGGAACGCCATCGCCAGGATGACGGCCGCCATCAGCGCGATCGTCGCGTAGCTGAGCCACGGGAACAGCCACATCTTCAGGCTCAGCGCGCCCGGATCGGTGTTCTGCAGCCGCTTGCGCAGCCGGACCTGGGCCAGCGCGATCGCCAGGTACACGAACAGCGCGACCGCTCCGTAGGAGTTCACCAGGAACTGGAAGATCAGGTTCGGCGAGGTGTAGGCCGCGATGACGGAGACGTAGCCGATGACCGTGCCCGCGATGATGGCCCGGCGGGGGACACCGCTGCGGGAGAGCTTGGTGAACATCTTCGGCGCGTCGCCGTTGCGGGTGAGGGCGAACAGCATCCGCGACGACGTGTACAGCGCGGAGTTGAGGCACGACAGCACGGCGGTGAGGACGATCGCGTTCATGATCGTCGAGACGGCCGGGATGCCGAGCACGTCCAGGACCGCGGCGTACGGGCTGACGGCGGTGTCCGGCGAGTTCCACGCCTTGACCGACACGACCACGAAGACCGAACCGACGTAGAAGAGCACCACGCGGAACACGATGGAGCGCATGGCCTTGGCGATCGCGCGACGCGGTTCCGCGGACTCGGCGGCGGCGATGGTGACGATCTCCGCGCCGGTGTAGAAGCCGACGCACGGGACCACCGCGGCCAGCACCGCGCCGATGCCCATCGGGGCGAACCCGCCGTGCGAGACCAGGTTGCCGACGCCGCCGTGCGAGCCGGGCCAGACGCCGAACAGGTACAGCGCGCCGACCACCAGGAACACGAGGATCGCGATGACCTTGATCGAGGAGAACCAGTACTCGAACTCGCCGTAGGACCGGGCGGAGACCAGGTTCGTGGCGGTGAGCAGCAGGAGCAAGCCAAGGCTGAGCACCCACAGCGGCACGTTCGGCAGCCACAGCTGCAGGATCCGGCCGCCGGCCACCGCTTCCACGGCGACCACGATCACGAAGAAGTACCAGTACATCCAGCCGACCGTGAAGCCGGCGCGGTTGCCCATCGCCTCCCTGGCGTAGACGTAGAACGAGCCGAGCGCGGGCCGCGCGACGGTCATCTCGGCCAGCATCCGCATGATGAGCACGGTGATCAGCCCGGCGATCAGGAACGAGACCACCGCCGCGGGCCCGGCCGACTGGATGACCACGCCGCTTCCGACGAACAGGCCGGCGCCGATGACGCCGCCCAGTGCGATCAGATTCATGTGGCGTTGCTTGAGGCCCGGTTTGAGACCGCTCTCGGCGGCTGTTTCCGGTGCAGAACCCACGTCTCCTCCTTCCGGCGGCGCCGGGGGACCTCGGTGTCCCCGCGCCGGCCGCCGCCGCGATGTCGCTGAGAGCTGCTGTGTGGTTCCCGTCACCGTAGGAAGGAACAGGCCCCGCCGCGAGAGCCAGATGCTAGCCATGCTCCGGTACCAGAACGGCCTGGTTCCGGACAGCAGGACGGGTGCCGGGCACCCTCGGAACAAAGGGGTACCCAGCGCCCGTCGTGGCTATCCCTGTCTGAAAAGTCCGTGAAGGACTCCTTGAGGGAATCAGGTTCTGATGCCAGTTAAGCTGCGTGGCCGCACGCTGGCCGGGCCATCCACAAAGGACGCCAGAACCGCCGAGTCGCCCGGTTTATGCCCGCATGGCCAGCTCCGGAGGGCTGTGAGGGGAACCCTGAGGGAATCAGAGTCCGTCAGGGTTCCCCTCACGGGCGGCCGAACCCGGCGCGAGCCCGGCCCGCCAAGAGCGGCACTGGCCCTGGTCAGCCCGTTCGACCTGGGCAAGACGAGCCTCAACGGTGACCGCGTCAGGGCTGGATCGCCTTCTCCACGTCGGTGAGCATGCCGTCGACGCCGTGCAGCAGCTCGTCCAGCACGTCGGTGTCGGCCACCAGCGGGGGCGAGATCATCAGCATGGTCGCGCCCCGGTCGTCGCCGCGGAGGATGACTCCGGTGCGGCGGAACGCCTCCGGCAGGACCTCCCGCAGCACCGTCAGCGACTCCTGGTCGGTCAGCTCGCGGCCGCCGTCCCGGTCGGCCGTCAGCTCGATCGCGTAGAAGAAGCCGGTGCCGCGGACGTCCTTGACGCACCGGTGCGCGTCCTTGAGCGACTCCAGCGCCGCGTGCAGCTTCGGGCCCTCGGAGAGGACGTGCTCGGGCACCTTCTCGTCGCGCATCGCGCTGATGTTGGCGACCGCGATCGCCGTCGACACCGGGTGGCCGCCCCAGGTAGCGCCGTGGGTGAAGACGCCGCCCTTCGGCGAGTCGTACAGCTCGGTGACCAGCTGCTCACGCACGATCACGCCGCCGAGCGGGGCGTAGCCCGAGGTGGAGCCCTTGGCGAAGGTGATCACGTCCGGGACGACGCCGGTGAAGCCGTGGCCGAAGAAGTGGCCGAGCCTGCCGAACGAGCAGATCACCTCGTCCGACACCAGCAGGATGCCGTACTTGTCGCACAGCGCCCGCAGCGCCGGCCAGTAGCCCTCCGGCGGGACCAGCGCGCCCCGGCCGTTCTGGACCGGCTCGGCGAAGACCGCGGCGACCGTCTCCGGGCCCTCTTCGAGGATGACCGCCTCGATCGCGCGGACGCAGTCGAGCTGGTCGGCCGGGCCGCAGTCGCCGGTGAGGCCGAGGGTGTTCGGCACGTGCCGGATGCCCGGCAGCAGCGGGCCGAACGGCTCCTTGATCTTGGGCAGGCCGGTGACCGACAGCGCGCCCATGGTCGTGCCGTGGTAAGCCATCTCGCGGCTGATGATCTTCGTCCGCTCGGGGGCGCCCTGGCTGCGGTGGTACTGCCGGACGAACTTCAGCGCGGTTTCGACCGCCTCCGAACCGGAGTTCACGAAGAACGTGGTGCCGAGGTCGCCGGGGGCGAGGTCGGCGATGATCCGGGCGGCCTCGATCGACGGCGGGTGCGCCGAGCCCCAGTTGCTGGCGTAGGCGAGCGTGCCGACCTGGTCCGCGGCGGCCTTGGCGATGTCCGCGCGGCCGTGGCCCATGTTGACGCAGAACAGCCCGGCGAGGCCGTCGAGGTGACGGCGGCCCTCGGTGTCGATCAGATAGCTGCCCTCGCCGCGGACGAACACCGGGAATTCGCTCTGCCAGGTGTCCTTGCGCGTGAAGTGCGGCCCGAGGTGTCGGCGGGCACTGGCCCGCAGCTCCGTGACGTTCACCTGGCGACCTCCTGTGTGTGCGAGAACGGGAATGTGTCGACGATCGCAGTGAATCTGGCACTGGCCCAGAGCCAGAAAGCGGCCGATCACTGGATCCAGATCCGGGGCCGGGCAAGAAAAAACCGGCCGGGCGCGCGGCCCGGCCGGTTTCTTCGCCGGTGATTACACGTAGTCCTGGTACTTCTCCAGGAACCGCACCGGCTTCGACAGCGCGTCGCGGCGGAACGGGTCGCCCAGCTCGCGGGTGCACATGACCTCGATGACCGTGGTCCGGCCCTCGTTCATCTGCGCGTCGACGGCCTTCTGCAGCGCCGGGCCGACGTCCTCCAGCTTGTCCACCACGATGCCGTCCGCGCCCATCGCCTGCGCGATCCCGGCGAAGCTCTCGCTTTCCAGCTCCCCGGCGACGAAGCGGCGGTCGTAGAAGTCGACCTGGTTCTTCTTCTCCGCGCCCCACTGGCGGTTGTGGAACACGACGGCGGTGACCGGGATGTCGTGCCGCACCGCGGTCATGATCTCGCCCATGCTCATGCCCCACGCGCCGTCCCCGGCGTACGCGATCGCCGGGCGGTCCATCGCGGCGGCCTTCGCGCCGATGATGGTCGGCAGCGCGTACCCGCAGTTGCCGAAGGACATCGGCGCGAAGAAGGAGCGGGGCTCCTCGAACCGCAGGTAGCTGTGCGCCACGGAGTTGATGTTGCCGATGTCAGTCGACACCATCACCCGCGCCGGCATGGCCTTCTCCAGTTCGCGCAGGACCTGGCGCGGGTGCAGCCAGTTGCCCTCCTCCTGGTCCTGCTCGGCGATCATGTCGAGGGAGTAGGGGTCCTTCTCGTGGGTCCACTCGGTGAGTTCCTCCTCCCACGCGTCCTTCTCGGCCTTGATCCGCCCGGCGCGCTCGTCGCGGGTGGCGTCGCTGGCGAGCGTCCGGTCCGCGAGCCGTTCGGTCAGCGCCGAGGCGGCGGCCTTCGCGTCGCCGCAGATGCCGACGGTGATCTTCTTGACCAGGCCGAGCATCTTGTGGTCGGCGTCGATCTGGATGATCTTCGCGTTCTTCGGCCAGTAGTCCATGCCGTGCTGCGGCAGGGTGCCGAACGGGCCGAGCCGGGTGCCGAGCGCGATCACCACGTCCGCCTGCGAGATGAGCTTCATCGCGGCCTTCGAGCCCTGGTAGCCGAGCGGGCCGCACCACTGCGGGTGGCTGGCCGGGAAGCTGTCGTTGTGCTGGTAGCTGTTGACCACCGGCGCGCCGAGGCGTTCGGCGAGCGCCTTGCACTCCTCGACGCCGTCGGACATGACGACCCCGCCGCCGGAGATGATCACCGGGAATTCGGCTCCGGCCAGCAGTTCGGCGGCCTGGGCGAGGCTCTTGTCGCCGCCGGGGCCGCGGTCGAGCCGCTGCGGCTCGGGGATCTCGGTCTCGATCTCGCCGTAGAAGAAGTCGCGCGGGATGTTCAGCTGGGTCGGGCCGAGTTCCGCGTGCGCCCGGTCGAAGGCCCGCGCGGTGTACTCGGCCATCCGCTTCGGGTTGTTGACGTGCGCCTGGTACTTGGTGAACTCCTGGAACATCGGCAGCTGGTTGGCCTCCTGGAAGCCGCCGAGCCCGGTGCCCATCGTGCCTGCCTCGGGCGTGATCATCACGACCGGGCTGTGCGCCCAGAACGCCGCGGCGATCGCGGTGACGCAGTTGCTGATGCCGGGGCCGTTCTGCCCGATGACCACGCCGTGGCGGCCGCTGACCCGGGCGTAGCCGTCGGCCATGTGCGCGGCACCCTGCTCGTGCACGACCGGGACGAGCCGGATGCCGGCCGGCGCGAAGATGTCCATCGCGTCCATGAACGCCGAGCCCATGATGCCGAAGATGTCGGTGACGCCGTTGGCCACCATCGTCTCGACGAAGGCCTCCGACGGGGTCATCTTCGCCGGCCCGCTGACGACGGTGCGGCCGTCGCCCGTCTTCCTCTCCGCCATGGTTGAACTCCTTCGACGCTGAAAGTCTTGGTTTTCGGTACGTGAGGTTCGTGAAAGCTGAACGCGATGGACGATAGGACGCCGCGTGCGGGAGGTCAACCGGCAGTTGATGGAAAACGAGACAGGATGTGCTAGTTTTCGGAACGTGAGTGAGTTGCGGAAGACCGGAGCCGTGGAACTCGTGCGCGAGCCGGACGGCGGCGGCCTCGACGGGGACACCCCGACCATGCGGCTGTTCTCGCTGCTCGAGCTGATCGCGGCGAAGGACCAGCTGGTGACGCTGCAGGGACTGGTCGAGGAGACCGGCCTGCCGAAGCCGACGCTGCACCGGATGCTGCAGCAGCTGGAGGGCGCCGGGCTGCTCGTGCGCCAGGCCGACGGGCGGCATTACGGCACCGGCGACCGGCTGCGCCGTCTCGCGGAGAACCTGCTGCTCAACGCCACGCATCACGGCGCGCGGCGCGCGGTGCTCAACCATCTGGTCGACGAGCTGGGGGAGAGCTGCAACATCACCGCGCTGTCCGGCAGCGAGATCGTCTACCTCGACCGCGTCGAAACGCCCGAGCCGCTGCGGTTCTACCTGCGCCCCGGTTCGCGGGTGCCGATCCACTGCTCGGCCAGCGGCAAGATCATCCTGTCCCAGATGAGCCCGGCGCAGCGGCGCAAGCTCCTGGCGCACGCGCCGCTCAAGCAGTACACCGCCAAGACGGTCACCGACCTCGACGCGCTGGAGGAGGAGTTCGCCCGCATCCGGCGCGACGGATTCGCCCTCGACGACGAGGAATTCCTGCCCGGGCTCGTGTGCGTGGCGGTGCTGGTGCCCAGCCGGACCGGCCGGTCCAACCTGGCGGTGGCTGTGCAGGCCCCGGTCATGCGGCTCACCGCCGACAAGGCTTTGCAGGCGCTTCCCGCGCTCCAGCGGGCGGCCGAAGCGATCAAGGAGGTCGAGGCCGAAGGGGCGGCCGACGACGCCGACAGCATCTCGTCCTGACGGAGGTCTCTCGATGAACTCGTTGCCCGGCAACGGCCCCGACGCCCGGATCGCCGTGCGCGACGCGTTCGGGCTCGACTCGAACCTGGTGGTCCCCGGCTTTTCCGAACCGGACGAGCACGTGCCGGACCTCGACCCGGCCTACCGGTTCAACCCGGACGTGACCCTCGCTCTGCTGGCCGGGTTCGCGCACAACCGGCGGGTGCTCGTGCAGGGACTGCACGGCACCGGCAAGTCCACCCACGTCGAACAGGTCGCCGCGCGGCTGAACTGGCCGTGCCTGCGGGTGAATCTCGACGGCCACCTCAGCCGGCTCGACCTCGTCGGCAAGGACGCGGTGGTGCTGCGCGACGGCAAGCAGGTCACCGAATTCCGCGAGGGGATCGTGCCGTGGTCGCTGCGGCGGCCGGTCGCGCTGATCCTCGACGAGTACGACGCGGGACGGCCGGACGTCATGTTCGTCATCCAGCGGCTGCTCGAACGGGACGGCAAGTTCACCCTGATCGACAGCAACACCGTGCTGCGCCCGCATCCGGGCTTCCGGCTGTTCGCCACCGCCAACACCGTCGGGCTGGGCAATCTCAACGGCCTCTACCACGGGGTGCAGCGGCTCAACCACGCGCAGATCGACCGGTGGAACATCGTCGCGGCGCTGGATTACCTGCCGCCGGAGGAGGAAGCCGCGATCGTGCGGGCGCGGGTGCCGCGGCTGGCCGGGCCGCTCGCCGAGGCGATGGTGGCGGTCGCCGGGCTGACCCGCGAGGGGTTCCGGGCCGGCGACCTGTCCGCGCTGATGTCGCCGCGCACGGTCATCACCTGGGCGGAGAACTGCGAGATCTTCAGCGACCCGGCGACTGCGTTCCGGTTGACCTTCCTCAACAAATGCGACGAGGCGGAACGGCCGGTGGTCGCCGAGTACTTCCAGCGCTGTTTCGACCGGGAACTCGCCGCGGCGTGAGCACGTCGGAAACCCGGCATCGCCAGGAAGTTGAGGAATTGTCCGCGGCGGCGATCCGGGCGGTCAGCGGTGCGCCGGACGCGCATTTCCGGGGTGGTCGCTTGCATCGCGGCACCCGGCTGGCCCCGATGCCCGCGCCGCATTTGCGTGCGGAGGACGAGGATCTGCGGTCTTTTCGCGGCGCGGCGGACGGCATGGCGCTGCACCTGGCGCGGTCCGATCGGGAGCTGCACCGCAGGCTCCGGCCTCGCGGCGGCGTCGAGCGGCTGCTGTTTGAGCTGCTGGAGCAGTTCCGGGTGGAATCGCTGGTACCGGCCGGTTTTCCCGGGGTGACGGCGAATCTGCGGCGGCGGCACGAGCGCTGGTCGCTTTCGGCGCACCACAATGGACTGACCGAGACCGCGCGCGGCGTGCTGCTCTACACCGTTGCGCAGGTCGCGCGGGCGCGGATCACCGGCGAGCCGGTCGTGGAGGAGACCGAGGACCTGATCGAGGCGACCCGGGCGGCGATCGCGCCGATGCTGGGGACGCACTTGGCCGGGCTCCGCCGCCACCGGGCCGACCAGGCCGCGTTCGCTGAATCGGCGCGGGCGCTTGCCGAAGCGGTCGCGGCACTGCTGGAACCGGAGGAAGACGAGTCTTCCGAGGACGAGCCGGAAACCGCGGCTTTCGCGCTGCTGCTTGACTTTGACGATGAAACAGGCACCGAGGAAGGCGGCACGGCGGGCCTCGGCGACCACAAAGGACCGGTCGCGGCCGGGTCCTATCAGGTTTTCACCACCGCGTACGACCGCGAGGACCGGGCGGGACCGCTGGTGCGGCCGGAATTGCTGCGGGAACTGCGCGAGCGGCTGGACGCCCGGGTCGCGAAGCAAGGGGTCAACGTGGCCCGGCTCGCCCGGGAACTGACGGCGGTGCTCGCCCGGCCGCAGCGGTCCGGGTGGGACGGTGCGCAGGAGGAAGGCCAGATCGACGGCCGTGCGCTCGCCCGCTTGATCGCGGCGCCCGCGGACCACCGGGTGTTCCGGGTCGAACGGACCGAGCCGGTCGCCGACGTGCTGGTCACCTTCCTGATCGACTGCTCGGGTTCGATGAAAGCGCACCGGGAAACCGTTGCGGTGCTGGTGGATCTCTTCGCCCGCGCGCTCGATCTCGCCGGGGCCAGCTCCGAGATCCTCGGCTTCACCACCGGTGCCTGGCACGGCGGCCGGGCGCGGCGGGACTGGATGCGCGCCGGGCGGCCGAAGCAGCCGGGACGGCTCAACGAGCGCCGGCACCTGGTGTTCAAGGACGCGGCGACACCGTGGCGACGCGCTCGGCGGGACATCGCTGCGCTCCTCAAGGCCGATCTGTTCCGCGAAGGCATCGACGGCGAGGCCTTGGCGTGGGCGGCCGAACGGGCGCGGGCGTGCGACGTGCGCCGCCGGCTGGTTTTCGTGCTGTCGGACGGCAGCCCGATGGACGGGGCGACCGCGCTGGCCAATGAGGAGCGTTACCTCGACCGTCATCTGGTGCAGGTGGCGGACGGGCTGGAACAGAGCGACACCGAGGTGTACGGCATCGGGGTCGGGCTCGACCTCAGTGCGTATTACCGCCGCAGCCTGGCCTTGGATGCGGCGGAGGGGACGGGGTTTCGGGTCTTTCGCGAGGTGCTGGGGCTCGTGAGTGCGAATGCCGGTTCTAACCCAATGCCGCGTAGCTTAAGCCGGCGCTGACGGTGCCGGGGGCGGGTTTGCGGTCCGTGAGGGGAACCCTGAGGGAATCTGATTCCGTCAGGGTTCCCCTCACGGATGTGAAGATACGGTCAGACGGGCATCAATCGGGCGTTTCGGTGCGGTTGGCGTCCATTGTGGACGAAAGCAGGCCGAGGCGACGCGGCTTAGGTTCCCAGCATTGGGTTAGAACCGGCATTGCCGCTCACGAGGAGTACAGCGCGCGGCACAGCTCCCGGAACTCCTGCGCCCGCCGGGTGAGGCGGACGCCGCGCATCGTGGCGAGGACGATCTCCAGCGACGGGACTTCGTCGGTCAGCGTGAGCGGCACGACGCGGGCACCGGCGTAAGTCGTGTCGTCCGGCGGACGCTGGTTGAGCAGTGCGAAGCCGTGCCCGGAAGCGACCAGCGCGCGCACCGTCTCGTACCCGCTGGTGCGGTGCCGGACTCGCGGCGCGACCCCGGCGTCGCTGAGGATCGACTGCAGGTACTCCCGGCTGTGCGGCAGATCGAGCAGCACCATCGGCTCCTCGGCCAGCTCCTGCAACGACACTTTGCGGCTCTTCCGCCGCGCGAGCCGATGGTCTTCGGCGACGAGCGCGTACGGGGAGGCGGTGCCGACCACCTCGCGGTCGATGTCGTCGTCGAGGTCGTAGCTGTACAGCATCGCCAGTTCGGTTTCGCCGGATCGCAGCGCGCCTTTGAGCGCCTTGTGCTCGCCCTCGCGCAGGGACACGTGGACGCGCGGATGCCGGGCCTCGAACTCGGCCAGCAAGCCCGGCAGACGGAACGGCGCGAGGGTGGTGAAGCAGCCGACGGTGAGCGTGCCGACCAGATCGGTGCCGGATTGCCGGGCGGTCTCGACGAGTTCCGCGCCGTGCGCCAGGAAATCCAGCACCCGCTTGTAGAACTGCTCGCCCGCGGTGGTCAGGCTGAGCCCGCGGGCGTGGTGGCGCAGCAGGAACTGCACGCCCATTTCCTTCTCCAGCTGCGCGATGGCGGTCGAGACGGCCGACTGCGACACCATCAGTTCCTTCGACGCGGCCGTCATGCTCAGGTGCCGTGCCGCCGCCTCGAAGTAGCGCAGCTGCACGAGGGTGAAGGAAGGCTCGCTCATGCCGACATCCTGCCTCAGCGGCAGCAATCGGGATGCTGCGGTCGCGGCGCGGGCGTGTCCAGCGCGGGGTTGGCGTCGAAGAATCCGCTCGGTTTGAGGGTGAATCCGGTGTGGTCGACGGGCATGATCGGCCAGTCCTCGGTGCGCGGGTAGTGCGTGAGCCCGAAGGTATGCCACACGACGAGGTCAGTGCCGTCGAGGTCGCGGTCGGCCTGGATCCAGGTGTCGATGCCGGTGGTGCCGTCGTTCTGGTTGACGTACTCGCCGGCCGGGAACCGCTCGTCCTCGGCGTATGCGGTGACCCACAGGTGCTTCCGGGTGAAGGCGGCGCGGCGGGCGATGGACGACGCGTCGTCGGCGAGCAGCGGCGGCAGGCCCTCCGGGTGCAGCGTGTAGCCGACCGGCTGCCCGAGTGCGTTGCGGGAACCGGGATTGCTGATCCGCCAGGTTCGACCGACGGTGCCGTCGGCGAGCCTCGCCGCCTCGGATTCCTTGGCCAGTCTGGTGATCTTGCGGGTGAAGGCGTTGCCGTGCGGGTTGCCGGGGCCTATCGGCACGCGCTGCGCGTCGATCTCGTCCACGGCGTTCGCGAGGCCGTCGACCATCATGTCCAGCCGCGCGGAGAACAGGTGCTGGTGGAACGGCGCGCCGACGCCCGGGGCGATTTCGCTCGCCCACGGATAGTCCTCGGTGCCGCTCGGGAACGCGGACGTGAAGACGATGCCGGTGGCCTTGCACTCGAGTTCGATCGTGCCGTCGAGGTAGAGGTACCAGTAGAAGCCGTAGTCGTAATTGCCGACTGTCACGAAGAACGAGATGACCAGCCGCCGCTGCCTGCGGGTCGAAACACTGCCGTTGTAGTGGTCAGTGTGCTTCCACAGCACTCCGGCGTCTTCCTCGTGCATGCAGATCGCGTTGGCGATGGTGTGCGGGTGGCCGTCGTCGTCATGCAGCACGGCGTCGAAGTAGCGGATCTCGCCGAGACAGTCGCAGCCGAGAGTGAGGGAATTGGCTTCCTTGCCCAGGGAGTACTCGCCCGCGTCGAAGTAGTTCTGCCAGAACCGGACCGGGCTGGGATCGCCGTACGGCACGACCATCTCGGCGACCGAGGCGCGGTAGACCACCGGACGCAGCCGTTCGCCGTCCTGGAAGCCGATTTGGTGCAGGGTAAGGCCTTCCACGGCGTTGAACCCGATCCGGAACTGCCACTTCTCCCACGTGACGGCGTCGCCGTCGACGGTGAAGCTCGGCCCCTCGGGCTGGGTGATCACGATGGGCTTCTGGGTGGTCCGCTCGGGGCCGTCGAGGTGGTAGTCGTAGGCGGTGCGCGGGATGTCGGCCGGGCCGTCGTCGATCAGGTCGTGCACGCGGCCGGCGATCAGGTCGACGTAGGCCACCACGCCGTCGATCGGGTGCGCCCAGAGGTTGTCGTCCTTGTTCAGCTGCAGGAACGCCAGGCAGCGCACGAGCCGCAGGCCGGTCTCGCCGGGGATGTCGAAGCACCCGGCGCTGAGCGCGGAGATCCGGACCGAACGGGGTTCTTCGATGCCGCGACGGCCCATCGCGGCGTTCCACGCCTCGTCCGCCCAGAGGATCTCCTCGACCAGGTCGAACTCCTCGTGCAGGATCGGCGGCTGCCCCTCGGCGACGACGTCCACCGCCCGGTCGGCCACGACTTCACCAGCGGTCAGCGAGACGACCACCTCGCGTACGTCGCCGGTCTGCCGGTCCAGCAGCAGCGAACGGACGCGCCGGTCCGCCGGGTCGCCCGGCTGCCAGGCCAGCACGGCCGCCTTGGCCGGTTCGAGCAGGGAGACGAGCGCGAACCGGGTGTGCTCGGTCGCGATTCCGGCTTCGACCAGCAGCGCGCGGTTGCCGGCGACCTCGGCTTCGGTCAGGCGCGAGAGGGGGTGGGCCATGCGCGTCTCCTCATTCTTTGCGGTCTGTCGCAAAGAATGCGCCCTCGCTGTCCGGGTGGCAAGCCCTGTGCCGGTTGGGTTTTTCGATGCTCGTCATCAATAATCCTGGACGTGGCACGACCCAAGGACCAGGCGAAGCGGCGCGACGAGCTGGTGGCGGCGGCCGGTCGCGCGATCCGGACACGGGGGCTGGCGGGCCTGCGGGTGCGGGACGTCGCGGAGGAAGCGGGGCTGTCGGCCGGGTCGGTCAGCTATTACTACCCGGACCTCGACGACCTGCTGTTCGAACTGCACCGGGACGCGGTCGACCGGTTCTACTGGGCGCGGGCGCGGGCCGCCGAGGTGGAGGAAGACCCGGCCCGGCGGCTGGTGCGGCTGGTCGACGCGGGGCTCCCGGACGCGGAGGGGGATCCGCTGAGCCGGGTGCTGTACGAAATGCACGTCCACGCGGCGCGCAACCCGGCGCATGCCGTGCTGATGACCGCGCTCTGGGACCGCGAGGTCTCGCTGTACTCGGCCGCGCTCGCGCACGGACGGGACACCGGGATGTTCGAGCTGCGGTCGCCTGCGGCGGACATCGCGGCGAATGCGGTCGCGCTGGAGGACGCGTACGGCCTGCATCTGGCCGGGCGCAACACCAGCCTGTCCGCGGCCAGGGTGCGGGAACTGCTGCTCGGCTACCTGGCCGCGGAGACCGGGCGGGACCTCGGTCAGGCGTAGGCGGTCCAGACCGTTTTGAGGCCGGTGTACTTGTCGAACGAATGCAGGGAGAGGTCGCGGCCGAAGCCGGACTGCTTGAAGCCGCCGAACGGGGTGGCGGTGCTGAGGGCGTCCACTGTGTTCACCGAGACGGTTCCGGCGTGGATTCCGTCCGAGACGCGGTGTGCGCGGGCGAGGTCCCGGGTCCAGACCGAGGCGGCGAGGCCGTAGGGGGTGTCGTTCGCGAGACGGATGGCTTCGGCTTCGGACTCGAAGGTCTGCGTGGCGAGTACTGGGCCGAAGAGTTCGTCGGTGACCAGCGGGTCGTCCGGGCGCAGGCCGGTCACGATAGTTGGGTCGAGGAACGCGCCCCGGCGGGTGCCGCCTGCGAGGACGGTCCCGGTGCTGGCCTCGACTGCGGCCAGTACCCGGGCCGCGGCGGGTTCGTCGATCATCGGGCCGAGCTTCGTGGCCGGGTCCAGCGGGTCGCCGGGCACCCACGCGGCGACCTTTTCGCGGAGCAGAGCCAGGAAGTCGTCGGCCGCTTCCGCTTGGACGAGCAGGCGGGTGGTGGCGGAGCAGACTTGGCCGGAGTTCGCGCAGAAGCCGAAGGCGACCTGGGCTGCGGCGGCTTCGAGGTCGGCGTCGGCGAACACCGCGACCGGGCTCTTTCCGCCGCATTCCAGCCAGACCTGCTTGAGGTTCGATTCCCCGGCGTAGCGCAGGAACAGCCCGCCTACCGGGGTCGATCCGGTGAAGGCGAGGACGTCGACGTCCGGATGCTGCCCGAGCGCTTGGCCCGCGGTCTCGCCGAAGCCCGGGACGACGTTCAGGACCCCGTCCGGAATGCCTGCCTCGGCGGCCAGTTCCGCCAGCCGCAGCGCGGACAGCGGCGATTGTTCAGCGGGTTTGAGGACGACGCTGTTGCCCGCGGCCAGTGCCGGGGCGAGTTTCCACCCGGCGATGTCCAGCGGGAAGTTCCACGGTACGACTGCGCCCACCACGCCGAGCGGGACGCGCTGGATGGTGGCGAAATTGCCGGGCGGAGTGGGGGCGACCTCATCGTAGCGCTTGTCGATTGCTTCGGCGTACCAGGCGAAACACTCGGCGGTCGCGGGTACGTCCTGGTCGAACGTGTCCGTGATCGGACGGCCGACGTCGAGGGTGTCGCAGAGGGCTAGTTCGCGTTCGTGAGAACGGATCAGGTCGGCGAGCTTCAGGAGGCGTTTCTTGCGTTCGGCCGGGGCGGACCAGCGGCCGTCCTCGAACGCGCGCCGGGCGGCCCCGACCGCGAGGTCGATTTCGTCGGGGCCGCCTTCGGCCACGTGCGCGACTGGGTGCCCGGTGGCGGGGTTGAGGTCGGCGAAAGTCTTGCCCGACTTGGGGGTGAGCCAATCGCCGTCCACAAAGGCCGCGGTGCGGGGCCGCAGGTGCGCCGCCTCGTGCACCCAGTCGCTGTGGTCCATTGCCGGAACCGCCTTTCGTCGCTTCCGGTTCACTATTCGTCAGGGGCGGGGGCGCGGGAAAGCGGAGCTTTCCGGTGCGCTGCATCGGGTTCGTTGATGCAGGGCCAGGTGCCACAGCGAGGCCCAGTGCTCGGCGGTCAGGTCCCGGGGGAGTGCTTGCGGGGACAGCCGGTGCCGGGCGAGCCAGTTGCGCGCCGCCCGGGCGCTGAGGTGTCCGGTGCGGGGGAGGATTCCGGCCAGCCCGCGTCCGCGGCCGGTGAAGACTTCGCGCACGAACTCCTGATAGCCAGCCTGGTTCTCGACGAGCGGTTCCGGCCGGCGGGCCATCACGAGGATCCCGCCGTCGACGGCCGGGCGGGGGCGGAAGGCGTGCGCCGGGACCTTGGCCGGGACGGAGAACTCGAACCACGGCCACCAGGACGCGGTCATCTGGGAGGCACCGCCGATGCCCGCGCGGCGACGGGCGACTTCCCATTGCACCAGCAGCACCGCGAGTTCCCAGTGCCGCTGGCGGAACAGGCGGCGCAGGGCCGCGGTGGTGAGGTGGAAGGGGAGGTTGCCGACGACGGTGTGCGGGACGTCCGGCAGCCGGTGCCGGAGAAGATCGCCGTGGACGACCTCGACGTTGGCACCGGTCCGCCGGGCAAGGCGGCTTGCTCGGCGGGGGTCCAGTTCCACGGCGGTGACGGGGCGGCCGGTGCGGCTGAGCGGGAGGGTGAGGGCTCCGTCGCCCGCGGCCAGTTCCACCAGGGGACCGGTGGTGCGGCTGGCGGCGGTGCAGACGGCGGCGATGACGGCGGGGTCGGTCAGGAAGTTCTGGCCGAGTTCGTGCCGTCCGCCGTAGGGAAGGGCAGACATGGGTGTAGTGCTCCGCGGCAGGAAGAAGTGTCCCGGGGGCCGGGAACGGCGGCCGGGGTGGGCTCTGCTGAAGGAGCGGCGGAGGGCTTCCGGCGCTCAGCGGCGGCGGAAGCGGGTCAATGCGAAGAATGCACCCATGGGCGGTGAGCTTAGCCGGTGGGGCGGGCGGGGCGCAGCCGGGTTTCCGGGGCGCGACGAGCGGAACGTCCCCGGGCACGTGCCGCGCGGGCCGGTCCTTTGTGGATGGACCAGCCGTCGGCGGCCCCAGCGCGCCCCTCCCGGTTGATGCCCATATGACCATATCCGAAGGTCCGTGAGGGGAACCCTGAGGGAATCAGAGTCCGTGAGGGTTCCCCTCACGGACGACGGCATCCGCTGCCGCCGCTCTGCCGTGAGACGCATCGGCCCTGGCCAGCCCGTTCGACCTCGGCAGACGAGCCTCAACGGTGCCGACTTGAGTCCTTGGCATTGGTGGCGGAGAAGGCGCGGTGCGGCGAGGGTGGGCAGATGAAGAAATCCTCATCTCCGCCTCATCCGGTCTTCGCCGGGACCGGAGACGGTGGGGGCATGAGCCGGGTACCTCGCATCGCCGCGTTCGTCGGCGTCCTGCTCCTGCCGGTCGGCGCGGGCGTCGCCGTCGCGCTGGCCGCCGATCCGGATCCGCCGCGGGTGCCGCCCGCCGTGCGGATCGGCGAGTCCCCTGCCGCGCCGCTGCCGTCCTCCGCCGGCGCCCCGGGCCGGCTGCCGCCCCCGGCGCCGAAGACCGACGATGACGACGATCCCTTCGATGACCTCTTCGACGACTGAACCGGCACCCCGGGGCAGCCGGATTCCTGCGCGGGCGCGGATCATGGGCTGGTTCGTGCTCCTGATGACCGCGGGGCTCGCGACGGTCGTGCTGCTGGTGAGCGAGTTCGAGTACGCCGCGGTCGACGACCGCGTCAATCGCGCGCTCGAACAGGACGCGACCGAGTTCCGCACGTTCGCCGCGGTCGGCAGCGACCAGAGCGGCGTTCCGGTGGCGTCGCCGCGCGCGGTGTTCGACCGGCACCTGCGCACCCAGTACGTGCACGAGGCGGAGGTGCTGATCGGCGTCGTCGACGCCGGGGCCCGGCTGGAGCCGCTGGCGCAGGCGGACCGGTCGATCGAGCACGTCCGGCTGGACCAGGCGCTGCTGCGGCGGCTGGTCGCGGAGCCCTCGGGCACCGGCACGATCGCCACCGCGGCCGGGAGCCTGCGGTTCCTCCGGGTCGACGTCGCGGAGCAGGCGGGCGGGCCGCCGCGGGCCTGGTTCGTCGCGGGGTACTTCGTCGACCGGCTGCGCGAGGACGCCTCCGGCACGGTCCGGACGCTGCTGTGGGTGAGCCTGGTCGCGCTGGTGCTCGCCGCCGGGGTGTCGTGGCTGGCGGCGGGCCGGATCCTGGCTCCGGTGCGGACAGTCCGCCAGGCGGCCGCGGCGCTGACCGGGGACGACCTCACCCACCGCATCCCGGTGCACGGGCGCGACGACATCGCGGCGCTCGCGGAGCAGTTCAACGCGATGCTGGACCGGCTGGAGCGGGCGTTCCGCACCCGCCGCCAGTTCCTCGACGACGCGGGGCACGAGCTGCGCACGCCGATCACGATCGTCCGCGGGCACCTCGAGGTGATGGGCGACGACCCGGCCGAGCGCGCCGAGGTGGTGCGGCTGTGCACCGACGAACTCGACCGGATGGCCCGGATCGTCGGCGACCTGCTGCTGCTGGCGAAGACCGAGCAGCCGGACTTCCTGCGCTTGGAACGGGTTTCGGTGCCGGAACTGACCAGCGACATCGAGGCGAAGGCCCGCGCGATCGCCGACCGGAGGTGGTCGCTGGAGTCGGTGGGCGAGGGCGAGGCCGTGCTCGATCCGCAGCGGGTCACCCAGGCGGTGCTGCAGCTGGCCCAGAACGCGGTGCAGCAGACCGCCGGGGGCGCGGTGATCCGGATCGGTTCGTCAGCCGATGACGGCGCAGTGTCGTTCTGGGTGGCCGACTCCGGGCCGGGCGTCCCGCCGGAGGACGCGGAGCG
Source organism: Amycolatopsis silviterrae (assembly GCF_042684085.1). Classification (NCBI taxonomy): domain Bacteria; kingdom Bacillati; phylum Actinomycetota; class Actinomycetes; order Pseudonocardiales; family Pseudonocardiaceae; genus Amycolatopsis; species Amycolatopsis silviterrae. Next base: position 235,752 of record NZ_JBHUKS010000026.1, read on the forward strand.
GATTTTCGAGCGGTTCGCCCGGGCGGGCGGCGGCGAACGGAGCGGGGCCGGGCTGGGGCTCGCGATCGTGAAGGCGATCGCCGAGGCGCACCGCGGCCGGGCCTGGGTGCGTTCGGCGCCGGGCGAGGGCGCGACGTTCGGGATCGAGCTGCCCGCCGGGGTCCGCGAGCAACAGCCGGAGGCGGTGTGATGGGACGGATCCTGATCGCGGAGGACGAGCGGCGGATCGCCTCCTTCGTGGAAAAAGGACTGCGGGCCAACGGGTTCGCCACCACGGTGGTGGAAGACGGGGACGCGGCGCTGGCCGCCGCGCTCGCCGGCGGGCACGACCTGATGGTCCTCGACCTCGGCCTGCCGCGGCGGGACGGCTTCGAGGTGCTGCGGGAGATGCGCGCGGCGAACGTGCCGACCCCGGTGCTCATCCTGACGGCGCGGGACTCGGTGCACGACACCGTGGCCGGGCTCGAAGGCGGGGCCGACGACTACATGACCAAGCCGTTCCGGTTCGAGGAACTGCTGGCCCGGGTGCGGCTGCGGCTGCGCGCCGGGGAGGCGAAGGCGGAGTCCGGCGTGCTGCGGCACGGGTCGCTGGCGCTGGACCTGCGCACCCGCCGGGCGCGGATCCCGGAGTCCCTGGTGGACCTGACCGCCCGCGAATTCTCGCTGCTGGAGCTGTTCCTGCGGCATCCCGGCCAGGTGCTGGCCCGCGAGCAGATCCTGTCGCACGTGTGGGGATACGACTTCGATCCCGGGTCCAACGTGGTCGACGTCTACGTCCGCACGCTGCGCCGCAAGCTCGGGGCGGAACGGATCGAAACCGTGCGGGGCATGGGGTACCGCCTGACCTGACGCCCGGATGAAGATCCTCTCATCCGGGCTTCACGCACGGCTCAGCCGCGGTCGGCAGGCTCGGCCGTATGACCAACCCGACTGCGGTGCGCCCGGCGGTGCGCGGCACGGTCCCGCTGTGGCCGTTCGCCGCCGGGTCCGTTCTCGTCACCGCGATCATCCTTCTCCCGTCCGGCGCCGCGCCGGGCACGCACGGCCGGATCGCGCTCGCGGTGTTCGCGCTGGCCGTGGTCGCCTGGGTTTCCGGCCGGCTCGACGACACCTTCGTCGGCCTCGCCGCGGTGGCCGTCCTCGCGTTCGCCGGCGTCATCAAGGCTTCCGCCGTGTTCGGCGCCCTCGGCGGCGAGACGATCTGGCTGCTCATCGCCGCGTTCGTGCTCGCCGCCGGGCTCGGTGCGACCGGATTGCCGGAGAAGGCCGCCATGGCGCTGGCGGCGAAGGCACGCACCCCGCGCCAGCTCGCGCACCTGGTCACCGCGGCGCTGACCGGAACGGCACTCGCGGTCCCGGCCACGTCCGGGCGCGCCGCGCTCGCCCTCCCGGTGTTCGTCGCGCTGGCGAAGGCGCTCGCCGGGCAGCGGCGGCTCGTGCGCGCCCTGGCTTTGCTGTTCCCGACCGTCATCCTGCTGTCCGCGGCGGCGACCCTGATCGGCGCGGGTGCGCACGTGATCACCAACCAGCTGCTGGAGACCGCGACCGGGCAGGGCATCGGCTACGGCCAGTGGCTGCTGCTGGGCCTGCCGTTCGCGGTGGTCAGCTCGCATCTCGCGGCCGAGGTCGTGCTGCTCACCGCCACCGGCCGCGCGGACCGCCGGGTCCGGCTCTCGATCCCGCACGAAAAAAGCGCGCTCAGCGGGGGACAGTGGCGCGCGCTGGCCGTTCTCGCGCTGGTGGTTTCCTTGTGGTGCACCGAATCCTGGCACGGGTTGTCGCCGGCGCTCGTCGCGCTCGGTGGCGCGCTGCTGATCACCTCGCCACGGCTCGGCACGATCAGCCTGGGACCGGCGTTCGGCTCGGTTCCGTGGTCGCTGCTGGTGTTCATGGCTTCGACGGCGGTGCTCGGCACCGCGCTGGCGGCCACCGGGGCTGCGGGCTGGCTGGCCGGGCTGGTGTTGGGGTCGGGCGGTTCCGCGGCCGGGTTCCTGGTGGCCGTCGTCGTGCTGAGCGCCGCCGCGCATCTGGTGCTGCAGTCCCGTTCTGCCCGTTCCTCGGTGCTCGTACCGCTGGTGATCCCGCTGGCGGCCGGCTTCGGGCTGAACCCGGCCGCCGTCGCGTTCGCCTCGACCGTCGCGGCCGGCTTCTGCCACACCCTTCCCTCGTCGGCGAAACCGGTCGCCTTGTTCGCCGCCGTACCGGACGTGCCCGGTTATCGCGGAGCGGATCTCGCCCGGCTCTCGGCGGTGCTGGGACCGCTCGTGGTGGTGCTCGTCCTCGGCTTCGCCGTCGCCGTGTGGCCGACGCTCGGTCTCCCACTGTCAGTGTCCGATTAGAACTGTCTCATTAGGACTGAAAGGACCGTCATGCCTACGCGTTTCCTCGTCGCTCCCAGCGGTTTCAAGGAATCCCTCCCGGCGGAGGAGGTGGCCGCCGCGATCGCCGCGGGCATCCGCCGGGTCGTCCCCGGCGCGGTCGTCGACCTCGTTCCGCTGGCCGACGGAGGCGAGGGTTCCGCGCGGACGCTCGCCGCGGCGACCGGCGGCGAACTCGTCCCGGCCGTCGTCACCGGCCCGGTCGGAGACCCGGTTTCCGCGCACTTCGCGATTCTCGGCGGAGACGGGCCGCGCACCGGTTTCGTGGAGATGGCGGCGGCCGCCGGGCTGCGCCTGGTGCCCGCGCGGCTGCGGGATCCCGGCCGGACCACGACGCACGGGGTCGGCGAGCTGATCGCCGCCGCTCTCGACGCGGGCTGCCGCCGGATCGTCGTCGGCTGCGGCGACTCCGGGACCTGCGACGGCGGGGCGGGCGCCCTGCACGCGCTGGGCGCGAAATTCCTCGACGCGAACGGGACGCCGGTGCGCCCGGACGGCACCGCCCTCGCCGACGTCGTCCAGCTCGACCTGTCCGGCCTGGACGAGCGGCTTGCGTCGGCGGATGTGGTGGTCGCGTGCAACGAGCACAACGTGCTCACCGGCCCGCGAGGCGTCGCCAGGGTCTTCGGCGCGCAGAAGGGGGCGACCGCCGACCAGGCCGACAGCCTGTCCGCGACAATGGACCACTGGGCGAAACTCCTCGAACACCACTGCGGCGCCGACCTGCGGACCGCCCCGGGCGGCGGCGCGTCGGGCGGGCTCGGCGCCGGGCTCGCCGGTGCGCTCGGCGCGCGCCTGGTGCCCCGGTTCGAGGTCCTGCCTGGCCGCGCCGCACTGGCGGCCGCGCTGCCGGGGACAGACCTCGTGCTCACCGCGGAAGGCGCGCTCGACGCGCAGTCGCCGTCCGGCAAGGTGCCCGGCGAGGTGGCCCGTCAGGCGAAACGGCACGGCAAGCCGGTGATCGCGCTCGCCGGGACGATCGGGGTCGGCGCGAGGACCGCCCATGACGCCGGAATCGACGCGTTCGCCGGGATCCTGCCCGCGCCGCTCTCGCTGCCCGAAGCGATCGCCAGGACCGCGGAGCTGGTGACTGACGCCACCGAACGGACCCTGCGGCTCGTCCTGCTCGGAACGGCACTCGCGCACGGCGAGTTTCGCGTCCGGATGGGGGTTAACGGCCAATGCGAGGAACTTGAGGCTGCGTCATGTGTGCGGCGTGAGGCGCGTCCGCCCCGGCCAAAAGAGCCGGCGGGCTCTTGCCAGGCCCAGCACGAGCGGCGAGAGCAGGATCATCGTCTGTGAGGGACTCCCTGAGGGAATCAGATTCCCTCAGGGAGTCCCTCACAGCCCTGCACACCCGGTCACATGGGTATTAATCGGGCATTTCGCCGAGCCTGGCGTCCTTTGTGGACGGTCGAAAGGCTCGGCGCCTCGCAGCTCAAGTTCCTGGCATTGGGGTTAACGGCGGGTGCGGCTGGCCTTCATGAACTCGCGGTTGAGGTTCGCGATGCTCGTCAGCGGGATGCCCTTCGGACACGAAGCGACGCATTCGCCGGTGTTGGTGCAGCCGCCGAAGTCGGCCGCGTCCATGGTGTCCACCATGTCGAGCACCCGCTGCGCGCGTTCCGGCTGGCCCTGCGGCAGCGAGTTCAGGTGTGCGACTTTCGCCGCGGTGAAGAGCATTGCCGAACCGTTCGGGCAGGCCGCCACGCAGGCGCCGCAGCCGATGCAGGTGGCGTTGTCGAAGGCCAGGTCCGCGTCCGGTTTGGGCACGGGGGTCGCGTGTGCTTCGGGCGCGCTGCCGGTGGGGGCGGTGACGTAGCCGCCTGCCTCGATGATGCGGTCGAACGCCGAGCGGTCGACCACCAGGTCCTTGATCACCGGGAAACCCTTGGCGCGCCAGGGTTCCACGTCCAGTACGTCGCCGTCCTGGAAGGAGCGCAGGTGGAGCTGGCAGGTGGTGGTGCGTTCGGGGCCGTGCGCGCGGCCGTTGATGACGACGCCGCAGGAGCCGCAGATGCCTTCGCGGCAGTCGTGGTCGAAGGCGATCGGCTGGGCGCCGTCCTCGATGAGGTGCTGGTTGAGGACGTCCAGGAGTTCCAGGAAGGACATGTCCGGGCTGGCGTCGTCGACCGGGTAGTCGACCAGCCTGCCGTCGTCGTCCGGGCCGGACTGGCGCCAGACTCGCAAGGTGAGTTTCACGTGTAGCTCCGCTGGGTGGGGTGGACGTGCTCGAAGTTCAGGATTTCCTGATGCAGCACCGGCTTCTCGCCGTATTCCCAGGCCGAGACGTAGGAGAACCGCTCGTCGTCGCGTTGCGCCTCGCCGTCTCCGGTCTGGTGTTCCTCGCGGAAATGACCGCCGCAGGACTCTTCGCGGACCAGTGCGTCCAGGAGCAGGAGTTCCGCCAGTTCCAGGAAGTCGGCGACGCGGCCGGCCTTTTCGAGTTCCTGGTTCAGCTCCGCGCCAGTGCCGGGGACGCGGACGTCCCGCCAGAATTCGGCGCGCAGTCCCGGGATGCGGTCGAGTGCTTTGCGCAGGCCCTCGGCGGAGCGGGACATGCCGCAGTGATCCCACATCAGGTGCCCGAGTTCGCGGTGGAACGAGTCGACGCTGCGGGTGCCGCGCACGGACAGCAGCCGTTCGAGCCGTTCGCGGACAGCGGTTTCCGCGGACGCGACAGCGGGGTCCGCCGGGTCGAGGGCGGGGAAGCTGCCGCGGGCGATGTAGTCGTTGAGGGTGGCCGGGAGGACGAAGTAGCCGTCCGCCAGGCCCTGCATCAGGGCGGACGCGCCGAGCCGGTTCGCGCCGTGGTCGGAGAAGTTGGCCTCGCCGATCACGAACAGGCCGGGCACGGTGCTCTGCAGGTCGTAGTCGACCCACAGACCGCCCATCGTGTAGTGGATCGCCGGGTAGATCCGCATCGGGACCTCGTACGGGTTCTCCGCGGTGATCCGCTCGTACATGTCGAACAGGTTGCCGTACTTGGCTTCCACCGCCGGGCGGCCCATCCGCTCGATCGCGTCCGCGAAGTCGAGGTACACGCCGAGCCCGCCGGGACCGACGCCGAACCCGGCGTCGCAGACGTTCTTCGCCGCCCGCGAGGCGATGTCGCGCGGCACCAGGTTGCCGAAGCTCGGGTACATCCGCTCCAGGTAGTAGTCCCGTTCGGACTCCGGGATCTCCTGCGGCGGACGGGGATCGCGCGGCTGCTTCGGGACCCAGATCCGTCCGTCGTTGCGCAGTGACTCGCTCATCAGGGTGAGCTTCGACTGGTGCTCGCCGGAACGCGGGATGCAGGTCGGGTGGATCTGCGTGAAGCACGGGTTGGCGAAGTACGCGCCGCGTTTGTGCGCCCGCCAGATCGCGGTGGCGTTGGAGCCCTTCGCGTTGGTGGACAGGTAGAAGACGTTGCCGTAGCCGCCGGTCGCGAGGACCACGGCGTCCGCCAGATGAGTGGTCACCTCCCCGGTCACCAGGTCGCGCGCGACGATGCCGCGGGCCCGGCCGTCGGACACGATCAGGTCCAGCATCTCCGTGCGCGGGTGGATTTCCACGCCGCCGGCGTCGATCTGCCGCGCCAGCGCCTGGTACGCGCCGAGCAGCAGCTGCTGACCGGTCTGGCCGCGCGCGTAGAACGTCCGCTGCACCTGCACGCCGCCGAACGAACGGGTGTCGAGCAGCCCGCCGTACTCCCGGGCGAACGGCACGCCCTGTGCCACCGCCTGGTCGATGATCTGCGTCGACACCTGCGCCAGCCGGTACACATTGGACTCCCGGGACCGGAAGTCGCCGCCCTTCACCGTGTCGTAGAACAGCCGGTAGACCGAATCGCCGTCGTTGCGGTAGTTCTTCGCCGCGTTGATCCCGCCCTGCGCGGCGACGGAGTGCGCGCGCCGCGGCGAGTCCTGGAAACAGAACTGGACCACGTGGTAGCCCTGCTCGGCGAGCGTCGCCCCGGCGGACGCGCCGGCGAGGCCGGTGCCCACCACGATGATCCGGTGCCGCCGCCGGTTGGCCGGGTTGACCAGCTTCGCGCCGAAACGGCGGCTGTCCCAGCGTTCCTCGATCGGGCCGTCCGGCGCGCGGTCGTCGGCGATCGGCTCGCCGAGCGTGTAGTCGCTCATGTCAGGCCACCCATCCCGCCATCACGGCGATCGGCACGATCAGGAAACCGCCGGTGATCACGACGGCGAGCACGGTCCCCACGGTCTTCAAGGCCCGGTCCCGCGTCTTGCTGGCGATGCCGAGGGTCTGCGCCGCGCTCCAGAAGCCGTGGTTGATGTGCAGGCCGAGCATCAGCAGCGCGACGATGTAGATCAGGTTGACCCACCAGACCTGGAAGTCCGCGACGACGTTGTGGTACGGGTGGCCGTCGCGGAAGTCCTGGTTGGCCACGCCGACGGTGAGGTCGAGGATGTGCCACACGATGTAGAGCGCCAGCGTGGCGCCGCCCCAGCGCATGGTGTGCGTCGCGAAGCTGGCCTTGCGCCGCTGGCCGTGCGCGTACTTCACCGGGCGCGCTCGCCGGTCCCGTTTGGACAGTTGCACGGCGGCGACCACGTGCAGCACCAACGCGATCAGGAGCACGACCCGCTGGATCGAGAGGTACCAGGCGTTCTGCAGCACCGGTTCGCCGATGGTGCGCAGCCAGGCCCCGTAGTCGTCGAAATGCTGCGGGCCAAGGAAAACCTTGAGGTTCCCGGCCATGTGCACGAACAGGAACGCGACGAACATCAGCCCGGTGACGGCCATGACGGCCTTCTTGCCGATGGTCGAACGCCAGAACGTCACCAGCGCGGGGCGACGGCGGGGCGGAGCGGGTGCGAGTGCCACGGAACCGACGGTAAGTCGGCGCTGACGAGAGGGCAAACACATGCTTTCTCTCGACATGAGAGGCAATGCCTATGATGGCGGTCATGCAGTTCCAGCAGCTGGCGTATTTCCTGGCAGTGGCCGAGACGCGGCATTTCACCCGCGCCGCGGAACGGATGCGTGTGGCGCAGCCCTCACTGTCGCAGCAGATCCGGGCGCTGGAACGGGATGTCGGCGCGGGGCTGTTCCACCGGATCCGCGGCAACGTCACGCTCACCGAGGCGGGGGAGACGCTGCTGCCGATCGCGCGCCGGATCCTCGCCGAGACGGAGAACGCGTACCGGGCGATCCGCGAGCTGGACGAACTGGGCCGCGGCCGGGTGCGGCTGGGCGCGACCCCGAGCCTGTGCACCGGCCTGCTGCCCGCGATGCTCGCCGCGTTCCGCCGGGACTATCCGGGGATCGAGCTGGTGCTGCACGAAAGCGGGTCCCGCGACCTGCAGACCGAGCTGTCCGAAGGCGGGCTGGACCTGGCGATGATCGTCGACAGCCGGCTGCACGACGATTCCCGGCTGGAGAGCCGCGCGCTGTTCGTCGAGGACCTGGTGGTGATCTCGCCGAAGGACGCGCCTGCCCCGGTGCGCGGGCGGATGCCGATCGCCGCGCTGCGGGACCGGCCGCTGGTGATGTTCCGGCAGGGCTACGACCTGCGCGAGGCGACCGTGACCGCTTGCCGCGCCGAGGGTTTCGACCCGCTCTTCGCGATCGAAGGCGGCGAGATGGACGCCGTGCTGGAGCTGGTGCAGGCCGGACTGGGCTTGGCGGTCGTGCCGAGCACCGTGGTCGGGGACCGGTTCCGCCGCACGCAGTTCACCGCACCCGGCCTGAGCCGCGTGGTGCGGCTGGCGTACCGGCGCGACGTCGAGCAGCCGCGCGCGGTGCGGGCGCTGCAGGAGGCGGTGGTGCGGTACCTCGGCGGCGGGGTGGCGCAGCTGCCGCCGGGGACGCGTCCGCTCGTCAGCGGGCCAGTGAGTCCAGGATGAGGCCGATGAGCCGTTGCACCTGGGGTTTTTCGCAGTACTGCGCGGAATAGCCGATACCGCCGACGAGGAGCAGGACGTCCTCGGCGGGCACGTCGTCCCGGAGCGTGCCGTCTTTCGCGCCAGCTTCCAGGAGGGCATTGACGGCGTCGAGGAGCAGCTTCCGGCTGTCCGAATAGGGATCGACGCCGGACGCGATCACCGCATTGAGCGCTTCGGACATCCCGTGCTTGGCGCGGACGTAGGCGAGGAAATGCGTCAGCCACTCCCGCAGCGCTTCCGCGGCCGGATGCCGGGCGAGGAGCGTCGAGGCTTGCTCGCAGACGCCCGCGAGCTGATGCCGGTAGGCGGCGTCGATCAGGGCTTCGCGGGTCGGGAAGTGCCGGTACAGCGTCCCGACGCCGACCCCGGCCTGCTTGGCGATCGCGGACGGCGCGGCGTCGAGGCCCTGCTCGGCGAAGGCCTGCGCGGCGACCTCCAGGAGCCGGGCGCGGTTCTCTCGCGCGTCGCGCCTGGTGCGGCGCGGGGCGTCGGACATCGGGCTCCTCCCGGGTTGCTAACCGGAACGCGTTCCGGATACGGTAAACGGAACGCATTCCGGTTGACCTTACCCCTGGGAGATCCCGTCATGGCCGCTCGGCATTGGTTCGTCACCGGCGCTTCCGGCGGTCTGGGCCGGCACCTGGTCGGGGAGGCGCTGCGCCGCGGCGAGCACGTCACCGCGACAGTCCGGCGGCCGGACGCCTTGCCCGCTTCGCCGCGGCTCACCGTGGAGCGGCTCGACCTCTCGCGCCCGGCCGACGTCGCCGCCGTGGTCGAGCGGACGTCGCGGCGGCGGCCGGTGGACGTGGTCGTGAACAACGCCGGTTACGCCCTCGTCGGCGCGGCCGAGGAGATGACGCCCGCGCAGATCCGGGACCAGATCGAGGTGCTGCTGCTCGCCCCGATCCTGATCACCCGCGCGTTCCTCGGCCCGATGCGCGCGCGGGGCGGCGGCCGGATCCTCCAGATCTCCAGCATGGGCGGCCAGCTCGGCTCGCCGACGCACAGCGCGTACCACGCGGGCAAGTGGGGGCTGGAGGGGTACTCGGAGAGCGTCAGCCGGGAGGTCGCCGAGTTCGGGATCCACCTGACGCTGGCCCAGCTAGGCGGGACCCGGACCGGCTTCGCGTCCGCGCTGCGGTACACCGCCGAAACGGAGCCTTATCGCGACAACGCCGTCGGCCGGACCCGCCGCTACCTGGAATCCCTCGATGACAGCGCGCTTGCCGGCGACCCGGCCAAAATCGCCGCGCTGCTGTACGAAACCACTCTCCAGCCGAACCCGCCGCTGCGGCTTTCGCTGGGCTTGGACACCTACGAGGCTGTCCACAATGCACTCGCCGAACGGCTGAACGTCCTTGAGTCGCAACGGGAACTGGCGGCGTCGATCGCGTTCTGACTACATCCCCACGGACTGCCGCTCCGGCTCGATCAGGCCCACGACGCGCACCTGCTCCCGCGTGTACGGCTGGCCGATGTACTTCTTGGCCACCTCGTCGACGATCTCCCACGCCGGGTCGCCCTCGATCCATTCGGCCACCCGGCCGCGGATGGTGATCGGCTCGAACGGATTGTCCGGCGGGGTAAGGGAAATCGCCACGCGCGGGTCGTGGCGGAGGTTGCGGGCCTTGCGGCTGTCCGGGCCGGTCAGGAAGACGATCCGGTCGCCGCGGGTGCCGATCCACACCGGGACGACGTGCGGCGACCCGTCCGGGAGCACGGTCGCGAGGTGGGCGATCGGGGTGCCGTCGAGCACGCGGCGGATCTCGGGGTTCAGCATGGGATTTCCTTTCAGCGGAGGATTTCGTAGTGAAGGTGGGTGACGCCGGGTGCCGGGACGGCTTCGACCAGCCGCAGCCGGACGTGCTCGGGCAGTTCGCCGAAGAAGCTCCGGCCGCCGCCCAGCAGGACCGGAACCTGGTGCAGGACGAAGTCGTCGACCAGCCCGGCCTTGATCGCCTCGGTGACCAGAACCCCGCCCATGAGCGCGACGTCCTTGTCGCCGGCCGCCGCCCGTGCGCCGGCGATGGCCTCTTCGACGCTGGCGGCGTGGGTCTGCGTCCCGCTCAGTTCGGGCACCGGCTGGTGGCTGACCACGAACAACGGAGCGGTCGGATGCGGGCCGCCGCCGTTGAAGTGGCTGGAGTGGTCGTAGGTCGCGTGCCCGACGACGGACGCCCCGACGCGCGCGGCGAGCTTGTCGAACACCCGGGCGCTGGGTTCGGACAGGGTGAAGCCGTCGAGGACCTTGCTCGGCGTGTCGCCGGTGAAGTACCAGTCGAACAGCATCCCGGCGTCGCCGAGCCCGCTCCCGGTTTCGTCGGCTCCCGCCGGACGGCGGCCGCTGATGTAGCCGTCGACCGAGACGGACAGGGCACTGAACACTGTGGTCATTACGCTCCTTAGTAGTCGCTCAAATCGCCTGGGGGAAGTGGAAAACGCGGTGCGGGTCGTAGCTCTTCTTGATCGCCGCCAGCCTGGGGTAATTGCCCGCGTGGTACGCCCCGGCCGGATCCTCGAGCGCGAGGTCGGGAAAGTTCGGGTAAACCCGGCCGGACCCCTCCGCGTGCGCCGCGCCCCAGGACTCGTCCACCCACGGGGCGTCGCCGACGTGCTCCAGCAGAAACCGCTCACCCCGATGGGCAAACGCGGTCTCGTCCGCCGCGACCCGGTTGTACGCCCCGCCCATCGCCGTGAACGCGAGCCGCCGGTTCCCCAGCAACTGCCGGACGAGCCTGGCCGTGGTGCGCTCCGACATCGTGCGCCCGAAAAACTCGGACCGGCTCCGCTGGTGCCCCTCGACCGGGTCGAGTCCACTGAATGTCGGCTTCAGCATGCTGTAGGGAACATCCTGTCGGATGTCTATTGCATACAGAACACCGGCCCGCGCGGTGAAGTCCCGGAGCAGCTCCCGGGTCGTGGCGGCGGGCAGGGCGGAGGAGCCGAAGAGCGTCGCGTGTCCGGCTGAGACAGTGAGGTTGACGGTCAGTTCGTCGGGTGCGTCGGGTGCCCAGTCCTGCCAGGCCGTGACGAGGTTTTCCGATGCCGCCCAGCGTCCTTCGATCCGGCAGGCCAGCGGTTCCGGCACGGTGGCGAACCGCAGTTCCGTGACGATGCCGAACTGCCCGCCGCCCGCGCCGCGCAAGGCCCAGAACAGGTCAGGCTCCCGGCCTTCGGCGCACTCCACGACGCTCCGGTCGGCGAGGACCACCTGCGCCCCGACGAGCCGGTCGCAGGTCAGCCCGTACTGGCGGCCGAGAAGCCCGATCCCGCCGCCGAGCGTCAGCCCGGCGATGCCGACCGTGTCGCCGCACCCGGCGGGAATCGTCCGGCCGCACGCGTGCAGTGCCCGGTACACCGCGCCGAGCCGAGCGCCCGCGCCGATCGTGGCCACGCCGGCGGCGTCGACGGTGATCCGGTCCATCCCGGACAGATCCGCGACGATCCCGTCGGTGGCGGACCGGTTCGCGAAGCAATGCCCGCCACCGCGCGGCACGAGATGCTCGCCGGTCCGGGCCGCGAGTTCCATGGCGTGCACGACATCGGCTACCGAGCGGCAGCGGACGACCTGGCGGGGCCGCGGACTGGGGGCGAGGGCTTCGATCACGGATCAGACGCTACGGAGGGGCGGCTCGCGGTTCTTGAACAAAACGCGCACGGGTCCTCGGGGGCAATGCCAGGGATTTAAGCTGCGCGGCCGCACGCCCGCTGGACCATCCACAAAGGACGCCAGAACCGCTGAATCGCCCGGTTGATGCCAACATGACCACATCCGGAGGGCGGTGAAGGGAACCCCGAGGGGATCAGAGGCTGTGAAGGTTCCCCTCACGGACGGCCCAACCCCGCGCTGGCCAGCCCCTTCGACCCGGGCAAGACGAGCCCCAAGTCGCTGCCGAGGAAGTGCTTCGGGGTGCCGCTGGTCAGCCAGAGAGTTTCACCCGCGAACGCCCCCGGGTAGCAAGAAACGGCGCATACGAAGCCGAATGATCATGCCCGCAAGCACACCGATCCAAATCCCCGCCGAGAAGCTGCCTAGGCGTAACTCCAGTCAACCGGAGACACTCCCGGCTCAGATGCGCCTGATCGGCATACCCGGCGTCAACGGCGAGACCCGCCACCCCGTCCGCCCCGCGCCGCCCGCTGGCGATCGCGCCGGACTGGGCCAGCGCGAGAAACCCCTGGAACCGCAACGTCCGTTGGAGCACCTTCGGGCTCGTCCCGACCGCCTGCAGGCACCGTCGCCGCAGCTGGCTCGCCGAGAGCGCCAGATGTGCCGCGACTGCGTCGACGCCGACCGGATCCCACGGCATCAGCACCTGAACCGCTTCCCCGACCAGCGGATCCAGCCCGCCGCGACGCCGGAACTCCCGCACGAGATGCGCCTGCAACGCGGCCAGGCCCAGCTCCGGCGTCGCGGCCAGAGCGACCGTCTCGGCGAGCCGTTCCGCCGCCCGGCCCCACAACTCGGACAGTCCGACGTGCTGATCGGCCAGCTCGTCAAGCCCGGCCGGCAACGGAGGAGCCGCCCCGGGCCGGAACCGCACGCCGACGACGGTCGTATGCGCCGGGATGACCTCGATCTGCGGCCCGGTCAACGGCCCGAGCAGCCGCGGCCGCCCGCCGACCGGGAAGTGGATCTCGACGCCGCCGGTCGGCAGATGCCGCTGCACGTACGGCGCGTCGCCGGTGTGCTGGATCCACACCGTGCGCACCGCCGCGGCCAGGCCAGGCGCCGGCGGACGTTCGAGATACGCGGTCATCCCCGTACCGAAGCGTCCCGCCGCACGCCCGTCAAGTGCGGATTCCCGCCGGGCCACAAGTCCCTGGACCGGACGACCTTCTCCCGTAGCCGCCGACCGGCCGGACGGGGATTCTCGGACCCCGGGGAGCAGCGCCGCCGAAGGAGGCACCGGCCATGCCGACGTTGATCATCATCCTGCTCGTCCTCGGCGCGGGGCTCTTTCACCGGCTACCGGCAGCGAACCACCACCGGCCTGGTCACCTGGGTGCGCAGCGCGATCGCGGCCGTGCTCGGCGTCGCCGGACTGCTGCTCTTCCTCTATCTCCTGATCACCCTGTCGTCGGCGCGGTAGCCCCGGCTCAGATGTACCCGCACACGTCCATCGCGGCGACCACCTTGCGGAACCCGGCGATGTTCGCCCCGCTCACGTAATCCCCGGCGACGCCGTGCTCGTCGGCGGTTTCCAGGCAGGTCCGGTGGATGTCGGTCATGATGTCCCGCAGCGTCCGGTCGGTGCGCTCGAACGTCCACCGCTCGCGGGCCGCGTTCTGCTGCATCTCAAGCGCGGACACCGCGACCCCGCCGGCGTTCGCGGCCTTGCCGGGTCCGACCGCGACGCCCGCCTCGCGGAAGATCTGCAGCGCACCCGGCGTGCACGGCATGTTCGCGCCCTCGGCGATCGCGCGGACCTCGTTCTTCACCAGCCGCAACGCGGACTGTTCGTCCAGTTCGTTCTGCGTCGCGCAGGGGAGCGCGAGGTCGCACGGAACATCCCACGGCGTGCCGTCGGTGACGTACGTCGCCGTCGGCACCCGGTCGACGTACTCGGAAAGCCGCCCGCGCCGCGCGACCTTCAGCTCGTGCAGCACTTCGAGGTCGATCCCGCGCGGATCGTGGACGTAGCCGCCGGAGTCCGAGCACACGATCGGCTTCGCGCCGAGTTCCTGCAGCTTCGCGATCGCGTGGTAAGCGACATTGCCCGATCCGGACACCACGGCCGTGCGGCCGGAGAACGAGTCGTCACGGGCGCCGAGCATCGCGTCGAGGAAGTACACGGTGCCGAAGCCGGTGGCCTCCGGACGCGCCGGAATGCCGCCCAGCAACGGGTTCTTGCCGGTGATCGTGCCCGCGTCGTAGCGGTTGGTGAGCCGCTTGTACTGGCCGAACAGGTAGCCGATCTCGCGGCCGCCGACGCCGATGTCGCCCGCGGGCACGTCGGTCTCCGGGCCGATGTGCCGGACCAGTTCGGTCATGAAGGCCTGGCAGAACCGCATGATCTCGCCGTCGCTGCGGCCGGCCGGGTCGAAGTCGGACCCGCCCTTGCCCGCGCCGATGCCGAGGCCGGTGAGCGCGTTCTTGAAGATCTGCTCGAAGGCGAGGAACTTGACCGTGCCGAGCGTGACGTCGCCGCGGAAGCGCAGCCCGCCCTTGTACGGCCCGAGCGCCGAGCTGAACCCGACCCGGAAGCCGCGGTTGACGTGCACCGCGCCCGCGTCGTCGGTCCAGACCACCCGGAACAGCACCTGCCGCTCCGGCTCGCACAGCCGTTCCAGCATCGCCGCGTCGCGCAGGCCCGGGTCGCGCCGCAGCGCGGGCCGGATCGCCTCGAGGACCTCGTACACGGCCTGATGGAACTCCGGCTCGGCCGGGTTCTTCCGGACGATGTCCTCGTACACTTCGCGGGATGTCTGGTCGAGTGGCATCCGCCGATGATGCCTTCCGGCCGCCCGGAATCGCACCCCCGACGGGGTTTGCGAGGTTAGGGGTGACCAGGCTCACGCATCCAGGACCACGTCCGAAGTGGGCACCGCCTGGCAGGCGAGGCACTGGTCGGCGGGCAGATCGTCGGCGACGGCGACCAGGTGCGCGACGGTCCCGTCGAGCACTGGCACGGCACAGCTTTCGCACTGCCCGAGCCGGCATCCGCTCGGCAGCGCCACGCCGGACGCCTCGGCGAACCGCAGCAGATCCCCGTCTCCGGCGCGCCAGGTGACCTCGCGGCCGGACCGCGCGAACCGCACGGTCGCGGTGGCGTCGTCCGGGATCTGTACCGGTGCCGGAGCGGCGTGGAACTTCTCGGTGAAGATGTCGAAGCGCGGCACGCCCCGGGCGACCAGCCCGGCGGTCAGCTCCTCCAGCATGGTTTCGGGTCCGCACAGGTAAAACCGGGCGCGGCGGCGGATCAGGTCGGCATCGACGCGGTCGGCGGTGACCCGCCCGGTGAAATCGCTGTGATCATCCGGACCGGGACGACTGTAGTGGTCCAGCACCTGGACAGTCGGCAAGCGCGCGGCCAGTTCGGCGATGCGCTCGCGGAAGGCGTGCCGGGAAGCGTCGCGGCTGCCGTGGTGCAGCACGATCTCCGGTGCGGACGCGGGGTCGAGGGTCTCCAGATGGCTCAGGAACGGCGTGATCCCGATCCCGGCGGCGAGCAGCACGATCGGCCGCGAATGGACCGCCGGCAGCGCGAACCCGCCGGACGGAGCCGTGACCAGCAGCCGGGTCCCCGGCCGGACCCGGTCGTGCACCGCGGGGCGAGAACTGCCCGCCCGGCACCCGCCGCACCGCGATCGTGTAGCCGTCGCCCGGCGCTTTCGCGGGCCCGGTAAGGGAATAACTGCGGGTCAGCCCCGGCGCGTCGGGCCACGCCACGGTGATGTGCTGCCCGGCCCGGAACGCCGGCACCGGCTCGTCGTCCACCGGCCGGAGCCGCACCGAGCGGATGTCCTCGGTCTCGAACTCCGCGCGCTCGACCACGAACTCCCGCTGCCCGGTCCACGGCCGCGGTTCGTCCGGCCGGACGTCGCAGAACGTCGAGCGCAACGGGACCGATCCGCTGACCGGGTCGTGGGCGTCGTCGCCGACGAGCAGGTTGTAGTTGGTCCCGCCTTCTTCGAGCGGGTCCGAACCGGGCAGCGCGAGGTCGGGCGCCGGCTGCCACCAGCCGTACTCCGCCACGACCACGTCGCGATGCAGCGCGGGATCGATCCGCGCCCGCATCCGGACATCGGCGGACGCGGTAGTGATGCGAACCCACTGCCCGTCCTCGATCCCGCGCTCCGCGGCGGCTTCCGCGCTCAGCTCGACGACCGGTTCCGGGAACCGCTTGCGCAGCGAGGAAATCCCGCGATGCTGACTGTGGCAGAAGTACCCGTTCTTCGCGCAGGTCAGCACCAGCGGGTGCGCCGAATCCTGCGGCGGCTCGGCGACCGGGACCGCGGGCTGACCATGCTCGGCGAGCCGTTCGGAATACAGCTCGACGCGCCGGGTCGGCGTCGAAAACCCAGTGACCGAGCGATTCTCGGCGCATTCGGCGTACTTGCGGTACTCAGTCTCCAGCGGCAGATCGACGCCGCCAGGCCGCTCCCGCAGCTGCGCGGCGGTAAGACCGAGCGGCGCGAGCTGATGGTTCCAGCCGTCCTCGATGCGCCCGTCGAAGAACTCCGCGCCCAGCCCGAGCCGTCCGGCCAGCTCGAACACGACCTCAGTGTCCGAACGCGACTCACCGATCGGATCGGTCATCCGCGGCCGCAGCTGCACATGCTCCTGCGCCGCACGGCTGATTTCGAAGCCCGCCTTGACCGCTTCGTGCTCCCACGGCGTTTGGACCGGCAGCAGAAGGTCGGCGAACCGCGAGGTCGGATTCTCGAACAGATCGAGGTGCACCGAGAATTCCAGCTTCCGCAACGCTTCCGCGGTCCGGCGCGGATCCGGTTGGGACAGCAGAAGATTTCCGCCGAACGACACGAGCGCGCGGACCGGGTAAGGCTTCTTTTCGAGCACCGCGCGGCAGAAGTTCCGCGCAGTCACCCAGCCCTGCGCCGGCGGGCCGAGCGGAAACTCCTGAATCCCCAACGCTTTCGCGCGCTGCTCAGGCGCGAGCTGATCCGGCGAAGTGACCGGCGCGACCGGCAGTTTCGGCAGGACGACGTTGCCGCCGGGGGAGTCGTAGCAGCCGGTGAGCGCGTAGAGGGTGGCGATGGCGCGCTCGGTCTGCGTCGCGTTCGCGTGCTGGCCGATGCCGGACCACGCCGCGTAAGTCACCGATTTCGCCGCCGCGAGGTCCGCCGCGAACGCCTCGATCGCAGCGGCCTCGACGGTCGTCACCGCCTCAGTCCGGTCTAGCGGCCACGCGGCACACGCCTCGACGTAATGCTCGAACGCGGGAACACAATCGACCGGCCCGTGCAACGTTCGAACGCGACGTTTCCCGCGCAGCGCGAACCGCTCCGGTGCGACTGCTGGATAATCCGTGTCGTACGGCACGGCTTGCCCGGAAACCTCGTCCCAGACCGCGAATCCGCCCGCTGCGGGATCAAGCTCCGCAGCCCGCAGAAACCGGCCGGTGTCCGCGCGGACCAGCAGCGGAGCGTTCGTCCACGACCGGACGAACGCCTCGTCGTGCCCTCGCCGCTCCAGCAACGACCGCGCGACGCCGAGCGCGAGCGCGCCGTCCGTGCCCGGCCGGACCCGGAGCCAGTGCTCGGCCTGCACCGCACTGGCGGTCCGCCGCGGATCGACCACCGCCAGCCTCGGCGGGCGCGCCCCGGCCAGCGCGGCCGATTGCGCGAGCCACGCCTTCGCCGGATTGTGCCCCCACAGCACCGCGAAGTCCGTGCCCGCGTAATCGGGGGACGGCAGCCCGGAGCCGAACGTGAAGACGTGCGCGAAATCCTTGTGCCAGTTGCAGATCTCGGTGGAGTACAGCGTGTTCGGGCTGCCGAAGAGCCGGATGAACCGCTCGACCCAGTCGATCGCGTCGGACATCGGCGTGCCGCTCGGCGAGGTGACCGAGAACGCGACGGCCTCGGCGCCGCTGGTCGCGCGGATGTCGCCGAGCCGCTCAGCGACCTCGGAAAGCGCTTCGTCCCAGCTGATTTCACGCCAGCGCGGATCCGGATCGGACTTCGGCGTCGTCCGGCGCAACGGCTGCCGCAGCCGCTCGGGGGAGCGGACCAATTCCGGCGCGGCCCGGCCTTTCGGGCACAGCGCGGCCCCGGTCGGATGCGCGGGATCAGGCCGGACGCCGAGCAGCGTGCCGTTCTCGACGGTGTAGACCGCGCCGCAGCGCGAGCGGCACAACGTGCAGTAACCCCGGACCTCAGACATCTAGTTACTCCTTAGTAACCGGCTACCGGCTACTCCGGTACCATGCTGGACGGAAGCGGGCGAAGTCAAGCCCGCGAGAGAGTGGAGGAGCGCCCCCGTGACGCAACTGCAGCGCTCGAACCTGCGCGAGCAAGTGCTCGAAGTGGTGCGGCAGGCGATGGTGTCCGGCGAACTGCGCCCCGGCGACATCTACTCGGCGGCCGCGCTCGCGACGCGCCTGGGCGTGTCGAGCAGCCCGGTGCGCGAGGCGCTGCTGACCTTGGTCGACCAGGGCCTGCTGGAACCGGTCCGCAACCGCGGCTACCGGGTCGTCGCGATGAGCGAACGCGACCTCGACGAGATCTACGAGATGCGCCTCCTGCTGGAAGTCCCGGCGACTCTGTCCGCAGCCGCGAACGCCGGCCCCGACGACCTCGCCCGGCTGGACGGCCTGGCCGGCGAAATCGAATCCGCCGCCTCGGCTGGCGACGTGGCTCTGTTCCTGGAAGCGGACCGCCGCTTCCACCTGGACCTGCTGTCGCTGTCCGGAAACGGCCGCCTGACCGCCGCGATCGCGAACCTGCGCGACCAGACCCGGCTGTACGGCCTGGAAAAACTCGCCGAACACGGCCGGTTGGCGGACTCGGCACGGGAGCATCGGGAGATGCTGGCGACGGTGTCGGCCCGGGATTGGGCTCGGCTGGAGGAGCAGGTCCGGGTGCATTTGGAACACATCCGGGCGGATTGGGCGTCCGGCTGAGCTGGGGCGGGTGCCGACCGGTGCACTCCCGCCACCATCACGCTCGGCATCAGTCCGGCCCGGCTGCTGCGGCGGCGTCCGACTGGTCACGCGCCGACCGGCGCACTGACGCCATCATCACGCTTGGCATTGGCTTTCGCCCCGACATCAGACTGGCCGGTCAGGCGCCACCATGGTGCGGCAGGGCTCGATCGGCCGGAGGCTCCTGCCGCGAGCGCCGTGCGACCGCGCCGCAGGCACAGCGCCGCGGGGCAGGGGGATCGCCGCCTCACACCAGATGCCGCAGCACCGCCGCCACCGCCGGTCGAGGATCGCGAGCATGCGTCGCGGTGATGTGCCACGCCGGGCCGCCGCGAGCGAACCGGCGGCCGGTCAGATCGGGGAATTGCGCGGCGACCGATACCGGCAGCACGCAACCTCCGAGGTCGTGCCGGACCAGTTCGGCCGCCGACGGCGCGTCGGTGACCTCGTGCACGACCGTCCGCCGGACGCGAGCCGACTGGAACGTCCGGTCGGTGGCCTCGCGGATCGCCCAGCCCGGCGCGAAATCGACCACCGCCGTACCGGCGGCTTCGGCGGCCGACACCGGCCGTTCCGCCGCTCCGTCTCCCGCCGCGGTGACCAGCACCATCTCCTCCCGCCGGACCGGACGGCTCACCAACCCGTCACTGGGAGCGCAGCCGGCGACCGCGACCACTATGTCCACAGTGGACGTCACGACCGCCTCGCGCAGCTGGTGCGGCGGCGCGGTCCGCACCAGGACGCGCACCCCGGGGTAGTCCCGCCGCAACGCGCTCAGCGCCCGGTGCGGTTCCGGCCACGCCCCGGGCATGACGCCGATCCGGACCTCCCCGGTCACCTGCCAGCGCGCCCGGTCGACAGTCGCCCGAGCCTGGCTCGCGGCCTCCAGCGCGGTGCGCGCCGCCGGGAGAAACGCTTTGCCCGCAGGCGTTAACGCGACCCGGTGGGTGTTCCGTTCGAACAGTTCGGCGCCGAGATCGCGTTCGAGCGCACGGACCACAGTGGACACTGTGGACTGCACCGTGTGCAACCGCCGTGCGGCAGCAGTGAACCCGCCCTCCTCGGCCACCGCGACGACGGTTTCCAGCTGCCGCAAGTCCATCGGTCCTCCCGCGTTGAGACCACTCCGCCGGTAGCACTACGGTCGTAGTACTTTGTATCGGACGCTTCTTCAGGCGAGCACTTCGCGCACCAGCCGGGCCATCTCGCTCGGCGTGCGCCCCACCCGGATCCCTGCCGCTTCGAGCGCCTCCTTCTTGGCCGCGGCGGTCCCGGACGACCCCGACACGATCGCTCCGGCGTGCCCCATGGTTTTGCCTTCCGGCGCGGTGAACCCCGCGACATACCCGACGACCGGCTTCCGCACGTTCTCCCGCACATAGGCCGCGGCGCGCTCCTCCGCGTCGCCGCCGATCTCGCCGATCAGCACGATCACGTCGGTGTCCGGGTCCTTCTCGAACGCCTCGACCGCGTCGATGTGCGTGGTGCCGATGACCGGGTCGCCGCCGATGCCGATACAGCTGGAAAACCCGATGTCGCGGAGTTCGTGCATGAGCTGATAGGTGAGCGTCCCGGATTTCGACACCAGCCCGATCCGCCCGGGACCGGTGATGTCCGCGGGAATGATCCCGGCGTTCGCGAGCCCGGGGGAGATGAGACCGGGACAGTTCGGCCCGATGATCCGGGTCCGGCTGTCGCGGGCGCGCGCCCAGAACGCGGCGGAATCGTGCACCGGCACGCCCTCGGTGATGACCACCGCGAGCCCGATCCCGGCGTCGACCGCTTCGAGCACCGCGTCCTTCACGAACGGCGGCGGCACGAACAAGACCACTACGTCCGCACCGGTCTCCGCCATCGCCTCCGCGACGCCGCCGAACACCGGCAGCTGGTGCCCGTCAAGGGAAACAGTCTGCCCGGCCTTGCGCGGATTGACTCCGCCCACGACCTTCGTGCCCGCGGCCAGCATCCGGCGGGTGTGCTTGGTGCCCTCCGCGCCGGTCATCCCGGAAACGAGAACCCGGCTGGTGCCGTCAAGGAAAATCGCCATCGGTCAGCCCTCCGCCCCGGCCGCGAGCTTGGCCGCTTCACGGGCCGCGTCGTCCATCGTCGCCACCACCGTGACCAGCGGATGCGCTGCCTCGGCCAGGATCCGCCTGCCCTCGGCGACGTTGTTCCCGTCGAGCCGGACGACCAGCGGTTTCGTCGCTCGTTCTCCCAGCAGCGCCAACGCTTTCACGATGCCGTCCGCGACCGCGTCGCACGCGGTGATCCCGCCGAAGACGTTCACGAACACACTCCGCACCGCCGGATCCCCGAGAATCAGCCCGAGCCCAGCCGACATCACCTCGGCCGACGCACCCCCGCCGATATCGAGAAAGTTCGCCGGCCCCACGGCGCCCGCTTCGTGCGCCGCCGCAGCCACTACATCCAGAGTGGACATCACCAGCCCGGCCCCGTTGCCGATCACGCCGATGTCGCCGTCGAGCTTCACGTAATTGAGCCCTTGCTCCGCGGCCTGCTGCTCCAGCGGATCCCCGGCTTCCGCGTCCGCGAACGCCTGATGCCCGGCCTGCCGGAACGCCGCGTTGTCGTCCACCGTGACCTTCCCGTCCAGCGCGACGATCTCCCCGTCGGCAGTCCGGGCAAGGGGATTCACCTCGACCAGCGTCGCGTCCTCCGCCGTGAACACGTCCCACAACCGGACCAGGACGCAGGCCGCGTCAACCGGAAGCCCGGCCGCCGCGGCGATCTTGCGCGCCTTCACCAGATCCACCCCGACGCGAACGTCGACCGGCACCCGGACCAGCGCTTCCGGCCTGGTCGCGGCCACCTCCTCGATGTCCATCCCGCCCGCCGCCGACACCATGGCGAGGAAGGTCCGGTCGGCGCGATCGAGGAGGTAGGAAACGTAGTACTCGTCGGCGATGTCGCTGGCCTCGGTCACCAGGACGCGATGCACCCGGTGTCCTTTGATGTCCATGCCGAGGATTTCCCCGGCGAGCCGCTCGGCGTCGTCCGGCGTCGCGGCGAGCTTCACCCCGCCCGCCTTGCCGCGCCCGCCGGTCTTGACCTGCGCCTTGACCACAACTGCGCCACCGATCGCGACGGCCGCCGCCCGCGCTTCCTCGGGCGTCTCGGCGACGCGACCGCGGGGGACCGGTACGCCGTGCGCGGCGAAGAGATCGCGCGCTTGGTGTTCTAAAAGGTCCATGGGGATTCCTTTCCTGCACTGAGGCGGGGAGTCGGTGGTTGTCCTGCCTGGATGGCGAGTCGGTGGTTGTGCTGCCTGGAGGTGGGGAGCCGGTGATCGTCATGCCCTGAGGCGGGGAGTCGGTGGTTGTCCTGCCTGGATGGCGAGTCGGTGGTTGTGCTGCCCGGAGATGGGGAGCCGGTGGTTGTCCTGCTTGGAGGCGGGGAGCCGGTGGTCGTCCTGCACGGAGATGGGGGTCGGTGGTTGCGGCTGAACGGCTCGCGGCCCAGCGCCGGATCCGGGCCTCGTCCGTCGTCGAGGTCGCCGCGCGGAGCCCGCTCGGCGGGCCGTCCGGGCAGGTCTCCGGTGCGTGTCGGACGGTCCGTTCCGGGACCGACAAACCGGCCGACAAACCTGCGGATGCCCCTGGACAGCGGGCGGCTCGAAGAGTAAGTCTAATGCCTACCTCATACGGTATGCAATCTACAGTCTTCCGGCGATGAGCCGCTGACCTGCGGCGACAGGCCCGGCGGGCGGCGGAGAGGGCACGAGCAGACCGGGACGAGCGCGCGGATCAGAGAGGTCCGCCGCGGACAGGAGGAGTTGCGCATGTCGCCAACCACGACCGGCCGCCAAGCAGGCCAGCACACCGGCGAGAACGTCAGCGGGCAGGACGGAAAGCAGGCCGGGGAGACCACCGGCGAACAGATCAGCGAGACCGCGATCGGGCCGACCGGCGAGCGCGCGCGGAAGCAGGTCGGCGAGAGCGTCAGCGAGCGGACCGGCGGGCACGCTGGGGAGCAGACCGGCGAGACCGCCAGCGAGCAGGCTGGCGAGCGCGCGGGGAAGCACACCGGCGAGAGCGCCAAGGGCAAGATCGGCGTGACCTCGGGAGAGAAGGCTGCCGGGACCACCGGCCAGCCCCGGGCAACCGCCTCAGCCACGAGCGCGAACGGCGACCACCCGGCTGAGACGATCTCCGGCGGCCACCTCGTCGCGAAAGCCCTGAAAGCCGAAGGCGTCGACACCATCTTCACCCTCTGCGGCGGCCATATCATCGACATCTACGACGGCTGCGTCGACGAGGGCATCAGCGTCATCGACGTCCGGCACGAGCAGGTCGCGGCGCACGCGGCCGACGGGTACGCGCGGATCACCGGCCGTCCGGGGTGCGCGGTCGTCACGGCGGGCCCGGGGACGACCGACGCGGTCACCGGCGTCGCGAACGCGTTGCGCGCGGAGAGCCCGATGCTGCTGATCGGCGGCCAAGGCGCGTTGAGCCAGCACAAAATGGGCTCCCTGCAAGACCTTCCGCACGTGGACATGATGACCCCGATCACCAAGTTCGCCGCCACCGTCCCGCACACCTCGCGGGCCGCGGACCTGGTGTCGATGGCGTTCCGGGAAGCCTTCGCGGGTGCGCCGGGACCGTCCTTTTTGGAAATTCCGCGTGATGTCCTCGACGCCCGGGTGCCACTGGAGAACGCGCGGATCCCGCAGTCCGGCCGTTATCGCGCCTCCACCCGGAACGCGGGCGATCCGGCGGACGTCGAGCAGCTGGCCGATCTTCTGGTGCACGCCAAGAAACCGGCGATTCTGCTCGGCAGCCAGGTCTGGACGACCCGCGCCACCGAGCCCGCGACGGAACTCGTGCGCGCGCTGAACATCCCGGCCTACATGAACGGCGCCGGCCGGGGAACGTTGCCGCCGGGCGATCCGCACCATTTCCAGCTTTCCCGTCGCTACGCGTTCGACAACGCCGACGTGATCGTCATCGTCGGCACGCCGTTCGACTTCCGGATGGGTTACGGCAAAAGGCTTTCCGCCGCCGCGAAGGTGGTGCAGATCGACCTCGACTACCGCACGGTCGGCAAGAACCGCGACATCGACCTCGGCATTGTCGGCGACGCGGGCCAGATCCTCGCCGCGGTGGCGGACGCCGCGTCGGGTCGGGCGGACAACGGGGCGGTCGCGCGCAAGCCGTGGCTGGAGGAATTGCGCGCGGTCGAGGAGAAAGCCAAGCTGAAGCGACTGCCGCACCAGCATTCCGACGCGAATCCGATCCATCCGTACCGGCTGGTGCACGAGATCAACGAATTCCTCACCGAGGATTCGATCTACATCGGCGACGGCGGCGACATCGTCACGTTCTCCGGCCAGGTCGTGCAGCCGAAGGCGCCGGGACACTGGATGGATCCCGGTCCGCTCGGGACACTCGGCGTCGGCATTCCCTTTGTCCTGGCGGCGAAGCACGCGCGGCCGGACCAGGAAGTCGTCGCACTCTTCGGCGACGGCGCGTTCTCGCTGACTGGCTGGGATTTCGAGACGCTCGTGCGGTTCGATCTGCCGTTCGTCGGGATCGTCGGGAACAACTCGTCGATGAACCAGATCCGCTACGGCCAGGCGCAGAAATACGGACTGGCGCGCGAACGCGTCGGAAACACTCTCGGCGACGTCCCGTACGACCAGTTCGCCCGGATGCTCGGCGGCTACGGCGAGGAGGTCCGCGACCCGGCGGACATCGCCCCGGCGCTGCGCCGCGCGCGGGAATCCGGCAAGCCGTCGCTGATCAACGTCTGGGTCGACCCGGACGCCTACGCCCCCGGAACCATGAACCAGACGATGTACAAGTAGTCGGGAGGAGCCGAAGATGGGAAAGGCACTGGAGGGCGTCCGCGTCCTCGACATGACCCACGTCCAATCCGGACCGTCGTCGACGCAGATCCTCGCCTGGCTCGGCGCGGACGTCGTGAAGCTCGAAACCCCCGGCCGCGGCGACATCACCCGGGGCCAGCTGCGCGATCTGCCCGGAGTGGACAGTCTCTACTTCACGATGCTGAACTCCAACAAGCGCAGCATCACGCTGAACATGAAAAGCGAGCAGGGCAAGGAGGTCTTCACCAAGCTCGTGTCCTCAGTGGACGTGCTGGTGGAGAACTTCGGACCCGGCGTGGTGGACCGGTTCGGCTTTTCCTGGGATCGGCTGCGCGAGATCAACGAGCGGCTGATCTACGCGTCCATCAAGGGTTTCGGGCCCGGCCGGTACGCGAATTTCAAAGCCTACGAGGTGATCGCGCAGGCGATGGGCGGCTCGATGAGCACCACCGGCTTCGAACAGGGCCCGCCGACCGCCACCGGCGCGCAGATCGGCGATTCGGGCACCGGCATCCACCTCGTCGCGGCCATTCTCGCGGCGCTGTATCAGCGCACGAGCACCGGGCGCGGCCAGCGCGTGCAGGTCGCGATGCAGGACGCGGTGCTGAACCTGTGCCGGGTCAAGCTGCGCGACCAGCAGCGCCTCGCGCACGGCCCGCTGGGGGAGTACCCGAACGAACGCTTCGAAGACGAGGTGCCGCGCTCGGGCAACGCGTCCGGCGGCGGGCAGCCGGGGTGGGCGGTGCGCTGCGCGCCGGGCGGGCCCAACGACTACATCTACGTCATCGTCCAGCCGGTCGGCTGGACCCCGCTGACCGAGCTGATCGGACGGCCGGAGCTGGCCGACGACCCGGATTGGGCGACCCCGGAGGCCCGGCTGTCCAAACTGGACAAGGTGTTCGCGATGGTCGAGGAATGGACCGAGCAGCGCACCAAATGGGAGGTCATGGAGCTGCTCAACGCGCGCAACATCCCTTGTGGACCGATTCTGTCCACTAAGGAGCTGATCGAGGACGAGACGCTGGCCGAACTGGGGTCGGTCGTCGAGGTTCCGCACCCGGAGCGGGGCGCGTTCAAGACCGTCGGCTGCCCGTTGAAGCTGTCGGATTCGCCGGTGGACGTCGAGCGTTCTCCGTTGCTGGGCGAGCACAACACCGAAGTGCTCGGCGAACTGGGCTACAGTGCGGCGGACGTCGAGCAATTGCGTGCGGCGGGTGTGATCTGATGATCAGCGAAACCAGCCGCGCGGCAGTCGAGGAAATCCTGGCGCGCGCAGCGGCGGAAGGCCGTTCCGCGTTGACCGCACCGGAGGGTCGTGCGGTCTGTGAGGCTTACGGTATTCCGACGCCCCAGGAACGGCTCGCGACGTCCGCGGCGGAAGCGGTGGCGCAGGCGGCGGAAATCGGCCTGCCGGTGGTGCTGAAGATCGTGTCGCCGGACATCCTGCACAAAACCGAGGCCGGCGGAGTGCTCGTCGGCCTCGGCAGCGAGCAGGAAGTCGCCGACGGTTACGCCACGATTCTGGCCAACGCCAAGGCCTACGACGCGTCCGCGCTCATCACCGGCGTGCAAGTGCAGCAGATGCTGACCAGCGGGCAGGAGGTGATCATCGGCGCGGTCACCGACCCGAGCTTCGGCAAGATCGTCGCGTTTGGACTCGGCGGGATTCTGGTCGAGGTGCTGAAGGACGTCACTTTCCGGCTGGCACCCACCAGTACGGAGGAAGCACTGTCCATGGTGGACGGCATCGCCGCGGCCGAAGTCCTCAATGGAGTGCGCGGCGGCGCGGCGGTGGACAAGGCGGCGCTGGCTGACGTCGTGCACCGGCTGTCGCAGCTGGTCACGGACTTCCCGCAGCTGGCCGAGGTCGACCTCAACCCGGTGCTCGCGACCGGCGACGGGGCGACCGCGGTGGACGTGCGGATCATCGTCGACCCGGCGGCGGCCGCGGAACCGGTCCGGTTCGACCAGGACGAAATCCTCGCCGCGATGAACCGGATCATGAAACCGGCGGCGGTCGCGGTGATCGGCGCGTCCGCCGAGGACGGCAAGATCGGCAATTCGGTGATGAAGAATCTCGTCAACGGCGGCTACGCGGGCGAGATCTACCCGATCAATCCGAAGGCCGCCGAAATCCTCGACCGCAAGGCGTATCCGAGCATCGCGGACGTGCCCGGCGACGTCGACGTGGCGGTGTTCGCGATCCCGGCCAAATTCGTGCCGGCGGCTCTGGAAGAGGCCGGCGCCAAGGGGGTCGCGGGCGCGATCCTGATCCCGTCGGGCTTCGGCGAGACCGGAAACATCGAGCTGCAGAACGAAGTCCTGGCCATCGCGCGCAAGCACGGCGTGCGGATTCTCGGGCCCAACATTTACGGCTACTACTACACGCCGGAGAATCTGTCCGCGACGTTCTGCACTCCGTACGACGTCAAAGGCGGTGTCGCGCTGTCCTCGCAGAGCGGCGGGATCGGGATGGCGATTCTCGGCTTCAGCCGGTCGGCCGGGATGGGCGTGTCGGCGATCGTCGGCGTCGGGAACAAAGCGGACATCGACGAAGACGATCTTCTCACCTTCTTCGAGCACGACGACAACACCGAACTCGTCGCCATGCACCTGGAAGACCTCAAGGACGGCCGCGCGTTCGCCGAGACCGCGAAACGGGTGTCAGCGAAGAAACCGGTGGTGGTCCTGAAAGCCGGTCGGACGTCGGAAGGTGCGAAAGCGGCCGGATCGCACACCGGCGCGCTGGCGGGCAATGACCGCGTCTACGACGACATCCTGCGTCAGAGCGGCGTCATTCGCGCTCCCGGGCTGAACGACCTGCTCGAATACGCGCGAGGCGTGCCGAAACTGCCGACGCCGAAGGGCGAGAACGTCGTGATCATCACTGGCGCGGGCGGCTCGGGTGTGCTGCTGTCGGACGCCTGTGTGGACAACGGGCTCACGCTGATGCGGATCCCGGACGATCTCGACGCTGCGTTCCGCGAATACATCCCGCCGTTCGGCGCGGCGGGAAACCCGGTCGACATCACCGGCGGCGAACCGCCGTCGACCTATCGGAACACCATCGCGCTCGGCCTTTCCGACGATCGTATTCACTCGTTGGTTCTCGGCTACTGGCACACGATCGTCACGCCGCCGATGGTGTTCGCGGAACTGGTCGTGGACGTCGTGGAGGAGTTCCGGCGGAAAGGGATCCACAAGCCGGTGGTGGCCTCGCTGTCCGGAGATGTCGAGGTCGAGCAGGCCAGCGAGCACCTGTACGCACACGGCGTCGTCGCCTATCCGTACACGACCGAGAAACCGGTCGCGGTGCTCGGTGCGAAGTACCGCTGGGCGCGTTCGGCGGGTTTGCTCTCTTGATCAAGTCCGGAGGGAGGCGTACGTTGCCCGACACCTAACCGCTGGTCAGCGGAGTGCGGCGAGGAAGGGACGCCGGAACGCAGCCCGCGTTCCGGCTCGGGGGAAGAACGGAGACAGCCCGGGACGGGAACCGAAGCCAACGGTGACGAAAGAGAATGCTGATGACCGCAGCCCAACCGACATACCAGGAGATCGTCGACGACAACGGGCGGACTTACCGGATCGGGGAGAGCCCCCGGGACCTGATGGGACGGTCCCGCAGCTGGATGGTGTGGCTGCCGTGGGTGGCCATGATGGCGGTGAGCGTTTTCGAATACGGCTGGGGAGCCGTCGAGGGAACGCTCGAGGACAAATACGGCTGGTCGCTGTCGGACGCGTTCTGGCTGGCCAGCATCTGGGCCGTGTTCCAGGCCGGGGTCGCGTTCCCGGCCGGGCGGCTGCGGGAGAAGAACATCGTGTCGGCGAAGACGGCGATGCTGACCGGGGCGGCGTGTTCCGGGATCGGCTACTTCTCCATCGCGCACAGCGGAAATCTGGTGGTGGCGTTCATCGGGTATTCGGTGCTGGGCGGCATCGGCGCCGGCCTGGTGTACGCGACGTGCATCAACATGGTCGGCAAATGGTATCCGGAGAAACGCGGTGCCCGCACCGGTTTCGTGAACGGCGGATTCGCGTACGGTTCGGTTCCGTTCATTTACCTGTTCAGTGCTTTCCTCGGACAGGAGAATGTGACGATCACGCTCGACGCGATCGGCCTGTACATGCTCGTGGTGGTCGGGCTGTGCGGTTTCCTGTTCAAGGACCCGCCGAAGAACTGGTGGCCCGCCGACGTCGACCCGATCGCCTGGCTGAAGGGCAACGCGGCCGGGAAAGCCAAGAGCCTGGCCAAAAACCCGCCTGCGGTGCGCCAGTTCACGCCGATGGAGGCGATCCGCACCGGGATGCTCCCGCTGATGTGGGTCACCCTGGTGGTGATCGGCGGGGTTTCGCTGTTCGGGATCAATTTCCAGGTCGATTTCGCCAAGGAAAGCCAGTTCGGCGCTTTCGTGGCGGCGTCGTCGGCGGGAATCCTGGCGGTGGTGAACGGCGTCGGGCGCGGAATTGTCGGCTGGGCGTCCGACCGCATCGGCCGTAAGGCGACGCTGTTCTGGGTACTGGTGATCGCCGCGCTCGCGCAATTCGGCGTGCTGTGGTCGGGCAAGTCGCACAGTTTGTTCTGGTTCATGGTGTTCGCGGTGCTGACCGGTTTCGGCAGCGGCGCGTTCTATCCGCTGTTCGCGGCGCTGGTGCCGGATTACTTCGGCGAGAACCACAACGCGACCAACTACGGCATCGTCTACAGCGCGAAGCTGGTCGGCGGCGTCGGCGGCGGTGGCCTGGCGGCCGGAGTGATCGCGGCGTGGGGCTACACCGGCGCGTATGTGCTGGCCGGATGCATCGCGCTGCTTTCCGCGGCGATGACGCTGTTCCTGCGTCAGCCTGGCCGGTCCGGTCCTGGCGCGGCGGAGAAGGCGGGCAAGCCGATCGCCCGCACTGCTCCGGCGACTGGCACTGCCGGGAGCTGAGTTCGGGAGACGGGCCCGGGAGCGACGGGACGGCTGGCATCCGCCCCGTCACTCCCGGGTTGCTTTGTGCGGCCGGGCGTTGCCCGGCCGATCCTGTTGTGCCGCCGATGTCGCGGAGGGACGGTGGTTTCTGCGCCGGGGACTCAAGCCGGCTGGCCTCGGCCTGCTGCCCCTGCCCGACCGTTTCCTTGGGGTCTGTGAGGGGCCCCTTGAGGGAATCAGATTCCCTCAAGGGGCCCCTCGCGGACCTGCGAGAACGACCATCTTATCATAAATCGGATATTTCGGCAGAGCTGGAGTCCTTTGTGGACGGTTGGTGGCCGGAAACGACGCACCTTGAGTTTCCGGGCATGGGAACCGCATTCCTTCGAGGCTCCGCGGACAGCGCGACCGCCCAGGGAGTCCGGTGCGGAGCCGACACCGTGTCGCTAACCTTGCTCAGCCGCGTCCGGCCGGTCGTGGAACGCCTGGCGGGTGCGTTCGGTGTGCTGCGCCATGATTTTCTCCGCCTTCTCGACGTTGTGCGCCGCGATCGCCTCGATCAGCGAGGCGTGCTCCTGCCAGGCGTCGCGGCCGCGCGGACGGGCGATCGGCGTGTAGTACCAGCGCACCCGGCGGTCGACCAGGCCGATCAGCTCGGACAGGACGGCGTTGCCGGTCAGCTCGGTGATGTAGGAGTGCAGATCGGAGTTCGCCGCGACGAGCCGTTCGCTGTCGTCCGCGGCGAGGGCTTTCATGCCGACGTCCTGCAGTTCCCAGAGGCGCTTGATGTCCTTCTCGGTCGCGCACGCGGCGGCCAGCCGCGCGGAATGGGTCTCCAGTACGGCCCGGACGCCGAGCAGCTGATCAGCCTCCTCGTCGGTGGGCAGGTGCACGAACGCCCCCTGCGCGGGCCGGAGGTCGACCCAGCCCTCGCTCTGCAGCCGTTGCAGCGCTTCGCGAACCGGCTGACGGCTGACGCCCAGGTACTCCGCCAGATCGGCCTCGACGAGATGCTGCCCGGGCTCGAGCGTGCGGTTGATGATCAGCTCGGCGAGCGCGTCGTACACGACCTGCCGCAGCGGCGCGGGCCGCTCCACCCGGTTGGCGCTCTTGCCGGCGAGCGACCCCTTGGCCGTCCGGCGGCCGGTGGGCCCGCGTTCGGGCAGGGGAGAGACGGTCTCGGTCACGGTGCACCTCGGGTGGGATCTGCGGCGGGAATCCGGGAACTCAGTCTTCAGAATACAGGTTTTGGTATGCAAAATCCCGGGATTCTGAATCGTGTCCGCGGATCGGGTGCCGGAGCGGCCCGGCGGAAGGGGTGATCCGGGGGTTTGGCCTGGTGGGGCGGGCGAGCGGGTCGAGGCGAACCGAGGCTGGCGAGCACATGGCGGCACCTGTCGGACGTGTGAACCCGCGCCTCTCGCCGCCCGCCGAGGCCGCGGCAAGATCGTCTTAGGCTAGCCTAAGAACATGGGGATCATCCGAGCAGTGCCGGACCTGGAACGCGTCGTCGGCGAGCGGCCGCTGCCGGTCATGATGAAGTCGATCGATCATCTGGACCCGCATTGCCTCGCACTGCTCAGGCACAGTCCCGCCGCCGTCCTCGGCTACGTGGGTGCCGGGAACCGCCAGCGAGCCGAAATGACCGGTGGCGCGCCCGGGTTCGCGGCGGCGGAGAGCGAGTCGCGGCTGCGGCTGCCCATCCCGGCGGATGCCGAACCGGGCGCCGGCGCCGCGCTGCTCGTGCTCGTCCCCGGGTGGCGCGAAACCTTGCGGATCAACGGAACCATCGCCGAAGACGGTCTCCGCGTCGAGGAAGCGTTCCTCCACTGCGGCAAAGCGGTGATCCGCTCGAACCTCTGGGACCCGGCCGCCGCGCCGGAGGACCCGGACGCCGTCGAGGAGGGCTCGGCACTCGGGCCCGCGGCGGCTGCTTTCCTTGCCGCAGCACGGTTCGCGGTGATCACGTCGCGGGACGGCGCCGGGCTCGCGGACGCCAGTCCCAAGGGCGACCCGCCCGGGGTGGCCAAGATGATCGGACCGACGACGGTCGCACTCGCCGACCGGCCCGGCAACCGGCGCACCGATACGTTCCACAACGTCGTGGAGCGGCCCGACGTGGCTGTCGTGGTCGTCGCACCGGGTGACACCCGCACGTTGGAGATCGCTGGGAAGGCCGCGATCAGCACGGAACCCGAGCTGCGCGAGTCGATGACCGAGCGCAACCGCACCCCGAAAGCGGTGCTGAAGGTGGAAATCGAGACCGTGCGGCTCGCGCAGAGCGCCGCGGTCCGGGACGCCGGACTGTGGGACGCCGCCCGGCGCGTCGACCCCGCTGACCTGCCGAAGCCGTCGACGATCTGGACTGATCACGTCCGGCTGAACGACACCGAGGGCACCGCCGCGAAACTGGTGCGGGCCGGGGCGAAGGAGCGGCTGGTGCGAGCCGGTCTCGCGCGCGACTACCGGCAGAATCTATGATCGGCGGGCTTTGCCCAGCGTCGTCGCAGACCCGGCCAAGACTACTCAAATGACCGATGTCCGCCCCCGCGATCGACACGTAGCGTGGGGCTGACCCAGTCGTCGACGTTGTGAGGTCCGCATGGCTCAAGAACGCATGACAACCGACACCGACACGGCCGCCAGCGGCTTGCTGCTCAGCGTGGAACCGCTGACCGCCGCGGTGGACCGGGGCAAGGCCAACGGCGCGGTCGCCGACAACGACGGCAACGACTAGCCGTTGACCCGCTCCATGACGGAGATTCCCGGACTGGCCGGCCTCGTGGCACCGCTCGAGGCCGGCCAGTTCTTCGCGGACGTCCTCGGCAAGGCCCCGCGCCGGTTCCCCGGCGAGAAGGGCCGGTTCGCCTCCCTGCTCCCGTGGCCGGAGCTGGACCGAGTGCTGCGCCAGCACCGGCTCGAGTTCCCCCGGTTGAGGCTCGCGCTCGACGGCGACGTCGTCCCCGCGCACACCTATACCGAAATGGTGTCGACCCGGCGCAACGGCCTCGTCCCGCGCGTGCTGTCGGCGCCGTTCGCCGAGCACCTGCGCGCCGGCGCGACGCTCGTGGTCGACTCGGTCAACGAACTGGTCGACGAGGTCGGCGAGCTGGCGAGCAGGCTCGAACACGACCTGCGCGAGCGGATCCAGGTCAACCTCTACGCGGGCTGGGGCACCACGCACGGCTTTGACGTCCACTGGGACGACCACGACGCGTTCATCATCCAGCTTTCCGGGCGCAAGCGGTGGCGCCTGCACGGCGTGACCCGGCCTTCGCCGCTGCAGCGGGACGTCGAACTGCCGGAACGTCCGGAGGGCGATCCGTACGACGACTTCCTCCTGGAAGACGGCGACGTGCTCTACCTGCCGCGCGGGCATTGGCACGACGTGTCCGCCGTCGGCGAGGAGTCCTTGCACCTGACGATCGGCTTCAACGCGGCCACCGGCGTGGACCTCGTGGCGTGGCTGGCCGACCAGCTGCGGTCCGACGAACTGTTCCGCACCGACCTGCCCCGGTTCGCCGGCCCGGACGCGCGCGCCGAGCGGGCCGAAGCACTGCGCAGCCGGCTCGCCGAACTCACCGCGGGCGACGTGGTCAGCCGGTTCCTCGACGACCGGGACGCGCAGGCTCCCGCGCAGACCCGCGTCGGCCTGCCGTGGGCGGCGACGGCGGACTTGCTGCCGCCGGACGACGATTTCGAGGTCCGGCTGCTGGTCCCGCGCGCCGCGCTGGTGGACGGCGACGGCACGGTGGCCCTGTTCGGGGCGGGGAAGCGGCTGGTGTTCGCCGATGCTGCGCGACCGGTGCTCGCCGCGTTGCTGGGGTGCGCTCCGCAGCCGTTCAAGGTCCTGGCCGACGCCGCGCCGGGCGTGCCGCCGGAGACAGTGCGGGCGCTCCTGCGGGAGCTGGTCGTCCAGGGTCTCGTAGCCCGCGCCTGAGCCGCCCGATCGAGTGATCGTCGCGCGGCGGGACGGTCGGGGCGGAAGGGGTTGGCGGGAAGTCAGCTATACTTAGGCATGCCTAAGCCCGACGTGCCGCACTCTGGGCCGGGAGTCTGCTTCCCGGGCCGGAACGCGGTGCCCGGATGCGCCGCGCTGACCCGCGAACTCGGCGGCGAGCCCGCCGGGACCGCCGCGCGCATGACGTCCTGGCTGCTGGTCGAGCAGCCGGGTTCGTGGGGGCCGGACGCCCTCGAAGAGCTGCTGGCCGCCGCGTTTCCCGCCGAACGCCTCGACGCCGCGCGAGCCGCGGGCCTGCGTCCGCTGCTCATCCGGAAGCCGGGCCGGCACGCGCGGGTGCCGGGTGCGCCGCGCACGGTGTACCTCGCCAGCGGGCAGCCCGGGAACCGCTGGACGGAACGCCTCGACGTCGCCGACCTGGCCGAACTAGCCCACCTCGACCTCGAAGCGGTCGCCGCCGGCCGTCGCGGGCACGGCGAACCGGTGTCCGGCCCGCTCTTTCTCGTGTGCACGCACGGCAGCAAGGACATGTGCTGCGCGGTCTTCGGCCGTCCGCTGGTGACCACCCTCGCGCAGAACCATCCGGGGCAGGTGTGGGAGGTCAGCCACGTCGGCGGGGACCGCTGGGCGGGCAACCTGCTGACGGTGCCGGACGGTTACCTCCACGGCAGCCTCGCGGTGCCCGAAGCCGAACTGGTGGCGAAGGAAGCACTCGGCGGGAACGTCCGGTTGGAGAACCTGCGCGGCCGCACGTCCGCGGAGAGCGCGTGGTCGCAGTTCGCCGAGATCGAGGTCCGCGGCCGCACTGGCCGGCGCGGCCTCGACGCGGTGCTGGCGGTCGCGGAGGAACCCCGGGGCGAGGCCAGGAGCGTGCTGGTCGAGGCGGGCGGACGGCGGTACGAGGTGCTGGTGCGGCGCACGGAGCCGATTGCCTCCGCGCACAGCCGGTGCTCCGCGCGGCTGGTGCTGTCCGGGTTCGTGGCGGAGTCGGTGCGGGAGGTCTGACCTCGCTCAGTTCGCCGTTTGCTCGGCGAGCCGCTTGAGGTTCAGCAGCTGCCGCCGAGCCATGATCAGATCGCCGACGGACACCCCGACCGCCACCCAGCGGCGGGTTTGCATGACGACCTTGAGCAGCAGACGCGTCGTGTCGTCCGGCTGGGGCACGAGGACGTAGGACATGAAGGCGCCCATGACGCTCGCCGTGAGCTGTTTTCCTTGCTCTACCGAGACGATCCGGCCGAGTTTGCGCCCACCGGAGGCGGTGAAGCTGTCGCCGGTCCGGGGTTCGGGGAGTCCGGCCAGTTCGCGGGGCGAGCGGCGGCCGAGGTTGTCGATCCAGTCGTAGGAGTACGGGGCGAGTCTCACCTGGGTTACCCATGGCCAGACCGCTTCGGCGGCTGTTCCGACGGTCACGCCGCGCCAGGCTTGCAGGGCGGGGGGAGGTGACGAAGTCGTCGCAGGGGTAGGGGCGCGCGATCTCGCTGTCGTTGACTCCCCATCGGTCGCCGATCATGCCGCCATTCTCCACTGGGGTTGGTGTGCGACGGTGGGCGCGTCGCGTGGCCGGGCCGGGGCCGCTGCGCGACGCGGGATCCGTTGCGTGGCTGGGTCGGGGCCGCTGCGCGACGCAGAGTCCGTCGCGTGGCTGGGTCGGGGCCGTTGGCTGCGTGTGCTGCGGGGGCCGGACCGAGCGGGTGGATTGGCGCGCTGCGCGGCGAGCCCGCACAGTCCGCAGGCTCCGCACCGCCACGCAATTCGCGGCCCCTGCCCGTCCCCGGTCGCCATCGCCGTTTCCGATGACCAGATCCTGGCTCCGCAGACACCACACGGGATACTGTATGCAATCTAACATCGGCAGAATCCTGACCACAGGAGGCAACCATGCGGGTGGCTGTTCTGGGCGCGGGAGCGATCGGCGCGTACGTCGGCGCGGCCCTGCATCGCGGCGGTACCGAAGTCCACCTCGTCGCCCGCGGTGCGCATCTGGCCGCGATGGCGGCGGACGGCGTGCGCGTCCGGAGTCCCCGCGGTGACTTCGCCGCGCGTCCGCACGTCACGTCGGACCCGCGCGAGATCGGGCCGGTCGACTACGTTTTCCTTGGCCTCAAAGCACATTCGTACCCGGACTGCGGCGCTCTGCTGGAACCGCTCCTCGGTCCGGGCACCGCGCTCGTGGCGGCGCAGAACGGCATCCCGTGGTGGTATTTCCACGGGCTGGCCGGTCATCCGCTGGAGGGCCAGCGGGTCGAGGCGGTCGATCCCGGCGGGGCGACCAGCCGGGTGCTCGCGGTCGAACGGGCGGTCGGCTGTGTGGTGTACTGCTCGACCGTCATCGAGGAGCCGGGCGTGATCCGGCATCTCGAGGGCACGCGGTTTTCGCTTGGGGAACCCTCTGGCGGAACCTCCGCCCGTTGCCGGAAGCTCGCGGACGCGATGATCGCGGGCGGGCTCAAAGCGCCGGTCGAGCCGAGGCTGCGCGACGACATCTGGGTCAAGCTGATGGGCAACGTCGCGTTCAATCCGCTCTCCGCGCTCACCCGGGCGACCATGGCGCAGATGTGCGAGCACGGCGAAACCCGCGCGCTCGTCGCGGAGATGATGACCGAAACCCTCGCGATCGCCCGGGCGGCGGGAGCGGATCCGCAGGTGTCGGTGGAGAAGCGGATCGACGGCGCGTGGCGGGTCGGGCACCACAAGACGTCCATGCTCCAGGACCTCGAAGCGGGGAAACCGCTGGAGATCGACGCGATCATCGGCGCGGTCGTCGAACTCGCCGATCTGACCGGGGTTCCGGCTCCCGCGCTGCGGCACGTCCGCGCCGCGATCGGGCTGCTCGATCGCACGGCGACGGCGGCGATTCCGGTCGGCTGAGCGGAAATCGCGCCGCTGTCCACTGTGGAGTAAACCGGGCGGTCGCGGCGAGCCGGGCGTCGCCGTCTGCTCCGCCCGTGGAGACCCCGTTCCCGAACTTCCCGTTGACCGGACCCTTCGCGTCCAGCTATTCTCGAACTACGGAAGAAAACTTCCACACAGCGAAATAGCTGATCGAGATGTGAGGAGCCGAGGTACTCATGACCGGTCCCGCCGGGGAGCGGCACTCGCTGCCCTATGCCGCCAACCTGTCGATCCTGTTCACCGAACTCCCGATGCTCGAGCGCGCGCAGGCCGCTCGGGCAGCGGGCTTCACCCTGGTGGAGTACTGGTGGCCGTTCGAAAGCGCCGACCCGTCCGGGGACGACGTCGACCGGTTCGCGCGGTCGGTCGAGCAGGCGGGCGTCCAGCTGACCGGGCTGAACTTCTACGCGGGCGACATGGCCGCGGGCGAGCGCGGGCTCGTGTCGTGGGTCGGCCGCGAGGCGGAGTTCGCGACGAGCCTGACGGTCGCGCTCGGGCTCGCCGAACGGCTCGGCTGCCGCAGCTTCAACGCGCTGTACGGCAACCGGATCGACGGGGTCGATCCGTCCGAACAGGACGGCCTGGCCCGTGATCACCTTGCCGCGGCGGCGAAAGCGGCCGAGGGCATCGGCGCGCAGCTGGTGCTCGAACCGCTGTCTGGCACCCCGGCGTACCCGCTGAAGACCGCGGCCGACGCGGTCGCGGTGCTCGACGAGCTCGGCCTGGACAACGTCCGGCTGCTCGCGGACCTCTACCACCTCGCGGTCAACGGCGACGACCTCGACACCGTGATCGCCCGCCACACCCCGCGCACCGGGCACGTGCAGATCGCCGACGCGCCGGGCCGGCACCAGCCGGGCACGGGGGAGCTGGATCTCGAAGGATATCTGGAAAAGCTGCAGGCGGCGGGCTACGCCGGACCGGTGGGCGTCGAGTACAAACCGGACGGCTCCACTGTGGACTCGCTGGCCTGGCTGCCGTACGAGCGAAGGGGAAACTGATGAGCAGGATCGGGTTCGTCGGACTGGGCGTGATGGGCACGCCGATGGCCGCTCACCTCGCCGCCGCCGGGCACGAGGTGAGCGGGTTCGACCTCAACGCCGACGCGCTGGCCAAGCTGGAAGCGGCGGGCGGCCGGGCGGCGAAGGACGTCGCCGACGCGGTGTCCGGGGCCGAGTTCGTGATCACCATGCTGCCGAACCACCCGCAGGTCGAGCAGGTCGTGCTCGCGCCGGGCGGAGTGCTCGACGCGGTCGCGCCCGGCACGCTGCTGGCCGACATGAGCACCATCCGGCCGGAGACGTCGATCGAGGTCGCGAAAGCCGGTGCGGCCAAGGGGATCCGCGTGCTGGACGCGCCGGTGTCCGGCGGCCAGGCCGGTGCCGAGCAGGCCGCACTGTCCATTATGGTCGGTGGCGACGAGGCCGATTTCGCGGCCGCGAAGCCGGTGTTCGACACGCTCGGCAAGACCGTGGTGCACGTCGGCCCGCACGGCGCGGGCCAGGTCGTGAAGGCGGCCAACCAGCTGGTGGTCGGCGGGATCTACGGGCTGGTCGCCGAGGCGATCGTGCTGCTGGAAGCGTCCGGAGTGGACGCGGGCACCGGGCTCGACGTGCTGGCCGGCGGGCTCGCCGGCAGCCGGATCCTCGAGCTGAAGCGGAAGTCGATGGTCGAGCGGAAGTTCGAGCCGGGCTTCCGGATCGACCTGCACCACAAGGACATGGGCATCGCGCTGGCCGCCGCCCGGCAGTCCGACGTGGCGCTCCCGCTCACCGGGCTGGTCGCGCAGCTGGTCGCGGCCGGGCGCGCGATGGGCTACGGCTCGCTGGACCACTCCGCGCTGCTGAAGGTCGTCGAAGAACTGTCCGGCCGCTCGTCCCAGGAGGTGTGACCATGGCCCGGGTCCCCGCTATGCAGGCAGTCGTCGACGTGCTGGTCGACGAAGGGATCGACGTTGCCTTCGGCTGCCCCGGCGCGGCGATTCTGCCGCTGTACGAGGCGATGCAGGACCGCGGTATCGACCACCTGGTGGTGCGCCACGAGGAAGGCGCGACGCACATGGCCGACGGTTGGTCGCGCACGACCGGCAATGTCGGCGTCGCGATCGGCACGTCCGGTCCGGCCGGGACGAACATGATCACCGGCCTGTACACCGCGCATGCGGATTCGGTCCCGATCCTGTGCATCACCGGCCAGGCCGCGACGACGAAGCTGCACCAGGAAGCGTTCCAGGCGGTGGACATCGTCGAGATCGCGCGGCCGGTCACGAAGTGGGCGGTCCAGGTGAAGGAAGCCGCGCAGCTGCCGTGGATCTTCCGCGAGGCGTTCCGGATCGCCCGGTCCGGACGACCGGGTCCGGTGCTCATCGACCTGCCGATCGACGTGCAGAAGCAGATGATCGAGTGGGACTCGTCGATCGATTCGGCGCTGCCGGTGAGCACGGTCAAGCCTTCGCCGGCGCGGGTCGAGCGGGCGCTGGACATGCTGCTCGCCGCCGAACGCCCGCTGATCCTGGCCGGCGGCGGCGTCGTGCTCGGCGAGGCGAGCGATCCGTTGCGGCGGCTGGCGGAACGGCTCGGCGTCCCGGTCGGCGTCACGCTGATGGGCAAGGGCAGCTTCCCCGAGGACCACGAGCTGTTCGCCGGCATGGCGGGCATCCAGACGTCGCAGCGCTGGGCCAACGCCGCGTTCCTGGAGTCCGACCTGGTCCTGGCGCTGGGCGCGCGGTTCGGCGACCGGCACACCGGCGAGCTGTCGGTGTACCGCGGCGAGCGGAAGTTCATCCACGTCGACATCGAACCTACGCAGCTGGGCAAGGTGTTCGGCCCGGACCTCGGCGTCGTCTCGGACACCCGCGAGTTCCTCGAAGCGCTGCTGGCGGCGCTGGACGCGCGCACGACTCCGGCGCGGGACCGCGCGTGGGTCAAGCGGCTCGGCGACCTCAAGGCGGAGCTGCCGCGCAAGGAGGACTTCGACTGCACGCCGATCAAGGCGCCGCGGGTGTTCAAGGAACTCAACGAGTTCTACGGGCCGGAGACGTATTTCGTCACCGCGATCGGGCTGTACCAGATCTGGTCCGGGCAGTTCCAGCGCGCGCACCTGCCGCGGCACTACCAGGTGTGCGGGCAGGCAGGCCCGCTCGGCTGGGAGATCCCGGCGGCGATCGGGGTCAAGAAGGCGCGGCCGGACGCGGAGGTCGTCGGCGTGGTCGGCGACTACTCGTTCCAGTTCCTGGTGGAGGAGCTGGCGGTGGCCGCGCAGTACGACGTCGGGTTCGTGCTGGTCATGCTCAACAACGAGTACCTGGGCCTGATCCGCCAGTCCGAGCTGCCCTACGCGATGAACTACCAGGTCGACATCCACTACGACGACCACGGCACGGACAACGTGAAGATCATGGAGGCCTACGGCTGCTCGGGCACCCGCGTGGCGGACCCGGGGGAGATCCGGTCGTCGCTGGAGTGGGCGCGCAAGGAAGCGGAACGCACCCGGCGGCCGGTGCTGGTCGAGATCATGATCGAACGCGAGGGCAACGCCGCGATGGGCGCCGCGCTGGACGCGGTGCGGGAGTTCGAAGCGGCCGAATGACGGAAACCGGGCCGGGGCGGTCGCGCTTCGGCCCGGTTTTCCGTTGTCAGGTGGCGGAAACGAGGTCCGCCAGCGAAGCGAGCGCCTCCGCGTCGCGGGTGCCCGGGGTCGCGTGGAAGACCACCAGCTGCAGCGCGGCCGGGCCGGGGACGTCCAGTTTGTCGCTGTGCAGATCGAGGTCTCCGGCGACGGGATGGCGGAGCCGGACGAGGTGGCCGGTGCGCGGTTTGACGTCGTGCCGGGCCCAGAGATCCCGGAACCGTTCGCTGCCGGCGGCGAGGTCGGCGACCAGTCCTGCCGCGGCACCGAGGTCGGGTCCGAGCGCGGCGCGGAGACCGGCCACGCCGTCGGCCGCCATCTGGTCCCAGTCGCGGCGCAGGTCTCGCTCGGCCGGGTCGAGGAAGACCGCGCGGAGCAGGTTCCGGCCGACCGCGTAGTTCGGCGAAACCGCGGCGGCGATGGGATTCGCGGCGAGGACGTTGGTGAGCCGGTCCTGGACGTACGCCGGATTCGTCGGCCAGGTGGCGATCAGCTCGACGATGCTCGCGGGCACGTCCGGCTCGGCTTCTCCGGGCTGGGCTGGCGCGGCGAGCTGGTGCAGGTGCCTTCGCGCGGCTTCGTCCAGGCCGAGTGCGCGGGCGAGTGCGTCGAGCACCTGTGCCGACGGATTCTGGTCGCGGCCCTGTTCCAGCCGGATGTAGTAGTCGCTGCTGATCCCCGCCAGGAGCGCGAGTTCCTCGCGGCGCAGGCCTCGCACGCGGCGTCGTCCGCTGTCCGGCAGGCCGACGTCGGCCGGGGAGATCCGCTCTCGCCGGGCGCGGAGGAAGTC
Source organism: Amycolatopsis silviterrae (assembly GCF_042684085.1). Taxonomy (NCBI): domain Bacteria; kingdom Bacillati; phylum Actinomycetota; class Actinomycetes; order Pseudonocardiales; family Pseudonocardiaceae; genus Amycolatopsis; species Amycolatopsis silviterrae. The sequence continues at coordinate 276,665 of NZ_JBHUKS010000026.1, forward strand.
GCCGAGGAGGTTGTCCACCGGACCAGTATATTTGATTCAGCGACTGCTGTACTATTGCGGCTGTGCTGATCTCAGAGACTCGTGAGGCGGCGCTCGCGCGCCTGGGCCGCGCGCTGGCGGATCCGACGCGCTGCCGGATTCTGGTGGCACTGCTGGACGGTGTCTCGTACCCGGCGCAGCTGGCGTCGCGGCTGGAACTGAGCCGTTCGAATGTCTCGAACCATCTCGCGTGCCTGCGCGGCTGCGGCCTGGTGATCGCGACTTACGAGGGCCGGCAGGTGCGGTACGCGATCGCCGACCCGCATCTCGCGCGCGCGTTGTCGGAACTGACGCAGGTGGTCTTGGCTGTCGCGCCGACGGAGGCATGCGTCGAGGAGACAGCGCGGTGACGGATTGCTGCGCCGACTCGTCGGGCTGCGGCGACGCTCGGCCGGCGGTGGACGCCGCTCGCCGGGCAGTTTTGCACCGCCGGGTGCAGTGGCTGGTCGCCGGGACGATCACGTACAACGTGGTCGAGGCGATCGTCGCGGTTTCCGCCGGGACGATCGCGTCCTCGTCCGCGCTGGTCGCGTTTGGACTCGACTCGGTGGCCGAGGTGCTGTCCGCGGTCGCGGTGGCGTGGCAGTTCGCGAGCGCGGATCCGGAACGCCGGGAACGGACCGCGCTGCGGGTGATCGCGGTGTCGTTCTTCCTGCTCGCCGCCTACGTGACGGCCGATTCGGTGCGTTCGCTGTTCGGCGGCGGCGAGGCGGAGCATTCGACCGCCGGGATCGTGCTCGCCGCAGTGTCCTTGGTGGTGATGCCGGTGCTTTCGGGTGCGCAACGCCGGGCTGGCCGGGAACTCGGCTCGGCCAGCGCGGTCGCTGACTCGAAGCAGACGCTGCTCTGTACTTACCTCTCCGGGGTGCTGTTGGCCGGGTTGCTGGTGAACGCGCTGTTCGGCTGGTATTGGGCGGATCCGGTCGCGGCATTGGTCATCGCCGCGGTCGCCGTCCGCGAGGGGCTCGAGGCCTGGCGGGGCGAGCACTGCTGCTGATCGCGGATCAGATGTCGCTGGATGGTGCGCAGGGCCATGGCCAGCGCGATGAATACGCCGATCAGCGTCAGCGCGGCAGCTAGGTCGTTCACCTGGGGCCTTTCTCCGGTGTTCGTGCGGACTGGCCGAGCATGACCGGGCGCGCGGGCGGATCCGGCCGGCGCTCACGCTTCCTTGACTGCACTCCAGGCGATGTTGACGCGCTCCCTGCGGCACCGTTGCGGACACGTGTCCGGTAAGCTATCCGGACACGTGTCCATATGGTTGGCAGGAGTGGAAATGCCCGTCATGAATGAGAAAGTCGTCGCGATCACCGGAGCCAGCAGCGGAATCGGTGAGGCGACCGCCCGGCTGCTGGCCGCACGGGGCGCCGCAGTGGTCCTCGGTGCGCGCCGCGCGGATCGGCTGGACGCAGTGGTGGAGGAGATCCGCGGGGGCGGCGGTCGCGCGATCGCGTGCGTCACCGACGTGACCCGTCGCTCGGATCTGGACCGGCTCGTGCAGCGGGCGGTGGACGAATTCGGCCGCCTCGACGTGCTGGTGAGCAACGCCGGTGTCGCCAAGCTGGGGCCGGTGGCGGAGGTCGACGTGGACGGATGGTCGGCGATGATCGACGTGAACGTGCGCGGCGTGCTGCACGGGATCGCGGCCGCGCTGCCGGTGTTCCGGCGGGAAGGGCGGGGCCATCTGGTGACGACGGTGTCGACGGCCGGGCTGAAGATCGTGCCCACGCAGGCGGTTTACGCGGGGACGAAGAACGCGGTGCGGACGATCATGGAGGCATTGCGGCAGGAATCGACGGACGGCGTGCTCCGGACGACGTCGGTGTCGCCGGGGTTCGTCCGCACGGAACTGGCGGATTCGATCGACGATGCCGGGCAGCGAGAGCAGATCCGGCGGCGGGTCGAGGAGTTCGCCCTCGACCCGGCGGCGGTGGCGCGGGCGATCGCTTTCGCCATCGAGCAGCCGGACGACGTGGAGATCGGGGACATCACGATCCGGCCCGCTGTGCAGAATTAAGAGCGTCTTGGGGCTATAGGCACGGCGGTTGGTAGCCGTCGATGAGGAGTTCCCGGAAGTCGAGGCTGTTGGGGGTCTTGCCGACGAAGACCAGGCCGCGGGCTTCGTTCAGCGCGGAGGCGAACGAGTACTGCGGCTGGCCCAGTTCAGGGAGCCAGGTCCAGGCGTCGGCGTCGAAGGGGAAGAACTTGCGGACCAGTTGACCGCCGGTCGAGGGAATGCGGGTGAGCCATTTGTCGCCGCCGCTCCAGTGGGAGGCGGGGCGCAGCTGGACGTAGAGGTCTTCGGTGGCGCTGTAGGTCAGCCAGAATCCGGCGGAGCGGCTGAGGTCGGCCTGGGCGTCGAACTGGTTGCCGAGCCAGACGACGGCGACGTGCCATTCGTTGTTCTGGAAGACGATTTTCGCGGCGTAGCCGTCGCCTTCCGGGACGAGGAGGCTCCCGGTGGCCGGGACGGTGGTGCCTTCGCCGCTGGCCAGCCACTTCTGCAGCCGGTTGATCGACGGGGTGCTGCATTCGTCCTGTCCGCCGGCTGCTCTGGCGGCGGTCGCGGGCGAGGCTTGGGCGGCTGGTGCGGAAAGCGGGGCCAGCAGCAGTACGGAAATCGCGGCGAGGACTGGGATTCCGGCCTTGGTCCGGCGAGATGCGGGCATGGATCGGAAGCTACCAGCGGGATTTCCGGCCGGTCAGGGCCGATAGTCGGCATTCGGGCAGTGGTATGGACCTTTTGGGGAAAGGACCATACCATTTGCGCGGGTCCGGACCGGAGCGCGCGGCTGGCCGACGCGGGGGCCGAGCGCGGGCGGCGATCAGGCTTGCCGAGGTCGCGGCTTCCGCCGGCCGCTCCTGGCGAACGGGCCGGACCGGGTGTCCGGGTCCTGGGGCCTTCGTGCCGCGTGGCGGCGATGAACACTTCCGGCGGCTCCGGCGAATACCCGATGTGACTAGGGCTGAGCGCTACGCCGCGGCAGGCGCGGTGGACGGCGACGATCGACCGGACTCGTGCGGGCACGACCTTCAGCCGGTCTTCCAGAGCTTGTTCGACCGGCACGCCCGGGACGTGCGCCGGTACCTTGCCAGCCGCGCCGGGCCGACGGTGGCCGACGACCTGGTCAGCGACACGTTCCTGATCGCGTTGCAGCGCCGGGCCAGCTACGACCCGGCCAGGGCCGGCGTCCGCGCCTGGTTGTTCGGCATCGCCACCAACCTGCTCCGCCAGCATGCCCGGGCCGAAAGCCGGTACCTGCGGACGGCCGCCCGCGACCAGGGCGCGCAGATCGCGCGCGGTCATGCCGATCGGGTGGCCGACCAGGTCGACGCCGAAGCCAGGGTTCGGGAACTGGCCGGTCTCGCGCCGGGAGACCGGGACGTGTTGCTGCTGGCGAGCTGGGGAGAACTGGATGCCAGCGAGATCGGCGCGGTCCTCGACATTCCGGCGGGCACTGTCCGTTCCCGGCTGCATCGGGTCCGGCAGCAGCTCCGGGCCCGAGCCACGCCGAGGGCCCCGCACAGCCTGGAAGGAGAGCGCATCGATGACTGAGAACAACGTCCGTCGCTTGTGGACGAACGACGAGCTGGACGAGGCACTGAATTCGCTGCGCGCCGAGGAACTCGCCAGCCCGCGTCCGCTGGCAGCAGCCAACGACGCGCTGGTGAACGCAGTGCGGTCGATCGAAGGAAAGGCTGCTCCGGTGCCGGAAACGATCCCGCCGGCCGAGGTCAAGGGCAAGGCGGAGTCCCGCGCCAGGCGGCGCTGGTGGATCGGCGCGGCTGCCGCCGCGCTGGTGATCGCCGTTGGCGCCACCGCGGCGATCCCCCGGCCCAGACGCCGGCAGCCGCGCCGAGGGCGAAGCTCTTGTCGGTGAAGCAGGTGCTGAATACCGCCGTCGACAGGATCCACGTCATCGGGGGGACTCCCATCCCCGCGGGCAAGTTCCGCTATGTCGCCACCCGCACCGGGATCCTGTGGAACGACAGCAGGATCCCGGCCGCCTTCGCCGGCGAGCAGCTGACCCAGACCTGGCAGCCCAGCGACTTCTCCGGGCAATCGCTGCTCACAACCGCGCGCACCGGGAGCCGGAAATGGCTCGTCGGCGACGAGCAAACGCTCAAAGCGGGCACCGAGAAGATCAACGGAGGCCACGGCGCCGACCTCAGCGAATACTGGCCGAGCGGTGAATGGCGCGCCGCGGCCATCGGACCCGGCTTCACCGGGCCACCGGATCGGGCCGCCCGTGGGTGTGGCGGACCAAGGACTGGCTGCTCGACGTCACGGTGCCGGTGTTCTCCGACGCCGCCGGGCACAGCAGCAGCGCGGACTACACCTACGAACTGGACCGGGGCACCACTTCGGCCTATCTGGACGGTCAGCTGCTCGGCACCCAGAACTCGCCGGGCCGCGGCGTTTTCCAGGCTCCGGCGCGGTTCGGCACGTACCGGATCACCACGGAGGCGACCCGGGACAAGCCCTGGTGGCCTACCTCCACGAAGGTCAGCGGAGAGTGGACGGTCGCCCCGACATTGTTCGCGGACGGCCCGCTGGGCATGCTCGCCGTCGGATTCGCCCCGCCGGCGGACCTGCGCAACATCGTGCCGGGAGGCAAGGAGATCACCTTCCCGGTGACGGTGACCCGGCAGGACTCGCCGCCGAAGGTCACGGAGCTGTCGGTAGAGATCTCCTACGACGACGGTGCGACCTGGCAGCCGGTGGAGCTGAGTCCGGACGGCCCGCGGTGGACGGCGAAGGTCCGCAATCCGGCGAGCGGGTTCGCGTCGTTGCGGGCGAAGGCTGCCGATGACAAGGGCAACGCGGTGAGCCAGACCGTTACCCGCGCTTACCAGATCGGGTGACCGGGGCGGGGGTTCGCCTCGACGGGCGAACTCCCGCGTCCGCGCGCCGGTCGGGGACGGCAGCCGGGGTGAGTGGCGGCTTTCCGGTCTCAGAGGTCTGTCCGTGGCGGCGTGCCCTGCGGTTCGCCGGGGGTGAGCACCACGAAGGCGTCCTCGGTGCGAGCGACGGAGCGCTCGGAGCAGGGGCCGGCGGGGACTCTCGGTCCTCGGGTGTCCCGGCCGGTCCTCGGTCGGGCCGACACGGGTTCGATCGGCAGTGCCGCAGCTTGAAGTTCTCCGGAACACGACATCTCCGCTTCGGTGGGGTGGTTCGGTGTGGTCAAGGGGCGGCCGCAGAGCCCGGCTCGTTCCGGGATGCGGGTGTTTCGGCGCGGCTGCCAAGGAATCCGCGCCCGACGGTTTGTTCGATGATGGCGGGTACGCCCGGAGGCAGCCGCTGATGTCCTAGCGGTGCAGCGGTCTCCGGCGCGGGCAGGGCGCATCGAGCGTCCGCTGATCCACCACAGTGGACGTACCGGAGAAGGAAGTGCGGGCGAAGGTCAGAAGGGCGGGGCATCGCCTGCCGTTACCGGGGTCTCGGTGATCCAGCCGCCGCTGGGCGAGGAACTGTGGCCGTTCGCGGAACGGGACGCTTTGACGACCTTCGCGGTGGCATAGCGCAGGGAAGGGCCGATTTCGTCGACTTGGAGTTCGACTACCGTCCGGCGTTCGCCCTCTCTGGTTTCGTAGGAGCGTTGCCGCAATCTGCCCTGGACTATGACCCGTGCGCCCCGCGTGAGGCTTTCGGCGACGTTTTCCGCGGGGTTCTTCCACAGGCTGCAGCGGAGGAACAACGGGTCGCCGTCTTTGAAGTCGTTGGATTGGCGGTCCAGGATTCTCGGCGTGCTGGCGACGGTGAAGTTCACTACCGCGGAACCGGACGGGGTGAAGGCGAGTTCCGGGTCCGCGGTCAGGTTTCCGACGACGGTGAGGACGGTTTCTCCGGCCATGGTGACGCTCCTTCTGCTCGGTGCGGGCCCGGGCGGGTGCCGCTTCGGGAATCAGGAGACCATCCGGGTACGACAGTTTCCGGGGCTTCTCGGTCACTCCATCGGGTGGGACTCCCTCGGGTTCTCGCGGCGACGGCGGAGCGGTTCCCACCGTTCGGCTGTTGTTCCGGGCAGGGGCGGCGGGGAGCATGAGCGGCATGGCCGGTGGGAAGCGGGGACGGGCGACGGCGGTGGTCGCGGTCGTGGGGATTTTGGTGGCGGCGCAGGGGATAGCACCTGCCAAAGCGGGGGCAAGGCCCGGGCAGGCGGCGGAACGCGGAGCGGGCGGCGGCGGGCAAGGGGCGGCGCGCTCGCCGGCGGGAGGCACGCCGGGAGATTGCTGCGGCGGGCCGTCATCGTGGACAACCGGGGACAAATCCGCCCTCGGGACGGCCGCCGGGACGGCGAGCCCGTTGTGGTTCACCGTCGCGAAGGGTGTCACGTCCGAGGTGTTCTATCCGCGTGTGGACGTCGCGAATATGCAAGACATGCAGTACGTCGTCACCGACGGGAAGTCCTTTGTGGACCTTGAACGCGACGCGACCGAACACGTCGTTTCGATGCCGGACGAGAAGGCGCTCGAGTACACCGTCACGAACACCGCCAAGAACGGTCGTTATCGCATCACCACGACGTACATCACCGACTCCGGACGGCCGACTCTTCTTGCTCGCACGCGGTTTCTGTCGCTCGACGGCGGTCAGTACCAGGTTTACCTGCTGGCGAATCCGTCTATGGCGGGCGGCGCGGCCAATGACACGGCGGCGTGGGACGGGACCGGTTTGACGGCCAGTGGCACCGAGGAGTTGTTCGGCAGCAGGACGACGGTGGTGTCGGCGTTGCGGGTCTCGACTGGGTTCGTCGCGTACGACAACGGATATTCCGGCGCCGCGAGCGATTGCCTGGTAGACTTGCGAGCACATAAAACTCTTGCGAATCACTTCGACTCCACCAGTTACGGCAATGTAGTCCAATGTGGACAGATTCCGGTCGGGCGGGACACGACGTTCTCGGTCGCGCTCGGGTACGGGACTGACGCACGGAGTGCCGCGGCGGCTGCGGACGGGTCGCTGGGCGGCGGATTCGACACTCTCGAACAGGCGTATCGGCGCGGATGGGAGGAGTATGCCGACAGCTTGAAAGCGGTGCCGGCCAGTGTTGCGGGCGATGAGCGGCAGCGGAGGGCGTATTACGTCGCGCTGATGGCGTTGCACGCGGCGGAGGACAAGGCGCATCGCGGCGCGAGTGTCGCGGGGCTGGCCACGCCGTGGGGCGACGTCGTGAACGGCGACGGGCTCAACGACGGGTACCACCGCGTGTGGGGCCGGGATTTGTACCAGCAGGCAACGGGATTGCTCGCGGCGGGCGATGCCGCGCAGGCGGAGCGGATGGCGCGGTTCCTGTGGTCCTCGCAGTGGATTTCCGCGCCTACCCCAGGCGACGGGACGACGTATCCGGCCGGTGCGTTTCCGCGGTACAGCCCGGTGAGCGGGGTCAGCGGGGCCGCGCCGCAGCAGCTGGGCTGTTGCGAGCAGCTCGATCAGGACTCCGACGCGATCGTGCTGGCGTGGATGACCGGGCTGACCGACCCGGCGACCTATGCGCGGGTGAAGGTGACGGCGGAGCACATCCGGGCCAGCGGGCCCGCGACGACGGAAAGGTGGGAGGAGCAGTACGGGCGGTCGCCGTCGTCGGTTGCGGCGGAGGTGGCCGGGTTGGTCACGGCTGGGGCGATCGCGCGGGCGAATGGCGACGTGGCGGCGGCACAGCAGTGGGAGCCCACGGCGGATTCGTGGCGGGCGCAGCTCGACGGCTGGACGCGGACGACGTCCGGGTACTGGGGCGGCCACACCTACTACGAAAGGATCGACAAGGGCACGGACCCGAACGACACCGGACAGATCTGCTTCGACGAGGGGTGCTTCTACGAGCACGACGTCGTCGACTTCGGGTTCCTCGAACTGGTTCGGCTCGGGGTGCGCGGACCGGCGGACGCCGAGGTCGCGCGGTCGCTGGCTCCGACGGCGGCGGCCCGCGACGGCAACGCGCCGATGCAGGTCACGACCCCGGGCGGAGACGTCTACTTCCACCGCTATCCGCACGACAACTACGGCGAGAGCAACCCGACGTGCGCCGGCTGGCCGGCGAACGGGCCCCAGCGGTTCGGGCGGTTGTGGCCGGTCCTGTCCGGCGAGCGCGGCGAGTACGAGCTGGCCAACGGGCGTTCGGCGGCGGTGTACCTGAAGTCGATGGCGGACGCGGCGAACGACGGCTACTTCATTCCCGAACAGGTGTGGGACCGCGCCGACGTCGCGTGCTTCGGCCTGGGCCGTCCGACCGGGAGCGCGGCGCCGTTGATGTGGGCGGAAGGCCAGTACCTCCGGCTCGCGCAGAGCATCGACGCGGGGAAGAACCTGGAGACCCCGTCGGTGGTCCGGCAGCGGTACGGGAGCTGACCCGCCGGTTCGCGACGACGGCCGCGACGAGGGCGAGGCCGAGGCCCACGCCGGTCAGCACGGTGAAGGGCTCGCCGAACAGCAGGGTGCCCCACACCGAGGTGACCGGCGCGATGAGGAACATGAGGCTGTTCACCGCGGTCACGCCGATGCGGTCGACGAGGAGCCAGTACAGGCCGTAGCCGCCGAAGGTCGCCAGGACGATCAGCCAGGTCAGGGCGAACCAGAAGTGGCCGGACGCGGGAGGCACCGCGGTCCCGGTCGCCAGTGCGAGCGCGGTGAACACGACGGCTGAAGTGCCGCAGTGGATGGCCAGCGCGCGCAACGGGGGAGCGGGGACACGGGCCCGGCGTTCGAGCACCGTCGAGGCGACCAGCCCGAGCATGCCGGCGAACGGGATCAGGTACGCCCACGCCGGGGCATGCGACGCGGCGTCCGACCAGCTGACCACGACCACGCCGACCAGGCCCAGCGCGAGCCCGGCCCATTGCCGTCCGGTCGCGGCGGCGCCGAGCAGCGGGCCGGCGAGTGCGGCGGCCACCAGCGGTTGCACGCCGTCGATGAGCGCGGTCGTGCCGGTGCTGACGCCTTCGCCGATCGCCCAGTACACGGTCAGCAGATAGCCCGACTGCGACAGCAGGCCGATCAGCACGTGCCGGCCGAACTCGCGAGCCGGCGTCCCGCGCGGGCGCAGGAACGGAGCGAGCAGCAGGGCCAGCGGCAGGAACCGCCACATCAGGACGGTCGGCACCGCCGCGTCCGCCGCACCGAGTTTCGCGCCGATGAAGCCCGACGACCAGCACGTCACGAACAGGACCGCGAGCCCGGCTATACCGATCGGTTTACTCATGGCACCGGACTATACAGATCGGTATACGCTGGGGCCATGACGATCGACTGGACGCCCAAGGCGCACGCGGTGCTGGCGGCCGCGTCGGAACTGTTCTACGAGCGCGGGATCCACGCGGTCGGCGTCGACGTGATCGCGGCCCGCGCGGGGGTCACCAAGAAGACGCTCTACGACCGGTTCGGCTCGAAAGACCGGCTGGTCGTGGAGTATTTGTCCGCCCGGGACGCGCGGTGGCGGGAGTTTCTGGACGGGTGGATGGAAAAGGCCGGGCCGGACCCGGGGGATCGGGTCGCCCAGGTCTTCGCCGCGTCCGAGGCCTGGGCGAAGAAGTACGGCGGCAAGGGCTGCAGCATGATCAACGCGCACGCGGAGATCAGCGACCCCGCGCATCCGGCGTACGCGGTGCTGACCGAGAGCAAGCGGTGGATGCTCGGCGTCTTTGTCGAACTGGCCGAGTCGGCTGGCGTTCCGGACCCTGCGAAGACGGCCGAGCAGATCATGTTGCTGCACGAGGGTGCCGTGGTGATGGCGGGAATGCGGGTGGCGGAGAACGTCTTCGAGCGGGCGGCGGAAACGGCGGTGGGGCTGTTGGGCTGAACCGTCAGCGTGTCGATCGGATCTTCTCGTAATGCCGCGCGGCGCGCGCTCGGTTTCCGCAGGCGACGGAGCACCATTCGCGGCGCGGATGCGTTTTCATGAAGTAGAGCACGCAGCCGGGTGCGTAACAGGCGCGCAGTTTCGCCGCGTCCGGGCCGCCCAGCAGCGCGATCGATTCCCGTGCCACGCGGGCTAATCCGGTGACGACTGCGGAGGCGTCATGCGCGGACGTTTCCCGCAATTCCCCGGAAACCAGGGTCAATTGGGGGACCGGCAGGTGGGTCACGAGGTCGTTCAGGTCGCCGAGGGCGGCGTCCAGCGAGACGGTCGCGGTCTGCCGGTCGTCGGCGGTCACTTGCGCGGCTAGTCGGCGGACGGCGTCGCGAAGCCGTTGCGCCAGCGCGAGTTCTGCGGCGGACGACTGGCAGGAGCCAAGGCCGACGGCGTCGAGCCAGGCGTCGAGGTTTTCGCGAGTCCGGAGGTCGTCGTGGAGCCCGCTGGTGTCGGCCCAGACGGTCGCCATCAGGCGGACCGGCACGACCTCGTCCGGGAGCATCCACATGGCTGAGACCGTATCACGGATGGAACGGGTTGCATCCGTGAGAAGCGGCTGCTACAACTTCTCACGGAACATGACTGCACAACCCGTGAGAAAGGAGGTGTCGTGAACACGGCTTCGACACCGGCGGCCGCCGCGGGTTTCCACCCGGGCGAGCTGGCGGTCCAGCGCGAGGCGGGGGTCGAACGGCAGGCCGCGCGGCTGTCGCGGATGGCCGAGCCCGCCGGGCTTTCCGCGGGGATGGCGGGGTTTCTGGCCGAGCGGACGTTTCTCGTCGTGACCGGCCGGGACGCGGACGGGCGGCTGTGGACGTCGCCGATCGCCGGCCCGCCCGGGTTCCTCGAAACCAGGTCGGCAACGACACTCGCGGTCCATCGCGGCATCCCGGAGGGCGATCCGCTGCATGGTCTCCCGGCCGGGCAGCAGCTCGGGATGACCAGCATCGAGTTCGCGACCCGCCGCCGGGTCCGGATCAACGGAAGCCTCACTACCGCGGCGAAAGACCACCTCATCGTGGAGGTCGAGCAGGCTTACGGCAACTGTCCGCAGTACATCCAGCAGCGTGTGCTGTCCGAGGAATCAGCATCGAGAGCGCCAGCAGAAAAGCGCGCGGAACTGAGTTCGGCGGACACCGAATTGGTCACCACGGCCGACACGTTCTTCCTCGGCACTATCAACCCGGAACACGGCGCGGACGCTTCCCATCGCGGCGGCGCGCCCGGGTTCGTCCGGGTCGAGGGAAATGCGCTGTGGTGGCCCGATTACCCCGGCAACAACCTGTTCAACAGCCTCGGCAACCTCGCCGTGGACCCGGAGGCCGCGCTGCTCTTCCCGGACTTCGCCAGCGGCCGGATCCTGCAGGTCTCCGGCACCGCCGCGATCGAATGGGGCGAAGCCGGCCGCACGGGCGACGACGGCTACACCGGCCGGATCGTCCGGTTCGCCGTGGAGCGCGTCGTGTCCGGCCGTCCGGTGGCGCGGCAGCTCGCGCACGCGCCTTACCCGCGCAATCCCGCGCTCATCAACTGAAAGGACCGTAATCATGACCGAAGCACGGCCGCCGTTCCCGCCGTTCGACCTGTCCGCCGCGCTGAAGAAGGTCCAGGCCGCCGAGGACGCGTGGAACACTCGGGACCCGGAGAAGGTTTCGCTCGCGTATACGCCGGATTCCGTGTGGCGCAACCGGGATACGCATGTCGTCGGCCGCGCCGCGATCGTCGAGTTTCTCGCCGCGAAGTGGGAGCACGAGCGGGATTACGCGCTGCGCAAGGGACTGTGGGGGTTCCGCGAGAACCGCATCGCGGTCCGGTTCCAGTACGAGAGCCGCGACGCGGACGGGCAGTGGTGGCGCAGCTACGGCAACGAGCTGTGGGAGTTCGCCGAGAACGGGCTGATGAGCCGGCGCGAGGCGTCGATCAACGACCGGCGCATCGAGGAGGCCGAACGCCGCATCTTCGGGCCGCGGCCGGAGGCGGAGCACAGGGTCGATTTTCCTTTGTGGTGAACGAAAAACCCGGCCGGTCCCTCCGGTGGTACCGGAAGGACCGGCCGGGCCGGCGTGCCGCGTTCGCGGGATGGGGGAACGCGGGATCCGCTCAGGCGCCGGTGCGCGCCTGCCGTTTGCGGGACACCAGCCGCCAGCCGACGGCGAGCACCACGACGATCGCCGGGATCGAGTAGAACGCGATCTTCTCGGCTCCGTCGGAGAATCCCATCAGCACCACGACCAGCACGAGGAATCCGAGTGTCGCCCAGCCGGTGTACGGCGCGCCGGGCATGCGGTAGCTCGGCCGCTCCAGTTCGCCGCGCAGGGACGCCTGGCGCATGCGCATCTGGGAGAACACCAGGGTCGCCCAGGTCGCGACCACGCCGAGCGAGGCGATCGCGGTGGCGATGTCGAACGCCTTCGACGGCACGATGTAGTTCAGCACCACGCCGAGCACGTAGGCCACGGACGTGAAGAGGATGCCGCCGTACGGCACGTGCCGCGAGTTCATCTTGCCGACGAACTTCGGCGCTTCGCCCTCGTCGGCGAGCGCGCGGAGGATGCGGCCGGTCGAGTAAAGACCCGAGTTGCACGAGGACAGTGCCGCGGTCAGGACGACGGCGTTCATCACGTCGCCGATGCCGCCGATGCCCAGCCGCGAGAACACTGTGACGAACGGGCTTTCGCCGCCGTTGTAGAACGGCCACGGCAGCAGCATCGCCAGCAGCAGCACCGAACCGACGTAGAAGACGCCGATCCGCCACACGACGCCGTTGATCGCCTTCGGCAGCACCTTGCGCGCGTCCTTGGTCTCGCCCGCCGCGATGCCGACGACCTCGATCGCGGAGTACGCGAACACGACCGCCTGCAGCGTCATGAGCGCGATGCCGACGCCGGCCGGGAAGAACCCGCCGTGGTTGGTCAGGTTGTGCACGCCCGCGGTGGTGCCGCCGATGTTCGCGCCGGTGAAGACGAGCCCGAGCGCGGTCACCAGGAACACGACGATCGCGAGCACCTTCACGACGGAGAACCAGAACTCGAGTTCCCCGAACAGCTTCACGCTCAGCAGGTTGACCGTGATGAGCACGCCGAGCGCGATGAGCGCGGTGATCCACTGCGGCACGTCCGGCAGCCACTTGTGCACGTAGATCGCGACCGCGGTGATCTCCGCGATCCCGGTCATCGCCCAGTTCAGCCAGTACATCCAGCCGGACACGAAGCCGGCCCACGGCCCGATGAACTCCCGGGCGTAGGTGACGAAACTGCCGGAGCTGGGCCGGTGCATGACGAGTTCGCCGAGCGCCCGCATCACGAAGTAGGCCGCGATGCCGCACAGCGCGTAGGAAAGAACCAGCGACGGCCCCGCTTCGTGGAGCCGCCCGCCCGCGCCGAGGAAGAGCCCGACCCCGATCGCCCCGCCGATCGCGATCATCTGCACTTGGCGATTGCCGAGTGCTTTCGTGTAGTTGTCGCCCTCTTTGGCGACCACTGTGGATTCCATGGTTGCGTGACGCTAGCGGTACCGGACCGGGTGACGCAGCACACCTAGGCTGGACTTAAGGTGTGCTACAGATCACCGTGGAGGAACCGGCCAAATCGGGCAGAACCCGTTTGAAATCCGGAAATCGCGCTGGAGCAGCGGGAATGTCCACGGTGGACGGTCCGGCCGGAGTCTTTCGGGTAGGCGGGGGTGTCCGCAAGGGTATCGGGTCCCGAAGGCGCAAGGCGTCACCGGAACGGGCGACGCTGCGGCCGGGCGGCTATTCCACAGTGGACCGAGGTGCTTACGTGGACGCGCCGGGAGCGGCCCGGCACGGGCGCGCGAGGAGGAGCCGATGACGGCCACGGCGGAGGAGACCCGGGAGGAACCGGCGCCGGCGGCGCTGTCCCGGCGCAAGATCCACGCGGTGTTCGGCGCGGTCATGCTCGGCATGCTGCTCGCCGCGCTGGACCAGACCATCGTCGGGACCGCGCTGCCCACCATCGTCGGCGACCTCGGCGGGGCCGGGCACCTGTCGTGGGTCGTCACCGCGTACCTGCTGGCCGAGACGATCATGACGGTCGTCGTCGGCAAGCTCGGCGACCTCTTCGGCCGCAAGCTGATGTTCCAGCTGTCCGTGGTCGTGTTCGGCATCGGCTCGTTCTTCTGCGGGTTCGCCGACAGCATGACCTGGCTGATCGTCTGGCGCGCGGTGCAGGGCCTCGGCGGCGGCGGGCTCATGGTCACCTCGACCGCGCTGATCGCCGACGTCGTCCCGCTGCGCGAGCGCGGCAAGTACCAGGGCGCGCTCGGTTCGGTGTTCGGCGTCGTCACGGTGGCCGGGCCGATGCTGGGCGGGCTGTTCGTCGACCACCTGTCCTGGCGCTGGGCGTTCTACGTCAACATCCCGCTCGCCGTGGTGGTGCTCGCGGTCGCCGCGTCGGCGATGCCGAGCGCGCGCGCCGCGGTCAAGCCGGTGATCGACTACCTCGGCATCCTGCTGATCGGCCTCGCCGCCACCGGGCTGACGCTGGTCACGAGCTGGGGCGGCACCACCTACGCGTGGGGTTCGCCGGTGATCATCGGCATGGCCGCGGGCTCGGTCGTACTGCTCGGCGCGTTCGTCGCGGTCGAACTGCGCGCGCCGGAGCCGATGCTGCCGATGCGGCTGTTCCGCAACCCGGTGTTCACCGTCGCCGGGATCATGAGCTTCGTCGTCGGGTTCGCGATGCTCGGCGCGCTGTCCTATCTGCCCACGTACATGCAGTACGTCCAGGGCGTCTCGGCGACCTCGTCCGGCGTGCGGCTGCTGCCGATGGTGCTCGCCCTGCTGGTCGCCTCGATCCTGTCCGGCACGCTGGTGAGCCGCACCGGGAAGTACAAGATCTACCCGCTCGTCGGGTCCGCCGTGATGACGGTCGGGCTGTATCTGCTGTCCCGGCTCGGCTCGCACACCGGGTTCTGGGAGTCCGCGCTCTACATGGCGGTGCTCGGCCTGGGGATCGGGCTCGGCATGCAGGTGCTCACCATCGCGGTGCAGAACACCGTGGACTACAAGGACCTCGGCGTCGCGACGTCCGGGGTGACCTTCTTGCGTTCCATCGGCAGTTCGTTCGGCGCGGCCATCTTCGGCACCATTTACGCGAACCAGCTCGGCCCGAATCTCGCCAAGGCGCTCGCCGAACATCCGCTGCCGCCGGGCGTCGATCCGAAGGCCGTCCAGGTGCCGATGGCCTTGCATCAGCTGCCCGCGACGATTTCGGAACCGGTGATCGGCGCGTACGCCGAATCGCTGCACATCGTGTTCCTTTATGCCGCTCCGGTCGGCTTGGTCGCATTCGTGCTCGCGTTCTTCCTCAAGGAAATGCCCTTGCGCGACACCGCCCGTGCGGCCGCGCCGGATCTCGGCGACGGATTCGCGATGCCGGAGGCGCACGAACACGACCGCGAACTCGAACGGGCCATCGCGACGCTGCTTTTCCGGGAACGCCGCAAAGCCGCGCCCGCGATCGTCGCGCGGGCCGGTTCGGAACTGGACGTCGGCGGATTGTGGTGCGTCCTGCAGGTGCGGCTCCGGCAGCGGGCCGGGCGGCCGGCGACGCTGGAAGCGATCGGGGAGGACCACGGCGTCCCGGCGCAGGTGCTCGAACCGGCCTTCGCGCGGCTGGAACTGACCGGGCACCTGAACTACGCCCGAGACACCTGGTCGCTCACCGCGGACGGGGAACGCGAATGGGACAAGCTCGTCCGCGCGTGGCACGACTGGATCGCCGAACGCCTCGGAGACTGGGGCACCGGGGACAGGTCCGAACTGGACGCCGCGATCACCCGCGTGGCGACCCGGATCCTGGACCAGGGAGCCGACCGGGCGGACGGGCGTCACGCGCTGGCGTGAAACCGCGGGAAATTCGGCCGCGCGACGGGAAACCGTTGCGAAACCGGTACGGCCGGACAAGCCGGTGCGGCGGCAGCCACGTTTCGGCCAGCCCGTTAGCATCGCCTTGTCGGACACCCTCTACTGTTCCGGGATCATGTCGGTGGATGAATCTGTGCTCACGACTTCGGAGGGCCCGGACAGCGCCAGCGCGCGCGTCCCGGTCCGGTCCCGCCTCGCCGCTTGGCTGCCCCTGGCCGCCGCGGTGCTCGGCCTGCTCTCGTTCCTGCTCGTGCGCGGGAGCCTCACCGACGACGGGTACATCACCCTGTCCTACGCGAAGAATCTCGCGTTGCACGGAGAATGGGCGCTCGTCCCGGGTTCGGTCGCGAACTCCGCGACCTCGCCGCTCGACGTCCTGCTGCTCGGGTTCCTGACCTTCGTCACCCGGATCAGCGGCTCGGCGCACCCGGTGCTGGCGCTCGGCGCGCTCACCGTGCTGAGCAGCGCCGCGATCGGCTGGGCGTGGGCGCGGCTGACCCGCCGCTTCGGCCTGTCGCCGTGGGTCGGCGCGCTGGGCCTGCTGCTGGTGATCGCCAACCCGTTCCTGCTGTCGGCCACCGGCCTCGAGGTGCTGCTCGTCCCGACCGTCCTGCTGTGGCTCGTGGTGGCCGCGCTGGAGAAGCGGCCGGTGCTGTTCGGCGCGGTCGCCGCGCTGACCGTGCTGACCCGGCTCGACCTCGTCGTGTTCGTGATCGTGATCGCCTTCTCCACCGCGGCGATCCGGAAGAAGTTCTGGACCGCCGTCGCCACCGCCGTGATCGTGTCCGCGCCGTGGTTCCTCACGAGCTGGTTCGCGCTCGGGTCGTTCATCCCCGACACGCTGGTGATCAAGCAGGACCAGGAAGGCCTCTTCGGCGCCTGGGGCTACTTCAGCGGCCCGATGATGTACTTCCTGTACCTGCCGTTCACCGTGATGGTCGCCTTCGCCTCGGCGCTCGTCGGCGTGACCGTGCTGCTCGGCTGGCTCGCGCTGCGCTTCGCCCGCCGGTGGGACGACTTCCCGCAGCTGGCCCCGGTCGTCGCGCTCGGCGCGGGCGGCGTCATCTACTACATCGTGTACTCGACGCTCGGCGTCGGCCCGTACCACTGGTACTACGTCACCCCGATCGTCAGCACGGCCTCGTTCGCGGTCCTGATGATCGGCGTCTGGCACGCCGAGACCAAGAAGCAGCCGAAGCTCAGCCGCGTCCCGCCGCTCGTCGCGCTCGGCCTCGGCGGCGCGGTCGCGCTCGCCAACGTGGGCGTGGACCTCGCCCAGGGCGTGCCGTGGCCGTCGCCGGTCATCTTCGGCAACTGGGCGAGTTCGACCGACTACGCGCGGGTCGGCAAGGAGCTCGGCGCGCGGCTGCAGGGCAAGTCGGTGGCCGGGCCGGGCGAGATCGGCACCCTGGCGTACTACTGCGACTGCCAGATCCTCGACGTCTTCTCCGACCGCAGCCAGGTCACGATGATCGTGAACAAGCGGCTCGCCGAGGACGGGTTCGTCAGCAAGACGATCCTGCGGATCAACTACCACTGGTTCAAGCGCCTGCCGCTGCGGAAACCGGACTACCGGCTGCTCTACGACCCGGGTCCCGGCCATGGTCCGGACCAGTGGACGGTCTATTCCGCGGCCAAGGGCGTCGGGCACTTCACCCTCGTGCCGTTCGACCGCTGACGCGCCGGCCGGTTTCCGGATACGGTCGGTTCCATGGCGAAGGGCGAGGCCGTCGAGCTTGAGGTGGGGGACCGGACGGTCCGGGTGTCCAACCCGGACCGGGTCTACTTCCCGGCGCGCGGCGAGACCAAGCTCGACCTCGTCCGCTACTACCTGTCCGTCGGCGACGGGATCGTGCGCGCGCTGCGGGAGCGCCCGTGCATGCTGCACCGCTTCCCGTCCGGCGTGTCCGGGGAGAAGGTGCACCAGAAGCGGGTGCCGAACGGCGCGCCGCCGTGGCTGGAGACGGTGCGGGTGCAGTTCCCGCGGTACAACCGGCACGCGGACGAGCTGTGCGTGACGGAGCTGGCGCACGTGGCGTGGGCGGTCCAGATGTCCACTGTGGAGTTCCATCCCTGGAATTCGCGTAGGGCGGACACCGAGCGGCCGGACGAATGGCGGATCGACCTCGACCCGATGCCTGAGTGCGGGTTCGACACCGTGCGCCGGGTCGCGCGCGTCGCCGAGGAGGTCCTCGCCGAGTTGGACATCCGGGGCTGGCCGAAGACGTCCGGCGGCAGCGGGATGCACGTCTACGTCCGGATCGAACCTCGCTGGGGGTTCGCGGACGTCCGCCGCGCGGCGCTGGCGTTCGCGCGCGAGGTCGAGCGGCGGGCGCCGGAGGAGGTCACCACCACCTGGTGGCGCAAGGACCGCGACCCGAAGAAGCTCTTCGTGGACTACAACCAGAACGCCCGGGACCACACGATCGCCAGCGCCTACTCGGTGCGCGGCGTGCCGGAGGCGCTGGTGTCCACGCCGATCCGCTGGGACGAGGTCGACGACGTCGATCCGCGCGACTGCACGATCGCGACCGTGCCCGCGCGGTTCGCCGAACTCGGCGACCTGCACGCGGGCATCGACGACACGGCGTACTCGCTCGAGCCGTTGCTGGAGTGGGCCGACCGGGACGGGTTGGAGGCGGAAGACACCTGAGCGAAGTCATTCGGGCGCCTGGCGTCATGGGGGAGTCTCCGCCGCGTCTCCCCGGCGACGGAGCGGAGGATGCCACGATGGACAGTGCTGGGGAAGGCGATCCGCTAGCCGTGCTGTACCGGCTGCACCACCAGTTGCGCGTGCTGTCGCCGGTGCTGACTGTCGCGCCCGGACGGCCGGAAACCCAGGTCATGCTCGACGGGCTCGCCGAAACCGTTTCCGAGGCGGAGGGGCTGCTCGCGACCGCCGAACCGGCCGCGCTGGCGGCGTTGCGGCAGGCGTTCGACTACGCCCGCGCGGGCCGGGGCAATGAGGCGAACTCGGAGCTGATCACCGCGTACGGGCGGCTGTCGGTGCTGCTGCGGAAGGACACGCCGCGCCGGGACAGCGCGAACGAGCCGACCGTGCGGTGGCGTTCGAAGTTTTGACCCGCGCGGCGCGCGCCGTGCCAGGATGGCGGGCGAGAGCCGCCTGAGCCCGGGCGGCGCGGCAGCGGGAGGACGACGTGGCCGAGCAGATCCTCGTCACCGGCGGGACCGGTCAGCTGGGCCGGGTGGTCGTGGAACGGCTCCGGGCCGAGGCGGCCCCGGTGCGGGCGCTGAGCCGGAAGCGGTGCGCCAGCGAGGGGGTCGAGTGGACGGCCGGGGATCTGCGGACCGGGCGGGGCATCGACGTCGCGGTCGCCGGCGTCAGTACGGTGCTCCACTGCGCGACGGACTACCGGCACGAGGTCGAGACGGTGCGCATGCTGGTGGAAGCCGCGCGGTGGAGCGGGCAGGCGCCGCATCTGGTGTACGTGTCGATCGTCGGCGTCGACAAGATCCCGCTGGGGTACTACCGGGCGAAGCTGGCCGCGGAGAAGCTGATCGCGGGTTCCGGGCTGCCGCACACGATCCTGCGCGCGACGCAGTTCCACGCCCTGGTGCGGAGCCTGCTTGCCGGTGCCGCGCGGTTGCCAGTGGTGCCGGTGCCGAAGTTCCGCTTCCAGCCCGTTGACGTGCGCGACGTCGCGGCGCGGCTGATCGAGCTGGCGCAAGGCGAACCGCAGGGACGGGCCGCGGACTTCGGCGGACCGGAGGTGCGGACGACGGCAGACCTCGCGCGTGCCCTGCTCGCCGCGTCGGGGAAACCGAAGCGGCTCGTCACCGTGCCGGTGCCGGGGCGGATCGCCCGGGGTTACGCGGCCGGCGCGAATCTGACACCGGATCATGCCGACGGAAAGGTCACCTTCGAGCAGTATCTGGCGGAGCAGGGCAAACCCACCGCGTTGCGGTATCGCTAGCTGGCGGCGCGGCGGCGGACGGTGCGCTCCAGGATGCCGAGCGTGGCCTTGAGCGCGGATTCGGGGACCACCGGGAAGGTCAGGCGCTGCTTCCACTCCTCGGGGAGTTCCGACCAGTCGTAGTAGGACGTGACGCGCGTGCCGTCCTCGGCGGGTTCGAGCCGGTACCCGTAGATGTGCCGGACGTGCGGCCGGATGTTGCCCTCGACGGTCCAGGCGATCTCCTCGTCCGGGACCAGCTTCGTGATGACGACCTCGACGTCGTACTTGCCCAGCGGCCGGTCGCCGAGCGCTTCCCGGTCCATGTGGACCACGAACCGGTCGCCGGCCTGGGCAACCGGCTCGCCCTCGGCGTCCATGAGCATTCCGGACGCGTCGATGTCGACGTGGCCTTGCGGGTCGGTGAGGACCGCGAAGACGGCGCCGGCGGGGGCGGGGACGATCCGGGAGACCTCGAGACGTTCGTTCATATCATCGACCATAGCAGAAATAATCGATGATTATCCGTGTCGGTTAGCTCTGCACGAAGAAGTGCCAGCCGACCCACCACCAGGCCAGCACGAGCGCGATCCGCGTGGACCGCTTGCGCATCAGCGCAGAGAGCACGCTGGTCAGCGACGGGATCTTCTTCGGGAACAGGTGGCTGCCGAGCCACAGCAGGAGGGCAGCGGCCACGATCGCGCCGAAGCCGATTTCGGTGATCAGGCGGCTGCTCATGCCGTCATCCTCGCCGCCGCGGCCGCGCGCAGCATCGCCAGTCCGGCCGCGACCCAGACGCCGATCGCGAGGGCCTGCACGACGCGGTTGTCGAGCATCGGGTCGACGAGGTCGCTCATCGTCGGATGCGTCAGGGATAGCCCGCCCGCGGCCTGTTCGTAGATGAAGGAGATCAGTTCCCAGAGACACCAGGAGATCGCCAGCGCCACCCACAGCCAGCCGCGCCGGGGGACGGGCCGCGAGGGGAGCGAGGGGTCCCGCCACTCCACGACCAGCGCGCCGACGCCGATCGCGGCGACGGTGAGGAACATCGGCACGGTCTGGCGGCCGAACACGAGCGCCACCAGCGCGGCGGCGGCGATGAGCGGAGCGCCGGGCAGCGGCGTGGACGGCACGAGGAGGGGGTCCGTGCTGATGCGGTGGCGTTCGGTGAAGACGAGGAGGATCGCGGCGGCGAAGAAGATCACGCCGTCGGCGGGGGCGTCGCGGATGAAGTGCGCCAAGGAGGCGATGAGGAGGGCGGCGATCGGGAGATCGACGGCCAGCCGGTGCGCCGGATAGTCCGCCGCGTGCCGTTCGGGAAGTGCCATGCGACGCCCCCATTTCGTGCCGGTCCTGCTTGAGGGACAACACGAAGGGGGGCGTTCGGCTTCCCGGGCGGGGTCGTGAGTGGCGTTGCCGGTTAGAACCGGGATTGCCACTCACGACCCCCCATGCCGAAGAGAACGCGCAGGCAGGAGCGCTCAGACGGGCCGGGCTTTCGCGTGGCCGACCGGCGGCTGGGCGGGAACGTCGTGGAGAACAGTGGCGAGGATCTCAGTGCCGCGAACGACGCGGGGGCCGGGGCGGTTGAAGTACGCGGGGCCGTCGAGCACCCAGACCCGGCCGTCGCGGACGGCGGGCAGGTCGGCCCAGCCTGGCCGGGACGTGAGGACGTCGAGTTCGGCCTCGGTGCGGTCCGGCGAGAAGCCGCAGGGGAGGACGAGCAGGACGTCCGGGCGGGCGGCGACGACCGCGTCCCAGGTCATCGGCTTGGTGTGCTCGCCCGGTTCGGCGAGCAGCGGCATACCGCCCGCGGCGGAGATCTGCTCGGGTACCCAGTGCCCGGCGGGCCAGAGCGGGTCGAGCCATTCCAGTGCGACGACGCGGGGTCGCGGACGTCCGGCGACCTGGCTGCGGACGGCGGCGAGCCGCGAATGGAGTTCGGCGACGCGGGCAGCGGCGACGTCTGGCACGCCCAGTGCGTCGCCGAGCGTGGTCAGGCAGCCGAGGACTTCGTCGAGGGTGCGCGGTTCGAGGCTGAGCACGCGCGGTCCGGCGTCCAGCATCCGCACCGCCGCCGCGACGCGGGTGTAGGACACCGCGCAGACCTCGCACAAGTCTTGGGTGAGCACGAGATCGGGCGCGAGTGCGGCCAGCCGGCCGACGTCGACCGAGTAGAGCGACGATCCCTGGTGGGCCGATACGGCGGAGATTTCGCGGCTGGTCAGCGCGTCGGAGTCGAGGTCCGCCGCGGTCACCACCGGCACCGACGCGACCTCGGCGGGCCAGTCGCATTCGTGGGTGCGCCCGACGAGGTCGCTCGCCTTGCCGAGGATGGCGACGAGGTCGGTGGCGGCGGGCAGCAGGGACACGATCCGCATGGGCCCACGGTAGGTCAGGCGGCCTCGTGCAGCGCCGCCAGCAGCGAGGAAGCCCGGTGGTCGACGTCCTCGGCCTGGAGTTCGTTCGTCACGAAGGAGAACGACAGCCCCCGCGTCGGCCATGCGCCATGGCGGCCGCCGCCGGCGCCGGAGTGGCCGAAGGCGGCCGGGTCGGCGTCGGCGGGGCCGTAGGTGCCGATCGGGTCGGCCAGTTCGTAGCCGAGGCCGAAGCGGAGCGGGCGGTCGTTGATCGCGTCGATGCCCTCGGACCAGGTGCGGGTCGCCTGGGCGAGGATGTCGTCCGGGACGAGTTTGCCTACGCGCACCAGGTCGTACAGGCGGGCCATGGCGGTCGCGGTGCCGACCGCGCCGCCTGCCGCGAGCGTCGCGCCGCGGTACTCCGGCGAGTTCATCGAGTCACCGGAATCGAGCAGGCCGCGGTACATCCGTTCGACGATCCGGCGGCGTTCCTCGTCTTGCAGGAAGGTGCTGATCCGGTAGCCGGGGGCGCGGCGCAGGGTGGCGACCGGGATCGTGGGCGGGGTGCCGAGCCGCAGGTCGAGGCCATACGGGTCGGCGAGCAGGTCTCGCACGTGCACACCCAGATCCGCGCCGGTGACGCGCCGTGCCAGTTCGGTGGCGAGGTAGCCGTAGGTGAGCGCGTGATAGGCGACCTTCGTGCCGGGTGTCCATAGTGGACGCTGGGCGGCGAGGGCGCTGGCGTTCGCCGCGTTGTCGAGCATCGGCAGGTCGGGCTCGACGTAGGGGAGTCCGACGGTGTGCGACAGCAGCTGCGAGACCGGGACGTCTTCCTTGCCTGCCTCGGCGAACTCCGGCCAGTAGCGGGCGACTCGCTCGTCCGGGTCGAGCAGGCCCCGCGCGGTCAGGATCGCCAGCACGGTCGCGACGACGCCCTTCGTGCCGCTGAACAGCACGGCCCGGGTGTCCTCGGTCCACGGAACGCCGTCCGCGGCCGAGCCGCCCCACAGCTCCACCACCGGTGCGCCGTCGCGGAACACGCTGAACGCGGCCCCGCCGGTGGCCGCCTCGACGATGTCGCCGAACGCTTCCCGCACGCCCTCGTAACCCGGCTTTACTGCACCGTGGATTGTCATGATCGGCTCCTCACAGCCTCGGGGTCGTAGCGAGCAGTTCGCTGGTGTACTCGTGCGACGGCGACTTCAGGACCGATTCGACGGCGCCCTCCTCGACAATCTCGCCGCCGCGCAGGACGGCGATCCGGTCCGCGACCTCCGGGGCGAGGGCGATGTTGTGCGTCACGAACAGCATCGCCATCCCGAGTTCCCGGCGGAGTTCGCCGAGCAGCTCCACGATGGTGGCCTGCACGGACACGTCCAGCGCCGAGGTGACCTCGTCGCAGACCAGGACGTCCGGCGTGGTCACGAGCGCGCGGGCGATCGCGGCGCGCTGGCGTTCGCCGCCGCTGAGCTGGTCCGGCAGCCGGTTCGCGAGGTCCTGCCGCAGCCGGACCCGGTCCAGCGTCTCGGCGACCCGCTGGCGGCGTTCGGTGCGGGAGAGGGAAGTCAAGCGCACCAACGGGACCTCGATCGACTGGGCGATCGTCTTGCGCGGGTTCAGCGACGAAAACGGGCTCTGGAAGACGTACTGGATCCGGCGCAGCTCGTCGGTGCTGCGCTGCCGGGCGGCCGGAGCCAGCGGAGTGCCTTCGAGCGCGACGGTGCCGGTGAAGCCGCGGTTGAGCCCGGCGATGCACTGCGACAGCGTGGTTTTCCCGGAGCCGGACTCGCCGAGCAGCATCACGCTTTCCCCGCGCGTTACGGCGAGGTCGATGCCGCGCAGCACCTGGTGGTGCCCGTACGACATCCGGATGTCGCGGGCGGCCAGCACGGCGTCGTCCGGCGGGGGAGCCGTGGCCGGCTCCGCGCCGAGGTCAGGCACAGCAGCGAGAAGCCGCTTCGTGTACGCGTGCTTCGGTCGCCGCAGCACGTCGTCGGCGATGCCGCACTCGACGAGATTCCCTTGGTACATCACGGCTACGCGGTCGGCGAGCTGCGCCACCACGGCGAGGTCGTGCGTGATGTAGAGCGCCGCGACACCGTGCTCGGACGTCAGCTGCCGGACCGTTTCCAGCACCAGCGCCTGCGTCTTCACGTCCAGCCCGGTGGTCGGCTCGTCCAGCACGACCACGCTCGGGCGGCACGCGAACGCCATCGCGATGCCGACCCGCTGCTGCTGCCCGCCGGACAGCTGATGCGGGTAACGCCGCTGGTAGGCCTCGTCGGACGGCAATCCGACCTCGGCGAGCACCTCGGCGACCCGTTCGTCGGCGGACCCGGCGTAGCCGTGCGTTTCCAGCACTTCGGCGATCTGCCTGCCGACCCGCAGCGCCGGGTTCAGCGACAGCGCAGGGTCCTGCGGGATGTACGCGACGGCGCTGCCCCGCAACTGGCGGCGCGCGGCGTCGTCGAGGGCCAGCACGTCGACCGGTTCGCCGTCGCGGGGATGCAGTATCACCTGACCGCCGCCGGACACCAGGCCGCGGCGGAAGTGGCCGAGCGCGGCCAGCCCGGCGGTCGTCTTCCCGGAGCCGGATTCCCCGACGAGCGCGAGCACTTCGCCGGGCGCGATCTCGTAGGACACCGAATGCAGCACCGGACGGCCTGCCGCCGTGCGCACGGCCAGCCCGGTCACCTCCAGCGCTTTCGTCATGCGCGCACCTCCCGGGTCCGCCCGGCCGCGGCCGAGGCGAGCGAGTCGGCGACGAGGTTCGTGCCGACGGCCAGCACCGCGATCGCGACCACCGGGAGCAGCACGCCCCACGGCTGCACGACGAGCGCGATCCGGTTCTCGTTGATCATCAGCCCCCAGTCCGCGGCGGGCGGCTGGATGCCGAGGCCGAGGAACGACAGCGAGGCGATGTAGCCGATCGAGTAGGTCAGCCGCAGCCCCAGCTCCACCATCAGCGGGCCGGTGATGTTCGGCAGGATCTCGCGCAGCAGGATCCGGCTGCGCGGGACGGCGTACATCTCGGCCGCGCGGATGTAGTCGTGGTTGCGCACCGAAACCGTGGCCTGCCGCGCGACCCGTGCGGTCCGCGGCGCGTGCGTCAGCCCGATGACCAGCACCAGCAGCCAGCCCTTCGGGCCGATCACCGCGATCGCCAGCAGCGCGATGACCAGCTGCGGGAACGACAGCAGCACGTCGTTGCCGCGCATCAGCAGGCCGTCCAGCCAGCCGCCGCCGTACCCGGCGACCATCCCGAGCAGCGCGCCCAGCACGATGCCGAGCGCGGTGGCGAGCACCGCGTAGAGCAGCAGAGTGGTGCCGCCCGCCAGGAAGCGCGTGAGGACGTCGCGGCCGAGGCCGTCGGTGCCCATGAGCCCGTCCGGTTTGAACGGTTTTCCGGCGAAGTCCGTCGTCGTGTGCCCGGTGATGATCGGGCCGAGCCACGGGCCGAGCAGGGCCACGAGAATGACGACCCCGGCCAGCACGGTGCCGACTTTGGCCTGCGGGAACGCCCAAGCGGCCCGGATCAGCCCGGCCGGGCGCGGCGGGGTCTCCGGGGCGGCGGGCACCATCTGCTCTTCTTCGACCGCGGTCATCGCACTGCCTCCGTCCGGAGCTTGGGATCGGCGAGGA
The DNA here is from genome assembly GCF_042684085.1 of Amycolatopsis silviterrae. NCBI lineage: Bacteria > Bacillati > Actinomycetota > Actinomycetes > Pseudonocardiales > Pseudonocardiaceae > Amycolatopsis > Amycolatopsis silviterrae. The sequence continues at coordinate 302,358 of NZ_JBHUKS010000026.1, forward strand.
TGCCGATGACGTCGGCCAGCAGGTTCACCACGATGTAGACCGCGGCGATCAGCAGCGTCACAGCCTGGACGACGGCGACGTCGCGCTTGCCGACCGCGTCGATCAGCGCCTGGCCGATGCCGGGGTAGCGGAACAGGAATTCGACCACCACGACGCCGCCGGCCAGCCAGGCCAGCTGGATCGCGACGACCTGCGCGACCGGGCCGACCGCGTGCGGCAGCGCGTGCCGCAGCAGCACCGTCCGCTCGCGCATTCCCTTGAGCCGTGCCATTTCGACGTAGCCGGAATCGAGGACCTCGTTCATCGTCGCGCGCATCATCCGCGTGATGTACGGCGTGACGACGAGTACGAGGGTGAGCACTGGCAGGACTAGCTGGCTCGGTTGGGCCCATACCGCTTCGCCGGGTGGCGTGAGCGTCACTGAAGGCAGGACACGGAACACCGTGGTCGCGAAGAGAACGATGAGCGCCACGCCGATCACGAACTCCGGCAGCGCGGCGATCACCAGGCTGATCCCGGACACCACCTGGTCGCCGGCCCGGCCGCGGCGCATCGCGCTCCACGTGCCGAGCGCGAGCCCGAGCGGGGTGGCGATCACCGCGGCGAGCACGAGCAGCACGAGCGAGGCCGACACCCGGTCCGCCAGCAGCGTCGTGACCGGGCCCTGGGTCGACGTCGAGGTGCCGAGGTCGCCGGTGAACAGGCCGCCGAGCCACGAGAGGTAGCGCTGCCAGACCGGTTCGTCGAGGTGCAGCTGGTGCTGCAGCGCGGCGATCCGCTCCGGAGTCGCCTGCTGGCCGAGGATGGCCCGTGCCGGATCGCCCGGCAGCAGCAGCGTCGCGACGAACACCAGGAGGGTGACCAGCCACAGCACCACGAGGCTCACGAGAAGCCGTTTGAGGATCAGCCGGGTCATGCCGCGCCTCCTTCCGCCGTGCCGAGCCAGACCTGGCGGAACTGGTACCCGGACAGGGAAATCCCGGTGCGGTCCGGCACGAGTCCGGCCACATAGGACTGATAGGCGTCGACTTGGTCGACGAAGCCCCACACGATGAGCCCGCCGCGTTCGTACTCGATCCGCTGCGCCCGCTGGAGCAGCTCCGCGCGCGCCTTCGCGTCCACAGTGGCGCTCGCCCGCGTGACGAGATCGGTGAATTCCGGGTCGTTCCAATGGGTTTCGTTGTACGGCGCTTTCGGCAGCGCGCCGGACGCGACCTGCGGCAGGTAATTGCGCGTGTACCAGAAGTCCTGCGCGAAATCCCAGGACAGGTAGTTCTCGCCGTAGAACGTGGTGGTGTCGATCTTCCGGATCCGCACGTTCACGCCGGCGGCCTTGGCCTGCTGCTGGAACACCTGCGCAGCCTCGACCGCGCCGGCCTGGATCGGCGCGGTGACCAGTTCGATGTCGAGGTTCGGCTTGCCCGCTTCGGCGAGCAGCCGCTTCGCCTCGGCGATGTTCTGCTTGCGCTGCGGCAGCTGCCGGTTGTACGCCGGGTCGAAGGGCGCGTACAGGTCGTTGCCGACCCGGCCCTGCCCGCTGAGCACCTGGTTGATCATCTGCTCGCGGTCGACCACCAGCCGCAGCGCCTGGCGCACCCGGGCGTCGTCGAACGGCGGCCGGTCGACGCGCATGGTGAACGGCAGCCAGGTCCCGGTTTCCGACCGCAGCACCTGGATGCGCGGGTCGCTGCGGAGCACGTCCACCAGCGCCACCGGGACCTGGTCGATCGCGTCCACCTGGGACGAGAGGAGGGCGTTGATCCGGGCGTCGTCGTCGGCGAAGTTGATGAGCGACAACCGGTCCAGATACGGCTGGCCGGGCCGCCAGTAGTGCTCGTTGCGCACGAAGGTGCTCTGCAGGCCCGCGGTGAACGAGTCGATTTTGAACGGTCCGGTGCCGATCGGGCGCTTGACGTCGAAGTCGGCCGGGACGATGCCGAGGCTGTACTGGCCGAGCAGGTCGTCGAACCCGGAATTCGGCGCGGTGAGGCGGAATTCGACGGTCCGGTCGCCGGTCGCGACGACCTCGCCGAGCATGGTCAGCCCGGCCGCGCCGCTCTTCGGGTCCTTCGGGTCGGTGATCCGGCGGAAGGTCGCGACGACGTCGGCCGGGGTCACCGGGCGGCCGTCGTGGAAGCGGATGCCCGAGCGCAGCACGGCGGTCCAGGTGCGCGCGTCCGGCGAGGGCTTCAGCGATTCGGCGACCAGCATCTGGAGCCGGTAGTCGTGATCGCGCAGCAGGAGCGGCTCGTAGAGGTTGAGCACCCGGGCGATGTCCGGGTTCGTGGCGGGGATGTGCGGGTCGAGCGTGTCGGACGCGCCTCCGCCGGTCACGCCGACCCGGAGGGCGCCGCCGCGTTTGGGCGGGCCGGACGGCACGGCCGCGGCGACGGTGGAGCCGCAGGCGGCCAGGAGCGGAGCGGTGCCGGCGAGCGTGGCGCCGGCGAGGGCCGCGGTGAGGATGCGGCGGCGGGAAACGTTGGTCGGTTTACATCGGGCTTCCATGGGTGACTTTCGAGCGGGTGTCGTGAGTGGCAATGCCGGTTAGAACCGGCATTGCCACTCACGACACGGTGGGGGGAGGGGATCAGGCGATGGCGCGTCCCGCGTAGTCCGGGACCGGGGCGAGGTGCGTGTCGAGCGCGGTGGCGACCTCGGCCGGGAACGGCGTCGCGCGGCCACCGGAAACGTGCAGGCACAACAGCTCTTCGGTGGCGACGAGTTCGCCGCCGACGCGCATTTCGTGGCACAGCCGCACCTTTTTCGCGCCGACTGACAGCACGGAGGTCGTCACCGCCAGCTCGGCGTCCGCGCCGACTTCGCGCAGGTACCGCACGTGCGCCTCCACGGTGTACAGCGACGCCCCGGTTCTCTCGCGGTAGCCGGGGCCGAGGCCGACGATGTCCATCAGCGCGGTGGTCGCGTCGCCGAAGACGAGCACGTAGTAGGGCTCGGAGAGGTGGCCGTTGTAGTCGATCCACTCTGGACGGACCCGGTCGCGGTACTCAGCCACGCCGGGCCTGCCCGACCGCGCGCTGGATCGCGATGACCGCCCGGTCGCGTTCGGCGATCAGGTCGGCGATCGTCCGCCCGTCGGCCTCGTCGTCGCAGCCGGCGACCACGGCGTCGCGCAGTTCCGGGGTGAGTTCCGGTGCTTCAAGGCGCGTCCACGGCGACTTCAGCGACGGTCCGAAGTGGTCCAGCATGTGCGCCATGCCGCCCTCGCCGCCGGCGAGGTGGAACGTCAGCATCGGGCCCTGGATCGGCCAGCGCAGGCCGGGCCCGTCGGTGATCGCGAGGTCGATCTGCTCGACGGTCGCCTCGTCGTTCGCGACCATGTGCAGGGCTTCCCGCCACAGCGCTTCCTGGAGCCGGTTCGCGATGAACCCGGGCACCTCGCGGTCCATCGTGATCACGGACTTGCCGACGCGCCGGTAGAACGCGGCGGCCTGCTCGACCGCCCACGGCGCGCTGAGCTTTCCGCCCGCCACCTCGACCAGCGGGATCAGGTACGGCGGGTTGAACGGATGCCCGACCACGAGCCGTTCCGGCGTCTTCGCGGCGACCTGCATTTCGGTCATGCCGTAACCGGACGTGGACGAGGCGATCACGACGTCCGGCGCGGTGACGGCGTCGATGTCGGCGAGCAGTTTCTGCTTGAGCGCCAAGTCTTCCGGCGCGCTTTCCTGCACGAAGCTCACGCCCTCGACGGCCTCCGCGAGCGTCGCGGTGACGGTCAGCCGGTCGCGGCTCGCGCCAGGCTTGAGGCCCAGCTCAGTGAGCGCTGGCCAGGCTGCGTTGACGAGCCGTTCGAGCTTCTCCGCCGCGTCCGGCGCTGGGTCCCAGGCCCGGACGTCGAAGCCCTGGGCGAGGAAATGCGCGACCCAGCCGCCGCCGATGACCCCGGCCCCGATGCAGGCGACAGTGTTGGCCTCGTTGGACTTGTTGGCCTCAGGCATTGGCGCGCTCCTTCAGCCCGAGGATTTCCCGCGCCTGCCCGGGAGTGGCGATGTTCGCGCCGAGCTTCTGCACGATGTCGACCGCGCGTTCCACGAGCTGTCCGTTGGTGGCCTTGACGCCGCGCGCCAGGTAGAGGTTGTCCTCCAGCCCGACCCGGACGTGCCCGCCCAGCAGCACCGACTGCGCGACCCACGGCATCTGGTCGCGCCCGATGGCGAACGACGCCCACTGCGCGCCTTCCGGCAGCAGGTGCACCATCGCCTGCAGCAGGCCGGGATCCGGCGGCGCGCCGTACGGAATGCCCATGCACAGCTGGAACAGCGGCGGCGGGTCGATGAGGCCTTCCTCGACCATCTTCGTGGCGAACCACAGGTTGCCGGTGTCGAAGATCTCCAGTTCGGGCTTCACGCCCAGCTCCTGGATCCGCTTCGCGCCGGTGCGCAGCATGTCCGGAGTGGACACGTAAAGCTGGTTGCCCTCGCCGAAGTTCAGCGAACCGCAGTCGAGCGTGCAGATGTCCGGCAGCAGCTCCTCGACGTGCGGGAGCCGGTCGTGCGCGTTGACCAGGTCGGTGCCGTCGACCGGCTTGAGCGGGTCCTCGGCGTCGATGACGAGATCGCCGCCCATGCCCGCGGTGAGGTTGACGACGACGTCCACCCCGGACTCTTTGACCAGCCGCACCGCCTCGCGGTACAGCGCGACGTCCCGCGACGGGGCGCCGGTCTCGGGTTCGCGCACGTGGATGTGCACCACGGCCGCGCCGGCGTTGGCGGCCTCGATGGCGCTCTCGGCGATCTGCGCCGGGCTGACCGGGACGTGCGGGCTCCGGCCGGTGGTGTCCCCCGCGCCGGTGAGCGCGCAGGTGACGATGACCTCGTGGTTCATCAGGCTCCTTGGACGATCGAGCGGTCGATGAAGTCGTTCAGGTGCGCGCGCATCGCGCCCACCGTGCTGCCGGGACGCCCGGTCAGCACCTGGATGCCGAGGCCGTCGATCAGCGCGGTGAGCTGGGCGGTGGCGGCCTCGGGGTCGGCCAGGCGGAACACGCCCTGCTCCTGGCCGGTGCGGATGGTCATGAGAATGGTCTGGTACCAGCGGTCGTAGGAATCGGTGTAGAGGGAACGCAGCCGCGGGTCGAGCGCGACCTCGTTCCAGACCTGCAGCCACACCGACCATTCGGCGCGCAGCAGGCCCTCGGTCGGCAGCTGGAGCTCGACGAGCTTCAGCAGCCGGTCGTGCGCGCCGGGCACCGCGTGCAGCTCGGCGACCTGCCGGTCGAAAGCGAGCTTCACGTTGCGCCGCAACGCTTCGTCGAGGACTTCGGTTTTGGTGGGGAAGTGGTAGTGGATGGCCGCGGAGCTGGTGCCGCAGGCCTGGGCGATGTCGGCGATGCGGACCCGGTGGTAGCCGCGCTCGGCGATGAGCTGCCAGGCGGTTTCGAGGATCCGCCGTCGTGGTTCGGAGTGGGCCAGGTCGTCGGGGTCGCTCGCGGTTCCGGCCGCGGGGGCCGGGACGGCGGTGACGGTTTTGGCGTCGTCGCTGCCGTTGAGCAGCCAGTTCACCGTGACGCCGGAGTATTCAGCTACGCGGACCAGCTCGTGCGGGGAGAAGCGGCGGGCGCCGTTGAGGGCCTTGGAGAGCTTGGTCTGGTCCAGGCCGATGGCGGCGGCGAACTCGCGCTGGGGGACGGGCATGGACTGGATCAGCTGGCGCACCCGTTCTCTCAGCTGGTCTGTTTCGTCCATGGGCGGTGACGGTAGTGCGGGGTTGCGAAAATCGCAACTTCGGTGGGGTTGGACACGTAACGGTTTGAGACTTTCGTTTTGTGCCAAGGAGTTGCGATTCGCGCTTGACTGGCGGATCAGTCGGGTGGCACCCCGAAGCCCGAGTGTGCTGACGGTCTGGGGGTGCTTGTCAAGGCGGGAAAGATGCCTTGACAAGCACTCCCAGACCGCAGGGCGGCTTCGTATCGGGGTGCGGGGGAGGGGCTGGGTGCACCGCTGGCTGGGGTGCATCGGCGGCGGTTCGGTTGGGGGTCGTGAGGGGAACCCTGAGGGAATCTGATTCCCGCAGGGTTCCCCTCACGGACGTTCGGGCGCCGCGCCGGGGAGGGAGTCCACTCGCCGGGACGAAGGCGTCTTCGTGCGGCGGATGATAGGAATGGCCGGTGACCCAACCTGACTTGATCGACGCCGCCGCGGACGAGGCTGTCACGCTTACCAGCGAGCTGATCCGCATCGACACCACCAATACCGGCGACCCCGAAACCCTCGTGGGCGAGCGGGTCGCGGCCGAGTACGTCGCGGAGAAGCTGACTGACGCCGGGTACGAGATCACCTACGTTGAGTCCGGCGGCAAGAACCGGCACAACGTCATCGTGCGGCTGCCGGGGTCCGACCCGGGCCGGGGTGCGCTGCTGATCCACGGGCATCTCGACGTCGTCCCGGCGGACCCGGCCGAGTGGTCGGTGCACCCGTTCTCGGGGGCGGTCCAGGACGGGTACGTGTGGGGGCGCGGCGCGGTCGACATGAAGGACATGGTCGGCATGACGCTGGCGCTGGCCCGGCACTACAAGATCAACAACATCGTGCCGCCGCGCGATCTGGTGTTCCTGTTCGTCGCCGACGAGGAGGCGGGCGGCAAGTTCGGCGCGCAGTGGCTGGTCGAGCACCGGCCGGAGCTGTTCGAGGGCGTCACCGAGGCGATCAGCGAGGTCGGCGGCTTCTCGATCACCTTGAAGGACAACGTCCGCGCGTACGTGATCGAGACGGCCGAGAAGGGCATCCGCTGGATGAAGCTGCGCGTGCGCGGCACGGCGGGCCACGGGTCGATGATCCACCGCGACAACGCGGTCACCAAGCTGGCCGAGGCCGTGGCGAAGCTGGGGCAGCACCAGTTCCCGCTGGTGCTGACCGATTCCGTGCGCGAGTTCCTCGCGGGGGTCACCGAGATCACCGGCTGGGACTTCCCGGAGGACGACCTCGAGGGCTCGGTCGCGAAGCTCGGTAACATCTCGCGGATGATCGGCGCGACCCTGCGCGACACCGCGAACCCGACGATGCTCACCGCGGGCTACAAGTCGAACGTGATCCCCTCGGTCGCCGAGGCCGCGGTCGACTGCCGCATCCTGCCGGGCCGGCTGGAGGCGTTCGACCGGGAGCTGGACGAACTGCTCGGCCCGGACATCGAGAAGGAGTGGATGGAGCTGCCGCCGGTCGAGACGACGTTCGACGGCGCGCTCGTCGACGCGATGACCGCCGCGGTGCTCGCCGAGGACCCGGGCGCGCGCACCCTGCCGTACATGCTGTCCGGCGGGACCGACGCGAAGTCGTTCCAGCAGCTCGGCATCCGCAACTTCGGCTTCGCGCCGCTCAAACTGCCCGCCGACCTGGACTTCTCCGGGCTCTTCCACGGCGTGGACGAGCGCGTCCCGGTCGACGCGCTGAAGTTCGGCGTCCGCGTGCTGGACCGGTTCCTCCGCTCCTCCTGATGGCTGGGTTCCGGCTGGCCGACGGGACGCCCCTGCACCTCGTGCGCAGGGGCGACCCGGCGGCGGCCGTGACGGTCGTGCTGCTGCACGGCTACGCGCTCGACCAGCGCAGCTGGGGCCGGATCGCCCCGGTGCTGCCGGACGCGGTCGAGCAGCCGCTCGCGGTGCTCAGCTACGACCACCGCGGGCACGGCGAGTCCGGCCGGGCGGCGCGCGGCACCGCGACGATGGGCCAGCTCGCCGACGACCTCGCCGAGGTGCTGGAGAAAGCGGTCCCGGACGGCCGCGTCGTGCTCGTCGGGCACGACATGGGCGGGCTCGCGGTGATGTCGCTGACCCAGCGGCATCCGGAGCTGTTCGCCGCGCGCGCCGGCGGGCTGGTGCTGCTGTCGACGTCGTCCGGGCGGATCGCGACCGAGGCGTCCGCGGCGTGGCCGAACGCGCTCGGCAAGGTTGCGCAGGACCTGGAAATCGTGCTGGGCGGCAAGCTGTACGGCCTGGTCCGCGAGCACACCAGCCGCGCGGTGAGCGCCGGGCTGCGCTGGTGGCTGTTCGGCGACGACCCGGATCCGGACCTGGTCGAGCTGACCGTGAAGATGATCCGCGGGAACTGGCCGCACACCATCGCGCAGTTCCGGCCCGCGCTCGACGCCTACGCCCGCGAGGCCGCGCTGTCGCTGGCCGGCGACCTGCCGGTGACGGCGATCGTGGGGGAGCGGGACCGGATCGTCGCGCCGTCCGACGTCGAGCAGTTCGTGCGCGGCCTGGCCCAGGGCTACGCCGTGGTGCTGCCCGGGGTCGGGCACGTCGTCCCGCTGGAGGCCGCGGCGCAAGTGGTCCCGCGCATCGCGTCGGTGGTGCACGAGGTCTACCGACAACAAAACCTGTCTTGACAACCTGAGTTTTCCACCGCACGATGGGCGCATGTTTCCCGTTGCGGTGATCGAAGACGCGGCCGCGGCCGAGGTGTCGCTGGACCCGGTCCGGGCCCGGCTGCTGGCCGAACTGGCGCAGCCGGCCTCGGCGACGATGCTGGCCGCGCGCGTGGACCTGCCGAGGCAGAAGGTCAACTACCACCTGCGCGCGCTGGAGAAGCACGGGCTCGTCGAGCTGGTCGAAGAGCGGCGCAAGGGCAACGTCACCGAGCGGATGATGCGAGCGACCGCGGCGTCGTACGTGATCTCGCCGTCCGCGCTCGCGGCTGTGCAGCCCGATCCGGCGCAGTCGCCGGACCGGCTGTCGGCGCGCTGGCTGCTGGCGGTCGCCGGACGGCTGGTGCGTGACGTCGGAATCCTGATCACCGGTGCGGCGAAAGCGAAAAAACGCGTCGCCACCTTCGCGCTCGACGGCGAGGTCCGGTTCGCTTCGGCGGCCGACCGGGCCGCGTTCGCGGAGGAACTGGCGACCGCGGTGACCGCGCTGGTGGGGAAGTACCACGACGAGAAAGCCGAGAACGGCCGCGCGCACCGGGTGGTGCTGGCGGTGCACCCGAGCGTGCCGATGGGGGAGGAAGACGGGCGTGGGTAAGGAATTCGAGGAGATCGACGTCGCCGAGGTCCCGGTCGAACCGGAGCAGGTCTGGGCGGCGATCGCGACCGGGCCGGGGATCGACTCCTGGTTCATGGGCCGCAACGAGGTCGACGGCGGACCGGGCGGAGCAGTGCGCGGCGCGTTCGCCGCCTACGAGCCGACGCACGCGATCACCGCGTGGGACCCGCCGAACCGGCTGGCCTACGGCGGCGATCCGGAGCCGGACGGACGGCGGATCGCGTACGAATTCCTCGTCGAGGGCCGCGACGGCGGCAGCTCGGTGATCCGCTGCGTCACGAGCGGTTTCCTGCCCGGCGACGACTGGGCGGACGAGTTCGAGGCCATGCAGGCGGGCGGCGCGCTGTTTTTCCGCAACCTCGTGGAGTTCGTGCGGCATTTCCCGGGCCGGACGGCGAAGCCGGTCACCGCGTTCGGGCCCGACGTCGTCACGGACTGGCCTGCTTTGTGGACTGTGCTGGCGAAGGAACTGGGCGTCGAGCAGCTGATCGTCGGCGCGAAAGTCCGGCTGGACGGGACCGACGGCGTGGTCTACGCGGTGAACGACCAGACCGTCGGGATCCGCACCGGCGGCGGGCTTTTCTGCTTCCTGCAGGGCTTCCACGGTCCGCTGGTGGCGACTCACCACGTGGTCGCGCCGGACGTGGACACGGCGGCCGAGGAAGCCAAGTGGGCGGAGTGGCTGGCCGCCCTCGGCTGAGCCTTGTCGAAAACCGGGGCCGCCCGTTCGTCATCCGGTCGAGAGTGTTTCCGACAGGAGGAGAAACCGTGCAGTACGCGATGCTGATCTGCGGCGACGACCGCGAATGGGCTGGCCTGTCCCCGGCGGACGAGGAGGCCGCGATGACGCAGATCTACGCGTGGTTCGAGCGCTGGCAGCCGACCGGCAAGATCGGGAACGGCGTCGAACTGCAGCCGCGCGAGACGGCGAAAACGGTGCGCGCCGGGGCGAACGGGCAGCCGGTGATCACGGACGGGCCGTACGTGGAGTTGAAGGAGGTCGTCGGCTCAGTCCTCGTCCTGGACTGCGCCGACCTCGACGAGGCCGTGGAGATCGCGGCGACCTGGCCGCTGGGGCCGGGCGTGAGCGCGGTGGAGGTCCGTCCGATGCTGAGCCGCGAAGAAGGGTGAGGATCGATGCGGAAGCTCGTTCTGAAGATGTCGATGTCGCTGGACGGCTTCGTCTGCGGACCGGACGGCGAGGCCGAATGGATGCTGCGCTCGCGCGGTGAGGACTCGGCGGCTTGGCTCGTGGAGAACCTTCAGCAGGCGGGCGTGCACGTCGTCGGGGGCCGCACCTACCACGCGATGGCGCGGCATTGGCCGACGTCGCCCGAGCCGGTGGCGGTGCCGATGAACGACATCCCGAAGGTGGTCTTCACCCGGCAGAAGCCGGCGGATGCCGACCTGTCTTCCTACGCGGAGAGCTGGGCGTCGGCCCGCTTCGCGCACGGCGACCTCGCCGACGAGATCCAGCGGCTGAAAGAACAGCCGGGCAAAGACATTTTCGCCCACGGGGGAGCGGGTTTCGCCCGCAGCCTGGTGCGGCTCGGCTTGGTGGACGAATACCGGCTCGTAGTGCACCCGGTCGCGATCGGCGCCGGGAAGGCACTCTTCGGCGACCTGCCGAAGCCGGTGAACCTGGATCTCGTCAGCACGACCGCTTTCGCGGCGGGGACGATGGTGCAGGTCTACCGTCCTGCCGCCGGGTGACGGTCACTCGCCCGCGTAGCTGCTGAAGGTCCAGACCTGGCCTTCCGGATCGGCGCACGAGTACTCGCGGACCCCGGCCGGGGAATCGTGCACCGGGTTGAGGATCCGCGCGCCGGCGGCCTCGGCCCGGGCTTGGTGGCGGTCGAGCGTGCCGTCCGGCACCCAGACGCACAACGCGTGACTGGTGCCGCCCAGCACGCTCGGGCTGCGCATGCCGTAGCGGTCGGCGCCGTGGTCGCGGCTGAGGAAGATCAGGTTCGTGCCCGCCCGGACCTGGGCGTGCTCGACGCCGCCGTCCCCTCCGTCGACCACGAAATGCGACTCGAACCCGAAGGCCTCGGCGAGAAACTCGAGCGCGGTCTTCGGATCGGCGTACTTGAGGTTGGGGTACACGGTTTGCGGCGGCGGAGCGTCGGCCATACCGCGCAGACTACCCCGCCAACTCGGCCACGCGACGCTCCATCAGCGCCCGCTCGGCCGGGTTGGCGGCCAGCTCCAACGCCCGCTGCGCCGACGCCAGAGCCTCGCCTGACCGGTCGAGCGCGGCGAGCAGATCGGCGCGAGCGGCGTGCCACCGGTGATAGCCGGACAGCCGGTCCCCGAGCGCGTCGACCTCGTCAAGCGCCGCGCCCGGCCCGACCGCGTACCGCGTCGCCACCGCCCGGTTCAGCAACACCACCGGCGACGGGTCTAGCACGTACAGCCGGTCGTACAACGCCCGCACGCCAGCCCAGTCGGTGTCCTCGAAACTGCTTGCGACCGCGTGGATCGCGGCAATGCCAGCCCGGGTCTGATACGGCCCGGGCTGGCCAAGCCGCACCGCCTCGCGCAACCGCAGCACCGCGCGCTGGATCGCCGGACGGTCCCACAGCCGCCGATCCTGCTGTTCCAGCAAGACAATCCGGTCCTGCGCGTCGAACCGAGCCGCGACGCGCGCCTGCTGCAACTCCGCCAACGCGGCCAGCCCGGCGACTTCCGGCTCTCGCGGCAGCAATTCGGCGAGCTGCCGGGCCAGCTCAACCCCTTCGCGCGCCAATTCCTGCCGCTGCGCCGACGGGCCGCTGGACAGATACCCCTCGTTGAACACCAGATACACCACCGCGAGCACGGCCGGAAGCCGGTCGGCGTACTCGTGCGGCTGCGGCGGCTCGAACCCGATGCCGCGCTCCCGCAGCAGCCGCTTGGCCCGGGAAAGCCGTTGCGCCATCGTCGGCAGCGGCACCAGAAACGCGGCGGCGATCTCCGCGGTAGTCAGCCCGCCCGCGGCATACAGCGTGAGCGCGACCCGCGCCGGTTCGGGCAAATCCGGGTGACAGCAGGCGAAAATCATCGCCAGCCGATCGTCGACCCCGGGCTCCGGCGACGGCTCCAATGCGGCCCGGGCAGCCTTCTCCCGGCCAGCCGCATCCCGCCGAAGCCGGTCGATTGCCTTGCGCCAGCCGGTGGTGACCAGCCATCCGGCGGGACTGGACGGCACTCCTTCGCCGGGCCACCGCTTGAGCGCCTCGGCGATCGCTTCCGAGAGCGCTTCCTCGGCCTGGTCGAAGTCGCCGAGCCGCCGGCTGAGCGCTCCCAGCATGCTGGGAGCGTCCGTGCGCCAGATCCGCTCGGTCAGTTCGGCGACCTCGTCCACCACGCCATCCTGGTTCAGGCGCGGACGTAGCGCAGCAAGGCGACGCCGCTCCCGAACGTCCGGCTGTCCGCGAGCGCGTAGTTGTCCACAGAGAATCCGGCATCGAACAAGGGCGCCCCGGCCAGCGCGCCTCCGCCGACGAGCCAGACGTCCTTGCCGTCGTCCTTCTTCAGTTCGCGGATCTTCTCCGCCGGGTCGGTGCTGACCACGTGCACGGCCGGGCCGGGCGCCTCGGTCATGGTGCGGGAGAAGACGTAGTGCCGCAGATGGGTGCAGGCGTCCGGGACGCCAAGGTCCACGCCCATCTGGTAGGTGACGCGGCCTTCGACCACCGTGTCGAAATGCCGGTGGGAAACATCCGCTCGGCGAACACAGCACCCCGCCGAGAAATCGCCCCGGTTTCTGGACTGAGCGATCCGATCGGCCCCCCCCCGGGCCGAGCGGATCGGGAGGGAAGAAACCGGATGAGGGCGATTTCTCCGCCGCGACGAAGTCGCGGCAATCAGACACAGTCAGGTGGCAAGCCCCGTCGTGTGGTCCGCCGCCGAACGCTTCCTCCGCAGCCACACCCGCCGGGTCCCGTCCGCGTACAGCCGCACTGTCCGCAGCTCCCATCCCGCGAACTCCGCGTGGATGGAGAGCTGGATCATCGCCGCGCGCCGGGACACCGCGGGGGGAAGGCGCAGGCGGCGGTACTCCCAATCCCCTTCGACCACCGCCTCGTCGACTGTCGTCATGGCTGGATCACCTGGGTCCCTTCTCCGGCGGCCGAACCGACGAAAACGCGGCCGCTCTGGTCGTCGACGCCCACCGTGTCCGGCTGGCGCACGGTGGGGAATCGGTACTTCTCGACGGGCTCTCCGCCGCGGACGTCGTAGCCGACGACCTCGTTGCGGGCGGTCAGGGTGATCCACGCCAGGCTGCGTTTCGCGTCGTAGGCGATGCCGTACGCGCCACCCGGCACCGGGTAGCGCTGGCGGAGGATCAGGGGGTTGGTCGAAAACGCGAGCAGCGCGCCCGCGCGGGCGTCGGTGACGAGGACGCGGCCGTAGGAGTCGGCGACCGCGTTGGCCGCGCCGTCGCCCGCGCGCAGGCCTTCGTCCATGGTCCCGGCCTTGACGTCCACGCTGAACACGGCGGTGCGCAGCCGGTCGAGGACCACGACGCCGTTGCCGGTGTCGACCACGTCGTCGGCGCTGTAGAGCTGCCCGGTGATCGTTTTCGCCACCGAACCGTTCGCCAGCACCTCGACGGCCTTGCGGTCGCGGACCGCGACGAGCGTGTCCGGTCCGTCGGCGACCCCGGCGGCGGGCTGTCCGGCGACCTTCTCGGCGGTCAGCTGCCCGCCCGGCAGCGCGACGCGGGCGAGCACGCCCTTGCCCGGGATTCCGGCGAGCGCCTGGCCGCCGGACACGCTGAGCGATTCCGCCGGACCGGGCAGCGCGACGGTCTTCTTCGGCGCGCCGAGCGAGGCGAGATCGTAAATCCGCAGCTCGGGCGGCTGGGCGAAGGCGACGACGAGGGTGTGGCTCGGCTGGTCGGTCCCGATCGCGGACACCGCGGGCATGGGCAGCACCTGCCCGGCCGGACGCGCCGCCGCGGCGGGGGAGACGGCCGGTTTCGCGGCCGTCGGATTGGCCACGACCTGCAGGTTGTCCTTCGGCTCGGCCGAGGACGAGCAGGCGGACAGCGCGAGCGCACCGGCCAGCGGGATCGCGATCCGCGACGCGGCGGTGAGCCGACGCACCTTGAAACCTCCAGCAAAGCTCCGGCGAACGGGTCCCTCCAGCATCCTCTCCGAACGCCGAACCGTCACGCCCGTGTCACCGACCCGACACCTGCGGCTCACCGGGTGCCCCGTTCCGGATAGCCGAATTCGACGCTGCTGACGTCGTCGAGCGCGCTGCGGATGGCGGGCGGAAGCGTGAGGTCTTCGGCGGCGAGCGACCCGGTGAGCTGGCCGGTGTCCCGCGCGCCGACCACCGGTGCGGCCACCCCGGGCCGGTCCCGGACCCAGGCGAGCGCCACCGCGAGCGGCGACGTGCCGAGCCCTTCGGCGGCGGTCACGACGGCCTGCACGATCCGCGCGGCCCGTTCGGTGCGGTGGTGTTCGACGTAGCCGGCGTACTCGGCGGACGCGCCGCGAGAGTCGGCGGGCGTGCCGGTGCGGTACTTCCCGGTGAGGACGCCGCGGCCGAGCGGAGCCCACGGCAGGATGCCGATCCCGTGGTGCGTCGCGGCCGGGACGACCTCGCGTTCGATGCCGCGTTCCAGCAGCGAGTATTCGAACTGCCCGGACACGAACGGCACCGTGGCGAGCGACGCGGCGGTGGCGAGCTGCCAGCCTGCGTAATTGGAGACGCCGACGTAGCGGACCTTGCCGCTCGTCACGGCGTAGTCGAGCGCGGACAGCGTTTCCTCGATCGGCACGCCGCAGTCCCACGCGTGCAGCTGCCACAGATCGATGTGGTCGGTGCGCAGCCGCTGCAGCGAGCCTTCGAGCGCGGACAGCAGCGCACCGCGCGAAGCCCCGCCGCCGAACGGGCCGTCGCCGCGGCGCGCGACAGTCTTGGTGGCCAGCACGACGTCCTCGCGCGGCACCAGGTCCGAGAGCAGCTCGCCGAGCATCCGCTCGGCCTCGCCGCCGGCGTAGAGATCGGCGGTGTCCACGAGCGTGCCGCCCGCGTCCACGAACGCGACCAGCTGGCTGGCCGCCTCGTCCGGATCGGTGTCGCCGCCCCACGTCATGGTGCCGAGGGCCATCCGCGATATCCGCAGTCCCGACCGGCCGAGCTGTCGCTTTTCCACGACCGCCGAGCCTAGTGGGCGCGCCCGCCCGCACCCGACCAAGGTGACCCCGTGTCGGACCGGCGCCCTCCCATGGGTCCTCAGGAACCACCCGATAGGTTCCCGGCCGTGCGAATCGGACAGCGCCCCGCGCGGGCGGGCGAACCGGCGGGAGCGGCTTGATGGGATGGTTCGAGGCCCTGGTGCTGGGGCTGGTGCAGGGGCTCACGGAGTTCCTGCCGATCTCCTCGAGCGCGCACGTGCGGATCGTCGCCGCATTGGCGGGCTGGGGCGATCCGGGCGCGGCGTTCACCGCGGTGACCCAGATCGGCACCGAGCTGGCGGTGATCCTCTACTTCGGACCGAAGATCGGCCGGATCCTGCGCGCCTGGTTCTTCTCCCTCTACCGCCCGGACTGGCGGCGCGACCCGGACGCGCGGCTGGGCTGGCTGATCATCGTCGGCTCGCTGCCGATCGTCGTGCTCGGCCTGCTCCTGCAGGACGAGATCGACCGGGCGTTCCGCGACCTGCGGATCACCGCGACGACGCTGATCGTGTTCGGCCTGATCCTGCTGTTCGCCGACCGGACCGCGAAGCAGCAGCGGACGCTGGACCACCTGAACGTGCCGCACGGCCTGGTGTACGGCTTCGCGCAGGCGCTCGCGCTGATCCCGGGCGTCTCGCGCTCGGGCGGCACGACGAGCGCCGGCCTGCTGATGGGCTACACCCGCTCGGAAGCCGCCGAGTACTCGTTCCTGCTCGCGGTGCCCGCGGTGTTCGGCTCCGGGCTGTACAAGCTGACCGACATCGGCAAGAACGGCGAGAACGCCCAGTGGGGGCCGACGATCCTGGCCACGCTGGTCGCGTTCGGCGTCGGCTACCTGGTGATCGCCTGGCTGATGGCCTACATCAAGAAGCGCAGCTTCGTGCCCTTCGTGATCTACCGCGTGGTGCTCGGCGTGGTGCTGTTCGGCCTGGTCTTCGGGGGAGTGCTCGACCCGAACGCGGGACCCGCCGGGAGCTGAACCCGCCGGTCACCGGTTAGGGTGGCGTCGTGAGCACGGTCATCTTGCTGCGGCACGGAAAGTCCACGGCCAACGGTTCGGGCGTCCTCGCCGGGCGCACGCCGAAGGTCGGGCTGGACGACACCGGCCGGGCGCAGGCCGCCGCCCTCGTCGAGCGCTTCGCCGGGGTGCCGGTCGCCGAGCTGGTGGTGTCGCCGATGCTGCGCTGCAAGCAGACCGTCGCGCCGCTGGCCGCCGCGCAGGGCCTGGCGAAGCTCGTCGAGCCCCGGCTGTCCGAAGTGGACTACGGCGAGTGGACCGGCCGGGAGCTGAAGAACCTGGTGAAGGAACCGCTGTGGCGCGTGGTGCAGGCGCATCCGTCCGCGGCGGTCTTCCCCGGCGGGGAAGGGCTGGCCGAGATGCAGGCGCGCGCGGTCGCCGCGATCCGCGCGCACGACGCGCGGATCACCGCCGAGCACGGCGACCACGCGGTGTGGGTGGCGTGCAGCCACGGCGACGTGATCAAGTCGATCCTCGCCGACGCGCTGGGCCAGCATCTCGACGCGTTCCAGCGGATCGTCGTGGACCCGGCCGCGGTGTCGGTCGTCCGCTACACCGAGACCCGCCCGTTCGTGCTCCGGGTGAACGAGCACGGCGGCGATCTGGCCGGGATCGTGCCGCCGCCGCCCAAGAAGAAGGGCCGCTCGAAGAAGTCCTCCAGCGACGCCGTCGTGGGCGGAAGCACGGGCCGCTGACGATCGACAGTCCTTCCGTCGGATGCCCGACCCCGTAGGGTGGGCGGGACCCACGTGGAGAACCCTGTGGAGAACCAGGAGCGCAAACCCGAATGATTTCCCCGGACAACCCGTTCGCCGCCCCCAGCGACCTGCCGTACGAGCTGCCGCCGTTCGACCGGATCGCCGACGAGCACTACCGGCCCGCCTTCGAGGCCGGGCTCGCCGAGCACGCCGCCGACGTGGAGCGGATCGCCGACGACCCGGCCGAGCCGACGTTCGAGAACACGATCGCGGCGCTCGAGCGGGCCGGCGCGCTGCTGACCCGGGTGTCCGGCACGTTCTTCAACATCTCGGGCTCGAACGCGACCGACGAGGTGCAGGAGATCCAGGCCGAGCTGGCCCCGAAGCTGGCCGCGCACGAGGACGCGATCCACCTGAACCCGCGGCTGTTCGCCCGCATCGACGCGCTGTACCAGAAGCGCGCGGAGCTGGGGCTGACGCCGGAGGAACTGCGGCTGCTGGAGCGCCGCTACACCGACTTCAGCCGCGCCGGCGCCGGGCTGCCCGAGGCCGACCAGGCGAAGCTGCGCGCGCTGAACGAGCAGCTTTCGACGCTGCAGACCCGTTTTTCGCAGAATCTGCTGCGCGACACCAATGATCTCGCAGTGGTGCTCGACGACGCGGCGGAGCTGGCCGGGCTCGGCGAAAGCGCGATCGCGGCGGCGGCGCAGACGGCGGCCGAACGCGGTCTCGACGGCAAGTACGTACTGACTCTGACGCTGCCCACCGCGCAGGCGGCCGTGGCGTCGCTGGAAAACCGCGCGGTGCGCGAGCGCCTCTTCACGGCTTCGGTGTCGCGCGGCAATCGCGGCAACGCGTACGACAACAACGCGATCGTCGAGGAGATCACGCGGCTGCGCGCCGAACGGGCCGCGCTGCTGGGCTACCCGAACCACGCGGCGTACGTGATCGCGGACGAGACGGCCAAGACCGTCGAGGCGGCGGGCGGGCTGCTGGAGCGGCTCGCGCCAGTGGCTGTTGCGAACGCGCGCACCGAGGCGGCGGAACTGCAGCAGCTGCTGGAAGCCGACGTGCCGGGCGCGACGCTGCAGCCGTGGGACTGGGCGTTCTACGCGTCGAAGGTGGAACGCGAGCGGTTCCAGCTGGACACCGCCGCGCTGCGGCCCTACTTCGAGCTGGACCGGGTGCTGCACGACGGCGTGTTCGTGGCCGCGAACCGGTTGTACGGCTTGAGTTTCACCGAGCGGCACGACCTGCCGAAGTACCACCCGCAGGTGCGGATCTTCGAGGTCTTCGACGCCGACGGCAGCGGGCTCGGCCTGTTCCTGATGGACTACTACACCCGCGATTCCAAGCGCGGCGGCGCGTGGATGAACAACTTCGTGGACCAGTCCCGGCTGCTCGGGCGGCGCACGGTCGTGGTCAACGTGCTGAACGTGACCAAGCCGCGCGAGGGGGAGCCGACGCTGCTCTCGCTCGACGAGGTGCGCACCGCCTTCCACGAGTTCGGGCACGCGCTGCACTCGCTGCTGTCCGGCGTCGAGTTCCCGACTTTCACCGGCACCAACGTGCCGCGCGACTTCGTCGAGTACCCGTCGCAGGTCAACGAGATGTGGATGCTGTGGCCGGAAATCCTGGCCAACTACGCCAAGCACCACGAGACGGGGGAGCCGCTGCCGTCCGGGCAGGTCGAGCTGCTGGAGGCCGCGCAGCAGTACGGCGAGGGCTTCCGCACCACCGAGTACCTCGCCGCGGCGCTGCTCGACCTGGCGTGGCACCGCCTCGGCCCGGACGACCGGGTCGAGGATGTGCAGCGGTTTGAGGCCGAGGCGCTGGAAAAGGCGGGCGTGGCACTGGAAAGCGTCCCGCCGCGCTACCGGACGACGTACTTCAACCACGTTTTCGCGGGCGGCTACAGCGCCGGGTACTACTCCTACATCTGGAGCGAGGTGCTCGACGCGGACACCGTCGAGTGGTTCACCGAAAACGGCGGCCTGAAGCGGGAGAACGGCGACCACTTCCGGGCCACGCTGCTCGGCCTCGGCGGCAGCGTCGACCCGATGGAGGCGTTCGCCAGCTTCCGCGGCCGCGCGCCGGAAATCGAGCCGCTGCTGAAGCGCCGGGGTCTCGCCGGAGCGTAAGCGCGATAACTGTATAACGACCTATACGGCTGCCCTCTCGTGACCGCTCCGGCGGTCAGGGGAGGGCAGCCGCGCGTTTGACGACGCGCAGGATTGGGGCGGTCTGCACGGTCTGGACTCCGGGTAGCGAGCCGACCTGCGTGGTGATGAATTCGTAGAGCGCTCCGGCGTCGGCGCAGAGCGCGGTGGCCAGGAGGTTGGCCGGGCCGGTGGTAGCGGCTGCGTAGGCGATCTGCGGGCACTGGGCGAGCGCGGTGCCCGCGGCGTCGAGGGCGGCCGGGCTGACTGAGATCCACAGCAGGGCGTGGCTGGACCAGCCGAGCAGGCGCTCGTCGAAGTCGACGCCGAAGTAGAGCGTCCCGCTGGTCCGCAGCCGGTCGATGCGGCGGCGGACCGTCGACTCGTGCCAGCCGGTGCTCGCGGCCAGCGCGGCGTGCGGCGTACGCCCGTCGCGGGCCAGTTCGTCCAGCAGCAGCCGGTCTTCGTCGCCGAGGTCGAGCGGTTCCGCGGCCGGCGACGGCGGGGTGAGCTCGGCGACCTGCCCGGGGCTGAGCGACGCGATCGGCGTGTGCCAGCCGTCCGGGCCGCCGCGGAACACGCGCAGCACCTGGTGCGCCTCGATCGAGGTCACCTGGCGGGTGGCGGGGAGCTTGTCCAGCAGGAGCGCGTCGCGGGCCCGCTGGTCGGACGTCTGCATGTGGCAGCCGATTTCGGTGCCGCCGGAGGCGAGCCGGACCCGGTAGGTGTCGGACCGCTCGGCGAGAGCCTTGGCGACGGCGAGCGTGGCGGGCGGGGCGCACCGGACCCGCAGCACCCATTCCTCGGCGTGCCCCAGAAAACGCGGGTCGAGACGGCCGACGACGCGGACCGCCCCGGTCTCGCGGAGCCGGCGGTAGCGGCGGGCGATCGTCTGCTCGGAGACGCCGAGCACGGCGGCGATGCGGCGGAAAGAGGCGCGGCCGTCGAGGTAGAGCGCGTGGACGAGCTGGAGGTCGAGGATTTCCACGGTGCCGAGCGTATTCCGTGGCGGTATCCGGCGCGTTCCCGGCACTGGCTGGAGTGGGGGACGGTCCGGATCGGAAAGTGGGGGCATGACCGCTTTCCGTGATCTCCGGCATTACCTCAAGCATCTGACCGACACTCTCGGCGAGGACGAGGTGCGCCGCGTCGAAGGGGCCCACTGGGACCTGGAGATCGGTGGCCTCACCGAGCTGTTGGCCGAGCGCGAGGGGCCGGTGCTGCTCTTCGACGACGTCCCCGGGTACCCGAGCGGCTTCCGGGTTTGCACCAACTTCATGGGCACTCCGGCGCGCACCGCCGTCGCGCTCGGCCTGCCCTCCGACACTCCGAAGCTGGACATCGTGCGGGCCTGGAAGGACATCAGCGGCGATCTGCGGCTGATCTCGCCGGTTGAAGTCGGCACCGGGCCGGTACTGGAGAACGTCCTCGAAGGCGAGGACGTCGACGTGACCATGTTCCCGGCGCCGCGCTGGCACGACGGCGACGGCGGCCGCTACATCGGCACCTCCTGCATGGTCGTCACCCGTGACCCGGACACCGGCTGGGTCAACGTCGGCACCTACCGGGTTTCGGTGCACGGCAAGGACCGGCTGTCGGTGTGGTTCCTCGGCAATCGGCATGCGCGGGCGATCGCGCACAAGTACTGGGACCGCGGCCAGAACTGCCCGATCGCGATCGTCGTCGGGCAGGACCCGATCCTGTCCACCGCCGCCGCGATGTCCGCGCCCGAGGGCGTGTCCGAGTACGACCTGGCCGGCGGCCTGCGCGGACAGGGCGTCGAGGTGCTGCTCGCGCCCGGCACCGACCTGCCCGTCCCGGCGCACGCGGAGATTGTCCTCGTCGGCGAAATGCCGCCGCCCGAGGAGGAATCGGTGCTGGAGGGCCCTTTCGGCGAGTGGACCGGCTACTACACCCACAGCGGCCAGGAACCCGTGGTGCGGGTGCGGCAGATCCTGCACCGGAACGACCCGATCATCCTCGGCGCGCCGCCGATGCTCCCGACCGTCCCGGCGGGCGACCAGGCCGTGCCGCTCTACTCCGCCACCGTGACCTGGGACCACCTCGACCAGGCCGGGGTCCAGAACGTCCAGGGCGTCTGGGCCTATGCCCGCCAGCTCATGATGGTCGTCTCCATCAAACAGACCGGGTCCGGCGACGCCATGCACGCCTTGCTGGCCGCCGCCTCGCGCAAGCGCACCGGCGGCATGGAGCGCTATCTCGTCGTGGTGGACGAGGACATCGACATCACCGACATCAACCACGTGCTCTGGGCGCTGTTCACCCGCGTCGACCCGGCGGAGTCGATCCACGTCCTGCGCTCGCCCACCACCGCCATCGACCCGCGGCTCTCCCCGGCGAAACGGGAGGCAGGCGATCTGTCCATGGGGATCGTGCTGATCGACGCCTGCAAACCGTTCGCGTGGAAAGACCATTATCCGCGCGCCAACCGGGTCGGCGAGGGCTACCGCGCCGAACTCCGCACCCGCTGGAAGGGCGTCCTTCCGCTCTGACCGCCCGCTGACGAAGGAGGACGACGTGTCGAACCTGCCCGAGGAGGTGGCTCGCCTGGTAGCGGGGGAGCCACCGCTCGACGCCGACGAACAGGCGTTCCCGTTGCTCACCGTCGACCGGGACGGCTACCCGCACACCGTGCTGCTGTCCCGCGCCGAACTCGAACCCGCCGACGACCGTGCCGCGCTGTACGCGGTCGTCGCCGGGGCTGGCACCCGGGCCAACCTGCAGCGGCATCCGTACGCCGCGCTGTTGGCCGTGGACGGGACGGTGTGCCATCACCTCAAGCTCCGCCTGGTCCGGTCGTTGGCGCTGGACGACGTGCTGGGCTGCGTTTTCACCGCCGTACACCACAAACGCGACAGCCTCGGGATCCCGCTCAGCCCGCTCGGCTTCCGCACCACCGGGTGCCTCGCCGAACTCGAAGGCTGGCACCGCAGCGCCGCCGTCCTCACCCGGCTGAGGACCATCCACAAAGGACACTCAGCATGACCCGCCTCGTCGTCGCCATGTCCGGGGCCACCGGGGCTCCCTTCGGCGTCCGGCTGCTGGAGGTCCTGCGCGACCTCCCCGGCGTCGAGACCCACCTCGTGCTGAGCACCTGGGCGCGGACCACCGTCGAACTGGAGTGCACCCGCACCGTTCGGGAGGTCGTCGAGCTGGCCGATGTGCACCATCGGCCGGGGGAGCAGGGCTCGGTCCTGTCGTCGGGCTCGTTCCACACCGACGGCATGGTGGTCGTGCCGTGCAGCATGAAGACGCTCGCCGCGATCCGCACCGGCTATGCCGACAACCTCATCACCCGGGCCGCCGACGTCACCCTCAAGGAGCGCCGCCGCCTGGTTCTGGTGCCCCGGGAAACGCCGCTGAGCGAGATCCATCTCGACCACCTGCTGGCGCTGAGCCGCATGGGCGCCCGGATCGTCCCGCCGATGCCCGCCTTCTACCACCATCCCCGGACGCTTGACGACATGGTCGACCACGTCGTGGCACGGATCCTCGACCAGTTCGATCTGCCCGCCCCGGCTGCCCGCCGGTGGCAGGGCCTCGGCCATGCCCGCCGAACCGCTTCGTGACCCTTCCCTGGAGACTCGCATGACCGATCTGGCTTTTCGTTCCGCGCGCGAACTCGCTGCCGCTGTCGCGGGGAAGCAGGTGTCGAGCGTGGAACTGCTCGACCACTACCTTTCCCGGCTGGAGCGGCACGGTCCGCGAGTGAACGCCATCGTCGCCCGGGACGAGGAGGGGGCTCGGGCGGCGGCTCGGGCGGCCGACCGGGCGATCGCCCGAGGCGAGCCGCTCGGTCCTCTGCACGGAGTCCCGGTGAGCGTCAAGGACAGCGTCGAGGTGGCGGGAATGCGGACCACCGGTGGTTCGACCCGCTGGGGACACCACGTCTCGACCCGCGACGCCGAGTCGGTCGCGCGGCTCAGGGACGCGGGCGCGATCGTGTTCGGCAAGTCCAACCTGCCCGCCGACGCACGGGATTGGCAGACCTACAACGAGATTTACGGGACCACGAACAATCCGTGGGACCCGGCCCGCGGACCCGGCGGTTCGTCCGGCGGGTCCGCCGCGGCCCTCGCCGCCGGGTTGACTGGCCTGGAACTCGGCGGAGACACCGCGGGCTCGATCCGGGTGCCCGCGCACTTCTGCGGCGTCTACGGACTGCGCCCGTCGTACGGGATCGTGCCGAGGTTCGGGAGCGTTTCAGGACACGCGCCGGGGACGCTGGCGGAGTGCGACATGGGAGTGCTCGGCCCGCTCGGCAGGCACGCCGACGACCTCGACCTTGGCCTCGACGTCCTCACCGGCGCGGACCGTGACCAAGCCCCGGCCTGGCGGCTGGAGCTGCCCGCCGCCCGGGCGAGCACGCTGCGGGAGTTCCGGGTCGCGGCTTGGCTCGACGACCCGTTCTGCCCGGTCGACAGCGAGCTGGCCACGATCCTGCGGGCGACGCTGGAGGCGGTGCGGGCCGCGGGAGCCGTCGTGGTCGAGGGTCCGGGGCCGGTCGGGCTTGAGGAGACGATGGCGCTCTACCAGCCGTTGCTGATGGCGCAGTCCGGGCTGATGGAGCACGACGAGTCGTACGCGGAACTTGCGGCAGCGGAAGGCGGGTTCGCGTCCGCTATGACGATGCGCTTCCGTGACTGGCACTCGCTCGACGAGCGACGGCAGCACTCCCGCCGTCGCTGGGCCGAGTTTTTCGATGACGTCGACGTCCTCCTGTGCCCGGTGAGCCCGACCGCCGCCTTCCCGCACGACCACCGCCCCGACCACGACTGGTCCCTCCGGACCCTGCGGGTCGACGGCGCCGAGCGGCCGTACCGGGAAATGCTGTCGTGGATCGCGCCTTCTTCGCTCAACCTGCTGCCCGCGGCCGTGGCCCCGGTCGGGACGACGCGGGACGGGCTCCCGGTCGGCATCCAGGTGATCGCGCCCTACCTGCACGACCGCACCGCCGTCTGCTTCGTGCGGTGCCTCGCGGAGGTGATCGGCGGATTCCGCCGTCCGCCGGGATTCTGAGCGCCAGTGCGCTGACCTGCGGCGAAGCCGGTGCCCTGACGGCTCTTCGTCCGATCCGCTGACCGGCGGGCCCGGGATTCGCCGGATCCGACGAAGCCGGGGAGGGGGTGCGTGACCGCACAATGCGGCATCGCCGAATCAAGGAGGATCCGACGGTGAGCATTCCGAGTTCCGCCCCGGTCGTGCGGCGGACCGAACGGACCACGTTGGCGCTGCTGGTCGGCGTCTTCATCATCGACTACATCGACCGCGTCATGATCGCGGTCGCGCTGCCCCTGATCGGCGCGGAGTTCGGGCTGTCGAAGACCACGCAGGGGCTGGTCGTGTCCGCGTTCGCGATCGCCTACCTGGTCGGGCAGATGCCCGGCGGGCTGCTCGCGGACCGCGTCGGCGCGCGGCCGTTGCTGGTGATTTCGCTGGTGGCGTGGTCGATTTTCACCGCCGCCACCGGATTCGCGCCCGGGCTCGTCGTGCTGCTCGTGCTGCGCGCCGCGTTCGGGTTCGCGCAGGCGCTCTTCCCCGGCGCGGCGTTCAAGGCGCTGGCCGAGCGCACGACGCAGGAGGGCCGCAGCCGCGGCGCGGGCTTGCTGCTGGCGTCCAACTCGGTCGGGGCCGGGCTCGGGCCGCTGCTGGTCGCGCCGCTCGTGGTGGCCGCGGGCTGGAGGCACACGTTCTGGATCGTCGCGGTGGCCGGGCTGGTCGTCGGGCTGGCGCTGTGGCGGCTGCTGCCGGCGCCGCTGCCGCGCGAGCTGACCGAACCGGAGGCGCACGTCGCCCCGGTGAAGGTGCCGGTGTCGCAGGTGCTGCGGAACCGGTTGGTGATCCGCTGCGCGGCGATGTTCGCCTGCTTCAACATGCTGGCCTACGGGATGATCACCTGGGTCCCGTCGTACCTGGTCGAGACGAAGGGCCTGTCGCTGGTCGCGGCGGGGGTCTCGGCGGCGATCCCGCAGCTGGTCAGCGCGGCGGCGGTGCTGCTCGGCGGCTGGCTGATGAGCCGGTACTTCGACCACCGGCCGCGCTGGCTCGTGGTGCCCGCGCTGGTCGCCGCGGCCGGGGTGCTCGTGGCGATGCTGCTGTCGGATTCGGCGACCGGGTTCACCGTGCTGCAGACCGTCGCGATGTTCATCAGCGGCCTCGCCTCGATCGGCATCGTCGGCCTGCCGCTGCGGGTGCTGCCGCGCGATCTGGTGGGCGCGGGGATGGGCCTGGTCAACACCGGCGGCCAGCTCGCCGGCGTCCTCGCGCCGCTGGTGATGGGCTGGCTCGTGGACCGCTTCGGGTTCGCCGCGGCGTTCGGGTTCCTGGCGGTGTCGACACTGGCCGCGGCGGCGATTTCGATGACCACGCGGTCGACGAAGCTGTCGCTCGGAGCGGCGGCACCGGCGAGGGAGCAGGTGAGCTGAGCCGCGGGGGTCGTGAGTGGCAATCCCGGTTCTAACCGGCATAAACACTCACGACCCCCAGCCGCACCGGCGAAGCTGACCCACCGGCGCCCGGTGGTCCGGTGGCCCCCGACGATCCGACCCGGCCGTTCGGCCGCATTAGTGGTCTAGACCTTGACGGGTGACTGGTCCAGTCCAATTCTGAGAAGGTTCCGGCCGTGCGCCGCCGCCGCACGGTCCCTTCCGGCACTGGAGCCCGCATGCGACGAAGAAGTCACTTGTCCAGATTGTCCGCTCTCCTGGCCGCCGCCGTGGCTCCGCTCGGCGTGCTGGCCGCCACCGCGGGGACGGCGCACGCCGCCACGCCGCTGCCGAACCACGTGTTCGCGCCCTACTTCGAATCCTGGAACGGCCAGAGCCCGGCCGCGATGGCGCAGGAGGCCGGCGTCAAGCACCTGACGATGGCGTTCCTGCAGACCGCGTCCAAGGGTTCGTGCACCGTCCTCTGGAACGGCGACACCAGCATGCCGGTGGCCGATTCGACGTTCGGCGCGGACTTCCGCACCATCCGCTCGCGCGGCGGGGACGTGATCGCGTCGTTCGGCGGCTACACCGCGACCCACAACGCCACCGAGATCGCCGACAGCTGCACCGACGTCGACAAGATCGCCGCCGCGTACAAATCGCTGATCACCACCTACGACATCCCGCGCCTTGACATGGACATCGAGGACAACTCGCTGACCAACTCCGCGGGCATCGACCGCCGGAACAAGGCGATCAAGAAGGTGCAGGACTGGGCCGCGTCCGAGGGCCGCCAGCTGCAGATCTCCTACACGCTGCCGACCACCACGAGCGGTCTCGCCAGCGCGCTGGACGTGCTGCGGAACGCGGTGTCCAACGGGACCAAGGTCGACGTGGTCAACCTGATGACCTTCGACTATTACGACAACGCCACCCACAACATGGCCCAGGACACCCAGACCGCCGCGGCGGGACTGGTGTCGCAGCTGGGGCAGCTGTACCCGGGCAAGACGCAAGAGCAGCTGTGGGGGATGGTCGGCGTCACCGAGATGCCGGGCATCGACGACTTCGGCCCGGCGGAAACGTTCACCACCGCGGACGCGGTCACCGTCTACAACTGGGCGGTGTCCAAGGGCATCAACCTCCTGTCGTTCTGGGCGCTGCAGCGGGACAACGGCAACTGCCCGGGCACCGGCGCGCGCGACGACTGTTCCGGCATCGCGCAGGACAAGTGGTACTTCAGCCACACGTTCGCCCCGTTCACCGGCGGAACCCCGGTGCCGGGCAACGACTTCTCGGTGTTGTCGAGCCCGGGCTCGGCTTCGGTCGACCCCGGCGGTTCGACGACCGCGAAGGTGGTCACGAAGGTGACTTCCGGTACGGCGCAACAGGTTTCGCTCTCGGTGACCGGCGCTCCGGGCGGCGTGACCGCGTCGATCAGCCCGTCGACGGTCACGGCGGGGGAGACCGCCGACCTGTCGATCACGACGACCGCGGCGACGCAGCCGGGCGTCTACCCGTTGACCGTCACCGGTGCCGCGCCGGGCGGGAACAGTCACACTGCCACGTACACGTTGACGGTCAACGGAACCAGCCCGACCGGCAGCGTCATCAACGGCAACCTGGAGACCGGCGCGCTCAGCCCGTGGACCGGCGGGAACGTCGTGTTGTCGCCGGTGCACTCCGGCAGCCACGCGTTGCAGGTGTCGCCGACCGCGTCGACCACTGGGGAAGCGGCGCAGAACCTCACGCTCGCACCGAACCACGCGTACACGATGACGGCGTGGGTGCAGGGCGGCTACGCCTACGCCGGAGTCCGCGGGGGAGCGACGGCCAGCTCGTGGACGTCCAACACCGGCTGGACCAAGCTGACGGTGCCGTTCACGACCGGCTCCTCCGGCGCGGTCACGGTGTACATCCACGGCTGGTACGGCCAGGGCCCGATCTACGCCGACGACATCTCGGTCAGCTGATTACTGTATAACGACCTATACGGCTGGGCATCGGGCGGAAACTCGCCCGATGCCCAGCTCGCGTTCAAACCAAAAAGCGCTCAGAACCGTGGCAGGCTGCGCACGGGCCGGAGAGCGCGCCGGGGGCGAGCACGACCGGTTGTTCGCTGCCGAGAGCGGCGTCGAAGAGCGTGCTGTCCCATGGTCCCCAGGCGATCGAGACCGCGGGTAGCCCGGCCGCGTGCCGGTGGGTGGCGAGGGCGTCGAGGAACCGGTTGGCTGCCGCGTAGTTCGCCTGCCCGGCTACGCCGAAGGTGCCGGCGACGG
Source organism: Amycolatopsis silviterrae (assembly GCF_042684085.1). Classification (NCBI taxonomy): domain Bacteria; kingdom Bacillati; phylum Actinomycetota; class Actinomycetes; order Pseudonocardiales; family Pseudonocardiaceae; genus Amycolatopsis; species Amycolatopsis silviterrae. The sequence goes on from NZ_JBHUKS010000026.1 coordinate 330,138, forward strand.
AAGAGAAAAGCACGAACGCCGACAGCGGCAGGTGTTTGGTCGCTTCGTGGAGGATCCAGGCGGAATCGGCTTTGGCGCGCAGGACCGGGTCGAGGCCTTCGGCGGTCTCGTCGAATTCCGCCGCGCAGTGCACGACGGCGGTCAGCGGCGGGCTGCAGGAGGCGATGAGGCTTTCGACCAGGTCCCGGTCGGCGACGTCGATGGCGGCGATGCGGACGTCCGCGTCGAGTTCGGCTTGGAGGTGCTCCGCGGTGGCCGCGGCGGGACCGCTCCGGCTCGCCAGGACCAGATGCCGGACGCCGTGCGCGGCGACGAGGTGCTCGGCCAGCAGCGCGCCGATCCTGCCGGTGCCGCCGGTGATCAGGACGGTGCCGGACGGATCGATCGGCCGGGCGGGGGAGGCGTTCGCGCGGGCGATCCGGAAGGCGTGCGGGACGCCGTCGCGGAGGGCGAGCTGGGGCTCGGCGACCCCGCCGACGAGGTCGAGGACCTGGGCAGCGGGGGTGGGCCGGTCCAGGTCGACGGCGGTGATCTCGGCCGGGTGCTCGGCGGCGGCCGCGCTGACCAAACCCCAGACCGCGGCGCTCGCGAGGTCCGGGTCGGGTCCGGTGGCGTTGGTGGTGACGACAACGAGCCGTCCTTCGCGGTGCCGCCACTCCTGAAGAGCCAGGAGCGTGTGAGCGGTGAGCGCGTGAAGTTCGCTGCCGGTGGGGATTTCGAGGACTTCGGCTTCGCCAGGGATAGCCCGGACGGGGAGCCACTCGGGACGGTAGAGCAGGCCGTGCAGTTCGACCCTGCGGGCGCCGCTGCCGCTGAAGACCGCGTGCCAGTCGACGGGGATGCCTGCGGTGTGCAGGCGGGCGACCTCGGCGAGGAGGTCGCGGGCGGAGGCCGGGCTGAGGTCGAGGACCAGGTCGTCGCCGGGGCATTCGGTCGCGCGGGCGATGGCGTGCGGGCGGATGCCCCAGGATTCGAGCAGCTGGCACAGTGCGGCCTGGAAAGCGAAGAGACGGTCCTGATAATCGTCGTACATCGTGGTGTAGATGGCGGCGAAGCGCGGAAACCGGTGGGTGAACTCGGTTTCCCGGCCTGCCGGGAGTTCGGTGCCCCGGGACAGAAAGGTCAGCCGGGGACAGCCCGGCACGGTTTGGCCGGTCGTCTCGCCGTTCGCGACCGCCTTGAGGGCGGCCCGGTCGCCGGCCGGCACCAGGACGCGGTGCGCCAGCGGGGTGCGGGTGGCGAGGGTGTAGGCGAGGTCGAGATCGGACGCCGGGGTGTCGAGCAGGTCCGCGGCGACGGTGCGCAATGCGGTGCTGTCAGCGGCGCTGAGCAGCCAGGGCGGCGCGGGGAAGCCGGGGCGCGGCATGGCGGCGTCTTCCGGGTCGCGGTCCGCGAACAGCGGCCGGACGGCGGCTCTGTGTCCTGGCACTCCTCGACATATACCGCGCTCAGGCCGGGCTGGGCGGCGGGTTACCCGTTTGGTCCCCGTTCCGTGCACGCGGTACCTCCGCCGGTGCGCGGCGGGCAACGATTTCCGCTACCCGCGCGCACGTTTCGTCCGGGTTGAGGTGTTCGGTGTCCAGGACTGTGCATTGTGGACGGAGCGGGAGGTACTGCGCGACGTGGTCGTGGATCCGGTCGAGCACGACCGGACCGCCCAGCTCGGCCATCGCGTCGGTGGCCGCGTGCTCGCCGCGGCCCGCGTACCGGGCTTTCGCTTGGGGCCGGGGCGCGGCGAGCATGATCTCGACGTACTCGCCGCCGGCCGCGCGTGCTGCTTCCTCGAAGCGTTCGGCTTGTTCGACGCTGGCGACCAGCTGTGGCATCACGACGTCGTGCCCGGCCCGCAGATGCGTCTCCGCCATGGCGAGCGCGAGCCGCCGCGCCGCGGGCAAGGTGTCCCAGAACGCCGCCCGCCAGCCGCCGATCATCGTGACCACCTGGTCGGCTTCCAGGTCGAGCACGCCGGGGTGCCGATCGGCGTAGTGCCGCGCGACGGTGGATTTCCCGATGCCGGACGGGCCGTTGAGGTGGATGAGCCGGGCCATGCGGCCGACCTTAGCGTCCGAGCGGATTCCAGCGGCCGTCGCGGACGGTTCCGAAGACCGCGCCGGAGAAGTGGTTCCCGAAGCCGATGGTCCCGGGCTCGGCGAGTTCGGCGACGAGCTGCTTGCGGTGCACGGCGGCCTGGACCGGGTCGTGGTCGTACACACAGGACCATTCGGGATGCTCGATCTGCACCGGGGAATGGACCGCGTCGCCGAAGGCGATCAGCCGTTGGCCGCCGCCGGTGATCACGTACTCGGCGTGCCCTGGCGTGTGCCCGGCGGCGAAGCGGACCTGCACGCCGGGAAACACTTCCTGCCCGTCGTCGACGGTGTGGACCTTCGCGGCCATCGCGTCGGTCTCCCGGGAAGCCTCGCGCTGTGCCCATTCCGGCTCTGGCACCAGGTATTCGGCGGTGGCGAACGCCGAGGGATGCGAAGCCCAGCCGATGTGATCCGAGTGCAAGTGCGTGAACGCCACCGCCTCGACGTCTTCCGGCTTACGCCCGAGCGCGGCCAGATTGTCGAGCAGAGCACCGCCGTAGAGCACGCCGTTCGGTGCACCGGGCTCGGCCGGCAGCGACTGCGGCCCGAACCCGGCGTCGATCAGCAGCGCCCGATCGCCGTGCTCCACCAGCAGTCCGCCGATGCTGACCCGGAGGTAGCCCTCGTCGTCGAGGTACTCCGGATGTTCGGCCCAGGTCTCGGCGGTGCTGTCGGGCAGCCAGAGGCGCGGATTTCCTTGTACGGCACCGTCCGGCACGAACGACACCTTGGTGTCGCCCAGATGGACGGAGTGATGATCGGGCACGGTTCGGTCCTTCCTTCGGTTGCCCTCGACCATAAGCATCAAGCTAGAAACATTCAAGCTTGAAATATTCTGGCTTGATGGAGTTGCTAGGATGGCGGAGTGACGGAACCTCAGGCGATCGCCGAGCGGGAACTGTGCGGTCTGGTGAACGGGCTGGCGCAGCAGATCGCCGACCATGTCCGCGAGCGCGCGGTGGCGCTGGGGCTGACCGCCGCGCAGGCGACCGCGCTGCGGGAGCTGACCGGTCCGATGACCATGCGCGAGCTGGCCGAGCGGATGAGCTGCGAGCCGTCGAACGCCACCTTCGTCGTCGACAAGCTGGAGAAACAGGGGCTGATCGAGCGGCGCGCGCATCCGACCGATCGGCGCGCCAAGCACCTCGTCCTGACCGAGGACGGCACGGCGCTGCGCGAACGGCTGCTCGAATTGCTCACCCGCGATTCTCCGCTGGCTGGGCTCAATTCCCGGGAGCAGCGGACGCTGCAGAGCCTTCTGGAGCAGGCGATCGTGCCGGGCGCAGGCCGTCGAGGATGATGCGGAGATTCCGCCGCCACTGGTCGCCGCGCGGGGCGAGTCCGATCGTGTGGCCCGGCGGGATCGCGGTGGCGAGCGCGAAGGGGACGTCTCGCCAGTCGAGATCGGCGCGGAGCGCGCCGGCTTTCTGGGCTCGCTGCACCAGCTGACGCATGGTCCGCTGGAGCCGGTTGATCCGCTGCGCCAAATCGAGCCGTTCGCCGCGGCCGGAGAGTGCGTCGTGCAGTCCGCAGCTCTGCGCGCGCAGCTGGACGTAGGTCTCGGCGAAGTCGGCGAATCCCTGCCAGGCGTCGGGGGAGTCGAGCGCGTGGGCGGCGCGCGCCGTCATCTCGTCGATGGTGTCGGTGAGGATCGCGGCGAGGAGCGCGTCCAGGGACGGCACCCGCCGGTACAGGGTGCCGAGGCCGACGCCCGCGCGCTGGGCGATGTCGCGGGTCGTGACGGCCAGCCCCAGTTCGTCCAGGGCCTGCCGGGTCGCTTCGACGAGCCGTTCGGCATTGCGCTGTGCGTCGGCGCGCGGCTGGTTTTGGGCGAGCAGCGCGGTGACGGCGGAGTCCGGCATTCCCGCAGTCTAACCAAGCGGGTCGCGTTGTTCCGCTTCTGGTAGCTTGACAGAAACGGAACACATTGACCCGTTTAGTCGGAGGTGGGGGACTTGACCAAGCCGATCGGCGTCGGAATCCTCGGCGCGAACCCGGATCGGGGATGGGCCGCGCGAGCGCACATTCCGGCGATCGCCGCGTCGCCCGAGTTCTCGCTGGCCGCGGTCGCGACTACCCGCACCAGCAGCGCGGAGGAGGCGCGCAGCCGCTTCGGTGCCCGGTACGCGTTCACTGACGCGCGGAGTCTCGCGGAGCATCCGGACGTCGATCTCGTGGTGGTCACGGTGAAGGTGCCAGCGCACGTCGAGCTGGTGACTGCCGCGCTCGAAGCGGGCAAGCACGTCTACTGCGAATGGCCGTTGACGACGACTGCCGACGAGGCGGCCGCGTTGGCGGAGGCGGGGGAGCGGGCTGGGGTGCATACGGCGGTCGGGCTGCAGGCTCGGTTCAATCCAGCGGTCGTCCGCGCTCGGGAGATGCTTGCCGAGGGCCGGATCGGGACTGTGCAGTCCGCGACTGTCTACAGCTCTCGCGGCAAGGGGAACACTCAGGACGTCCCAGGCTGGACCGCGTACACGTACGACCGCAGCGCCGGTGCGGGACTGGTCGAAGTCCTCGGCGGGCACGCGCTCGACCTGGTGCAGCACCTGCTCGGGCCGGTCCGTGAGCTGACCGCGCGGACCGCGATCCGGAACCCCTCGCACCGCATCGCCGAGACGGGGGAGCGGGTCGTCGTCACGGCTCCGGACCATTTCCTGGCGCACGCCGAACTGGATAGCGGGGCAGTCGTGTCGATCCACCTGCACGATGGGGAAGCGGTCGTACCCCGGACGCGGATCGAGATCGCGGGCACCAAAGGGAATCTCACGCTGACGTCCGCGCCGGAAGCCGATCCGTGGGCCGCCCAGCTGCAGATCGGACGGTTCGATCTCTGCGGGCTTCCGGTGGACGAGGCCAGCGCACTGCCGATCCAAGCGGCGAATGTGAGCCGGGTTTACGCACGACTGGCGGCGGATTTGCGAGAAAACACCCACACGGCGCCAGACTTCCGCACCGCCCGCGACCTCCACAAACTCATCTCAACTGTATAACGACCTATACGGCTGGCAAGTGAGGAAAAGCCCCACTTGCGAGGCCATCGCTGAATCGACCAGCTGTAAAACAACCGCACAGACGCGAAAGCAATAATGGCCGCCCCGGATCCGGGGCGGCCATCATTCAGTGCGAATCTCAGATGAGGCCCAGCTTGCGGACCGCGTCGCGCTCCTCGGCCAGTTCGGCCACGGAGGCGTCGATGCGCGGGCGGGAGAACTCGTCGATCTCCAGGCCCTGCACGATCTCGTACTTGCCGTCCTTGGCGGTGACCGGGAAGGACGAGATGAGGCCCTCCGGGACGCCGTAGGAGCCGTCGGAGACGACGCCGGCCGAGGTCCAGTCGCCCTCGGCGGTGCCGTTGACCCAGGTGTAGACGTGGTCGATGGCGGCCGAAGCGGCGGACGCGGCCGAGGAGAGGCCGCGGGCCTCGATGATCGCGGCGCCGCGCTTGGCGACGGTCGGGATGAAGGTGTCGGCGAGCCAGGCCTGGTCGTTGATGGTCTCGGCGACGTTCTTGCCGTTGACCTCGGCGTGCTGCACCGACGGGTACTGGGTGGCCGAGTGGTTGCCCCAGATCGCGACCTTCTTGAGGTCGGTCACGGCCACGCCGAGCTTCTTGGCCAGCTGGGCGAGCGCGCGGTTGTGGTCGAGGCGGGTCATCGCGGTGAAGCGCTCGGCGGGCACGTCGGGGGCGTGCGACTGGGCGATCAGCGCGTTGGTGTTGGCCGGGTTGCCGACCACCAGCACGCGGATGTCGTCGGCCGCGCCGGCGTTGATCGCCTCGCCCTGGGGCTTGAAGATGCCGCCGTTGGCCTCGAGCAGGTCGCCGCGCTCCATGCCCTTGCTGCGCGGGCGGGCCCCGACCAGGAGGCCGATGTTCGTGCCGGAGAAGGCCTGCTTCGGGTCGTCGAAGATGTCGATGCCCGCCAGCAGCGGGAACGCGCCGTCGTCCAGTTCCATCGCGGTGCCCTCAGCCGCCTTGACCGCCTGGGGGATCTCCAGGAGCCGCAGCTTCACCGGGGTGTCGGCGCCGAGCAGCTGACCGGACGCGATGCGGAACAGCAGCGCGTAGCCGATCTGGCCGGCCGCACCGGTGACGGTGACGTTGACAGGGGCTTGGGTCATTGCGCTTCTCCAGCTTGAGACGACTTTGGCTAGTACCGAGGATGCTAGCCCTACCGGCGGGCGCCGTCCGGGTGCGTCCAGTCACGGTTGCCAGGATCACGTTCCGGGCGGGGGAGGGCGGCCGGTGCCGTGCGGGGGAACGGGGCGGGATAGCGCGGGAATTGCCTGCCCGGTTCGGGGTGGCGGATGTCGGCGCTGCGGGGGCGAATCCGCGCGGAGATCGGCGTGGTTTCACATCACAATAGAGTTGCGGGCCGGTTGTGGCGGGGCGGAAGCGGACCCGACTAAAGTCGTATCGGCGGGTTCGCTGGTGTGCGGTGTGCCGGTCCTCCGCCGTTTGCGCTGGAAAGCGCGGTGTGGTGCGGGAGCGGTCGGGGGCGTGCGAACTGCCCCAATTGCCCTGGTTTTCGTGGTGTTTTCGCCGGTCGGCCCCGGACCAGTGCGGCCGCGTGGTTCGGGTTGGTAGATTTCTGAACCATTTTTGTTGATTCGTCAATTGTCCATAAGCGCTTTTGTCAACGGTTTGTAAAAACGTTGCTGTGTGCAGCTAAGCAACGACGTTGCTCCATTCAGTGGGCCTGACCGGGCAGTTCCTGCGCTACCCTGTCGAAACCCCCCGCCCACATCGGAAGTAATGGGAAGGAAACCCATGCTTACCACGATGGCCGCTGCGCTTCTGGCGCTTTCTTCGACGGTCGCACCGCATTCCTGGCCGCAAAATCCGCCGCCGGACAAAATTATCATCGATGTCGCGACGGTGAACGGCACCGGTTGCCCGCCGGACACGGCCGCGGTTTCGGTCTCGGCCGACAATACCGCGTTCACGGTCACCTACAGCCAATACACCGCGCAGGTCGGCGTCGGCGCGGGACCGACGGACTTCCGCAAGAACTGCCAGATCGGCCTTCGTGTCCACGTGCCGCAGGGCTTCACCTACGGGATCGCCTCGGCGGACTTCCGCGGGTTCGCGCATCTGGAGAACGGCGCGTACGGCGTCGAGCGGGCGAATTACTATTTCCAGGGAAATTCGCCGACGCAGTACGCGAGCCATAAGCTGAATGGCTTCCTCGACGCGGACTGGCAGTTCACGGATGCGACGGAGATCGACGCGATCGTCTATCAGCCGTGCGGTCAGGAACGCAACCTGCAAATCAACACGGAATTGCGGGCGTATGCTGGCACGTCCGATCCGAAGAAGACGACGAGTTTCGTGACGATGGACTCGACCGACGGCAGTGTCACGACGGTTTACCACTTCGCCTGGAAGACCTGCCCGTAACCGCGGTATCCGGACCCGTGAGTGCCCTAGGGGGTGCTCACGGGTCCGTTTGCGTGACGTTGTCCGCGAGCCGGGTCAGCAGGGCGGCGAGGGTCGCGATCTCGTCGTCGGTGAAACCGGCGCGGATGCGTTTGTCGTGCGCGATCGCGGCGTCGGCGAGGCGGTGGAAGGTCCGTTCGCCGTATTCGGTGAGTTCGACCTGGTGCACGCGCCGGTTTTCCGGGTCGCGGCTGCGGGTGAGCAGGCCCGCGGTTTCCATGCCGTTGAGGTGGTGGGTGAGCGTCGCGCCCTGGATGCCGACGGCGTCGGCGAGTTCGCGCTGGCTGGCGTGTTCGCGGGTTTTGAGCGCGATGAGGATCTGCCACACCGGCTGCGATCCGCCGACCTCGGCGAGCGCGCGGTCGAACGCCTGGCCCGCGGTTTTGGCGGTACGGGCGAGGAGGACGCCGAGCGGCGGCGTGGCGGGTCGGGGCACGGGGAGACGGTACCGCAGGCCCGTCGTACTCTAAGCCTTTGACATCGAACGATTAGATATCTAACGTTTGTGGCGTCACACTGACCGGCACTGGAGGGAATCATGGACGCCGCGGACATCGCTGAACTGGGCAAACGCTGGGCCGCCGCCGAGGTCGCGGGCGATACGGACACCTTGGGCGACATGGTCGCTGACGGGTTCCGGCTCGTCGGGCCGCTCGGGTTCGTGCTCGACCGGGAGCAATGGCTGGGCCGCTACCGGTCCGGCGCGCTGGCGACGCTCCGGCTGGACTGGCGCGACGTCGAGGTGCGGGTGCACGGCGACACCGCGATCGCGATCGGCGTGCACGACCAGGAAGCGACGCACCAGGGCAACCGGGTGGACGGCACGTTCCGGGCGACGCACGTGCTCGTCCGCGGCGAGGACGGCTGGCGGATCGCCGGGATGCACCTCAGCCCGATGGGCGCGCCGCCGTCCTTCGCCCGCTGATCCGCCGGGCCCGAAGCGCCCCAATGCCACTTTGGGTGCATGCGACGTACCCAATGCCACATTCGGTGCGTCAGATGCACCCAAAGTCGCATTGGGGCGGTGTGGTCAGGGGGCGTGCCAGAGGTGCACGGTGTGGTCCGCCGGCGAGTCGGTCGTCGTGGCGACGGTCTTGCGGTCCGGGCTGACCGTGAACGACGAGATGCCGGGCACGCCGGGGCCGTCCTGTTTGCCGTCGAGGGCGTGGACGGTGAGGGTGCCCGAGGTGAGGGCGAGCAGGTGCTGGTCGTCCAGACCGGGGGCGACCATGGTGAAGAGGAGGTGCCCGCCTTCCTCGCCTCCAGGTGGCGGGGCCAGTGCGAAGGACAGGCGGATCTCCTCCTGGGTGGTGGTGTCCCATTGCCGCACCCTCGGTGCCGAGTGGCTCTCGCCGCCGCTGGTGGTGATCAGGGTGCGGCTGTCGGGGGTGAAGGCGAAGTAGCCGAGCCGGTCGTGATCGACCCAGGTGATCGGCTTGCCGATGGGTCGCAGCGAGGTCGCGTCCCGCAGTTCGAGCTTGCTGGGGTGGCTCGAACGGCCGTCCCATTGGTAGAGGGCGAGGGTCCGCCCGTCCGGGCTGAACTTCCCGTACCGGTAGAGGGCCGGGGTTTCGGCGCGGCCGACGCGGGTGTGGTCGGCGAGACGCCACAGTTCGAGTCTGCGCGGGGAGGACATCGGCACCGTCAGCATGCTGCCGTCGGCGCTGAGGCTCGGCCCGGAGCCGTCGGCGTCGATGTGGTCGATGACCAGCGGTTCGCCGGTTTCGCGGCCGGTTCGCGCGTCCCAGCTTTGGACGGTGAGCTGTCTCCCGCCGTTCACCCGCGCGGTGACCAGGGTGGTGCCGTGGAAGGCCACGCCGGCGAGGCCGGACTCGGGGAAGGGGCCGATGCGCTGGCCGACCGGCTGGTGCGTCGTGAGGTCGAGGACGTCGAGGGTGGTGTCGGCGTTCGCGGTGACCAGCAGTCGGCTGTCGGGGCTGAATATGACGGCTTGCGGGTGTCCTCCGCCGATGAGGAAGCCGGATTCGACGAGTGGCGACGGCTGCGGTGCGGGCGACGGGACGGCGGGCGGATCCGGCCAGGCGACCCAGGCGGCGAGTCCGGCGATCACCAGCGTGAGCGCGCCGAGGAGGATTCTGCGGCGTGGGACGGGACCTCGCTTCGGCACCGGCTGGGGGTCGGCGAGCTGGTAGATCACCGAGTCGTCCGGTGCTGGCAGCTGGTGGTCGTCGAGGAGCTGGTTGAGTTCGGCCGTGTGCGCCGCGAGGAGGGTTTCGATCGCGGGCGGCCACGGGGCGGTGGAGGGGCCGAGCGCGTCGAGGAGTTCGGCGGCGGTGGGCCGGTCGGCGGGGTGTTCCGCGAGGCAGCGGCGGATCGGCTCGGGCGGGTTCGTGGTGCTGGCGGCGAGAATCGAGCCGAGGGCGAGCAGGTCGTCGGCCGGTTCGCGGCCGGCTGCGCGGGCGATCAGCCTTGCCCCGGCGGTGGTGAGGCGGATGGCGGACGGGGTCAGGTTTCCGTGTGCCAGCCCGGTGTCGTGGAGCCGGGCGAGGTCGGCGGCGATTCCGGCGGCGATCCGGAGGACTGCTGGTTCGGGCAGTGTGCCGAGGGTGTCGAGCACGTCGCGCAGGGACGGTCCGGGGATGAATTCCGTTGCCAGCCACGGGGGTTCAGCCGCGATGATCGTCGGCAACGCGGCGGCTTCGGCGCGGAATCCGGTGTCGTCGGCGAAAAGCTTGAGTGCGACGAGGCGGTGGTCCGGTCCGCTGCCGAGCAGCACGCGGCTTGTCTCGCGGCGGGCCAGTTCCGCGAGCACCCGGTACGGCCCGAGCCAGAGCGGATCGTCGAGGGCCGGTCTTCGCATCAGCTGCCTCCCCAGATAGCTGTCCGACGAGGACGATCTTGCCAGCTCCGGTGCCCGTCGAGGGACAAGAGGGCAGAGTTTCCCGTCGGCACGGGCATTCCGCGGGGCCGGAGTGATTGAATGCGATCATGGTCGCACTTCGCACTCTTGGCTCATCCGACGTCGCCGTCTCCCCGCTGTGCCTCGGCGGGAACGTGTTCGGCTGGACCGCCGACGAATCGGCGTCGTTCGCGGTGCTGGACGCTTATGCCGAGGCCGGCGGCAACTTCCTCGACACGGCGGATTCGTACATGTACCAGTTTCCCGGCAACGAGGCCGGGCAGTCTGAGCGGATCATCGGCAAGTGGCTCGCCGCGCGCGGGAACCGGGCGGACGTGGTCGTCGCGACGAAGGTCGGGGACAGCCCGAAGTTCAAGGGGCTCGCGCCGGCGAACATCAAGGCCGCGGCCGAGGAATCGCTGCGGCGGCTGGGGATCGAGCGGATCGACCTGTACTACACGCACTTCGACGACGAATCCGTCCCGGTCGGCGAGATCATCACCGCGCTCGACGAGCTGGTGAAGGAGGGCAAGGTCCGCGCGATCGGGACGTCGAACATCAGCCCGGAGCGGCTGGCCGCGTCGCTGGAGTTCTCCGACCGCGAGGGGCTGGCGAAGTACGTCGCGCTGCAGCCGCAGTACAACCTCGTCGCGCGGGACGGGTACGAGAGCGAGCGGCGGGGGATCGTGGAGCGGCACGGGCTGGCCTGCGTCCCGTATTTCGGTCTCGCGTCCGGGTTCCTGACCGGCAAGTACCGGCCGGGCGAGCAGGTCGACAACATCCGGAACCTGCCCGGTCTGGCGGGCGGTTACGCGGACAGCGAGCACGGCGTGAAGGTGCTCGCGGCGCTGGAAGAGGTCGCGAAGGCGCGCGGCGCGGAGATGGCGACGGTCGCGCTGGCCTGGCTCGCGCAGCAGCCGACGGTGGCCGCGCCGATCGCGTCCGCGCGGACGGTCGAGCAGGTGCCCGCGCTGGTCGCGATGCACGACGTGCGCCTCAGCGACGACGAGCTGCGAGTACTGGACGCCGCTTCGGCGTAAGTCAGCTGTGCGGCGGCGGGTCCTGCGCGCCGACGCCGAGCACCCGGCCCAGCGCGATGAGGCCCTCGTCGAGGTGGCTCATGCTGGACAGCACGGCGCGGGTCTCGGCCTCGTCGATCCGGTCGGCGACCGGGGTCCCGTCGTCGCGGACGAGCTTGCGCGGCCGTGCGGCACCCGGGTTGCTGACCGCCTCGTGGACGAGGTCGACGTTCGCGATGATCCGGCCGGCGAACTGGTCCAGCCGTTCGGACACCGGGCCGGCGAGCTGGCCGGGCTGGGCTCGTGCGGCGACGTGCCGGGCGCGGAAAGCGATGCCCTCCAGCGTGGTCAGCACGTGCCAGCCGTAGTCGCGGCGGGCGCTGCGCAGGTTGATCGGGTGGGTGAGCGGTTCGATCGTGAGCCGTACCTGTTCGACCGCCCGGTCTAGGTCGCGGGACATCTCGATGATGTTCACGTTCTCCCGGCCGGACAGCAGCGTCGCCGCGGACTCGACGAACTCGTGCAGTTCGTCGAGCGCGAGCGCGATGTCGTCCAGCATCACCGCGCGCGTGCGGACCGGCAGCACCACCACCGCGGCGAGCAGGCCGCAGGCGGCACCGACCGCGGTCTCGGCGACCCGGATCCACAGCACCTCGATGCTGAACGTGCCGAGCAGGCTGTACAGCAGGCCGAGCATGCTCGTGATGAAGAACGCCATCAGGAACTGCGACACCCGCGCGGTGTAGACCATGCCGAAGACGCAGACCAGCAGCAGCGTGAGGATCGCCGGGGTGTTGCCGCTGACCAGCAGCGCCAGCGCGACGCCGCCGACGATGCCCAGCAGCGTTCCGCCGGTGCGGCGCAGGCCTTTCACGAACCGCGCGCCCGCGCTGGAGGTGCCGATGAACACGACGAACACCGTCAGCACCGCCCAGTACCAGCGCTGCGGCGAAATCAGCTGCCCGGCCAGCACGGCGAGTCCGCCGCCGAGCACGGCCTGGATCGCGCCGCGGGTCTGGTTGTCGTAGGCGAACGCTTTGGTGGGTTCGGTTTCTTCGTCCTCGTCGGCCGGGAAGTCCGAAGTGGACTGGCTGGCGATCCGCTGCGCCCGGTCGTCCGCGACGGCGAGTTCGGCGATCGCGCGGCGGACGCCGTCGCCGGGGTGCGCGCGTTCGTCGATCCGGCTGCCTTCCACCAGCATCCGGCTGTACTCGCCGGTCTCGCTGATCAGCGGCAGGTCGCGCGGGTCGCGTTCCATCAGCGACCGGAACCGGGACAGCCGGGCCACGAGGTCGTCGGCGACGCCTTCGGGCAGCGGCTGCGAGCACGTCCGGCGCACGGTGATCACCAGCCACTGCACGGCCAGTTCGACCTCGATCACCCGGCGGCGCAGCTGGTCGGCGCGGCGGTCGTCGACCACGTCCGGGGCGTGGTCCTCGATCAGGAGGACCACCTCGTGCAGCCGCTCCACCGAGGTGCGGATCTGCCGTTTGCTGCGGTCGGATCCGCCGGAGGAGATGTAGGCCTCGGTCGCCCGGACCGCCGCGCCGAGCCGCGCCCGGAACGCCTGCCGGTAGCGGATCAGCTCGCTTTCGGCGTTGCGGCGCAACAGAAGGAACCGCACGACCGCGTTGGCGGCGACGCCGATGCCCAGCGCGATCAGCAGATGCGGGACCTGCGCGAGGTGCGCCTGCAGGAACATCGGGAAGAAGAACAGGAAGAACGCCATCGACCCGAGCGCGATGCCGCGCGCGCCGAACCGCTGCACGTACACCGCGACGAAGATCAGCAGCACGAACACGATGCTGTCGGCCGGCGCGTACGCGGAGCCGATGCAGGCGGCGGTGATCGACGCGGCCCCGACCACGAGCGCGAGGAGCAGCGTGACGGCCTGGCCGCCGCCGGTGGCGTCGTTGACGGTGAACGCGCTCATCATCGCCGCGATGGCCGCGACGAGCGTGGTGGTGAGCGGGAAGTGCAGCGGCAGCATCACCAGCACCGCGATGACGATGCCGAGCACCGCCGACGCGGCGAGCCGCAGCCGGACGAGGCCGGGGTCGGCGGCCGCCAGCCGGTCGAGGAAGGCGTTGCGCAGGTCGGTGATCATCGGGCGAGCAGCTCCCACTGGGCGAGGGCGACGCGCCGCCGGGTCGAGGCGCGGACCCGCAGCCGGTAGTGCCGGCACGCGGCGGGATCGGCGAGCGCGAACGGCCGCGTCTGGCGCCGCCAGCGGAACACCTCGCCGGAGCGTTCGTCGAGGGTCCGCCACTGCTGTCCGTCGTCGGAGCCTTCGAGGACCCAGTCCCGCGGATCGCCCGCGCCGGCCCCGGAAGTGAGCGTGTAGAGGACGACTTCGCGCGGTTCGCCGTCGGCGGTGAAGGTGATGGTCGGCCTCGGGGTGCGGAAGACGGCCTGGGTGCGGCTGGTGTTGTCCGACAACGCGGCGAGCCCGGTGCCGGTGAGATCGCTGAGCGGCGCGGGGGCTACCGGGGTGACCGGTTCCGTGCCCCAGCTGCCCGGCGAACTGCGGACGTCGAACTCCAGCACCGCGCCGCGGGCGAGGACCGCGTGCGCGAGGGTGGCGGACGGGTGCGGTTCGCCGTCGACGGTCAGGCCGTGCACGTACGGGGTGTCGGCCTCGTCGGCGGCGGTCGCGGCGCGGGGTGCTCGGATCACCAGGTCCTTTCCGTTGTCCAGATGCACGGTGGCGGAGCGGAACAGCGGCGCGCACACCGCGTACCGCGGGCTGCCGACGGCCAGCGGGTAGAGACCGAGGGCGGTGAAGACATACCAGGCCGACATCTCGCCGTTGTCCTCGTCCCCGGGACAGCCCTGGCCCAGTTCGCTGCCGAGGTACAGCCGCCGCAGCACCTCGCGGACGGTCCGCTGCAGCTTCGCCTGCGCGCCGGCGAACGCGTAGACGAACGGGATGTGGTGGGAGGGCTGGTTGGAATGCCCGTATTGGCCCATCCGCACGTCGCGGGCCTCGGTCATCTCGTGGATCCGGCCGCCGTGGCCGGTTTCCGGAAGCCGGAAGAACTCGTCCAGCTTCGCCTCCAGAGCGGCGGGCCCGCCGTGCAGCGCGGCGAGGCCGGGACCGTCGTGCGGTACGGAGAAGGCGGTGTTCCAGGCGTTGGTCTCGACGAAATCCGGGCTCCAGGCCGTCGGGTCGAATCCGGCGGCCGGGTGCCGCCAGCTGCCGTCGAGGGTGCGGCCCTGGAAGAAGCCGGTCCGCGCGTCGAAGTGGTGGGCGTAGTGCTGGGCGCGCTGACGGAAGTAGACGGCGTTGTCGGCGAACCGCCGGGCCCGCGCGCCGCTGCTTTCCCGGGCGAGCGCGTCGGACAGGTTGGCGAGGCCGAAGTCGTTGAGACACCCTTCGAGCGCCCAGGACAGGCCGCCGCGCGTCGAGGTCGGCGTGTAGCCGAGGAACGCGGAGCGATCGAGGCCCTTGCGGCCGACGCCCGCGCGCGGCGGGGTGACAGTGGCGTTCTTGAGCGCGGCGTCGTAGGCGGCCTCGACGTCGAAGTTCGTGACGCCCTTCAGGTACGCGTCGGCGAAGGCGACGTCGGAGCTGGTGCCGGTCATCAGGTCGGCGTAGCCGGGGGAGGACCATCGGGCGATCCAGCCGCCTTCGCGGTACTGCTGCACGAAACCGTCGATCATCCGGCCGCACTGGCGCGGCGCGAGCAGCGCGTACGCGGGCCAAGTGGTGCGGTAGGTGTCCCAGAAGCCGTTGTTGACGTACAGCTCCCCGTCCACGACCTTCGCGCCGGTGCGCCGCCGGGTGCTCGGCCGGAAGCTCCGCACGACCGGGCTCGCGTGCCGGATGCCGCGCGGCGTGTTCTCGTGCGCGACGTTCGGGTACAGGAACAGCCGGTAGAGGCTGGAGTAGAACGTGGTCAGCTCGTCCTCGGACGCGCCTTCCAGCTCGACCCGGCCCAGCACCTCCTGCCAGCGTTCCCGCGCCCGGTCCCGGACCTCGCCGAACGTCGTGCCCGCCGGGATTTCCAGCGTCAGGTTCCGTTTCGCCTGCGCCAGGCTGATCAGCGACGTCGCGATCCGCACCGTCACCTCGGGCGACGCGAACTCCAGGCTCCCGGTCACCGTCCGCCAGAACGGCCGCCGGATCCGCCCGCCGCCGGACGGCCGCTGGTCCGCCTCGGCATACACGAACATCCGCCGCGCACCGGCCGACAACCCGCTCCGCACCCAGGTGTGGCCGGTGACGACCCCGCGCTCGGCGTCGATCCGCAGGCCGCCGCGGTTGCGGGCGTTGTCGAACAGCACCCAGCCGCGTCCGGCCGGGAACGCGAACCGGAACATCGCCGCGTGCTCGGACGGCGCGACCTCGCCGGTGATGCCGCCGCGGAACCGGACGCGGTAATGGTGCGGCCGGCCGGTCTCGTCGTCGTGGCTGAACGCCAGCGAACGTCGCGCGCGGTCCGGTTCGACCGGGCCGGTCCCGGGCATCAGGTGGAAGGTGTGCCGGTCGCCCATCCACGGGCTCGGCTGATGGCTCAGCCCGAACGCCTGCAGCCGCGGGTCGTTCCGCTCGTCGTTGTGGCGGTGGTAGGAGTAGAACCAGTTCAGCGCCCGCGCGTCGGTGACCGGGGTCCAGAAGTTGAACCCGTGCGGCACCGCGGTGGCCGGGAACGTGTTGCCGCGCGAGAACTCCCCGCTGGAATGCGTGCCCCGGGTGGTCCGGACCCAGCCGACCGGGTCCTGGCGCCGCGGCGGGTGTTCGGCGATCCGGACGTCGTCCAGCCAGCCCGTCGCGTCGCCGGTCAGGTCGGTCGCCAGCAGGATCCGCCGTACCCGCTTCCCCGCGAACGCGCCCAGCGGACGCCGCACCAGGTTCCACTGGTCCACGTAGAGCGTCTTCGCGTCGCCCTGCGCGGCGGGGGAGAACCCGGCGCGGCTGCCGTCGTCGAACTCGACGTCGAGGGACACGTACGTGCTGCGGTAGCTCGGAACCGGGCCGTCGGACGCCGGGAAGACCACATACGACAGTGCACTGTGGCCGGTGACCGGAATGTCCACCTCGAACAGCGTGATGGCCGGCCCGGCTTGGTAGCGCAGGGCTTTCGCCCCGGTGAACCCGACGCCGGTCTTCGCGGTCGGCGACCGGCGCGGCCCGCTGTCCATCCGCGCCCCGGGAGCGACCGGCTGCGGATCGCCCGCTTCGAACGAGGAGAAGAACGCAGCCGTGGTCACGCCCCCACGGTAATCGCTCCCGCACCGGCCGTGCCGGATCAGCCCGCGGCGAGCCGGATCAGCCCCGCGTCGGTGGAGGTGAAGCCGCAGGAGTCGAAGTAGAACGGCTTCAGATGCGGTTCGAAGTCCACGTGCAGCCATTCGCAGCCCGCGTCCCGGGCGGCGTCGCGCGCGCGGGCGACGAGTTCGGTGCCGATGCCGCGGTGCTGCCAGCCCGCGTGCACCTTCGGGTCCAGCAGGAACGCGTGGTCCGCGCCGTCCCACGCCAGGTTCGCGAACCCGACGAACTCGTCGCCGTCGTGCGCGCTGACCCAGCCGAGACTGTGCCGCCTCGCCCGGTCCCACCAGCCGGGTTCCGCGTTGCCGCCGTGCGCTTCGGTGAGCGCGACGAGCTGCGCGTCGGCCAGCTCCGCCCGCCACCGGTAGTCGATCTTCATCGCCCGACGCTCCCACGCCGCACGACACGCGAGCCACCCAATAACGCCAACGCCCAGAACCCAAGCTGCGTCGCCTCGGCGTCCGTGAGGGGAACCTTCACAGACGCTGATTCCCTCCGGGTTCCCCTCACGGGCCGCGAACCCCGCAGCGCCGACGTGAGTTCTCCAGGTACCGCCGTGTGGCGCGCGGCATCCGCGGCCGTGCCCGGATCCGCCGCCCGGGCGGCGTCTGCTAGGGATCTCCCCATGAATTCACAAGCCGCCGCACCGGCTGCCGAGGGGCTGGCCGCCGGCCTGCGCCAGCGTCACCTCGCCATGCTCGCGATGGGCGGGGTGATCGGCTCGGGGCTGTTCGTCAGCTCCGGCGTCGGGATCAAGCTCGCCGGGCCCGGCATCGTGCTGTCGTTCGTGCTCGCGGGCACGCTCGCGATGCTGGTCATGCGCATGATGGCGGAAATGGCCGCGGCGATCCCGTCCAGCGGGTCGTTCTCCGTGCACGCCGAGCGCGCGTTCGGGCCGTGGGCGGGCTTCGCCATCGGCTGGCTGTACTGGGCCGCGCTGGTCGTCGTGCTCGCCGTCGAATCCACCGCGGCGGCCATCATCGTCAACGGCTGGCTGCCCGACATCCCGCGCTGGGTCCTGGTCCTGGCGTTCATGGCCGTGCTGACCGCGGTCAACTTCGCGGCGGTGTCCCGCTTCGGCGAGTTCGAGTTCTGGCTGGCGCTGGTCAAGGTCGCCGCCATCGTCGGCTTCCTGGTCCTCGGCGTGCTCGCGTTCTTCGGCGTCCTGCCCGGCACGTCGTTCGTCGGCACCACCAACCTCCTCGGCAACGGCGGCCTGCTGCCCAACGGCTGGCAAGGCGTCGGCACTGGGCTGCTCGCGGTCGTGTTCACCTTCGGCGGCCTGGAAGTCGTGACCATCGCCGCCGCGGAATCCGACGACCCCGCGCACGCCGTCGGCAAGGCGGTCCGCCGGGCGGTCGTGCGGATCTCGGTCTTCTACATCGGGTCCATGCTGGTCGTGGTCACCCTCCTGCCGTGGGCGAGCGTCCAGGCCGGGGAAAGCCCGTTCGCCGCGGTCCTCGTGCACATCGGGATCCCCGCGACCGGGCAGATCATGAACGTCGTCGTGCTGCTCGCCCTGCTGTCCACCCTGAACACCAACATGTATGCGGCGGCCCGCATGGCGTACTCGCTCGCGCAACGCGGCCACGCGCCCCGCGCACTGACCAAAGTGGACCGAAACGGCGTGCCCTACCTCGCCGTCGCGGCCTCGGTGCTGTTCGGGTTCGTCGCCGTGGCGCTCAACGCGCTCTGGCCGGACACCGTCTTCCAGTACCTGCTCAACGCCGTCGGGTCGGTGCTGCTGATCGTGTGGATCCTGGTCGCGTGCACCCAGCTGCGCGTGCGCAGGCAGCTCGAACGCACCGCGCCGGACAGCCTCACCGTGCGGATGTGGGGCTTCCCGTACCTCACCTGGGCGACGCTGGCCGCGATGGTCGCGATCCTGGTCGTGATGACCGGCGACCCCGGCACCCGCGCCCAGCTCGTCAACTCCGCCGTGCTGATCGCCGTCGTCCTCGTCGCCGGGCTCTGGTGGCAGCGCGCCCACCGGAAGCAAGCCGGCGAACGTCCGTGAAGGACTCCTTGAGGGAATCAGATTCCCCCAAGGAGTCCTTCACGGACAGTCAGGTCAGAGCTTCGCGCACTGCCCGGCGGACGGGCCGCGGACGGTGTTGGCGAGGCTGTGATCGGTCGGCGCGGGGGAGTTGCCCGCGCAGGCCAGCGGCCCGCCCACGGTGCTGCCCGCGATCACCGGCCCCTGGTTGCCGGCGAGGGTGACCGGGCCGGAGATGTCGGTCAGCTCGATCGACACCGGACCGGTGCTGCCGGTGATCGACACCGGACCGGACACCTTCGTCCGGTCCAGCACCACCTGCGCCGCCCCGGCCGCCGCCAGCGGGCCGGTGATCTGCCCGCCGCGCACGATCAGCGAAGCACCGCGCGCCACGTTCACCGGACCCGACACCGTCGCCCCGTTCAAACACACCACGCCGCTCGACACGGACAGCGGGCCGTTCTGCACGCCGGTCAGCGTCTTCGCGCACGACGCGTCCGGACGGCCCAGCAGCTCGAACTCCGCCAGCGTCGCCGGACCACCGGTGGTCGCGGTGACCTCCAGCCGGTAGTAGGCGTAATGCGCCGGGTTCTTCACCGCGAACGCCCGCGTCTGCTGCCGCCACGGGAACGCCTGATCGGTCTGCTGGTCGGCGACCGCCCAGGTCTTCCCGTCATAGGAACCCTTCAGCGTCCAGCTCTTCGCGTCGCCCGCGCCGGTGCCGGAAGTGAGCGTGTAGTGCGTGACCGCCTCGTCCGTCGACTTCAGCTGGTACTGCACCGCACCCGTCACCTTCGCCTGCGTCCGCGAAGTGTTGTCCAGCAACGCCGACGCGTCCGAACCGTCCGAAGTGGACAACGTGCCCCGCCCCGGCCCGGTCTCGTCGTGCAGCGGCGTCGGCACCGCGTCGCCGGTGGTGATCGACTTCGGCGCGTCGTTCGGCCCGGTGCCCCACGCCGACGGGTTCGGGCCCATGTCGAAGTCGAGCGTGGCGCCGTGGGCCAGCACGTCGTGCGGCAGCGACGTCGACGTCCAGTTCTTCCCGTTGACCTTCAGACCCTGGACGTAGACGTTCTTCGGCGCGTTGACCACCAGGTCCCCGCCGGGCAGGTGCACGGTCGCCTTCGTGAACAACGGCGACCCGACCGCGTAATCCGGGCTGCCCATCTGCAGCGGATAGAAGCCCAGCGCGCTGAACACGTACCACGCGGACATCTCGCCGTTGTCCTCGTCGCCCGCGTAGCCCTGGCCCAGCTCGCTGCCGGTGTACAGCCGCGACACCGCTTCGCGCACCTTCGCCTGCGTCTTCGCCGGCTGGCCCGCGTAGTCGTACATGTAGAGGATGTGGTGCGAAGGCTGGTTGGAGTGGCCGTACTGGCCCATCCGCACGTCCCGCGCCTCCCGCATCTCGTGGATCACGCCGCCGTAGCTCCCCGGGAAATTCGCGGTCTCCTGATCGGCGAAGAACTGGTCGAGCTTCGCGCCCAGCTTGGCCTTGCCGCCGTAGAGATTCGCCAGCCCCTGCCCGTCCTGCGGCACGGTGAACGCCATGTTCCAGCCGTCGGTCTCGGTGTAGTCCCCGCCCCACTCGCGCGGATCGTAGGACGCCTTGTCCTTCGTGAACTTCCCGCTCGCGTCCTTGCCCTGGAAGAACCCGGTGGCCGGATCGAACAGGTTCACGTACTGCTGCGCCCGGCTGGTGAAGTACCGGTAGTTCTCCAGGTACTCCGCCTTGCGCGGATCGTCCGCCTTGGCCTGGTCGTACATCTTCTTCGACAGGTTCGCGACGCCGAAGTCGTTGACGTAGCCCTCGATCGCCCACGAGAAACCCTCGCCGGTCGAATTCGGCGTGTACCCGAGGAAGATCGACTGGTCCAGACCCTTGCGGCCGACCGCCGAGTTCGGCGGCGTCACCGTCGCGTTCTTCAGCGCCGCGTCGTAGGCCGCCTTGACGTCGAAGTTCGTCACGCCCTTCTGGTAGGCGTCGGCGAACGCGACATCCGAGCTGGTCCCGGTCATCAGGTCGGCGTAACCGGGGGAGGACCAGCGCGCGATCCAGCCGCCGTCGCGGTACTGCTGCACGAAACCGTCCACCATCTTGCCCGCCATGTCCGGCGTGAGCAGCGAGTACGCCGGCCACGTCGTGCGGTAGGTGTCCCAGAACCCGTTGTTCACGTAGATCTGGCCGTCGACGAGCTTCGCGCCCGTCTGCGTCGGCGTGTCCTGGCCCGCCTTCGGCGCGACCGGGCTCGCATACCGGTACTTCGGCGCCTCCTTGCTGCCGACGTTCTCCGCACCCTCGTTCGGGTACAGGAACAGCCGGTACAGGTTGGAGTACAGCGTCTCGATCTGGTCCTTCGACGCGCCCTCCACCTCGATCACGCCCAGTTGCTTGTCCCACGCCTGCTGCGCCGCGTCCCGCACCTGGTCGAACCCGGCGTCCGGGGCGATCTCCTGCTCCAGGTTCTTCTTCGCCTGGTCCACGCTGATCAGCGACGTCGCGATCCGCATCGTCACGGTCTTGTCCGCGCCCGCGTCGAACCGCAGATAGCCGGTCACGTTGTCCCGGTTCTGCCCGGTCAGCTTCCCGCCCGCGGCGACGGGCTTGTCGAACGTCGCGTAGACGAACATCCGCCCGGCGCCCGCGGACAGGCCGCTCTTCGCGTCGGAGTACCCGCTCAGCGTGCCGTGCGCCGGGTCGAGCGTGAGCCCGCCGGAGTTGTTGACGTTGTCGAAGATCAGGCTGGAATCCTTGCCCGGGAAGGAGAACCGCATCATCGCCGCGTGATCCGCGGGCGCGATCTCGGTCTTGATCCCGTTCTGGAACGTGACGCCGTAGTAATGCGCCCGCGCCACCTCATTGTCGTGCGTGAACGGCAGCGCCCGCTTGTCGCGGTTCGCGTCCGGCACCCCGCCCGCCGCCGACGGCATCACCTGGAAGCTCTGCCGGTCGCCCATCCACGGGCTCGGCTCGTGGCTCACGCTGAACGCCTGCAACTGCGGGAGATTGTCCGCGTTGTTCTGCGAATGGTAGTTGTACAGCCAGCTCGCGGACCCCGCGTCCGTCACCGGAGTCCAGAAGTTGAACCCGTGCGGCACCGCGGTCGCCGGGAAGTTGTTGCCCCGCGAGAACGTGCCGTTCGCCATGGTGCCGCGAGTGGTGAGCACGTTGTCGCTGGGCCGCGTGCTGGCCGGCGGCGTCGGCGTCGCGGAGATCTTCAGGTCGTCCAGCCAGCCCGCGAACTGCGCCGGGCCGTTCGGATTGTCGTAGCCGACGGCGATCCGGTCGATCGTCTTGCCCGCGGCGACCCGCCCGATCGCCGAACGCACCAGATTCCACTGGTTCGCGTACAGGACCTTGCTCGCGCCCTGCCCCTCCGGCGTCAGCGGGAACCCGTACTGGTCGGTCGCGCCGAGATCCCGCAGATGCGTGCCGTCGGTGAAGTCCAGGTCGACCGCGACGTTCGTGCTCGGGTACTTCAGATCGCCCTCGGCGAACTGCGGCTGCACCTTGTAGGACAGCTCGGTCGTCCCGGTCACCGGGAGGTCGACGTCGTAGATCTTGTTGTAGGAGTAGCCGTGCCCGGCCTTGGGCTGGCTCCCGGAGTACCGGAACGCCTTCTTCCCGGTGAACCCGACCCGGTTCTTGTTGGTGTAGCCCTGATTAGGGCCCGAATCCACCACGCTGCGCATGTTCGGCAACGGCGGCGGGGCCGGATCGTCGTTGGCCAGCAGCAGCTCGGAGAACTGCATGATGTCGTCGCCGTTGTTGCGCGTCACGTCCAGCTGGTAGTACCGGTACGCGGCGGTCGGCGCGGACAGTTTGTAGTCGTTCTGCTGGAACCGCTTGCCGAACGACTGGCCCGACTGCTTGTCCAGATCGGTCCACGTCTTGCCGTCGGCCGAACCGCGCAGCGTCCAGTCCCGCGGATCGCGGCCGGGCGCGTCATTGGCCGAGGACACCGCGTAGTGCGTGATCTTCGCCGGCTCGGACAGCGTGAACGTGACCGACGCGGTCGGGTCCCACGACAGCCACTTCGTGCCGGTGCTGCCGTCCACCAGGTTCGCCGCGACCTCGCCGCCGCCGGTGTTCTCGCTGGTCGCGCTGATGTCGGTGACCTTGCCCCGGATGTCGCCGGGGATCGCGGTCCCGTTCGCGCCGTCGACGCCCGACGCCCGCGGCTTCCCCGCGGCATCGGTGTCGACCGCGTCCTGGACCGGCTGCGGATCGTTCGGCTCGAACGAAGAAACGAAATCCGGCGGGGCGGCCTCGCCCGGCGCGGCACCGGCCGCGGCGGGCAGGACGACCAGGCCCGCGGCCGCCACCGCCGCGGCGAGCACGGCGTGGAGCGGTCTGGCGCTTCGGGGCATCATTGCTCCCAGTTCGTCAGGGGATCGGGGCCCGGGAACCCCGGGCACCGGAAGCTCAACGCGCGGGTGACATCGATGTCAAGGCCGCCCCGGAAACCTGACCGGAAACGGACAACCCCGCACCGCACGGCTACGGCAACCGGGTGCCGCCCCGCTTCGGACCGCTCGAATGCGGCATTGGGGCGCTTGGGGCCGCGGCGCGAAGCCGGTCGAGCGCACCGGCGCGCAGGCCCGGCGGGTATAACAGAGTCCATGCCAGACGACGCCATCGATCCCGACGAGGACGCCCGCCGCCGGGCCGGACTCGCGCTTGCCAGCGGTGACCCCACCGGCTGGTTCGAGCCCCTCTACGCGGCGGCGGAAGCGGGCGAGGCCGTCCTGCCGTGGTACCGCGGCGAACCCTCCCCGGAACTCGCCGCCTGGATCGCCGGGCGGCCCGGGAACGGACGCCGCGCGCTGGTCGTCGGCTGCGGGATGGCCGACGACGCCGAACTCCTCGCCGCCGCCGGATACGAGACGTCCGCCTTCGACGTCTCGCCCAGCGCGATCAAAGCCGTCCTCAACCGCTTCCCGGACACCGGCGTCTCCTACCGCACCGCGGACCTGCTCGCCCCGCCCGCGGAATTCCACTACGCCTTCGACCTGGTCGTGGAGATCATGACCGTCCAGTCGATGCCCAAGGACGTCCACGACCCCGCGATCGCGTCGGTCACCGGCTTCGTCGCCCCGGGCGGGACGCTCGTCGTCGGCGCGGTCGCCGAGGAAAGCATCGACCTCGACACCTGGGAGGGGCCGCCGTGGCCGCTCGGCAAGGACGAGGTCGAGTCCTTCGCCCGCGACGGCGTCACCGTGACCTCCCTGGAACGGGTCCGCGAAAACACCCGCTGGTGGGCGGAGTTCACCCGCTGATGCCCGAGGACCGTCCCGCGACCAGCCACGAACGCCGCTCCGGCCGTCCGTGGGACGAGTCCTATCAGGACGGTCCCGCGCCCTGGGACGTCGGCGGCCCGCAGCCGGCGATCGTCGGACTCGCCGCCGAGGACGCGTTCCGCGGCACGGTCCTCGACGCCGGATGCGGCACAGGGGAGAACGCCCTGCACCTCGCGGAGCGCGGACTGTCCATTGTGGGCATCGACGTCGCGGAAACCGCGGTGGCGCAAGCAAACGAGAAAGCCCGGGCAAGGGGCCTCGCCGCGGAGTTCGCGGTCGGCGACGCGTTCCGGCTGTCCTCTTTGGACCGAACCTTCGACACGGTCCTCGACGTAGGCCTGTTCCACGCCTTCGACGCCGAGGAGCGCCGAGCCTACGTCGCCAGCCTCGCGTCCGTCACCGAAGCGGGCGCGAGGCTGCACATCCTGTGCTTCCGCGACACCGACACCGCCGGAGACTCCGGCCCGCACCCGGTGAGCCGCGCCGAACTGGAAGCACCGTTCCAGCGCGGGGCCGGCTGGCGTCTGGAAGCCCTGCGGGACAGCCGGATCGTGGCCCGGTTCGCGCCGGACGGACTCCCCGCCTGGCTGGCGACCTTCCGGCGGGAACCTCAGCAGTCCTGAAGGAACCGCGTCAGCACCCGCGTCCCGAACCGCAGCCCGTCCACCGGCACCCGCTCGTCCACGCCGTGCGCCATCGCCCGGTACGGGAAACCCTCCGGCAGCGCCAGGGGAGCGAAGCCGTAGCACGCCATCCCCAGCTGGGTGAACGCTTTCGCGTCCGTCCCGCCGCCCATGCAGTACGGCACCACGACCGCCTCCGGGTCCTCCGCCCGCAGCGCCCCGGCCATCGCGGCGAACCACGGCGAATCGACCGGAGCCTGCACCGGCGGCTGATGCGCCACGAATTCCCGCGTGACACCCTCGCCCAGCAACGAATCCAGCACCGCGAACAGGTCGTCCTCGGTCCCCGGCAGCACCCGCACGTCGACCTGCGCGGTCGCGGTCGACGGGATCACGTTCACCTTGTACCCGGCGTCGAGCATCGTCGGCGTGGTGCTGTTGCGCACCGTCGGCACCACCAGCGCCCCGGCCGTCCCCAGCCGCGCCACGGTTTCGTCCACCGCCTCGCCCGACGACAGGTCCACCGGCACGCCCAACGCCGCGCCGGTCTGTTCCAGGAACGCCCGCACGGTCGGCGTCAGGGAGACCGGCCAGCGATGGTCCGCGATCCGCTGCAGCGCCCCGACCAGCCGCACCACCGCGTTCTCCGCGTTCGGCCGCGACCCGTGCCCGGCGCGGCCGCTCGCGGTCAGCCGCAGGTGCGCGGTGCCGCGTTCGGCCGTGGCCACCGGGTACAGCCGCACTTTCCGGCCGTCGGCGGCGGGCACGTGATAGGTGTACCCGCCGGATTCGCTGATCGCCGCCGCGCAGCCCTCGAACAGGTCCGCGTGCTCCTTGACCAGCCAGTGCGCGCCGTAGTCGCCGCGGTCCTCCTCGTCGGCCACGAACGCCAGCACGAGATCCCGGCGCGGCCGCAGCCCGGACGCGACCGCGGCCAGCACCATCGCGCAGAAATCCTTCATGTCCACCGCGCCCCGGCCCCACACGAACCCGTCGCGCACCTCGCCGGAGAACGGCGGCACCGACCAGTCGGCCGCGCGCGCGGGCACCACGTCCAGATGCCCCTGCACGAGCAGCGCGGGCAACGACGGATCAGTGCCCGGGATCCGCGCGACGACGTTCGACCGCTGGATCCCGGTCTCCAGAATCCGCGCCGGAACCCCGTGCCGGTCAAGGAATTCCGCGACGTACTCGGCCGCGAGCCGTTCGCCCGCCGCCTCCCCGCCGCCGTAGTTGGTGGTGTCGAACCGGATCAGGTCCGAGCACAGCGAAACAACGTCGACCTCAGCCATAAATGCCCTGCACCGCCCCTGCCGCGATGGCCGTGACCACCTTGAACGCCTTCATCGCCTCGGTCATGCTCGGCGCCTCGAACGCCACCCGGCGCGTGCCGATCTGCTCCACCGTCGGGATCACCGCGGTCGCCTGCGCCAGATGGCTCGCGTCGAACTCGACCTCGATCCGGTGCCGCCCCGGCGTCCGCTCGGTCCGCCCGGCCAGCGCCATCGCCTCCCGCGCGCCCGCCTCCAGCAGTCGCGCCGTCCGCGCGGGCGGCAGGCAGATCGCCGCGTACCGGCTCACGCATTCCTTGACCTGCACCAGTTCCGCGTCCGGCGCGTAGTCGCGCGCGTCCTCGCAGGTCTGGTCGTCGCCGCTGACCAGCAGCACCGGCACGCCGTACTCGCCGGCCATCGCCGCGTTCAGCCTGCCCTCGCTCGCCGGCACGTCGTCCAGCCACACGCCGGTGATCTGGTTCTCCAGGTAGGTGTGCGACAGGACGCCGTCGAAGCCGGCCCCGGCGTGGTAGCCGAGGAACACCACACCGTCCACACCGGAATCGACGCCCTGCATCATCGACAGCGGCTTGTGCCGCCCGGTCAGCATCCGCGCGCGTTCGTCGAGGTCTTCCAGCAGCAGGTTGCGCTGCGACGAGTGCGCCTCGTTGACGAGCACGTCGGTCGCGCCCGCCGCGTACAGGCCGGCCAGCACCGCGTTGACGTCGCCGGTGAACAGGCCCCGGAACCGCTGCCACTGCGGGCTCCCCGGCACGACGTCGTCGGTCCAGGTGACCCCCGTAGCGCCTTCCATGTCGGCCGAGATCAGGATCCGCATGCCGGGCACTCTAGTGATCCGCGCCGCGACCATAACGATCGGACACGCAGCGGCACCGTCACATATTGCGCGCTTCCCGCCGTATGTGGTTACTTTTCGTCTCTGGGGTCGGGGATTGACGATGGGGTGGTTCTGAAGTGCGGATAAAGCACACACAGCGCGGGTTGCGGCGCGTTTTCGGTGTCCTGATGGCGGGAACGCTGGCGATTCTGCCGTTGGCGGGCACCGCGGCTGCGCAACAGCAGGCCCCGCCGAAGGTGCTGCGGGTCGCGTTGACCACTGGTATCGACCATTTGAACCCGTTCACCGCCGGGCTCGCCGCGTCGACCCAGGTCGGCCGGTTCATGTACGAGTTCCTGACGATCCCGTCGCAGGACAAGGCCGAGCCCTCGCCCGCGCTCGCCGAATCGTGGTCCACCTCGCCGGACAAGCTGACCTGGACGTTCAAGATCCGCCAGGGCGCGAAGTGGTCCGACGGGAAGCCGGTCACCGCGAAGGACGCCGCGTTCACCTTCAACCGGATGCTCACCGACGCCACCGCGCGCACCGCGAACGGCAACTACGTCGCGAGCTTCCAGTCGGTCGCCGCGCCGGACGACGCCACGCTGGTGATCAAGACCAAGACCGTCCAGTCGTCGATGGAACTGCTCGACGTCCCGATCGTGCCCGAGCACGTGTGGGCGCCGATCAAGGACCTCAACGACCCCAAGACCGACACCGTGCCGGTCGTCGGCGTGAACGACGGGCCGTTCCGGATCACCGACTACAAACAGAACGAATACGTCAAGTTCAAGGCCAACAAGGACTACTGGCGCGGCGCGCCCAAGGTCGACGAACTGCAGCTGCTCGTGTTCAAGGACGTCGAAGCCGCGGTGAACGCCCTCAAACAGGGCGAGGTCGACGTGATCAACCGGCTCACCCCGACCCAGTTCGACGCGCTCAAGGACCAGCCGAACATCCAGCTGAACAAGGCCCCCGGCCGCCGCTACAACGCGCTCAACATCAACTTCGGCGTCCAGAACTCCGAGAACAAGCCGATCGGCAACGGCAACCCGGTGCTCAAGGACATCCGGCTGCGCCAGGCGATCGCCCAGTCGGTCGACGTGAAGACCATCGTGGACAAAGTCGCCGGCGGCTACGCGCAGCCCGGCGGCGGCGTGATCCCGCCGATCTACTCGGCCTACCACTGGGATCCGGCGCCGGGGGAGGCGCGCAAGTTCGACCTCGCCGCCGCCAACGCCGCGCTCGACGCGGCCGGCTACGCGAAGGGCCAGGACGGCATCCGCACCGCGCCCGGCGGCGCGCGCCTCGAACTGCGCCTCACCGGGCACGCCAACCGCGCGCCCGACCAGCGGCTCGCCCAGTACCTCACCGGCTGGCTCCACGACATCGGCATTTCGGTCAAACAGGAACTCGTCTCCGACGACGAGCTGAACGACCGCACCAACGCGGGCAACTACGACCTCGCGATCTCCGGCTACGCGAACAACCCCGACCCGGACTACTCGCTGGCCCTGCACACCTGCGCCGCGCGGCCGAACGCCCAGGGCAAGGGCGGCACCACCGACTCGTTCTTCTGCGACCCGCAGTACGACGCGCTCTACGCCAAGCAGCTCGCCGAAACCGACCTCGGCACCCGCGCCGGCTACGTCAAGCAGGCCCAGGCGCGGCTCTACAGCCAGGCCGTGAACGTCGTCTACGACTACGACAACGCGCTCGAGGCCTACCGCTCCGACAAGTTCTCCTCCTTCGGCAAGCAGCCCCAGCCCGAGGGCTCGATCCTCGAGCAGACCGCGTACTGGGGCGTCTACGGCGCGGTCCCGGCCGACGCCTCCGCCGCCTCGTCCGACAGCGGGTCCGGCGCGACCGTGTGGATCGTCGTCGGCGCGGTGGTGCTCGTCGTGCTCGTGGGCGGCGGCGTCGCGCTGTCCCGCCGCGGCAAGTCCGCCGACGACCGGGAGTGAACCCGATGCCGCACCAGCCGCCGACCCGCGTCCTGCGGTCCGTGAGGGGAACCCTGAGGGAATCTGAGTCCGTGAAGGTTCCCTTCACGGACCGCGGTGGCCACCAGTGGAGGGGGAGCCTCCGGTGAGCCAAGCTTTAGCGCCGGACCAGGCCTCGGTGCTCGCCGACCCCGACGAGCACCGAGGCGGGACCGGCACCCTCCGGTTCGTCCTGACGAAGATCGCCGAGGCAGTCGCCAGCGTCTTCCTGGTGATCGTCCTCGGGTTCTTCCTCTTCCGGCTCCTGCCCGGCGACCCGGTCGCGTTCATGGCCCGCGACCGGCCCACCGACCCGGGCCAGATCGCCGAGCTGCGCGACCGCCTCGGCATCGACAAGCCCGTCCTGGCGCAGTTCGGGAACTACTTCATCGGCCTCTTCCAAGGCGACTTCGGCGAGTCCTACATCGAACGCCGTCCGGTGCTGGACATGATCGGCGAACGCCTGTGGCCGACCGTGCTGCTGGTCGGCAGCGCGACGATCCTGGCCGTCGCGCTCGGGCTGTGGCTGGGCGTCCGCGCGGCGTGGAAACGCGACAGCCTCTTCGACCGCACGCAGACCGGGATCGCGCTGACCCTCTGGTCGGTCCCGCAGTTCTGGCTCGGCCTGCTGCTGCTCGTCGCCACCAACGGCCTGTTCCCCAGCCGCGGCATGCACTCGCCCGACGCCGGGCCCGGGTTCTTCGCGCAGGGCCTCGACGTGCTGCACCACCTGATCCTGCCGTGCCTGACCCTGCTCGCGGTGTTCTACGCGCAGTACATGCTGGTGATGCGCTCGTCCCTGCTCGGCGAAATGAACGCCGACTACCTCACCACCGCCCGCGCGAAAGGCCTCCGCGACGACCTCGTCCGGCGGCGGCACGCGGTCCCCAACGCGCTGCTGCCCACCGTGACGCTGGTCTTCATGCAGTTCGGCATGGTCGTCGCCGGCGCGGTCACCGTCGAAGCGGTGTTCAGCTGGCCCGGCCTCGGCCAGCTCACCTACGACGCGCTGCACGGCCCGGACCTTCCGGTGCTGCAAGGGGTTTTCATCGTCCTCGCCAGCGCCGTCGTCCTGATGAACCTGTTCGCGGAGCTGCTCTACCGCGTGCTCGACCCGAGGGTGCGTACCGCATGACAACCCCCGCGGCCCCCGCCGCCGAAAGCGCCCGCGCGATCGCGTGGCGCCGCCGCCGCGCCGGCATCGCGCGCACCTGGCACGAGTTCGCGACACAGAAGATCGCGCTCACCGGGCTCGTGCTGCTCGCGCTCACCGTGCTGCTCGCCCTCGCGCTGCCGCTGATCAGCGACCCCAGCGGACTCGACGTCACCCGCGTCACCGGCACCCCGCTCAGCCCGCCGGACGGCGAATTCTGGCTCGGCACCGACATCGACGGCCGCTCGGTCCTGCTGATGACGTTGTGGGGCACCAGGATCTCTCTGCTCGTCGGGTTCTGCGCCACCGTGCTCAGCGTGTTCATCGGCACCCTCATCGGCATCACCGCCGCGCACTTCGGCGGCTGGGTGTCGGCGGTCCTGCTGCGGTTCACCGACTTCTTCCTGGTGCTGCCGTCGCTCGTGCTGGCCATCGCGCTGTCGGCGGTGCTGCCGCGCGGGATCTGGACGATCGTGCTCGCCATCGGCGTCACCGCGTGGCCGAGCACCGCCCGCCTGGTCCGCGCCCAGACGCTCACCATCGAAAGCCGCCCCTACATCGAACGCGCCCGCGCGCTCGGCGGCGGCCACCTGCACGTCGTCGCCAAGCACGTGCTGCCCGGCGTCGCCCCGCTCGTGCTCGCCAACACCACCCTCGTGGTCGGCAACGCGGTCATCGCCGACGCCACCCTGTCGTTCCTCGGCGTCGGCGACCCCACCGCGATCTCCTGGGGCGCGATGCTGGAAACGGCGCTCAACAACGGCGCGGTCACCCGCGGCGCGTGGTGGAACCTGCTCCCGCCGGGCGTCGCGATCGTGCTCGTCGTGCTGATGTTCACCCTCGTCGGCCGCGGCCTCGAAACCGTGCTCAACCCGCGGCTCAAAGGACGGCACTCGTGACCGCGCTGCTCGAACTGAAAAACCTCGGCGTCACCTACCGCACCGGCGGCGGCGACGTCCCCGCGGTCCGCGGCGTCGACCTGCGCCTCGACGCGGGCGGCACGCTCGGCGTCGCGGGGGAGTCCGGCTCCGGCAAGTCCACCGTCGCGATGAGCGTGCTCCGGCTCCTGCCCCGCAGCGCGAAGATCACCGGCGAGATCCTGCTCGAGGGCGAGAACGTCGGCGACATGCGCTGGGGACGGCTGCGCGCGGTCCGCTGGGCCGAGGCGTCGGTGGTGTTCCAGGGCGCGATGCACGCGCTCAACCCGGTCCGCCGCGTCGGCGAGCAGATCGCCGAACCGATCCGGCTGCACGCGCCCGAAGGCAAGACCCCGTCCGAAGCGCAGGTGCAGGCCCGGGTCACCGAGCTGCTCGAACAGGTCGACCTCCCGCGCTCGCGGGCCGGGGCGTACCCGCACGAGCTGTCCGGCGGCCAGAAACAGCGCGTGATGATCGCGATGGCGCTCGCCTGCGAACCGCGCCTGGTCATCGCCGACGAACCGACCACCGCGCTCGACGTCATCGTCCAGGCCCAGGTCCTGTCCGTGCTGTCGAAACTGGTCGCCGAACGCGGCATCGGGCTCATCATGATCAGCCACGACCTGTCCGTGCTCGCCGCCACCTGCCAGCGCATCGCGGTCATGTACGACGGCGAACTCGTCGAGGAACGCCCCAGCGCCGAACTGATGTCCGCGCCGCAGCACGAACACAGCAAGGCGCTCGCCGCGGCGTTCCCGACGGTCGGCGACCCGGCGTCCCGCTTCGCCCCGGCCACCGCCACCCCGCTGCCCCCGGAACCGGAAGAACGCGCCGGTGCGGGGGAGTCGCCGCTGCTGGCCGCCGAAGACCTGCACGTCACGTTCCGTGACCGCAAGGGCAAGCGGATCCACGCCGTGAACGGGGTCGACCTGGCGGTCGGCCGGGACGAGATCGTCGCGCTGGTCGGCCAGTCCGGCTCCGGCAAGACCACCCTCGCCCGGACCCTGCTCGGCCTGCAGAAACCCGACTCCGGCACGGTCCGCTACGCGGGCAAGCCGGTGCCCTCGGGCGGGGCCGGGCTGCGCGCGTACCGGCGGGAAGTCCAGCTCGTGCTCCAGGACCCGACGAGCGCGCTGAACCCGGCCCACACGGTGTACGAGGCGGTCGCCGAAGGACCGCGGATCCACGGCCTGCCGGGCGAACGCGACATCGTGCTCAAAGCGCTCGAATCCGCCGAACTGCGCCCGCCGGGGAAATTCCTCGACCGGCTCCCGCACGAGCTGTCCGGCGGCCAGCGCCAGCGCGTCGTCATCGCCGGAGCCCTCGCGCTCGAACCGTCGCTGCTGCTCGCCGACGAACCGGTCGCCTCGCTCGACGCGTCCGTGCGCGGCGAAATCCTCGCGCTGCTGCTCCGGCTGCGCCGCCGGCTCGGGCTCTCCGCGCTCGTCATCACCCACGACCTCGGCCTCGCCTGGAACATCGCCGACCGGGTCGCGGTGATGTACCGCGGCGAACTCGTCGAGACCGGTACCGTCGAACAGGTCCTGCTCGACCCGCAGCACGAGTACACGAAGTCGCTGCTCGCGGCGCTCCCCGGGGGCACCGCGCAGCGGACCGCGGCCGACCGCTGACCGCGGGGGCGCTCCGGGCGGCGCACGCCCGGAGCCCGTGCGGGCCCAGCCGACTGCACCCGGTAATCTTCTGGATCGAAATGGCCACTACTATCGACGACGCGCAGCCGAACGCCGGCAGTCTCGACCGGCAGTTCCTGACGCCCGCGCGCTTCCCCTACCGCACCATCGCCATGGGCACGGTCGGAAGCGCCCTCCTCATGCTCGCCGCGCTCGGCGCGGGCGGCATCCTCATCCGCGACCCCGTCCTCGGCCACGGCCCGCTGTCCTGGGTCCGCTACGGCCACGGCCGGGCACTCGCCAACGCGCTGCTCTACACCGGCTTCGCGCTCGTCGTGTGGGCGTGGGTCCGGCTCGGCCGCTACGCGCTCGCCGGGCGCATCGGCAGCAAGCCGATCCTCATCGCCGCGCTGTGCTGGATGGCGCCGCTGATCGTGTCGCCGCCGCTGTTCACCCGCGACGTCTTCTCCTACCTCGGCCAGGGCGCGCAGCTGCTCTACGGGCTCGACCCGTACGCCAACGGCCCCGCCGAGCTGCCCGTGCTGCCGAACGTCGTGCAGAACGTGCACCCGCTCTGGCAGACCACGCCCGCGCCGTACGGGCCGCTGTTCCTGCTGATCTCCAAGGGCATCGTCGCGATCACCCAGGACCACATGATCGCCGGGGTGATCCTCACCCGGCTCGTGCTCCTCGTCGGCCTCGGCATGACGCTCTGGGCGCTGCCCCGGCTCGTCAAGCACCTCGGCGGCAAGCTCCCGGTCGCGCTGTGGGTCGCGGTCGCCAGCCCGATGATGGTCATCCACCTCTTCGGCGGCCCGCACAACGACCTGATGATGCTCGGCTTCCTCACCATCGGCATGCTCGCCGCGCTCGAACGCAAGCACGTCATCGCGGTCGTGCTCGTGACGATCGGCATGCTGATCAAGCCGACCGCCGCCGTCGCGCTCCCGTTCATGGTCTGGATGTGGGCGGCGGACATGCGGGGCCCGTCGAAGACGAAGAACTTCTTCAAGGCAGGAGCCGCGGCCGTCGGGCTGTTCCTGCCGGTGTTCGTCGTCGGCACCTGGGTGTCGCTCGGCTCGCTCAACCTCGGCTGGTGGTCCGGGCTCAAAGCCCCGCAGCTCATCACCAACTGGCTGAACTTCCCCAGCGGCATCGGCGAGGCCGTCTACAACCTCGTCCACATCATCGCGCCCGTCCAGCCCTCGCCGTTCGTCACCGTCGCCCGCGCCATCGCGATGATCGGCCTCGTCGTGTTCGGCGTCCGCCAGTGGTGGCTCGCCCGCGGCGGCGGCAAGGAAGCCGTCTACCGCGCCGCGATCACGCTGCTGGCCGTCGCGATCCTCATGCCGCCGACCCTGCCGTGGTACCTCACCTGGGGCTTCGTGCTGATCTCCGCGTTCCCGTGGGAACGCCGGAACCTCTCGGCGATCGTCGCGATCTCGGTCTTCGTGACCCTCGTGTACTACCCGACGGGGGAGCAGGCCCTCTACGACTGGTGGTTCATCGCGATCGTCGTCGTGGTCAGCCTCTACGCGGCCGCGTCGCTGCTGCGCCCCGACCCGCTCGGGCTCGTGGCGGCGTGGCGGAAGAAGCCCAAGGACGAGGAGTTCCTGCCGGAGTCGTGAGTGGTGGCGCC